>JAGPCO010000126.1 GCA_018058095.1 Kofleriaceae bacterium
CATCCTGGTCCACACCATCGTCCAGTTCCCGGTGACCAGCGTCAGCGGCAACACCGCGACCTGGGGCCCGTGGAGCGACGCGCTCGACCCGGCCGAGTACAAGCTCGAGGTGGCCGAGCAGGCCAATGGCAGCTACGACTACGCGCTGTCGGGCCGCAACAAGACCGTGGCCGGCGCGAGCTTCGAGGTGGTGATCTCCGGCAACGCGCTGCCCGGCGCCGCCGACGGCCAGGGCACCGGCAACTTCGCCATCGACTTCGACGCGGCCGAGCGGGTCAACCCGATCGACAACGACGCCGCCGGTCAGGTCGAGGTGGTGTACGACCTCGCCGCCCGCCAGCTCGACATGGGCATCGACGGCGTCGAGGACCGCGCCGGCGTGCCGACCCCGGTCCACTTCGACTACGCGTACGCCGAGGCCGCGGACGGCGCTGGCGACATGGTGTTCGCCATCCACGCCGACTCCGAGGACGAGGGCGCGCTGGCCGAGGACGCGGTCATCCGCTCGCGCTGGCAGGGCGACGGCGCCGGCCGGGCCGACCTGCGCATCTCCGGCGGCGATCTCGGCGCCGTCGTCGGCACCGCCTCGGAGTGCTGGGGCACCGACTTCCGCCGCTCGTTCTACGAGGAGTCGTACAACCCGGCCGCGACCGAGGGCGACGCGAGCGCGTGCGCCTTCGCCGACCAGGACCTGCCGCCGCTCTGACGAGATCCCCGCGTTTCGCCCGACGCGCGCGCCTGCTTGCCGGGCGCGCGCGTGGCCGTTTTCGGGCTCGGGCGGTGGCTTGACCACCTCCGGGGGCCGCGGTACACCGCGACGAACGTCGGGCCGATGCCCGCGTCGCAAAGGAAACCACGATGGTCGCTCTGCCCAAGGACGCGCAGGAACTGTTCAACGTCATGATCCCGGAGGGGCTCAAGCGCTTCCCCGACAAGGCCCGTGAGGTCAACGCGATCTACGGCTTCAAGATCGCCGGCGAGGGCGGCGGCGACTGGACGGTCGACCTGACCTCCGACCCGCCGACCTGCGCCACCGGCGACAGCGGCAAGGCGCAGTGCACCATCGAGGTCACCCACGACGACTTCAAGGCGATGCTGGCCGACCCCAACGCCGGCATGCAGCTGTACTTCCAGGGCCGCCTGCGCGTGTCGGGTGACCCGATGCTGGCGATGAAGCTGCAGCAGTTCTTCGATCTCGCCAAGGCGTGATCGGATGCCGACCGGCTCCCCGCCGGTGACCCCGGGCGGGCCGCTGGCCGGCGCGCTGACCGGGGTCCGGGTGCTCGACCTGTCCCGGCTGCTGCCGGGTCCGTACCTGACGATGATCCTGGCCGACCTCGGCGCGGACGTCGTCAAGATCGAGGACCCACACGTCGGCGACTACCTGCGGGTCATCCCGCCCAAGAAGGGTGACCTGTCGGGGCGCTACCTGGCCATCAACCGGGGCAAGCGCTCGCTCACCCTCGACCTCAAGGCCCCAGCCGGGGCCGAGGCGCTGCGGCGCATGGCGGCGCAGGCCGACGTCGTGGTCGAGAGCTTTCGCCCGGGCGTGATGGACCGGCTCGGCCTGGGCTACGCCGCGCTGAGCGCCATCAACCCGCGGTTGATCGTGTGCTCGATCAGCGGCTACGGCCAGACCGGGCCGTACGCCGACCGGGCCGGGCACGATCTCAACTACGTCAGCCTGGCCGGAGTGCTGGCGATGGGCGGCGGCGAGGCCGGCGGCGCCCCGGCCATGCCCGGCGTGCAGATCGCCGACCTCGCCGGCGGCACGCTGTGGAGCGCGACCGGCATCCTGGCCGCGCTGCTGCAGCGCGACCGGACCGGGCGCGGCGCCCACCTCGACATCTCGATGACCGAGGGGGCGATGGCGCTCCTGGCGACCGAGCTCGGCAACCTCGACTGCGGCGCCGTGCCCAGCCGCGGCGCCGAGACCCTCAACGGCGGGATGGCCTGCTACCAGATCTACCGGACCCAGGACGGCCGCTACCTGTCGGTCGGTGGGCTCGAGCCCAAGTTCTGGCTGGCCTTCAACCAGGCCATCGGCCGCACCGGCAGCGTGGCCGAGCTGGCCGGCGTCAGCCCCGATCAGGCCCGCATCCGCGCCGAGCTGGCCGCCATCCTGGCGACCAAGACGCTGGCCGAGTGGGTGACGATCCTGGCCGCGCACGACTGCTGCTGCGAGCCGGTGCTCGAGCCGGCCGAGCTGGCCGACCACCCGCTGCACCAGGCCCGCGCCGTGTTCTTCGAGCTCGACGGCGGCGCCCTCGGCCCCATCCGCCAGCTGCGCACCCCGCTCGGCGCCCCGGCCGCGCCGACCATCCCGCCCCGCCGCGGCGAGCACAGCGCCGCGGTGCTGCGCGACTACGGCTTCGGCGCCGACGAGATCGCTGCGCTCGGCGCCGGGTAGGCGCGGTACGAACAAACGCGGCGCCGCGCGCTACGTGCGCACGACGATCATCATGTCGTCGGGCGTCCAGCAGATCGACGACGGGCTGCCGACCAGGGCATCGTTGACGTACGCCATCGACAGCGTGAGCTCCTCGCGAACGACCGGGCCGTAGCCGATACACAACCCCACGGTCTCGTAGCCCAGTAGCGGTCCTCCGTCGACGCTGACCTTGATGAGCGGCGGATCCGTCCACGCCGACTCCAGGTCCGGATAGTCGACGACAAAGGGCCCGGAGATCGGCTGCTGGTCAGTGAAGAAGAAGTCCAGGGTGTGCTGCTGGGCGTTCCCACCGTTCTGGAACACCGTGACCTCGAGGGTGAAGCCTTCGCCCGAACACGCGGCGAGGCCCAGGAACGAGGGTGCCAGCAGTGCCGGTACCAGACGACGCATCCACACGTGACTCGGCATGGGGATGGGCAGAGCGTACGCCCGTGGCGCTGGCCGCTCCATCGCGAACACCGGCGGCAGCGCAAGCCGCGGCGTGGCATGGTCTGGTCATGAGCCGCTGGGGTGCCGCGAGGGTGTTCGCTGCCGTGGGCCTGCTCGGCGTGGTGGCGGCCGCCGCCGGTTGTGGTGGACGGCGCGAGGAGCGCCCGGCCACGACCATCACGCCCGGGCGCGGCGATGCGGCGGCGCCGCTGGTGCTGGTCGGCGACGCAGGCGCCCCGAGCGCCGGCGACGCGGGCGCGGGCGACGCGTCGGGCGCCGGCGACGCGGGCGCTGGCGACGCGTCGGGCGCGGGCGACGCGGCGGGGGCCGTCCTGGATGCGCCGGCGCCGGGGCTGCTCGATGGCGCCACGCCGGGCGTGGCGGTGGCGACCGCCGACCCGACCGCGGCCGAGCTGGCTGCCGCGCGCGCGCTCGATCAGCGCCTCGACGGCGCCTCCGACAACCGCCGCGAGGCCGCCGCGCTGCGCGCCGCCGTGGCCGGGCTCGGCGCCGACGAGCAGCGGCTGCTGGCCCGGGCCGGCGCGTGCGACGGGGCGATGATGGCCGCGGAGCTGCTGGCGGCGGCGGGTGACGCCGGCTACCTGCCGCGCTGGAGCGCGACGGCGTCGCCGGGCGCGCTGACCCGCGCGCTCTGCCTCATCGCCGGGCTGGAGCGTCCGGCCCGCCGGACGTACCTGCGCGACTTCCTGCCGCCGACCGGCGCGGTCAGCGTCTTCCACGAGGTCTGCCCAGGCGAACGCCCACTGGTGCCGGCCGGGCGCGACGAGGTCACCCGCGGCAGCGTCCGCGGCGACGAGCTGCCGCAGGCGGTCCGCGCCAACAGCCCGAGCTGCACCGCCGCCACCCCACCACGCTGTGACTTCGTCGGCGACAACCGCACCTTCAGCTTCGAGTTCCAGCTCATCGCCGGCGCCCGCCACTTGGCCAGCATCCAGTCCAACCCGATGACCGGCTGCGATTGACGCCCGCTTGTGCACCCCGGCCGCTTGCACATCGAGTCCCGGGTTCTCCCCGGTTGCACTTCGTGATCACCAGCGCGGGTGCAAGTGCCAGGAAGCTGGTGGCGAGGGCCTGGATCCTGGCTTGCAATACCTGGCGACATGATCCGGAAGCCGACCAAGCGTCTCGCCCCACGCGCCCTCGATCAGCAGGCCCTGGCGGAGACCTCGGGTGGGGCTCCAGCCGGCGGCGGCTACAAGCGCCTCGGCTACCTTGGGTGCCCAGCGTGCCGTGATTCGATCGGGAAGTTCCTCGCGGCCGGGGAGTGCCCGTGCCAGCTCGAGGCCTGAGCCGCAACTACTCCTGCGCCTCGTCTTCCTCGTCATCCCCATCTTCCTCCTCCCGCCTCAGCACCGTGGCCATGTGCGCCGTCGGATCTGGCGCGCTGCGCAGGGCCTCGATCAGGGCGCGGTAGCCGGCCAGGTGTCCGGGCAGGCCGAAGCGCGCCGACGTCTGCGAGAAGTTGGCGAAGCCCTCGAGGCGACCGCAGCTGGAGAGCGTGGTCAGCACGTCGACGAAGTCCGGCGCATAGGGCGGCGTGCCGTCGCCGAAACAGAGCGCCAGCAGGCCGGCCGTGACCGAATCCAGGGTGAACACGTCCAGGTCGCCCAGGCGCCCGGCCAGCTCCATCACCCGCGCCATCGCCACCTGGTCGCGCACGTTGCCCAGGTGCAGCGCGGCGTAGGCCAGCAGGCGGCCCTTGACGAACGGCAGCTGGGCGAAGCGCGGCGCCAGCTCGGCCTCGTGGTCGATCGCCTCCCCGAGCACCACGCTGGTGCGCGCGGGTGACGCCGGCCCGAGCCGCTGCGCGGTGGCGATGGCGGCGGAGAAGCGGACGATCGGGTCGGGGTGCTCCAGCCACGGCGCGGCCTGCTCGGCGCCGAGCCCGTCCTGGCCGAGCAGGCCGTGCACCGCGGTCGCCGCGGTCTGCCAGCGATCGTGGGTGGCCGCCTGCTGCAGCAGCGCCGTGCCCTGGGTGCCGGCACGCGCCGCCAGCGCCAGCGCCGCCGCCACCAGGTCCGGATCGGGCGCGTCGACCAGCGGGGCGAGGTGAGCAAAGCCCTGCTCGAGCGCGGCCAGCGTGTCGAGCACGGCCACCCGGTCGTCGCTGTCTTCGTCCCATTCGAGCGCCTGCTCGCGGTAGGCGTGAGCCTGCGAGGTCACCGCCTCGAGGTAGTCGAGCAGCGCGCCGACGCTGGCGCGGGGGTGGTCGAGCAGGCGCATCACGAAAGGGATGACCCGGGCGGTGGCGACGTAGATCGTGCCCTGGTGCAGCGTCTCGCTGGCGATCCGCGACAGCGCGGCGCGCCGGACCGCTGGCACCTCGGCCACCAGCGCCCGCAGGTAGTGGGCGAAGTGCTGGGTGTTCTTGCCGTAGCAGCTCGGGGTGTCGGCCCAGTCGACCGGCTCCATCCCGGTGAAGGCGTCGACCTCGGGGTACGAGTCGCGGTCGAGCAAGGCGATGCCGAGCAGCGGCGCGGGCTCGAAGTCCTCGTCGACGTCGGCGCGCAGGCCGAGGCCGGTCAGGTCGACCTGGTGGGTCTGGCCGGCGTGGACGAACTCCCACACGCCCGACGCCTTCTTCTTGTCGGCGACCAGGCCGCGCGCCTCGAGCGCGCCGCCGAGGTGGAACTCGTAGGCCATGCCGCCCTCGGCCTTGCGGCCGCGTATGGTGCGCTCGCCGACGGTGATGTCGACGGCCGTCAGGTCGGTGCCGGCGTAGGTCCGCTCGATGAGGTAGCGCGGGCTGCCGTCGTCGTAGGTGACGACGTCGCGGATCTCCTGACCGAGCTCGTCGTGGTTGGTCTCGTGCCAGACCCGGCCGTCGCGGTTGTACAGCTGGACCCGGCGCAGGTGGCCGCCGGCGAACGTCAGCGTCTGCTGACGCGTGCCGTCGAGGCCATACAGCGTGATCTCGCCCATCGGCGGCAGCGTGGCCGGATCGAAGCCGCCGACCCAGCGGGTGTTCATCGAGTCGAACACCACGTCGGCCGGCAGCCCGGCCGGGCGCGGCGGGATGGGGTCGCCCGAGGTGTCGACCTCGGCGCCGCCGGGGGCGAAGCAGCGCTGGACCAGGCGCCACCCGCGCGCGTCCCGGTAGCTACGCAGCTTGGGTGCGCCGTCGGGGTGGTTGACCAGCTCGGCGATACACTTGCCGCCGGCCTGGTACTCGTGGGTCTGGATGTGCACCCCACCGGCCGACCACCAGGTCCAGGTGCCGCGTCGGGTCTTGGGATCCTGGGCGCCCAGGCCGAAGAAGAACACCTCGCCGTCCTCGGAGAAGCCGGCGCGGTCGTCGACCGTGGCCGGGCGCGGCGGCAGCGGCTGGCCGCTCTGCCGAAGCTCGACGCCGTCGGCGTCGTAGTAGCGGCTCGGCCCGGGCAGCCCGTCCTGGTACAGGATGCGCGCTTCGCGCACGTTCTCCGGTACCACCGGCGGCAGCGTGCTCTCGGTGGTCGGCCCGGTCGCGCGCCGCCACCGGCACAGGCCGTCGAGCTTGCCGTCGCGTTGTTGCCCGCGCTGCGACCACTCGCCAGTCTGGTGCAGGCGCTCGTATGGGCCGTTGCCCTTGCCGCCAGCGTAGGTGCTGACACACGCCAGCGTCCCATCGGGGCGGTACCAGCGGACCTCACCCTCGGGCAGGTCGTCGACCAGGCGCGACACCCGGAACTCCTTGCGGTCGGGAACCCACACGGCGTCGGGCGGGATGCTGGCAGCGCGATCGGGCTCGGCTTCGCTCATCGACGGAGAGCCTACACCGAGGGCGGCGTCACTCGGGCGGGTGGAAGCCCGGCGGCAGCGGGCCGCCGGCGATCCAGCGCTCGCCGTCGTACAGCGGGTAGGGCGGTCGCTCGCTGCCGATGACCGACAGGTGGCTGACCAGGCCGTCGGCTTCGCCGAGCCACAGGTGCAGCGCACACGCCGGCGGTTCCATCACCAGCGCCAGCTCGCGCCCGGGTGGCAGCGTGAGCGCGAGCTGGTGGGCGGTGGCCGGCGCGACCATGGCCACGGTGCCGGCGAAGCGCCGGGTGATGGGCCGGTGCTGGTGGCCGCAGGCCACGCGCTCGACCTGCGGGTGACGGCGCAGGACCGCCGCCAGCGCGTCGGCGCCGGCCAGGCCCATCGCGTCCATGGCCGCGATGCCGGTGGAAAACGGCGGGTGGTGCATGAAGACGAGCGTCGGCCGCGTCGGCTGCTCGGCCAGGCGGGCGTCGAGCCAGGCCAGCCGCTCGGCGCACAGCTCGCCGCTCGGCTTGCCCGGCACCACGGTGTCGAGCCCGACGAGCCGGACCGGCCCGGCGTCGTCGACGGCGTAGTGCAAGAAGCCACCGTCCTGCGGCAGGTAGGCGTGATCGGCGAAGGCCGCGGCCATCGCCGCCCGGTCGTCGTGGTTGCCGGGCACGACGAAGACCGGCATCGGCAGCGGGGCCAGCAGCTCGCGCAGGCGGGCGTACTCGTCGGCGCGGCCGTGCTCGACCAGGTCACCGGTCAGCAGCACGCAGTCGGGCCGCAGCGCCGGCCCGCACAGGTGGGCCACCGCCCGCGCCAGGTGGGGCCCGGTGCGCAGCTGCGTCTCGTTGACGCTGGTCGGGTCGCTGATGTGCAGGTCGGTCAGCTGAGCGATACGCATGGCGACTCGAGCCTTCGATGCCGCTCAGCCCAGGTACGGCTCGTGGCACACCGCCTCGATGTTGTGGCCGTCCGGATCGAGCACGAACGCGCCGTAGTAGTGCGGGTGGTACATCGCCCGCACCCCCGGTGCGCCGTGGTCCGTGCCGCCGGCGGCCAGCGCGGCCTGGTGGAAGGCACGCACCAGCGAGCGCCGCGCGGCGCGGAAGGCGACGTGGTTGTGGTGGGTGCCGGGGCCCTGGCCGAGCCAGAAGTCGGGCTTGCCGTCGCTGCCGAACCCGGCGGCCTGGTTGCCGTACCGCTTGATCAGCTCGATGCCGAGCGGGGCCAGCGCCTGCTGGTAGAACGCCACGCTGCGGTCGAGGTCACTGACGGTGATGCTGAGGTGATCGATCATGGGGTGCTCCTTCAGGCGAAGACGATGCCCTGGGCCAGCGGCAGCTCGGACGAGTAGTTGACGGTGTTGGTGGCCCGCCGCATGTAGCTCTTCCAGGCGTCGGAGCCCGACTCGCGGCCGCCGCCGGTCTCCTTCTCGCCGCCGAAGGCGCCGCCGATCTCGGCGCCGCTGGTGCCGATGTTGACGTTGGCGATGCCGCAGTCGCTGCCGGCCGGCGACAGGAACCGCTCGGCCTCGCGCAGGTCGGTGGTGAAGATCGCCGACGACAGTCCCTGGGCCACCGCGTTGTGCAGGGCCAGCGCCTGGTCGAGCTCCTGGTAGGTCAACACGTACAGGATGGGCGCGAAGGTCTCCTGGCAGACGACGGCGCTCTGCGCCGGCATGGTGACGAGGGCCGGCCGCACGTAGTAGCCGCCGTCGGCACCACCGACCGCGACCCGCTCGCCGCCGCGCACGGTGCCGCCCTCGGCCCGGGCCTGGGCCAGCGCCGCCTGCATGGCGTCGAACGCGGCGCGGTCGATGAGCGGCCCGACCAGCGTCGACGCCTCGCGCGGGTCACCGACGCGGAGCTGGTCGTAGGCGCGCTCGACCCGGGCCAGCACGGCGCCCTGGACGGAGGCGTGGACGATGAGCCGGCGCAGCGTGGTGCAGCGCTGGCCGCAGGTGCCGGCGGCGCCGAACACGATGGCCCGGGTCGCCAGCTCGAGGTCGGCCGACGGCGCGACGATCATCGCGTTGTTGCCGCCCAGCTCGAGCAGGCTGCGGCCGAAGCGGGCGGCGACCCGCGGCGCGACGGCGCGGCCCATCCGGGTCGAGCCGGTGGCCGACAAGAGCGCCACCCGCGGGTCGTCGACCAGCACCGCGCCGACGTCGGCGCCGCCGAGCACGACCTCGCTCAGCCCGGCCGGGGCGGCGGGGCCGCTGGCGGCGAAGCGGGCCAGCGCGCGGGTGAACACCGCCTGGCAGCCGAGCGCGGTCAGCGGCGTCTTGTCCGACGGCTTCCACACCACGCTGTCGCCGCACACCACGGCCAGCGCGAAGTTCCAGGCCCACACCGCGACCGGGAAGTTGAAGGCGGAGATGACGCCGACCACGCCGAGCGGGTGCCAGGTCTCGGCCATGCGGTGACCCGGCCGCTCCGAGGCGATGGTCAGGCCGTACAGCTGGCGCGACAGCCCACAGGCGAAGTCGCATATGTCGATCATCTCCTGCACCTCGCCGCGGGCCTCGGCGCCGATCTTGCCGGCCTCGAGCGTGACCAGCTCGGCCAGCGGGGCCAGGTGGGCGCGCAGCTCCTCGCCGAACAGGCGGATCAGCTCGCCGCGGCGCGGCGCCGGCACCAGCCGCCAGGCCGCGAACGCCGCCTGGGCCCGGGCCACGGCGGCGCTGGCCTCGTCGGCGTTGTGGCCACGCACGCTGGTGGTGCGGCTGCCGTCGATGGGCGAGCGCGCCTCGAGCGCCGGGCCGGTGCCGCCGGGCAGGTGGGCCGGGTCGAGGCCGAGGGCGCGCAGGGCAGGGGAGACGTCCATGCCGCGCTCATACCGCGGCCGGGCCGGGCGGTCTACCGGGCCCGTGGCGACCGTGGCGCGCGAGGCCACGCGCGGCGACCTCGGGCGTCGGCATCGACGACGACCTTGACCTCTACCTCTACCTCGACGGCGACCTTGTGGGCGACGGCGACGTGAACCTGGGCGTCGACGTTGACATGGACGTCGACGTTGACATGGACGTCGATTCCACCGCCGACCGGGTACGAGCCGCGCCAAGGTCGATGGGGCGTCAAACGGTGGCGTAGACGTCGCCGTCGCCGTCGCCGTCAAGGGTCACGTTCACGTAGACGTCAATGATGAGGTCAATGTCGACGTCTACGTCTACGTTTACGTTTACGTTGGAGTGTGCGGGTCCAGCCCAGGTCGTCGACTGGCTCAGCTCGCCTCACCCGCCGGCGAGGCGGCCGCTGCGGTAGTCGGCGAAGGCCTGCTCGAGCTCGGCCGCGGTGTTCATGACGAACGGGCCGCGCCGGGCCACCGGCTCGCCGATGGGCGCGCCGGCGATGAGCAGGGCGCGGCCGCCGGCGGCGCCGCCGCCGAGCACGGCGACCTGGCCCGGCCCGAACACGGCCAGCGACCCGGCCGCGACCATCCGCGCCTCGGCGCCCAGAGCGAGCGCGCCCTCCAGCACGTACACCAGCGCGCTGTCGGTGCCGGGCAGGTCGTGCCGCAGGGTGGCCCCGGCCGGCACGGTGGCGTCGAGCAGGGTCGGGCCGGTGGCGATGCCATCGACCGGGCCGCGCTGGCCGCCGAGCGCGCCGGCGACCAGGCGCACGCGCGCGCCGTCGACGTCGAGCTCGGGCACGGCGCTGGCGCCCAGATCCTGGTAGCGCGGGCGGTCCCACTTGCGCGCGGCCGGCAGGTTGACCCACAGCTGCAGGCCCCACACCTCGGTGCCGCCGCCCGGGCCAGGCGCCGGCATCTCCTCGTGCAAGATGCCGCGCCCGGCCGTCATCCACTGCGCGCCGCCGTCGACGATGAAGCCGCTGTTGCCGACGCTGTCGCGGTGGCGGAAGCCGCCGCGCAAGAGGTACGACACGGTCTCGAAGCCACGGTGCGGGTGAGTCGGGAAGCCGGCCTGGTAGTCGGCCGGGTCGGCGCTGTGGATCTCGTCGAGCAGGAGGAACGGGTCGACCATCGGCAGCGCCCGTCCGCCCAGGCAGCGCCGCAGCGCCACCCCGGCGCCGTCGCGGCTGGCGCTGGCCGCCACCACCTGGGTCACGGCCCGCACCGTCCTGCCCTTGCCGACCCGGGCCGGCTGGCAGCCGAGCACGAGGCTGCCAGCGGCGGCCGCGGCGCCGCGCAGCAGCTGGCGCCGGTCAAGCCCGGCCCGGCTCACGTCACGGCACCTCGACGGTGGCCACCCCGGTGCGGGCGTGGCTGCCGAGGAAGCGCTGCGCCTGGATCATCGCCGTCGGCACGTCGAACACGACGAAGTGGCCGTCGGAGCCCTGCCGCTGCGGGTACTGCGCCACCGCCACCGTCGCCCCGGCCAGGTTGGCGCTGACCGGCGCGCTGACCGGCGTGCGCTGGCGCAGGGCCAGGCCCTCGATCGGCTCGAGCACCGGCGTGACCTGATCGCCACCGATGGCCACCGCCAGGGCGCGGATGTTGATGTTGGGCGAGTAGGTGTCGACCAGGCCGTCGGTCTGCAGCACGTTGCGCGGCGCCAGCGGCCCGCTGCCGTCGCTGCGCGGGCCGGGCGCGCGGGCGTAGAACTTGCCGTAGTTGAGGGCGTCGCCACGCTCGATCCAGGTCTGCAGGATGGCCAGCGATGGGGTGTTCTCGTCGAGCGGGTCGTCGCGCAGGAGCGCGCTGACGGCGCTCGGGATGTCGACCGGCTCGGTCTTGTGGATGAGGCTGAGGTACAGGCCGCCGGCCGAGCCCGACAGGACCGCGGCCTTGAGGTCGTCGGCGAAGGCCACGTACAGCGCGCCGGTGGTCGAGCCCTGCGAGTGCCCGAAGTAGTACAGGCGGTCGCGGTCGAACGTGTTGGTCCGGCCCTGATCGTCGACGGACAGGCCGAGGCCGAGCCGGGCCAGGCTGAAGCAGTCGGCCGCGCCCTGCACCACGTTGTCGCGCGCCGCCAGCGGGTTGGTGAAGTTGAAGAAGTCGAGGTCGGGGCTGCGGCCGGGGTTACGCGGGCCGTGCAGGACCTGGTCCATCGACACCGAGGCGATGCCCTCCGAGGCCAGCCTGGCCGCGGTGCCGTCGTCGACGAACGAGTGGTAGTCGCCGCCGGTGCCGTGCTGGTACACCGCCAGCGGCCAGCCGGTCAGCGGCACCGGGCCGTCGGGGATGGCGACGGCGAACCGCAGCGTCTCGGTCCGCTGCACCACGGCAAGGCCATCGGCGCCGATGACGATGTCACCCTCGGTGTCGTACGGCGGCAGGCCGCGCTGGAAGCTGGGCGCGTCGAAGCTGCCGTCGTAGACGACGTAGCCGGGGTTGTCGGCGAACAGGACCAGGCCGGTCGCGCTCGGCGCCGGCACGGCGGCGATGGCCGCGCGCACCGCCGGCACCACGTCGGTCGCGTGCTGGGTGGTGAAGACCGCGGCGCTGACCACGGTGCCACGCTCGTCGCCGCCGGGCTCGTCGAGGTAGGCCCACAGCGGGGCGTACGCCGCCTGGATGGCAACGACCTCGGGGTCGGTCGCCGGGGCGGCGGCGCGGGCGGCGGAGAACACCGTCGACGCGGTCGCGCCGAGACGATCGGTGATGACCAGCGCGTAGGTGGTGCCCTCGTCGAGCGCGAAGCCGGGGTAGGGCCGGGCGATCAGCGCGTCGGCGCCGATGGTCGAGCTCTCCTCGGCCCGGTACGCCAGCACCAGCGGCACCCGCTGGCCACGCCCGGGCGAGTCGGGGTCGACGTCGACCAGGTAGACCGGGGCGGCCGGCTCGAGCGTGCCGGCCGGGTCGGGCAGGCGGGTGGTGTCGAGCGGCCCGGAGAAGCGGGCGAACATGGCCGCGTTCAGGCCGAAGCCGTCGAGGTGGTCCTCGATCGCCTGCCGGTAGCGCGGCAACAGCGGGCTCGGCTCGGGCAGGCCGGTCAGGTCGAGCCGGCCCTCGGCGGTGCGGCGCAGGTCCGACGGGAACGGCAGGTGGTAGAAGGTGTCGGCGCTGCGCGCCGCGGCCAGGGTGACGAACAACGCCTCGGGCGGCGGGCCCGGTTCGGGCACCACGCAGGCCGGCACGGCCAGCGCGGCACAGGCAGACAGGGCCAGCGGGCGACGCGACATCGCCCGGATGCTAGCAGGCCGTCGCCGACGGTGGGGCGTGATCGATGCCGCAGCCGGGGACGCGCGCCCTCAGTCGATCGTGAACGACAGGCCGAACCCGAGCAGCGCCCCGCCGGCCAGCCCAGCGGCCGCCCCCAGCGTCGGTCGGGCCAGCCGATCGTCGTCGGATGAGGCCCAGTAGCCGCCGACCCCGGCGGCCAGCACGGCCAGGCCGGCCAGCACCAGCGCGCCCTGCCGCAGCCGGCGCGGCCCCCGCGCGGCGCGGGCCCGCAGCGGCGCGATCAGCTCCTGCTCGAGGCGCTCGCCAGCGCCGAGCGGGCTGCCGAGGTCGTCGGGCGCCTCGTTGACCAGCCCGCTGGCCTTGATCGTCGCATCGCTGAGGGCCTCCTCCAGCGTACACACCGCGCAGGTGTCGCTCAGCTGCGACACCACCGCGCCGGTGTCGGTCCGGAGCATGGTGATGACGTAGCGGTAGCTCGAGCCGACGGCGTCGAGGTACACCACCAGCACCAGCTCGGCCCCGGTCTGGACCCGGACCTCGGCCAGGCACGGGCCGGACTGGCACCCAGGCGACCACTTGGTGGAGGCGGCCAGGCGCTGCTGCATCTGCTTGCGCGGCGCGAACCAGGCGTCGACCGAGCCGAGCTGCAGCTCGAGCTGATCCTCCAGCCGCTGCTCGAACTGCTCGGCCACCGCCTGCGACAGGTTGCTGACCCGGACGTCGAGCACGCCGACGATGCGGTCCTTGCGCGGCGGCGCCGTCTTGCTGTGACCGGCCGCGCCGGTCCCGCTCGCGCTGGCACGACCCTCGGCCCAGGCCAGCCGCGGCGTCCCCAGCATCACCGTGAGCACCAGCGCGACCAGCGTGGCCCAGGCCGGCCCGGCCAGGCTGGACGAGGGCGTCGGCCTCGGGTGCGTCATGCCGCTTCGTCGACCTGGGTGATGAACCGCTTCATCAGGCCGTCGATCATCAGGTTGCGATCGACCGCCGGGTACTTGCCGTCGCGCCAGCCCGTCACGATCTCGTCGTAGCGGGTGTGGTGCTCGGTGATCTGGCCCTTGTACACGCCGACCCGGCGGACGATGTCCTTCTGGTTGCGGATGAAGTACGTGACCATCGAGGCGCCAGCGGCGACGGTCAGGACCAAGCCGAGCGGGCCGCCCAGCGCGTACTTGAGGCCGACCCGCAGCGCCACCGCCAGGCCGGCGCCGATGGCGACCTTCTTGGCGCCGGAGCCATCGACGACCGAGTCCTTGGCCAGGCCGACCGCGGTCTGGCCGCTGGCGATGAGCAGGGCGATGAAGTTGCCGCGCCGGGTGGTCCAGCCGCGGTCGTAGTACTCGCGGATGGCCTGCTTGAGGAAGCGATCCCAGTCGGCGTAGATGCCGGTGTCGGCCGCTGCGCCGTCGTGGGCCCGCTCGCTCATCACCGCCAGCATAACACCGGCGCAGTTTGACAGGCGTGGCGTCGTCGCCCAGATTCGAGGCATGCGAGTTTTCCCGGCCGTGGTCCCGGTGGTGGTCGCGATCGCCCTGGCAGTGACGGCGGGCGCGGCCCGGGCCGACCTCGCCAGCGGCCGCGACAAGCTGATCGGCGGCGACTACAAGGCGGCCATCGCCGAGCTGACCGCGGTCAGCGGCAAGGATCGACCGGCCGCGCGCCTGCTGCTGGCGCGGGCCCAGCTCGAGACCGGCGAGCTGGCCGCGGCGCTGGCCACCGCGCAGGAGGTCGCGCGCAGCAAGGACCCGGCCATCAACGCCCAGGGGCGAGTCATGGCCGCACGCGCCGCCCGCACCCTCGGCCAGGGCGCGACCATGCGGGCCGACCTCGAGGCACTGGCCAAGGCCCGGCCCGACGACCGCCGGGCCCGGCACCAGCTCATCGCCGTGCTGCTCGAGGCCGGCGCCAAGGCCGAGGCGGCGGCGCTGGTGGCGCGGACCATCGACGAGTTCGACGCCCGCGCCATCGATCTCGACGACGCCCACCAGGTCTACTTCCTGGCCGAGGCGGCGCGGGTCACCGCCCAGTTCCAGCTCGCCAACGATTCGTACCGCGAGGCGACCAAGCTGGATCCGGGCCTGACCGAGGCCGCCATCGCCTGGGCCGACCTGTTCCTGCAGAAGTACTCGCCCGAGCTGGCCGAGCAGACCATCGAGGAGATCCTCAAGGTCAACCCCAACCACCCCGACGCCCACGCCGCCATGGCCGCGGTGCAGATCGAGGGCAAGTACGACCTCGAGGCCATCCGCTTCCACCTCGAGCGGGCCTTCGCCATCAACCCGCGCCACCAGCGCGCGCTGCTGGTGCGGGCCTCGGTCGAGATCGACCGCAACCAGTGGGAGGCCGCGCACAAGTCGCTCGACGCCATCGCCGCCGTCAACCCGGCCCACCTCGAGGCGCTGGCGACCCGGGCCACCATCTACTGGCTGCGCGACGACCTGGCCCGGTACGAGGCCGAGAAGAAGAAGGCGTTCGCGATCAACCCGGCCTTCGCCGACTTCTACCGGGTCGTGGCCCGGGCCGCGGTGCGCGAGCACCGCTACAAGGAGGCGATCGACCTCGAGGCCGAGGCGATCAAGCTGCGGCCCGATCACTTCGAGGCGATGAGCGGGGTCGGCCTGGGCTACCTGCGCCTGGGCAAGGAGAAGGAGGGCCTCGAGTGGCTGGAGAAGTCGTTCAAGGGCGACGAGTACAACGTCCGCACCTTCAACACCCTCGAGCTGTTCGAGAAGACCATCCCGCGCGAGTACACCTTCACCACCACCAAGTCGTTCCGCATCCGCTACCACAAGGACGAGCAGAAGCTGCTGGCGCGTTACCTCGAGCCGACGCTGGAGCGGGCCTTCGCCGACATGGTCCGGCGCTACGGGTTCACGCCGAAGACGCCGGTCGTGCTCGAGCTGTACGCCGACGCCCAGGACTACGCCATCCGCACCGTCGGCCTGCCGTCGCTGGGTGCGCTCGGCGTGTGTTTCGGCCAGGTCATCACCGCGATGTCGCCGTCGAACGGCGACATCAACTGGGGCATGGTGCTGTGGCACGAGCTGGCCCACGTCTTCGCCATCCAGCTGTCGAACTCGCGGGTGCCGCGCTGGTTCACCGAGGGCCTGTCCGAGTACGAGACCCTGGTCGCTCGCCCGGAGTGGCGGCGCGAGAACGACGCCGACCTGTACGGCGCGGTGGTCGAGGGCACGCTGCCGTCGGTGGTCGAGCTCAACTACCGCTTCATGAGCGGCGACAACAGCCAGGTCGTGGTCGCCTACTACCTGTCGGCGGTGACCCTCGAGTACATCGTCGCCACCTACGGCTTCCCCAAGGTGGTCGAGGCGCTCAAGATGTTCGGCCAGGGCAAGGAGACGCCCGAGGTGGTGCCGGCCATCACCGGCCGCACGATCGCCCAGTTCGACGCCGACTTCCGCGCCTACCTGCAGGTCCGGCTGGCGCCGTACAAGGGCACCTACCGCCTGCCGACCGGGACCGACGACCTGGTCACGCTGGAGAAGGCCATCGACGCCAAGCCGAGCGATCCGGCCCGGCACGCCCGGCTCGCGCTCGGCCACTACGCCGCCGGCGACGTCGAGCAGGCCCAGGCGGCGGCGCAGAAGGCGCTCGGGCTCGACCGCAAGCAGCCGCTGGCGCGCTACCTGCTGGCCGAGATCGCGCTGCGCTCGGGCGACGCCCGCGCCGCCAAGGCCCAGTTCCAGGCCCTGGTCGGAAGCGGCATCGACAGCTTCGACGTCCGGGTCCGGCTCGCCACCATCGCCGGCAGCGAGGGCGCCGACGCCGAGGTCGAGCAGCAGCTGTGCGCGGCCAAGAAGCTCGATCCCGAGCGCAGCTATCCGTACGGCGAGCTGGCCGAGCTGTACGGCAAGCAGGGCAAGCAGCGCGAGGCGCTGGCCGAGCTCGAGCACTACGCGATGATCGAGCAGATGCAGCTGGCCCCGCTCAAGAAGCTGGTGCTCGGCTACGGCAAGCTCGGCCAGTGGGGCAAGGTCCGCACCTTCGGCGAGATGGCGACCTTCATCAACCCGGGCGACTGGGAGATCCTGAGCGACCTCGGCCGCGGCTACCTCGAGACCGGTGATCCGGCGCGCTCGCTCTTCACGTACGACAGCGCGCTGCTGCTGACGCCGGCGCCGCGCCGGCCGGCGCTGGTCCACCTCGGCCGGGCCCGCGCCCTGGTCGCGCTCGGCAAGAAGGCCGAGGCCCGCGCCGCCATCGCCGCCGCGCTCAAGACCGAGCCCGAGAACGCCGAGGCGCTGGCGCTGCGCGCCAAGCTGTAGCGGCTACGCCGACTCGGCCACGCCGCGCAGGCTGGCCAGGCCCTTCTCGAAGTCCTTGCCGATCAGCGCGTCGAGGTCGACGAAGACCGCGAACACCTTGCTGCCGAAGCCGTTCTTGCCCTCCATGAGCCAGCGCACCTCGGTGCCGGCCGGGTTGGGCACCAGCGTGAACGTGGTGGTGTGGGTCGCGGCGAACGGGGCGGTGAACTGCAGGCGCAGCTCGAGCCGCTCACCCGGCCGGCTGTCGGTGATGGTCATCCGCCCGGCGCCGGCCTTCTTGTTGCCCTTCCAGGCATAGCTGGCCCCGACGCCGCGCTCGGCGCCGTCGTACGTGCGCTCGAGGTTGGGGTCGAGGCCCTCCCACGGCGACCACCCGCGCCACCGGCGCAGGTCCTCGAGGTGGGCGAACACCGTGGCCGGGGGCGCCCCGACCTCGGTCCGTCGCTCGATGCGGAAGGTCGACGGCTTGCCGGCCGCGAGCAGCAGGATCACCAGCAGCACGAGCGCGACCGCAGCCCCGAGCCCGAGCAAGATCCACGTCAACATCGGCGCACTATACTCGGTTGGATGAAGGCCGCCCGCCCACGTGGCGCCCGCGTTGCGCCGGTCCGGGTGCGCTTGCCGGTGGCGCCGGTGCGGCAGCAGCGCCCGCACACGTGCGGCGCCGCCGCCCTGCGCGCGGCCAGCCAGGCCGTGGGTGGGCGGGTCGCGTCGGAGGCGGCGCTGGTCGCGGCGATGCGGTTCGGCCGGGCCGGCAGCGACCCGGTCCACCTGCGGCGCGGCGCGCGCTGGCTCGGGTTGACGGTGCGCGAGGTGCGCGGGCTGCCTGGGGGTGAGCTGCGGGCGGCGCTGGCGGCTGGCCACCCCGTGCTCCTGGCGATCCAGGCCTGGGCCGATCCGCCGCCGCCAGCGTGGTCGCGGCACTGGAGCGACGGCCACTGGGTGGTCGCCGTCGGCTTCGACCGGCACCGGGTGTACCTGGTCGACCCGTGGCCGCGCCTCGGCACCACCAGCCTGACCTGGCGCCAGCTGGCGGCGCGCTGGCACGACGTCGAGGGCCGGGCCGCGCGCCCGCTGCGGCGCTACGGGCTGGTCGTGACCGGCGTCGTCACCGGCTCGGGCCAGCGCCGCCTGGCAGGCCGGCGCCGAGCTTGACCAGGCGCTGGATCGTCTCGACCACCTGGCGCAGCCGCATCGGCTTGTCGATGAAGATGTTGGCCCCGGCCGCCATCGCCGAGGCGCGGGCGCTGTCGCCGCCGGCCGACACCGCGATGATCGGCAGGTCGGCCAGCCCGAGTTCACCACGGGCGGTGCTGATGACCTGCGCCCCGTCGAGGACGGGCAGGTACACGTCGACGATCGCCAGGTCGAACTGGCCGGCGCGCAGGTGCTCGATGGCGTCCCGGCCGCTGCCAGCGGTGGTGAACACGAAGGTCAGGCCCTCGCTGAAGTCGCGCCGGGCCGACCTGGTCAAGCCGTCGCGGATGAGCTCGGCCACGTGCGGGTTGTCCTCGGCCACCAGGACCCGGACCACCCGCGACACCACGCGCGGGTCGGCCTGGCGGATGCGGTCGACCAGGCCAGCCAGGCGATCGCGGCTCGGGCCGGGCTGGAACTCGACGCCGACGCCCGGCTCGCCCTCGCTCTTGCTCCAGCGCACCAGGCCCTCGACGGCGATCGGCTCGAGCAGGCCAGGGAAGGACAGGACCAGGCGCACCACGGTGCCGAGCTCGAGCGAGCGGCTGGTGACGACGAAGGTGCCCCCGTTGGACAGGTTGTCGGTGTAGTCGCCGACGAAGTCCTCGGCGCCGTCGTACTCGACCAGCAAGGTGACGGCGGCACGCTCGTGCCGGCGCAGATCGGCGCCGCGCTCGTCAGGCTTGGAGTCGGTCATGGGGTCGCCCACCCATTGTCCCCCGGCCCGCGTGGTCGGCGCAACTTCACGCCGGCTCGGGCCCGGCGGCGACGTCGTCGCTGGCCGTCGAGGTGGCCGGCACCGCCGGCGCACCGACGGGGAGCTCGATGGTGAAGGTCGCGCCCTTGCCCGGCTCGGACTGGACCCGGACCGCGCCTCCGTGGTCCCGGATGATCTGATGGGTCAGAGAAAGCCCGAGGCCGCTGCCGCGCTCCTTGGTCGAGAAGAACGGGTCGAAGATGTGCGCCAGCACGTCGACCGGCACGCCCGGGCCGTTGTCGCTGACCGCCAGCTCGACCCGACGGGGCCAGGCCCGGGTGGTGATCCGGACCACCCCGTCGGTGCGCCCGGCCAGCGCCTCGCTCGCGTTGCGGACCAGGTTGAGGAGGCACTGCCGCAGCTGGCCGGCGTCGACCGGGATGATCGGGATCGACGGATCGAGCGCCAGCTCGAGCCCGACCTGCCGGCTGCCCAGCTCGTCGCGCGCGAACGCGGCCAGCTGCTCGACCACCTGGTTGACCGCCTCGGGCGCCAGCTTGGGCCGGGGCAGGCGAGCGAACGCCAGGTACTCCTCGGTGATCGCGGTCAGGCGATCGACCTCGCGCTGGATCGCCTTGCACAGCGCGCGCGCCTCGGGCTGCTCGGCGCTCAGCTCGTCGCCCATCAGCTCGGTGTTGAGGGCGATGGCCGACAGCGGGTTGCGCACCTCGTGGGCGATCATCGCCGCCATCTTGCCGACGGCGGCCAGCCGCTCGCTCCGCACCAGCTCGCGCTCGCGCTGCTCGATGGCGCGCCCCATCGAGTTGAACTCGCGCGCCAGGTCCGACACCTCGGCCGGGCCGGTCTCCTCGATGCGCGCGCCGTAGTCGCCGGCGCCGACCCGCTGGGCGCCGGCGCGCAGGCGGCGCAGCGGCCGCAGGGCGATGGCGACCCACACCGCGACCAGCAGCCCGACCACCACCGCGGTGGCGCTGAGCGAGATGGTGTACCAGCGCAGCCGGTTGGCGTTGTACTCGAGGTTGCGCGCGGTCGAGGTCACCGAGCGCTCCTGGTACTCGGCCAGCTCGGTCGCCTTCTTGGTGATCTCGGCCTCGGCCAGCTTGACCCGCTCGAGCGCGGCGCGCCCGGCCTCGGCCTGGGCCGGCTCGACCGGCGCCGCGTTCGGGCTGGTCGCCTCGATCGGGGGCGCCGTCGCCAGCGTCGCGTACGCCGGATCGAGCTCGTCGATCGCGTGCTGCAGGGCGACCAGGCGGGCCGCGGTGTCGGCCAGGCGCCGGCGGTGGCGCGCCGGCAGGTTGCCCAGCTGCTGCACGACCCGCTCGACCGTGGTGACCAGGCCGGTCCGGATCTTGCGGAACGACTCGAGGCGGATCCGGACCCGCTGCGTGTTGGTCTCGCCGACCAGGTCGCTGGCGACGTACTCGCGCAGGTCCTCCTGCTTGCGGGCCAGGTCCTTGCTCTTGAGGGCCAGGGTCAGGTAGCCGGTGCGGATGACCCGGATCTCGACGCCGACGTCGTCCATGTACGCGACCACCAGCACGGTCGTCACCACGAAGGTGAGGATGACGAGGGCGAACGGGATGAGGATCCGCGCCCACAACGTCCCGAGCACCCGCGGCATGGGCCCAGCCTACCTGGACCGGACGGCCTCTGCCTGGCGTGGACCGGCCCGACCGGAGCGTGTATGCTTCCCCCCTGGCGTCATCGCCGGGGAGCGCCCCATGAACCGTGTAGTTTCCATTGCCTGCTCAATGTTGGTCACCGTGGTCGCCCTGGCCATGGTCGTGGTGGGGACGACCGGGACCGCCCTGGCCGGCCCCAAGCCGACCATCGCCATCCTCGGCCTCGAGGTGAAGGACGACGGCGGCGGCATCGACGAGAAGTCGGTCAAGGTCGCGCGCGCCCTCAGCGAGGGCCTGCGCAACCAGGCCAAGAAGGCCAGCGGGCCGTACACCATCGCCGCCGGCTCGACCGACAAGGAGCAGGTCGACATGGAGCTGCTCATCGGCTGTGACGACGAGGGCGCGGGTGGGCGCGACTGCATGGCCAAGATCGGCAGCGAGCTGACCGCCGACTACCTGCTGTACGGCGGCGTGACCAAGTCGCGGTCGGGCTACCAGGTCTCGCTCACGCTGCTGTCGGTGTCGTCGAAGACGAAGATCCGCGCGGTCAACGAGAACATCCCGGGCAAGGAGACGGGCCCGACCGATCTCGAGCGCTGGGGCAAGAGCATGTACCTGCGGGTCACCGGCGGCAGCGCCGGCGGCACGCTGGTGGTCGAGAGCAACGTCGAGGGCGCGACCGTCCTCCTCGACAGCCAGCCCAAGGGCCGCATCGCCAAGGGCCGGGCCGAGCTGCGCGACGTGCCCGAGGGTCGCTACAAGGTCTCGGTCCAGGCCGAGGGCTACGACCCGGAGGAGATGGTCGTCAACGTCGACGCCGGCGGCGAGGTGAGCGCGACCCTGACCATGCGCAAGAAGAGCGGCGGCGGGGACGATGGCGGCGGCGTCGGCCCAGGCGGCGACGGTGGTGGCGACGGCGGCGGCAGCGGCGGCGGCGAGATCGGGCCGGGCCCGGATCTCGGCGGCGGCGGCGGCGGCAAGCTCATCGAGGGGACCGTGTCGGAGGACTCTCGCACCGGCTGGAAGGTCATGGCAGGGGTCGGGCTGGCGGGGCTGATCGGCGGCGAAGCGATGGCCTTCGTGTACTGGCAGAAGTACTCGGACCGTGAGGACCAGCCCGATTGTGGCGTCGGCACGCCGTGTGGCGACGAGGGCAAGAAGGAGGCGCGCATGACCAACATCGGACACGGCGTCGCCGCCGTGTCAGGCGCGGTGTTTCTCGTCGGTGTCTACAAGGGGTTCCTGAGCTCCGGCGGCAAGCGCACGGAGTCGTCGGCGGTCATCGGTCGTCAGCGGTCCACCCGCCAGGTCTCGGTCTCCCCGACCCTGGCCCCGGGCGGTGGTGGCGCCACCGTTCGCATCGACTTCTGACGCCTTCAGGGCGCCGCGACGGCCGGACTCGCTCAGGCCTCTCGAGGCGGGGCACCGTCATCGCGCGCGTGGAGGACGTGGAGTGCGGCGGTCCAGCAGCTCGGCCGGGTCGATCGGTCCGCCAGCGCGGAGCCAGCCCTCGCGCGCGAGCCAGGTCTTCGGAGCGCTCAACGGGGAGCCCGCGGGAGGCGGCGACCCGTCGATGACCCAGACACCCGACTTCGTCGGGTGCCATCGTCCCGACGACCAGCGGTCGGGCTCCAAGAAGCGCAGGCGCTGGCGTAGCTGGCCGCGATTCGCCTGCCAATCCCGGATGGAATGACTCACGTGGTTGAACAGGACGTAGCGCAGGGTGTTGCGCATCTGCGTCGGTGAGGTGACCGGGCGGGCGTGGTAGCGGTCGGCGAAGACCCGGCCACAGCGGCCGAAGGCCTTGTTCCAGCCGCGGGCCAGGCGGATCGCCAGCCCCTTCATGCCGCGCGACAGCGCGGTGTCATCGTCGGCCTCGACGATGAGGTGGAGGTGGTTGCCCTCGAGGGCATAGTGCAGGACGCGGAAGCCGGTGACGCGGGTGTGGTCACGCGCGCCCGTCAAGGCGCGCTCGAGCACCTCGCGGCCGGCGTGGGTGCGCAGCCTGGGCAGGGTGTCGACGGTGCGCAGGCTGACGTGGTGGACGGTGGTCCTCGCGAAGCGAGGTCTTCGGCAGCGCTTGACCGAGTTG
>JAGPCO010000127.1 GCA_018058095.1 Kofleriaceae bacterium
GGTGGGGGCGTCGGCGGGCGCGACCAGATCGAGGATCCGTTCAAGTCGAAGTGAGCCAGCAGGCCGCGGACCGGCCAGGGGGCACGATGAAGGCGATGTTGATCCAGGCCGCGCTCGGCGCGGTCGTCGTGGCTGCGTCGGCAGCCTGCACCGAGTTCGCCGAGCTGCCGCCCGGGCAGTGCGGCAATGGCGTGGTCGACCTGGGCGAGGAGTGCGACCGCCCCGATGGGGTCGGCTGCGGCGCGGTCGGGACCGCGGCCGCGTGCCGGCTGACCTGTGACGTGGCGGCGGCGGTGGCCTGCCCGGACGCGTACGTGTGCGGCGGTGATGGCGTGTGTCGTCAGCCGAGCGGACAGCTGGCGCTCAGCTCGAGCGCGGCGTCGGAGGGCTTCGCGTTCGGGATCGGTGAGGTCGATGGTGATGGCCGGCCCGACCTGTACGACCTCGGGTTCGATCGGCTGCTGGTCCGGCGTGGCGACGGCGCCGGCGGCTTCTCCGAGGGCGCGGCTCACCCGACCCGGCCGTCGTTCGGCCTGCCCGCGCTGGGTGACCTCAACGATGACGGGCGGCACGACATGGTGTCGCCGGCCGGCCTCGGCCTGCAGACGCTGCTGACCGACGGCGCGGGCGGCCTCGATCCCTACGTCTATTTCTCGCTCGAGCTGCAGGACCTGCCGGTGCTCCCGATCGGCATCAAGTTCGATCAGAACCGGAACGTGTTCGACGAGCTGATCCTCGTCGTCGATGGAAAGGTCTCCAACCCAAGCGTGCCGCTCGCCGAACTCCTGGTGCCGGGTCTGGTCCCGGGTGCGGTGCCCGAGCTGACGGTGCCCCGGGCCTTCCTCGACCGCGGTCGCGGCGGCACCATCGACCTGCGCGAGGAGTTCGTGCTGGCCCAGCTCGGGGACGCCACCATCCGGGTCATCGGCGCCGACGCGGCGGCCCGGCCCATCCTGCGCGGCGCGGTGACGCTACCTGGGAACGCCACGGTGTCGGGCCGCGTCGAGCTCGGCTTCTTCGATGCGGACGATTGCTACGACCTCATCGCCGTCGCCACCGCGGTGGGCCCGATGGGCGACGTGCCGGGGCTGGTCTTCGCGTCCGGCGTGCCGTCCGGGCTGGGCTGCACCGGCACCTTCGCGACGCCCGACTTCTTGCCGAACCCCGAGGCGAGCCTGCTGGCGCTGGCCGACTTCAACCAGGACGGCATCAGCGACCCGGTCGGCACCAACGGGGTGTTCATGTCGTGCATCGAGCCCGCGTGTGCGTGCCCGGGGCTCGATACCTCGTGCCAGCAGGTCGGCGCCGTCACGTTCACCGGCTGGACCGCCGCCACGGTCGGTGATGTCAACCGAGATGGCTGCCTCGACCTGGTCGCCGCTGACGCCGGGGTCAACCGCCTCGACGTCCGCCTCGGCTCGTGTGGCCAGAGCTTCAACCAGTTCACCGTGCCGACCCAGGCGCCCGTGCGCCGCCTCCTGGTCGGTGACTTCGACGGCGACCGCATCGACGACGCCGCCCTCCTGCAGGACCGGTTGGACCCTCTCGCCAGGCCGGTCGCCGAGCTCGCCATCAGCTACGGTCGGGTCGACGGCGGGATGACCAGCCCGGTCGCGCTCGCGTCCTTCGCCGAGATCGAGTCGATCAGCCAGGCCCGGATCTTGACCGGGGCCGACACCTCCGATGCCATCGACGACCTCCTCCTGGTCGGCAGCCGGTGCGCCGACGACGGCTGTCAGAGCGTGGTGCGTGGCCTGGCGATCCTGACCGGCGCCTCGAGCCGGTCGATGTCGTCGCCGCTGGTGCTGGCGCCCGACATCGAGATCAACGCGGACGAGCCGGTGGCGGCGCTGATCGGGCAGTTCGACGACGGGCCCGGGGGCGACGTGCTGGCGCTGACCATCCCCGACCGGTCGCAGGCGACGGGTGAACCCACGACCGTGCCGTATCGCCTGTGGTCGCTGGCCGGAGATGGCCGCGGCAACCTGACCGAGGCGGCGCGCCTGGAGGTGACGACCACCCAGTTCGCGCCGCTGGACGCCCGCTTCGCCGTGGCCGAACTCGATGGCGATGGTGGAAGCGAGGTGGTCGGGATCGACACGCGGTCGATCACCGGCGGCAGCGGCGGGCTGTCGTCGCTGGTGCGGATCGACCCCAGCGGCGACGTCATCACGGCCTCGCTCGAGCCGCTCACGACGGCCACCACCCCGGCGGCCGACGCCCTGCTCGCGCCGAGCCGGATCGCCGCGCCCGATCTCGACGGCGACGGTCGGAGCGAGCTGCTGGTCACGTTCGCTGGCCTCGGTCGGGCCATGGTGGGCACCGGGGGTGGCGTGCTCGCCATCCTGCGCGCCGGCGCGACCGGGGCGGTCACCGTCGAGGTGCTCGACCGCGACGATGACGGTCACGCCTGCTCGGCCGCGGTCGCGCTCCAGCTCGATCTCGATCCTGAGCTCGAGGTCCTGGCCACGTGTAGCCAGTTCGGGGCCGAGGGCTTCGTTCCGGTGTGGCGCACGTTCCAGCGCGGCGGGGACGGACGTTATGCGGCGACGGAGGACGTGCGGCGGGACGGCGACATCCTCGGCACGCTGCAGCTCGAGGTGGCCGACCTCGACGGGGACGGCCTGGACGACGTGGTCGCGTTCGAGGTCCTGGTCGACGAGGAGCTGTACCTGCGGGTGTACCGACAGGCGCCCGCCTTCGTTGCCGACCAGGTGGCCGGAGGTGGACGGTGAGGCGGCCGGTGCGGGTGCTGACCTGGATGCTTCCGTTGGTGCTGGCGGCCGCGGCGGTCGCGCCGCCTTCGGCCGCGGCCCAACCACGGCCGCCGGCGCCGTCGACCGACGTCCGCACCGAGGAGGCGCGCAGCTACTTCCGGTCGGGCGAGCGCGCCTTCAACGCCGGCGAGTTCGCCGCCGCCGCCGCCTCGTTCGAGAAGGCCATGGCCGTGCTCGACCTGCCAGCCATCGCCTTCTCGGCGGCCCAGGCCCATCGCCTGGCCTACGCCAAGAGCCGTGACGTCGCCAGCCTGCGCCGCGCCGCCGAGCTGTACGCGTTGTACCTGCAGCGGGTCCCGAGCGGGGAGCGGGTGGCCGATGCCTCGAGCAACCTGCTCGACGTCGAGGGCCAGCTGCGGGACCTCGGCGGGGCCGGCAAAGGGTCGGGCCCGGCGGCGCCGCGCCCGACCCAGCTGATGGTGACCTCGGCCGTCGACGGCGCCCGCGCCACGGTCGCCGGCAAGGCGGGTCCGCTGCCGTTCGTGGTCGAGGTGACGCCCGGGCCACACGACGTGGTGGTGGAGGCCGACGGGTACCAGCCGAAGACGCTCAAGGCGATGGCGATCGAGTCCGACCTCATCAACCTGGAGGTCGACCTGGTGGCGCGGCCGTCGCGCCTGCTGGTGAAGACCGAGGGCGGGGCCCAGGTCGCGGTCGACGGCCGCATCGTCGCCGACGCCGCCCGGGCGGGTGGTGCCGAGCTGCCGGTCGGCCGGCACCTGGTCACCGTCAGCCGCAACGGGCGCCGGCCGTTCGCGCGCGAGGTCGAGCTGGCGCGCGGCACGACGGTCACGGTCGACGCGCGCCTGGTGCCGTCGGGCCAGCGCCGGCTGGCCCGCTGGGTCCTCATCGGCTCGGGGGTCACCGCGGCGGTCACGGGCGGCTTCGCGCTGGCGGCGGTGTCGGCCAACGGCGACGCCAAGGACCTGTACGCGCGCAGCCGCACCGACGGCCTGACCGAGGCCGAGGCCGCGGCGTATCGCGACGCGGTGGCGCAGCGAGACGACGCCCGCAACCTGACCTACCTCGCCGGTGGGCTGACGGCGGCGGCGGCGACGACCGGCCTGCTGCTGTACCTGTTCGACCGCCCGGACGCGCCCGAGGCGCCGATCGGCGGCCGCCAGGGTGGGCTGGCGGGCGTGCGAGTGGTGCCGGTAGTGGCCGGCGACGGCACCGTCGCCGCCACCCTGTCGGGCGCGTTCTGACCCGGGGCGGGCGTGGTCAGAACCGGCCGCCGCCGACGTGGATCATCACCACGCCGTCGTCGGCGCCGGGGCTGGGCCGGGCGGTGGCGGTCACCTCGTCGGCGAAGGTCTTGTCGAAGCCCTTCCACACCAGGTAGCCCAGGCCGACCGAGGCGCCGGCGTACAGCAGGCGCGACGGCAGGCGCCGCCATTCGCTCTTCCACCCGGCCAGGGTCATCAGCTTGACCACGTCGTTGACCTCGCGGAACGAGATCACGTCCTTGGCGAAGTCGACCCAGAAGCCGGTCGCCAGCACGGTGAGGGCCAGCCGGCCGTAGCGATGCTCGGGCCAGGCGTCGGCCGCGACCAGCGCGCCGTAGCCGCCGAGCAGGACCAGGTCGGTCAGCTTGGGCGCGGCCAGGAAGAAGGCGCGCCGGCCGTCGCCGCGCAGGCCGCGCACCCGGGTCAGGCCGAAGTGGAAGGCGCCGGTCTTCGGATCGCGCCCGGGCAGGAACGAGATCGACACCAGCTCGGCGCCGACGAGCGTGCCGGCCACGGCGTGGCTGCCCTCGTGGGCGACGACGCCGAGCACGTAGGTCGGCACGGCCATGGCCAGGCCGGCGTAGATCAGGTCGCGGTCGTCGAGCTGGGCCCGGGCTGGCGTCGGCGCCGCCACCAGCCCGAGCAGCAGCGCGGCCGCGGCGACGATCGGGTGAGCCCGCGCGGTCACGGCACCAGCCACAGGTGGTCGACCGCGACGAAACCCAGCCGGGCGGCCAGGGCGCGCGAGGCGCGGTTGTCCTCGTCGGCGCCCCACACCGGCTGCCGCCGCGGTGCGCCGTCGGCGGCGGCCCGCTCGAGGCGGATGAGCCCGGCCGCGACGCGGGTGCCCAGCCCACGCTGGCGCAGGCCGGGCAGGGTGTCGACGCTGATGTCGAACCAGCGCGTGCTGCGCCACGGTGCGTAGGCGAAGCTGACCGCCACGCCGTCGACCTGGGCCGCGACCACCGGGCCACGCGACCGGGCCCGGACCAGCTCGGCCCGCAGCGGCGCCGGGACGTGGTCGAGCGCGGCCTCGGCCGGCAGCAGGCCGACCCCGTCGTCATCGGGCAGCGCGTCGCCTGCGTCGTCGGCGTCGCCCAGGGTGTGGACCACGGCGCGCTCGGCGCGGCGCCCGACCGCGGCCGCCGCCGCGGTGACCTCGGCGGTGTCGGCAGCCGAGGCGCCGACGTCGGGCAGCAGCACCGCCATCGGCGCGGTGGCCGCGCCGCCGCCGAGCGCGGCCAAGGCCGAGGCCGGCGCCACCCCGATCGCGACCGCCAGGCCGTCGGCCGGGGCCCGCACCAGCCAGCCGCTGGCGCAGCGCACGGCGTCGACGCCGGGCGTCCCGGCCGCCAGCGCCAGCACCAGCGCGCGCGCCTCGACCCAGCGCGGCTCGTCGGCCACGCGCGCCAGCAGCTCGGTCGCCGCGGCCGCGCTCATGGCGCCGGCGGCGGGCCCGCGCGTTCGGTCAGGTACACCACGGCCGAGCTGGCGTCGTCGACCAGGCAGCCGTTGACGGCCTTGCGCTTGTCCTTGCGCTCGATCGCCTTCTTGAGCACGTCGATGGCCCGGGCGTCGCCGAGCGCGCGCAGCTTGGCCACCGCCGGCTTGCGCTCGTCGCACGTCTTGCCCTGCTCGAGGTCGAGCACGTAGACCCGGAACCAGTCGACGCGGTCGCCCAGCCCGAGCTTGTCGACCACCGGCAGCGCCGCCGCCCGCAGCACCATGCTGTCATCCTGCGCCGCCGCCACCACGCGATCGCGGGCGTCGGCGATCTTGGTGCGCTGGGCCATGAACAGGAAGGCCCGGCCGATCTGCTCGGGGTCGTTCTTGCCCTTGGTCGACACCGTGGTCATCGCCGCCAGGGCGGCGCGCAGGTCGGCGTCGGCCTCGAGGCTGGGCGACAGCACCAGGGCTAGATCGTACGCGGCCAGGGCCTTGGCGTTCTGGCGCAGGGCGGCGTGGGCGTGGCCGAGCTGCAGCTGGGCCAGCGGGTCGGCCTGGATCTTGTCCTGCACGGCGGTGAGCAGCCGCAGCGCGCCTTCGGGGTCGCCCTGGCCGAGCTTCTCGGCCGCGGCCTCGGCCGCGCTCCCGGCCGGCAGCTTGTTGCTCGGGCCGTCACCGCGGGTGGTGACCACGGCGATGCCGACGCCGATGGCGGCGGCGATGAGGCCGCCGATGAGGTAGGTCCACACCGGGCGGCGCCGGATCGAGGTGGTCGGCTCGGATCGGGCCCGGATCCTGGTGGTCGAGGGCGCGCCGGGGCGCGGCGCCGGGCGCGGGGTGGGGCCCCTGGGGCTGCCCGGCGCTGGCGCGGCGCCGGCGTCGTCGAGCATGACCGGGGCCGAGCCGGTGCCCCGACCATCACCGACGCCCATGCCGGCGAACGGATCGTCGACCGGCACCAGCGGGTGGGCCCCGGTCAGCTCGCCCAGCGACGGCCGCTGCTCCAGCCCGCTGAGCGGGTCGCTGTCGGTCAGGAAGTCGTCGATGGCCTCGATGTAGGCGCTGGCCGACGGGATCCGCTCGCCCGGGCGCTTGGCCAGGCCGCGGCGGAGGAGCGCCTCGACCGCTTCGGGGATCATCGCCGCGCCGACCGGCAGGCAGTCGCGCATGGCCGGCGGCTCGCGCGTGGTGTGCATCGATAGCAGCGCGATCTTGTCGTCGGTGTAGAACGGCGGCTTGCCGCACATCAGCTCGAACGCCAGCACGCTGATGGCGTACAGGTCGGCCCGGCCGTCGATCGGGTTGCCGATGGCCTGCTCGGGCGACATGTAGACCGGCGTCCCGAACGCCATGCCGGCCTGGGTCAGCTTGACCGAGTCGTCGACCTCGGCCCCGACCATCTTGGCGATGCCGAAGTCGAGCAGCTTGGCGAACTCGCGGTCATCGTCCTGGCGGACGATGATGATGTTCTCGGGCTTGATGTCGCGGTGGACGATGCCGGCGGCGTGGACGTGCTCGAGCCCGGACAGGACGTGGCGCAGGATCCGCAGCGCGCGCGCCGGCGACAGGTACTCCTCGCGCGCCAGCAGGTCGGACAGCGGCTCGCCGTCGAGCAGCTCCATCGCCAGGTACAGCGAGCCGTCCGGCATGGCGCCGAAGTCGAAGATGCTGATGCAGTTGGGGTGGTCGATGCGGCCGATGGCCCACGCCTCGCGCTCGAACCGCCCGCGCAGCTCGGGCACCCCGGCCAGCGACGTGTGCAGCACCTTGACCGCGACCGGGCGGCGGATCGACACGTGCTCGCCGCGGAACACCACGCCCATGCCGCCGCGGCCGATGACCGCGTCGAGCCGGTAGCGGCCATCGACGATGGTCCCGACCAGCGCCTCGGTCTCGAGGTCTGGATCGGACAACCGGCCCTTGGGCTCGGTCACCGACATCGATCGCGTCCGCCGGAGGCCATGCGGCTTACATAGTAATGGAGAAGGGCCGTCGGCGCTCGCCCCAAGCCGCCAACCCCACGGCTAAGCCCTCGTGATCACTTTGCGCGGCCCGGACGTGGGGGCGTGGCGCGCCGGCGATCGGACCTGATGGATCTCGCCCGGGTCGCGCGGCAAAACCGCGCCGGCCCTGTTGCCGCCGACGCGGCCGCTGTGTAGTTTCTTGCCGCCTCGCCCAGGTAGCTCAGTTGGTAGAGCAGCGGACTGAAAATCCGCGTGTCGGCAGTTCAACTCTGTCCCTGGGCACTCGCTTCGACATCCCCCGCCTCTGCTCCCGCGGTATCCTCCGGGTGGTGCGTCGCAGACTCGCGTGGTGGCTGCTCGTCGCTGAGGTCGGCGGCTGCGGCTGGCATGGTCTCGACCTGGCGCTGGAGGCCGGCGCCGGCCCCGACGGCGCGATCGACCGCGATGGCGCCGGCGGCGACGACGACGCGGCGGCGGCGCCCGACGCCCGGGCGGACGGCCTGGTCGCCCGGTTCCCGATGGACGACGACCCGGCCCTCAGCGGCATGGTCAAGGGCGAGCCGCTGGCGGTCTCGGCGGCGTGCCCGACGACCTGCCCGGCTCCGACCAGCGAGCACATGGTCGGCACCGGCGGCTACCGGTTCGACGGCACCGTCCGCGTCGAGCTGGGGCCGATCCTCGACACAGCGGCGCCGTACACGATCACGCTGTGGCTGGCGGCCGACGTCGACCTGCCGTTCGGCTCGGCGCTGAGCAAGCCGCTCGACCTGTCGACGCGCCTCAACGAGGTGTCGCTGACCGTGGGTAACGACGCGGTCACCTTCGAGGGCACCCGCGGTGGCCTCATCGCCGGTCCGCTCGAGCCGGGCGACCTGCGCGGGGCGTGGCACCACGTCGGCCTGGTGTTCCAGGGTGGAGACCGGGTGCTGCTGATCGACGGCGTCGAGCGCGGGCGCGCCGCCGGGCCGTGGAGCCGGAGCGCGCTGCCGTTCGCGATCGGCGGCGATCTCGACGCGGGCGCCTTCGCGTTCGGCTTCGTCGGCGAGCTCGACGACCTGCGCTTCTACGCCCGGGCCCTGAGCGCGGCCGAGGTGGCGGCGGTCGCGGCCGAGCGGTAGCGCCACGCAGCTCGGCGGCCGCGCGTCGGCGTCAGCGCGTCGGCCGCATCCACCGCAGCGGGCCCTCGGCGGCGCCGGTGCTGATGCGGGCGGGGCACAAGGAGCCCGGCGGGCACGGCGGCGGCGGCACCGGGGCCAGGATCCAGCCGGTGGTGCTGAGCGCGAGCGGCGCGGCCGGCACGGCGCCGAGCACGGTGGCGGCGGCGAGGTCGACCACCATCGTCGGGGCGGCGTCGGCGCCGGCGTCGTGGCGGCGCCCGGCCGCGAACAGGCGGCCCTGGCCGAGCCGCAGCATGAGGTCGGGCGGCGTGCCGGGCAGCGTGGCCCAGGCCGCGCGCGGGCCGTCGAACAGCGCCAGGCCGCGCTCGCGCTGATGCAGCACCATCACCCCGTCGTGCTGGTACAGCGGGTAGTGGTCGCCGGCGGCGTGGGTGCGCCCGGTGGCCAGGTCGATCAGCTCGGTGAGTTCGGTCGCGCCGCGGCGGACCTCGAGAGCCACGACCCGAGCACCGTGGGGATCGGCCGCGACCTCGGCGAACGAGTTCTCGAGATCTGACCGGTAGCCGCTCTGCGCCGGCGGGTTGGGCACCGCCAGCTCGAGCGCGCGTATCGCCCCGTCGCGCCACAGGTGCAGCGGGGCCGGATCGGCGGCGGCACAGGCGATCAACACGGCGCCGGACTGGTGGTCGCGGGCGAGCACTCCCCCCGCGCAGGCAGGCGGGGTCAGCGCCACCACCGCGCCGCCGTCGGCGCGAGCCAGGGCCAGCCCGCCGTCGGCGTCCCGGACCACCAGGTCGGCGCCGACCGCGACGACGAGGTCAGGTCGGGCGGCGGCCGAGCTGCTGGCCGCGGACAGCGGCGCCAGGCGCCGCTCGGTGTTCGCCATGCTGGCGGCGCGGTCGCCCCAGCAGCGGCGGCCGCCGACCGTGTGAGCTGGGCCCGACCGATGCGAGATCGTCTGCAGCTGGCCGGGGCGCGGGTCGTACACGTCGAGCTGCACCCACCGCCCGCTGAGCGTGACGCCGAAGACCCGGCCCGGGCCGGCCTCGATCGTGGCCTCGTGCCCGTCGGCGACGCGGTGGACGACGAGGGTGCGCTGACCCGGCTGGGGGCCGCGGTCACGCGCGGCCTTGCCGGTGCGCGGCCCGGCCGCGGCGGCGACGAACCGGCTGTACACCACGTGCTCGCCGGTGGCGTCGAAGGTGGCGCGATCGCCGGCGAACACGCCGCCCTCCTCATAGCGGAGGTCGGCGTCGGCCAGCTCGCGGCGCGCGCCCGTCGCCGGCACCACCAGCTCGAGGTGGGCCTTCTTGCCGGCGCCGGCGACGACGACCACGGCGTGGCCGTGGTCGTCCGCGCTGACGAACTCGGCCAGCTCGTCGCCCAGGCCGGCGCCGCGCACCAGGTACGGCGCCGGCTCGTCGCCGAACAGCTCGCCGTGGTGGCCGAAGCCCACGGCGATCTTGCCGTCGCGGTTGGTGTCGCTCCGGGCCTGGCACAGGACGACCCAGTCGCCGGCCGGGGACGCGGCGAGCACCGACGTGAACGCCGCGTCACCGCCGACGTCGCCGACGACCGGCGGCGTGTCGCTGATGGTCACCGGCGCCGGGCCAGCAGGCGGCGGTGCGGCCGTGGTGGCCGCCGTCGGCAGGGGGGTGGCGGCGGGGCCAGGCCCGGGCGGCACGGCGACTGGTGCCGAGGTGCTCGGTCCACACCCGACCAGGCCGAGCACCGCGGCCACGAGTCCGGATCGGCGAAGGCAGGCGCGGGTGGGGCGGTCCATGCCGCGACAGTACTCCAGGTCCGGCGCCGGTCTGCCGTCCGTCGGGTCAGCGTCCAGCATCGAGGCTGTGGCCGATGACCAGGCCGGCCTGCTCGTGCTCGGGCGCGATCGACCAGGTCAGCCCGAGGTAGTACCCGTTCGAGCTCGGCACGAACTCCTCGAAGCGGTGGCCGAGCCGGAGCGCCACGGTCAGCTCGGTCATACGCGAGGGCAGCGTCGGTGCGATGGCCAGGGCGTGCCCGACCCGGGCCAGGGCCAGCACGCGCAGGCGGCCGCCGAGGTCGAGCTCGCCGTGGAGCAGGCCGGCCAGCGCGACCGCGTCGTCGACGCCGGTGCCGCCGGCCCCGATCAGCGCCAGCGCCAGGCCGACGAACGAGGTGCGCGGCAGCCGCACGCCGAGGCCGATCGGGGCGAGCGCGACGTCGTAGTGGGCGCCCATCGGCGCGCTGGCGCCGCCGGCCAGGGTCACGCCGACCAGCGGGCCGAGGCGGCCGCCGCCCATCGCCACCGCACGAACGCCCACCGTGCCACGCGCCGTCGGGCCCCGGCTCGCGTCGGGCGCATGGATCGCGTCGGGCACACGGGTCGTCGCCGAGGCCTGGTAGGCCAGGCTGCCGGCGAAGGCCTGGCTCGCGCCCGACCGGCAGCCAGCCGAGGCCGCCACCGTCGCCGCCACCGTCGCCGCCAACGCCCACCCGGTCCTCATCGGTCGGCGAACCCCAGCCGGCCGGGGCCGAGCGGGAGCAGGAGGGCCGGGGGCCACAGGTCGAGGCCGAAGGTCAGGCCCAGCAGGTGGAGCTCGATCCCCTCGCGCAGGCCGAGCTTGACGCCGAACAGCGCGGTCTCGATCTGCACGCCGGTGCGTTCGCTGGTGAGGCCGGCGCCGATCCAGCCGCGGAAGTCCTTGCCGACGGCGCTGGCCGGCAGGCTGGCGGCCAGCTTGCAGCGGCGCAGCACGACGTCGCCGAAGGTGTTGCTGTTGGGCCCGGGCACCAGGAAGTAGTCGCGCTCGATCTGCGCCTTGACCCCTGGCGCCACCCGCTCGATGCAGTCGATCGCGGCGCGCGCGCGTGCGCCGGTCCAGGTCTTGTGCAGGATCGGGGCGACGTACGGCGGGTTGTGGAGCGGGTCGTCGGTGCCGCCGCCGCCGCCGACCTCCCACACGTCCCAGCTGGAGGCGCCGGCGCGCCGGGTCGCCAGCCAGGGGTGGCGCGCGATCTGGTCCATCGGCGGCGGCAGCCCGCCGGTCAGCAGCAGCACCGCGTCCTGGTCGGGCGGCGGCGCCCGCAGGGGCCGCGCCAGCACCACACACGCCGGCGCCGCCAGCAGCAGCACCCCGAGGGCGGTCGCGACGCGGCTGACCAGCACGGCGTCGACCCGCTACAGCGCGTCGCTGAGCATGGGCGCGAGCGCCTCGAGCTGCTTCTCGCTCACGCTGACGGCCGCCTCCAGGCTGGCGCCGACGGCGGCGAGCCGCACCGCGCCGAGCAGCTTGGCCAGCTCGGGAGCCTGCTTGCTCAGCTCCGGTCCGAGCTGCGCGACCCCGGCGTTGGCCACGGTCAGGAGCGCGCTGGCCTCGGCCGGCTTGCTCATCACCACCCGGGTCGACACCTCGAAGGTGCCGGCGACGACCGAGAGCGCGCCGGTCACGCCGCGCATCGTCCCGGCCTCGGGCACCTGCTCGCGCCGGAGCACCGCGAACCAGACCGCGGCCGAGGTCGACAGGCCGTTCACCATCTTGGCCAGCTCGCCGCGCGGCGCCTTGCCGACCAGGACCTTGTCGAGCCGACCCCGATCGTTGGGGTCGTCGGTGAAGGCCAGCACGCCGGGCGCCAGCCAGGCCAGGTGCAGCTGCTTGGCCTCGCCGGTCAGGGTGTAGCTGGTGACCTTGCCCTTGCGGGTGGCGGTGATCTTGGCCGACGGGTTGCCCTTCTTGGCCGCCACCTGCTGCAGGCAGCGCTGCAGGCCGGCGTCGTCGACGCCGTCGAGGCCGAGCACGATGAGCGGGGCCTGGTGGCCACGGATCTTGCCGACCACCGCGGTGATGTCGGTGATCGCCATCGGCACGTCGATGCCGCAGGTGGCCTTGACCAGGTCGAGGCCGCCCTTGACGTCGGCCTGCTTGGCCAGGACCTGCTGCATGGCCACGCGGTAGGCCGCGGTCTTGCGCAGCTGGACCAGATCGACGCTGACGACGATCTCGGCGCCCGGCGTGATGGTCCGCTTGACCGCGGCCCACGACCTGGACTCGGCGTGGGCGGCCGGGGCGGCGACCAGGAAGGCGAGCGTGGCGGCGGCGGCGACGACGGACTTGTTCATGTGCCCCAGCATAACGTGGCCACGGTCCTGGCGCCGGTGCGACTTGCCCGTCGCGTTGCCGGCGGCGGCGCCGGCGCGGTACCGTGACCGCATGGACGCCGAGCAGTGGATCGAGCGATGGCGCACCGGCCGGATCGGCTTCCACGAAGGACGCCCCAACGACCTGCTGGTCGCGCACGCCGACCACCTGACCGGGCGCCGGCGGGTGCTGGTGCCGCTGTGTGGCAAGGCCGAGGACCTGGCGTTCCTGGCCGGGGCCGGCCACGACGTCGTCGGCATCGAGCTGGCGACGGAGGCGGTGGTCGCCTTCTTCGCCGAGCATGGCCTGACCCCGGAGGTCACGCCGGGCCTGGGCGGCGGCGCCCTCACCGCGTACCGGGCCGGGCCGATCACCCTGCTGGCGGGCGACGTGTTCGCGGTCGGGCCGGCCGAGGTTGGCCCGGTCGATGCCATCTACGACCGCGCCGCGCTGATCGCCCTGCCGCCCGACCTGCGCCGCCGCTACGCCGCGCACCTGCATGGGCTCGCTCCGGGTGGCGCGGCCGGCGTGACCTTGCTGCAGATCTGCCTGGAGTACGAGCAGGCCCGGCGCGACGGACCGCCGTTCGCCGTGCTGGCCGACGAGGTCCGGGCGCTGTACCCGCACGCCACCTACCGCGAGCTCGCGGTCCGCGTGGTGCCTGGCGCCAGCGCCGAGGTCCCGACGGTGGAGCGGGCCGCGGTCCTCACCTGGTGAACGTCCGCTTCGTCAGCCGCCTTCCAGGGGGTGCGACACTGGGGGCCGGGTCGCGGCCGATTCGCTGCCGTCGGGTAGCGGGTCGACCGTGGCGGGTGCAGCGGAGGGCGTGTGGACGCGTGGTTGCGTCGACCGATGCGCGGCACGGCGGTTGCTCATGCCTGGGCCCATGCGCCACCTCGTGCTCCGTCCCGCTCCCTTCGTGTTCGCGCTCACCGCGGCGATCGCGCCGGCCCTGGCCAGCGCCAGCCCCGGTCCGGCGCCGATCGTCGGCGGCGGCCCAGCGCCAGCCGGGCAGTGGCCCGACACCGTCGCCGTGCTGTCGAACAGCGGGGCGTGCACCGGCACGTTGATCGCGCCCGACGTGGTCCTCACCGCCGGCCACTGCATCGACATCGCGCCCAACCTGGTCATCGCCAACACGCTCGACTACGAGGGCAACGGGGGCGAGCGCCTGAGCGTGCAGCGCGCGGTGGCCTACCCCAACTGGGAGAACACCTACGACGTCGGGGTGCTGGTGCTGACCCGGGCCGCGACCACCCCGCCGCGGGCGGTGGCCTCGAGCTGCGTGTTCGAGCAGCAGTTCGCGGATGGCGCCTCGGTCCAGCTGGTCGGGTTCGGCACCACCGATCCGCAGGGCCAGACCAACAACTCGCGCCTGAACCAGGTGTCGGTGACGGTGACCGACCCCGCTTGCACCGGCGGCGACGGTTGCGTCGGCGCGGTCAGCCCGGGTGGGGAGTTCGTCGCCGGCGGCGGCGGACGCGACAGCTGCTACGGCGACTCCGGCGGGCCGGTCTACCGGACCACGCCGTGGGGCACCTACGTGGTCGGGGTGGTGTCGCGCGGGGTCGACTCGGCCCAGGACTGCGGCGGTGGTGGCATCTACGTCCGCACCGACGCGGTGCTGAGCTGGATCGAGCAGACCACCGGGCGCACCCTGGTCAAGTCCACCTGTCAGGCCGTGACCGATCCGGAGGAGCCGGCCGATCCGGAGGAGCCGGTCGATCCGGACGCGCCGGGCGAGCCGTCCGACCCCACCCCCGGCGACGACGCCGCGCCGCAGGAGATCGTCGGTGGCTGCCAGGCCGGGGTCGGCGCGACCGGCCCCCTCGCGCTGAGCCTGGTCGCGCTGGTTGGCACGCTCGGCCGCCGGCGCCGGCGCCGGCGCTGAGCGCTGCATCCCGATCGCGTCGAAGGGGCGTCAGCGCGCAGCTGGCGCCCTCGTCGCGTTTCGGCGTCGACGACGATTCACGACGGCGGCCCACGGGTGCGACAGCGGGACCTCCGCGTCGGCGCCACGTGACCCACGGGCAGCGTCGCACCCCCGCGGACCGCGGCCAAGCCCGTGACCGCAGGGGCGCGACGGCCGGCACGGCGGTTGCTCCTCGTCGGTCCATGCCCAGCTCCCCGCATGCCGCGCGCCTCCTGTCGGCCCTTTCGTTCTCGGTCCTTGCCGGCGGGGCTGGTGTCGCCGCGGCGGCCCCCGGCGGCCCGGCCCCGGTGGTCGGCGGCACCGACGCCGCGCCCGGGGCCTGGCCCGACGCCGTCTCGGTGATGTACGCCGATGGTGGCGGTTGCACCGGCACGCTGATCGCACCGGACGTGGTGCTCACCGCCGGCCACTGCATCGAGTACTCGCCGACGGCGATCATCGCCAACACCGTCGACTACGACGGGCCGGGTGGCGAGCGCATCGCCGTGACCCGGGCCATGGCGCACCCCGGCTGGGAAGGCAGCTACGACGTCGGGGTGCTGGTGCTGGCGCGTCCGGCCACGACGGCGCCGCGCCCGGCCGCCACCAGCTGCGTGTTCGAGCAGCAGTTCGCGGTGGGCGCGGCGGTGGAGCTGGTCGGGTTCGGCGCGACCGACCTGCAAGGCGAGTCGTTCAACTCGCGGCTGCGCCAGGTCACGGCCAGCGTGCGCGACCCCGACTGCAGCGGTGGCGACGGGTGTGTGTCGTCGATCAGCCCCGGCGGCGAGTTCGTCGCCGGCGGGATGGGCATCGGCAGCTGCTTCGGCGACTCCGGCGGCCCGGTCTACCGCACCACGCCATGGGGCACCTACGTCGTCGGCGTGGTGTCGCGTGGAGTCGACTCCGGGCGCGATCCGTGCGGCGGTGGCGGCATCTACGTGCGGACCGACGCGGTGCTCGACTGGGTCGAGCAGGCGACGGGGCGGACCGTGCTGCGTGGCCTGTGTGGGGCCGATCCGGGCGACCCGGGCGATCCAGGCGACCCGGGCGACCCGGGCGATCCGGTGGACCCGGGCGACCCAGGCGAGCCGGGTGATCCGGGCCAGGCGGGCGACGCCGAGGCCAGCGGCGGCTGCGCCACGACCGGCGACGCTGCCACCGGCGGCCTGGTCCTGGGCTGGATCATGCTCGTCCTCGGCGCTCGCCGCGGCCGGCCCCGGCGTCGCTGATCCGGCCGGGGCGCCGCGTCGGGCCGGTCCCGGCCGACACCTGGCCGGTCCGGCGGTATGGTCCCACGATGTCGGGCCCGCCCATCGACCCGGCGGCGGCCACACCGGCCTCGGGGGCCGCGCCCGGAAGCCCGCTGAGTCGGACCATCAACCTGCTCATGCTCGTGGTCGGCGGGCTGGCCCTGTGGTTCATGCTGCGGCGGGTCGGCTGGGCCACGCTGCAGGTCGCGCTGGTCGACGTCGGCGCCTGGTTCGCGCTCATCCTGGTGCTGGACCTGGCCGCGCTCGGGTGTGACGCCGCGGCGCTGCACGCCTTCATGCGCCCCGAGGCGCGCATGATCCGCTACCCGCGCGTGCTCGGGGCGCAGGCGGCCGGGCGGGCCATCAACGTGCTCACCCCCGGCGGGGCGCTGGGCGAGGTGGTCAAGCTGACCCTGCTCGATGATCACGTCCCGCGCGCGCGGGCGCTGTCGTCGATCGTGCTGCTCAACCTGGCGTCGACGTACCTGTCGGTGGCGATCATGCTGATCGGCGTCCCCATCACGCTGCTCGCGGTCGAGCTGCCGCCCGCGGTGGCGACCGCGGTCGAGGTCGCGCTGGCGGTCCTGGTGCCCGCCCTGGTCGGGCTGGCCGTGCTGGTCCAGCGTGGCGCGCTGGCGACCACCCTGACCACGCTCGGTCGCCTGCGGATCATCGGCCCGGCCCGGGTCGCCAGCTGGTCCGAGCGGGTGACCGAGGTCGATCGCCACCTGCGCGAGCTGGTGCGCCAGCGCAGCGCCGGGACCTGGCGTGGGTTGGCCTGGCTGGTCGGCGCCCGCGTGCTCGGCTGGAGCGCCACCACCGTGCTCATCGTCGCCGCCGGGGTCACGCCGTCGCCGCTGCTCCTGACCGGGGTGTTCTCGGTCGGCGTGCTGATCGCCTGGGTCGCGGCCATCGTCCCGCTCGGGCTCGGGCTGGCCGACGGCGGCAACTACGCGCTGTACAGCGTGCTCGGCGCGACTGGCCCCCACGGCCTGGTCATCACCATGCTCAGCCGCGCCCGCACGGTCACCATCGCCGGCCTCGGCCTGCTGGTGCTGGCCGGCCTCGACGTCGAGGCCCGCCTGCGCCTGCGCCGGGTGCGTCGCAAGCTGGCCGACCTGCGCGGACAGCGTCGGGGTTGAACCGGGCGGGTGGGCCTGCCAGCGGCGCGGGCTCAGCGCAGCGGGTCGGTCAGGGTGCGATCGATCGTCACGGTCCGGCCGCGCTGGGCGTTGCTGACCCGCAGGTTGTGCTCGATCGGCGCCACGTCGGCGCTGTACAGCCGGCGCAGCTGGGCGTAGTCGGGGTTGATGCGGCGCGCGTAGCTCGGGATCTCCATGCGGACGTAGCGAACGGTGTACGTGCCGACCCGGAGCAGGCGGAAGGACACCACGTTCTCGTCGACCCCGCTGCTGCTGGCCTCGTGGTGGAGGAACAGCGGCCGGGTCCGCTCCAGCACCTCGCCGTCGCGCTCGAGCTCGATCAGCCACTCCCACTCGACCTCGCGCCGATCGACCTCGACGCCGGCGCTGTCGCGCACGGTGATGCCGCCGTCGGCGTCGGCGCACTGGGTGATGGCCTGCTGTGAGCCTGGCACCAGGTTGAAGTCGGCCCACGGCGTGGTGCGGCCACCGACCGTGAGCGCCTGGCTGGCGCTGGTGGTCGCGCTCGACAGCGGGTCGGGTTGCATCCGCGCCAGCGCACCGTCGCGCTTGTGCACGCGCACCTGGTAGGCGCCCTCGGCCAGGCCGAAGAAGGTGGCCCGGCCGTTGCCGTTCGAGAACACGCGCGCGACCTCGTCGCCGGTGGAGTCGTGCAGGGTGACCAGGCCGCAGGTGGCCGACTGCACGTAGGGGCAGCTGCCGGCGAAGTCGCCGCCACACTCCATGACCGCGACCTCGATCCCGGGCTGCGTGCTGCCGCCGCCGGCGCCGCCGCCGCCCAGGCACAGCCATGGCATCCACGCGCAGGTCCAGTCGTCGGCCTTGCCGTCGCGCGCGGCCAGGTCCTCGCAGCTCGATCCGGCGATGACCTCGGCCAGCTCGGGATCACAGGTGGCGCTCGAGCTGGCCACGGCCAGATCCGGAAAACACACCGCCACCCGGGCCGTAGCCTCGGCGCAGGGATCGGGATCGGTCGCGCAGGCGGGCAGGGCGAGCAGCAGGAGCGCGCAGGGGGCCAGGCGGGTGTTCATGGTGGCGGCCGCGTGCAACGGACGCGCCGGCGGATGCGGCGTGGATCCAGCCCTTTGGCCCTGGCCCGACCCGCCGGCGGTGGCCACCGCAACTGCTCCCGCCGGCTCCCTGGTCGGCGCGGCACGCCCGGCCCGCCAGGCCCCGACGGAGCCGGCACAGTGCGCCGCCCATGGGGAAAAATCTGAGGGCGGCGGAATCTGCGCCTGGGCCGCGATCGGGCGGGAGGCCACGCGGCGCTAAGGTAGCATCCCGACCATGAGGTCCGCCCCGGTCCCGGCCAACGAGGCGGCGCGCCTCGCCGTGCTGGCCGACCTGCGGATCCTGGACACCGAGCCGGAGCAGGACTTCGACTTCCTGGCCGGCCTGGCGGCGCGCCTGCTGGCGGTCCCCATCGCGCTCATCTCGCTGATCGATCGAGATCGGCAGTGGTTCAAGGCCCGGGTCGGGGTCGCGGGCACGGAGGTCCCGCGCGAGCTGGCCATCTGCAGCCACGTGGTCAGCGGCGACGCGGCGCTGGTGGTCGAGGATGCCCGAACCGACGAGCGGTTCCGCGACAACCCGCTGGTGATCGGCGCGTCCGGCGCGCCCGGCGTGGTGTTCTACGCCGGCGTGCCCCTGCGCACCTCGGGCGGGTTGGCGGTCGGGACGATGTGCGTGATCGATCACCAGCCACGCCAGTTCGGCGCCGACGAGCTGACCCTGCTGACCGACCTGGCCAGCCAGGCTGGCGCCCTGCTCGAGCTGCGCAGGATCGGCCGCGAGCTGCGCGAGGAGCGGGCTGCGGCGCTGTCGCGCGAGGCCGAGCTGGCCGAGCAGGAGCTGCGCAGCCGGGCCATCTTCGACGGCATGGTCGAGGGGGTCGTGCTGCAGGACCGGACCGGGCGCATCCACGCCCACAACCCGGCCGCCGAGCGGATCCTCGGCTTGACCACCGATCAGCTGCTGGGGCGCAGCTCGGTCGATCCACGCTGGCGCGCGGTCCGCGCCGACGGCTCGCCGTTCCCCGGCGACGAGCACCCGGCCATGGTCACCCTGCGCACGGGCCGGCCGCTGACCGACGTCTTGATGGGGGTGCACAAGCCCGGCGGCGAGCTGACGTGGATCAGCATCAACACCCGGCCGCTGCTCGACGGCGGCGGGGTCGAGGCCACGGCGGTCGTCGCCACCTTCCGCGACATCACCGAGCAGCGCCAGCTGGCCGAGCGCCTGGGCGCGCAGGAGCGGGTCGCGGCGATCGGCACCCTGGCCGCGGGGGTCGGCCACGAGATCAACAACCCGCTGTCGTTCGTGCTGTCCAACCTCGACGTCGCGCTCGAGGAGCTGCAGCGCTGGCCGGCGGCGCTGCGCCACGACCGGGTCGCCGAGTTCGAGCATCTCCTCATCGAGGCTCGCGGCGGCGCCGAACGGATCCAGCGCATCACCCGCGGCCTGCGCGCCCTGGTGCGCGAGGGCGCGCCGAACGCGCCGACCCCGGTCGGGCCGGCCATCGACAGCGCGCTCGAGGTGGCCCGGCACGAGCTCCGGCTCAAGGCCACCGTCGACGTCCAGCTGGTCGAGGTGCCGCCGGTGTCGGCCGACGGCGCCGGTCTGACCCAGGCGCTGACCAACCTGCTCGTCAACGCCGCCCAGGCGTTCCGCGTCAGTGATCCCTCGGTCAACCGCGTCACCGTCCGGTGCCGGCGGGAGGAGGGCAACAAGGTGGCGATCGAGATCTCCGACAACGGCCCCGGCATCGCGCCCGAGGTGCTGCCGCGGATCTTCGATCCGTTCTTCACCACCCGCGGCGTCGGGCAGGGCACCGGCCTGGGGCTGCCGACCGCGTACAGCCTCATCCACGGCTTCGGCGGCGAGCTGCGCTGCCGGACCCGCCTCGGCGACGGCACCCAGTTCACGGTGCTGCTGCCGACGGCCGAGCCCCAGCCCGACCCCGGCGGGGACACGCCGGTCACCGCGGGCGCCACCTCGCGCGTCCTGGTCATCGACGACGAGCCGATCATCTTGCGGTCGATGACCCGCATCCTGTCGGGTGAGCACCAGGTCACCGCGCTGTCCGATCCGCGCGAGGCGCTGGCGCTGATCGCCGGCGGCGCGCGCTTCGACGTGATCATCTGCGACCTGCTCATGCCGCACCAGTCCGGCATGGAGGTGTACGAGGCGGTGCTCGCCTGCGCGCCCGACCAGGCGGCGCGCTTCGTCTTTATCACCGGCGACACCTCGCGCGACGACGTGCGCGCGTTCCTGACCCGGGTGCCGAACGAGCGCCTCGACAAGCCGTTCTCGGTCCAGAACCTGCGCGGCATCGCTCGCCGGTACGCCGCCGAGCGCGCGGGCCCTCCGCGCTGAGCGCACCCCTGCTAGACTGGAGCCGCGGTGAAGGAGATCCTGAGCTACGTCCTGGCCGTGGTCGGACTGGTGGTGGTGTTCGTCGGGGTGGCCCGTGCCTGGGCCATGAGCCTGTCGTACGCCCCGACCCACCTCAACCTGGTCAACCAGCTCCGGACCAACCCGCGCGCGGCCCATCACATGTGTGGCCTGTCGACCGGCAGCTTCCTCGAGGGTGTCGGCGCGGCCATGAAGACCGCGGCCACGCTGGGCTTGCGCGACGGCGCCATGATCGCGCAGGCGACCCGGCCGACCTACGACGCCCAGGCGCAGGCCGTGACGATGGCGTGGAAGGGGCTGTTCGACAAGGCCAAGCTCGGCGGCGGCGCGGCCCTGGCCGGGCTGGCGCTGACCCTCACCGGCAAGAGCAAGGGCGGGCCGCCCATCCCGCTGGTGGTCATCGCCGTGGTGGTGGTCGGTGGCCTCGGCTACATCCTGTGGCGCAAGGCCGAGGCCGAGCGGCAGATCGTGCTGGCGCGTGCGCAGATCCTGCCAGAAGTGGATCGGGTCTTCGTCGACGGCCGGTACTGACCGGGAGTGCCGCGATCCGGGGTGGATCTCCTCCCGGAGTGGTCGAAGATCGCACTACCCCGTCGCCCCCCGAAATCAGGGGTGACCGCGACCGGGTTCGGCCCCACTATGAAGACGTGATGAGCAGCCCACGCGATCGCAGCCCTGCTGGCTCGGTGCCGCCGCCGCGGGCCGCCGCCGGCGTGGCCAACGGGTCGGGGCAGCACCGTCCGCTGACCCAGGACGAGATCCGGGCCGCGACCGCCGAGGAGGCGCTGCAGCGGCAGGACTGGGCGGTGGCGCGCCAGCTGTGGCACGAGCTGGCCTGTGCGCTGCCGCAGAATCGGCACTACCGCGCCCAGCTGGCGTTCGCACGTGCCGGCGAGCTGCTGGCCGGCGGTGACGTGCAGCGCGCGCGCGAGGAGCTCGAGCGGGTGCTGCGGCTGGCGCCCGACCACGGCGGCGCGACGGCGATGATGCGGGCGACCCGGGCCGGGCGGATCAGCCGCCTGCTCCGGCGCTGAACCACGCCGCGGACGCGCGCGGGCGCCCGGGTCGGTGCCGGCGCGGGGGTGGACCCGCGTGGTAGGGTGGCGGACATGGACGTGTTCGTCGACGTCTCGTACCTCGGCCTCGACCTCGGTCGCCGCAGCAAGCTGACCGCGGTGGCGGCGTCAGAGGCCTACCTCGAGCTGGCCAACCCGATGCCGGTCGGCACCGAGCTGGACATCACCGCCGAGGGTGGCGTCCGTTTCGGCGTGGTGGTGCGCGCCATCCACGAGCAGGTCGCGGGGGCCGAGCGACCGCCCGGCATGGCGATCGAACCGGTGCTGCCGGCCGAGGCCGAGGCGGCGCGCGCCTGGTGGGGCCAGCACGCCGCCGCTGCCGCCAGCCAGCCGCGCCGGACCCGCGAGCTGACCTCGACCGAGGCCAAGGAGGCGCGCGAGATCGCCGAACGGATCGTCCGTCAGACCGGCCAGCCGCCACTCGATGAACCAGGCCGCCCGACCCGGGCGATGCCGGCCCAGGAGGTCGCGGCCGTGGTCGAGGCGGCCGCCAGCGCCGACGTGACCGAGGCGGTGGTCAGCCTGCCGGCCGCGCCCGACGTCGCCCCGGCCCCGGCCCCGGCCCCGGCCCAGGCCCTGGCCGAGTCCGCGGTCGACGACCGGCCGACCACGGCGATGGACGTGGTCGACCCCGCGCTCCTGCCCGGGCTCGACGCGGGGTCCGATGGCCTGGTCGACGATGGTCGGCGGACGGTGGCGATGGACGCGGTCGACCCGGCGCTGCTGGCCGAGCTGACCCGGGACCACACGGTGTCCGAGGACGGCAAGGTCACGTCGGCCATCCCGGTCATCCCCGACGACGGCGACAAGCCGGCGGCCGGCGCCAAGAGCCGCGCGCGCGGCAAGAAGCGCGGGCGCGGGCGCTGACCGCCGCCGCTAGGAGTCCGACCCCGTAACGACTTCGGATCGCCCCGGGGTCGGCCTTCGGCCTCGCGCTGTGGACAGGCGCCCGGCTTCGCCGGGCGCCTGCCCACAGCGGTCCCCCCGGCTGATGATTGATCACTTCTCTCGCGTGGCAGACGCGACCTGAACCGCGATCTGCAGCACCTCGAAGCCACGGGCCAGGGTTAGCCAGCCCGGGTCGCCATTGTTGCGCAAGTGGCCGCCGAGCGCT
>JAGPCO010000128.1 GCA_018058095.1 Kofleriaceae bacterium
GCCCGAGGAGTACACGCTGCGTGGCCACGCCGGCCTCGCGGTGGCCGACGACCTGGCCTTCACCGGCTTCGCCAACGGCACCCTGGTCGCGCTCCGGCTCGACACCGGGTCGGTGGCGTGGAGCACCTCGCTGCGCGAGGACCAGGATCGGTTCGTCGACATCGACGGCACGCCGGTCGTGCTCGGCGGGACGGTCTACGCGACCGCCTCGTCGGGGGGCCTGTACGCGCTCGACGTCAGCACCGGGCTGGTGCGCTGGCGCACGCCCTTCTTCGACGCGGCGGCACCCAGCACGACCGGCGCCACCGGGGCGCTCAGCACCGACGGCGAGCGGCTGTTCGTGGCGGCGGCCGACCTCGGCGTCTACGCGCTCGACCTCGACGGCAACGTGTTGTGGCGGCAGGGCACACGCGGCGGCGGCGAGCCGGCCGCCCCGGTGGTGTGGGGCAAGCTGGTCATCTACAGCCTGGCCCGCGACGGCATGTACCTGGCCGACCGCCGCACCGGCGAGATCTACGAGTTCTTCAACCCGGGCGAGGGCACCGCCGTCCCGACCGTGACCGCCGACGGGCAGCTCTACGTGCTGTCCAACCGCGGCGTGCTGTACGCGTTCGACCTCGACGACGTCTGACCTCTGACGGCGAGCGCGCGCCGGCGCTCGGCCAGCGCGCCGCCCAGCGCGCGGGGGTCAGCGCCCGCCGTAGCCGCCCTGCGGCGGGAAGCCTTGTTGCCCCGACGGGAAGCCCTGCTGGGTCGGCGGGAAGCCCTGGCCGTAGCCCGGCTGCGGATACCCCTGGGGCGGCGCGGCGCGGCCCCAGCCCGACAGGCCGCCGTGCCGGGTCAGCGCGAACAGCGCGACCAGCGCGTGGGCGAACAGCTGGGCCAGCTCACCGGCCACCGCCTTCCACGGCGCGCTGGTGAACACCCCCGTCAGCACGGCGTGCAGCGCCATGGTCGCGCCGAGCCCGGCCACCGCGGCGACGGTGCCGAACGCGTAGCGCTCGATCTGCGGCATCGCCTTGTTGTTGGTGCGCGGCAGGGCGACGAAGGCCGCGGCCGCCGCCACCACGCCACCGGTGAGCAGGCCGGCCAGGCCGAGCTTGAGGGTCATGGTCGGCTTGAACCCGCCGAGGATGAACGCGAACAGCTGCTCGAGGCCGCCGGTGAGGACCAGGAAGCCGACGATGACGAACCCGAACAGGACCAGCTTGATGCCGACCTGGGTGTCGTCCCGGCTCGGGCTGGTCTCGCGCCGGCGGTCGAGCACGGTCGCCAGGTAGCCGACCACGATGAAGGCGCCCATCAGGGCCGCCGGGAGCGCGGCTTGGCCAGCTAGCAGCTTGTCCATCAGCGACGGATGTACCACGACGGGCGGCGCCGGTGCGCCCGGCGGTCGGCCGCCTGGCCGAGGCGATCACCTCGGCCGGGTGGTGGCCACGCCACGGCCGGCCCGGTCACGGCAGCGCCGGGGCCGCCGTCCGCCGTCAGGGGTCGACGAACGGGAGGCCGGGGCGGGCGATGAGGTAGCCCTGCAGCAGATCGACGCCGAGGTCACACAGGGTCGCGGCCTCGGCCGCCGTCTCGACGCCCTCGCCGATGACCACGGTCTGGCGCGGGCGGCACAGCTGCATGATCGAGCGGACCAGCGCCTGCTTGACCGGGTGCGAGTCGACGTCGCGCACCAGCGACATGTCGAGCTTGACGTAGTCGGTGTCGAGCGGGGTCAGGGCGCTCATGCGCTCGTGACCGCCGCCGAGGTCGTCGATGGCGATGCGGAAGCCGAGCTCGCGCAGCTCGGCCAGGCGGTAGCGCAGGTCGGCCACGCCCGACAGCGAGCTGCGCTCGGTGATCTCGAGGACGACGCGGCGGGCCAGCTTGGTCAGCGGCGAGAACGGCGACGACAGGTGCGGATCGAACAGGTCGTTGATGTGCAGGTTGACGAAGACCAGCCCACGCTCGACCGGCGCGGTGGCGAACAGGCCGGCGACCTGGTTACGGATGGCGCGGCCGAGCTTGCTGGTGCGCTCGAGCCGCTCGGCCGCGTCGAGGATCGCGCCCGGGTGCGGCAACCCGCGATCGGTCGAACGCAGCAGGGACTCGTAGGCGATCAGGCGCCGGGTCCGGGCATCGACGATGGGCTGGTAGTGCATGCGCAGCCCGGCCAGGCAGGCGGCGAACTGGGTCTCGAGCCGGGCCAGCTCGGCGCCGTCCTCGAGGTCGCTGTCGAGGAACACCTCGCCGGTCCCGGTCGCCATGCGTGGCGGCGCGGTGGGGGGCGCCTGGGGCGCTGCGCCGGTCGGCGCCGGGCCGAGATCCAGATCGAGCATCACGACAGGTGGCGTCGGCACGGACGACCATTCTACGCGTGCCGATCGGCGACGGAAACGAATTTGGCGGCGGATCGATCCCGGCGGACCATCCGACATCGGCGCCGGGTGTCACCCGAGGTGGGCCTAGATCCGCGGCCCAGTCCTCGCTTCGCGGTTGGGGGCTAGCCCAGCCGCTTGAGGTGCTCGCGGAAGTCGGCCACCGCCGCCGATGCCGGATGGCCCTCGTAGGCGGGGTCGGACCAGCCACCGGTCATCGGCAGCTCCATCGTCAAGCGATAGACCATGAGGCAGGCCCGGGCCGACAGCGGCAGGAAGCGAACCTCGCCCTCGAGCACGACGCTCGAGTCCTCGGCGGTTCGCCACGACACGGTCAGGTTCTGCGGGTCGTAGTGATAGTGGAGCGTGTAGCCGATGCTGCCGCGCTCGAGGCGCCCCAGGAACGACACCACGGTGGCGCGGCCATCGACGCCGCGCTCGAGCACCCGGGCCGACTGCACCACCGGCAGCCAGCGCGGCGTCTGCACGACGTCTGCGAAGATCTCGAAGGCGACCCCGGCGCCGACCGAGAGCGTCGTCGAGACCTCGCTGCTGGTCTGGGGTGCTTCGAGTTCGGCAAGGGCGAGGGCGGGGGGGGTCATGGGAGTTCCTCCTGGCGTTCGCTCCGAGGAGTTAGCAACCCTGGTACCAACCTCGCCGCGCGTGGTTTTGACCACTTGGCGAGGGATCACCAGGGCTAGTCCGGTTGCCCATGGCCTGATCGGCAGCCGCTGCCGGGGGTCGGCAGTCCCCCTGGCTACCACCCCAGCCGGTCGAGTCCACCCGCTTGGGCCGCGCCGACGCCTGGCCGTGGCCCGTCGGTGGTGGCGTGCGCGCGTGGCGTTCGCGCCGGATCGGGACGACGTCCACGCAGCCTGGCGCCGGCCGCCAGGTCGCTGGCGCCCGCGACCACGGCCCGGGCCGGGTCAGCGGCGGAGCCGGCTCAGGATCATGCCGATCGACGCGGGCAGCACGGTGGCGCCGATGCCGACGCTGGTGAACACCACCGGGTGCGCGGCTGCGACCTGGCGGAGGCGTTCGATGAAGGCGCCGATCTCGCTGGAGGTGACGGCCGACAGCACCCCGAGCCCGATCGCCAGGCCCAGCACCAGCGCCAGCGCCGCGCCGACCACCGGAGGCAACGCGCGCAGCGGCGTGGTGATGATCCGCAGGCCGGGGATCAGGCTCGAGGCGGCGAGCAGGAAGAACGGGAAGAACATGCCGCCCGTGAAGACCGCAAACCACATGGCGCGCTTCTGCAGCGGCCACTCGGCCGGCGGGGTCGGGTCGGCCGGGCCCAGGCTGATGTCCCAGGTCTGGAGCATGACCGTGGCGATGTAGATGAAGCCGAAGGTGAAGGCGACCTTGACCGGCTTGGACCGGATCTGCATCCAGCGGGCGAAGCCGGGGTTGGACGGGCCGTAGTCGATGCCGCCCTCGAAGTAACCCGACAGCATCAGCAGCGGGAACTGGGTGACCATCAGCGCCGCATCGGCGCCGGCCGGCAGCTTGGCGGCCAGCCAGTCGAACCGGGTCGCGACCGCCACCGCGTGGATCAACGCAGCGAGCACGAAGTAGGCAGCAACGGCTTCGGGCGGGCGGCGATCACGTGGCGGCATGGGCCGAGGATGGATCAGCCACGGCCCATGGTTCCAGCGAGTTGGCGACACATAAAGTTTACATAAGATAGATTATGCGACGTAATCAATCTGCCTCCGGTGGGCCATCAGGGAGGTGTTCCCTGGCCGGCTCGCGGCCACGGCCGCGGCGTGCCTGAGTGTCCGTGCAGCTCGGCGCGCGCGCGGCTGGCCGCGCGCTCCGGCGCTCCGGCGCTCCGGTCGAGGTCCGGTTCAGGCGCTGCGCGCGACCTTGTGACCCAGGCGGCTGATCTCGGCCGCGCTCAGGCCACCCGACGGCTCGATGGTCACGGTGGCGGCCCGGCCGGTGCCAAGCTCGGTCGCCGACACCTCGAGGATGCCGTCGGCGTCCATGGTGAACGCGACCTCGACCCGGCTCTGCCCACGCGGCGCCGGCCGCAGGTCGCTCAGGGTGAACTTGCCCAGGCGCCGGTTGCCCCGGATCGACTCGTCGTCGCCCTGGTAGACCTCGATGGTCACGTAGGTCTGGTGGTCCTCGGTGGTCGCGAAGATCTTCTTCGACCGCGTCGGGATGCTGGTATTGGCCGGCAGCACCACCGACATGCGGTCGCCGGCGACCCGGACCCCGAGCGAGTGCGGGGTCACGTCGAGCAGCACGACCTCCTGCAGCTCGCCACCGAGGATGCCGGAGTGGACCGCGGCGCCCATGGCCACGATCTCGTCGGGGTTGACGTTCTTCGACGGCGGCTTGCCGAAGATCCGCACCGCCCGCTCCTGCACCGCCGGCATCCGGGTCATGCCGCCGACCAGCAGGACCTGGTCGATGTCGGCCGGCCCACAGTGCGCCAGCGACAGCGCGGTCCGACACGGCTCGTCCAGCCGATCGAGCAGCGCCAGGCAGGCCCGCTCCAGCTCACCCCGGCTCAGCTCGCGCGTGAGGTGCAGCGGCCCGCCCGCCCCGGCGGCGATGAACGGCAGGTTGATGTCGGTGGTCATCGTCGTCGACAGCTCGATCTTGGCCCGCTCGGACGCCTCCTTGAGGCGCTGCAGCGCGACCGCGTCGGCGGTCAGGTCGAGGCCGTGCTCCTTGCGGAAGTCGGCCGCCAGCAGATCTATGATGGTGCGGTCGAAGTCGTCGCCGCCGAGGTGGGTGTCGCCGCTGGTGGCCAGCACCTCGAACACGCCGTTCTCGATGGCCAGGATCGAGATGTCGAAGGTGCCGCCGCCGAGGTCGAACACCGCCAGCCGCTGGTTCTGCTGGTGCTGCAGGCCGTACGCCAGCGCCGCCGCGGTCGGCTCGTTGAGGATGGCGCGCACGGTCAGCCCGGCGATGGCGCCGGCGTCCTTGGTGGCCTGGCGCTGGACGTCGTCGAAGTACGCCGGGACGGTGACCACCACCTCGGTGACCGACTCGCCCAGGTAGTCCTCGGCGACCTGGCGGATCTTGGCCAGGATGTGGGCCGAGATCTCCTGCGGCGACAGCGCCTGGTCGGCGATCTGGACCCAGGCGTCGCCGTTCTTGGCCGGGACGATCGCGTACGGCAAGGTCGGGCGCAGGCGCTGCACGTCGGGGTCGTTGGCCTTGGCGCCGATGAGGCGCTTGATGCCGAACACGGTGCGCTGCGGGTTGGTCACCATCTGCCGCTTCGAGGCCGCGCCGACGACGATGTCGCCCTCGTTGTTCCACGACACCATCGACGGCGTGGTGCGCCCGCCCTCCTGGTTGTGGATGACGGTCGGCTCGCCGCCCTCGAGGACGGCGACACACGAGTTGGTCGTGCCCAGATCGATCCCGATGATGCGGCCCATCGCCGGTCCATGCTCGCACAGGCGACCGCGCCGGTGCGGGCGGCGGGCGCCGCCCGCGCTACTTTCGCCGCAGGCGATCGAGCAGGCTGCTGTCGCCGCCGGCGCTGGCGGCCTCGAGCACGTCGAGCGCACGCCGGGCCGCCGCCAGCTCGGGATCGAAGGTGAGCGCCCTGCCGAGCTCGGCCCGCGCCTCGTCGTGGCGGTTGTCGTCCTGGGCCTCGAGGCCCCGCGCCAGCGCCAGGTACGCGCGATAGCGGCGCTCGTTCGGCACGCGTGAGGCCAGGGCCAGGAAGGCGGCCTTGGCGGCCTTCCAGCGCCGCTGGTTGAGCAAGCCGACCGCCTGCGCGAACTCGGCCTCCTCGCTGCTGGCGGTGGGAGCGGGCGCGGCTCGCGTCGCTGCCGGGGCAGCCACGGGGGCGGCGGCCGTCGGTGGGCGCGCAGCACCATCCTGGGCGACGGTGGCGGCCGCGGCCGGACGGGTGGCCGGAGCGCCGCCGAAGCTGACCAGCGGCCGCTTCGGCGCGGTGGCCGCGGCCGTGGCGGCGGCAGTCGCAGTGGCCGCGGGCTTGGCAGCCGCCGGATTGGGCGTCGGGGTGCTCGAGACCGGCGCGGGCGCCTGGGGCCGTGGCCCTGCCCCGCTCCCGGTCGCCACGGGCGCCGACCGGCCCGGGTCGCTGCGCAAGGTGGCCGCCGCCGGGGTGATGGGCACGCCGCGAGGTGGTGTGGCGGTGGCGGCGGGGTTGGCCCCGGCTGGGCGGCTGGTCGGGGCCGGTGACGGTTGCGGGGGCCGCGAGGCCGGCGCGGTGGCCGCGGCCGCGGGGGGCGCGGACGGTTGCGGAGGGCGCGAGGCCGGCGCGGTCGGCGGTGGCGCGCTGCCGCGGGCGGCCGGGGCCGCGCGGGGTGTCGCCTTCGCCGCCGCGGCCAGCTGGTCGTAGGCCTCCCGCAGGGACAGGAACACCTCGTTGGACAGGCGCACCACGTCGGGGGATTCGCGCGCGAACTTGGCCGGGTGGAACTCCTTGGTCAGCTGCAGGAACGCGGCGCGCAGCTCGCTGGCGTCGGCGCCGGCGGCGACCCCCAGCCCGGCGCGTGGGTCGACCGCGAGCTTGCGCTGCATGGTCCGCAACAACGCCACACGCTCCTGCGAGGACCCCACCGGTCGATCGTACGGGCCCCGACCCGGTCGGCGCAACAGCTGGCCGGCGTGTCAGTCCGCCTGGACCTGCTTGATCGGGGCCGCGGACGCGCCCTTCGTCGGCGCCGTCTTCGTCTTCTGCTCGACTGGCGGCGCCGTCTTTTGCTGGGCCGGCGGCGCGGCCTGCTGAGCCGGCGGCGCGGCCTGTTGAGCCGGCGGCGTGGCCTGCTGGGGGGGCGGCGGCGTGGACGGCTGCTGCGGGGCCACACGCACCCCCTTGGTCTGGACCTCGCCGGGCGTCACCTTCGACTCCAGCGTCGGCTTGGTGGGCGGCGGCTCCTTGGCGTCCTGGTTCGTCTTGGCGGGGCTGCTGGCCAGGCGCTTCTTCCCGTTGCCCGGGGTCGGTGACGACGACGTCGTCGCCACGGTCGGCACCGACGCCGGATCGGCGGGGGCCGGCGGCGCGTTGGCCACCGGCGCCGCTCCGCCGGCGCGCGACTCGGCCCAGGCACCACCATCACCGACGACCCGGATCAACCGCTCGGGCTCGGCCCAGGCATGGGCCATCGGCACGCACTTGCCGCCGACCAGCTCGAGCTGGACCCGCTCGCGCCGCAGCTCGAGCTCGTCGCCGCCGGGGTCGTACACGTACTCGGCCCGGAGCGGGACGTTGCAGGTCGGCTCGGCCGGGGCCCGGGCGTCGACGAAGTTCTCCTCGGCGGTCCACACCGCGGCGGTGCCACCCTGGTCGACGAACTCGAACCGGCGGTAGAACGTGCCCGGCTCGTCGGCGGCGCCCAGCCGGTAGGCCACCACCACCTCGCCGTCTCGGCGAAACCGGCGCAGCTCACCCGACGGCAGCGACCACACACCCTCGAACTGCACGATCGGCGTCAGCCGCACCTCGACCACGCCCGACCCGCGCTCGAGCTGGCGCCGCAGCGGCGCGTAGCCAGGCTTGCGCACCTCGATCTCGAGCGGCGCCCCGGCGGCCACCTGGAGGCGGGCCGGCGTGAGCATGGGGCTGGCGCCCGCTCGGTGCACCAGCGCGCCGGGCGGGGTCGACAGCACCTCGACCTCGCCGCCCGGGCTGACGCTGGCGCCGGCACCACCGGCTCCGGTCGTGCGCTGGCCAGGGCCAGCGAGGGCCAGGTACCCGGCCAGGCCACCAGCGGCCAGGGCGACGGCGCCGCCGGCCAGCACCGTCGCCGAGGTCGCACGGGTCGCGTGGCTCGGCCGGCGTGGGCCGGGCCGGGCCGCGTCGGCGCCGACCTCGGAGCCAGCGAGCGCGGCGCGCAGGTCGTCGGCGAACGCCCCGGCGGTGGGCGGCCGCTGGTCGGGGTCCTTGGCCATCGCCGCGGCCAGGACCCGGTCGACCGCGGCCGGCCAGACCTTGCCCTGGCCCGACGCGGTCGGCACCGCGGCCCGGAAGTGGGCCTCCATCAGGGCCGGCACGTTGGCGGCCTGGAACGGGGGACGCCCCGTCAGCAGCTCGTACGCCATCACCCCGAGCGCGTAGCGGTCGGACGCGGCGGTGGCACCATCGGCGCTCCACTGCTCGGGCGCCATGTACGCCGGCGTGCCCATCCAGCTGCCCTGCGCGGTGAGCGTGGCCGTCGACGGCGCGCCCGCCTGCGGGCGCAGCTTGGCGATGCCGAAGTCGAGCACCTTCACCGTGAGCGGCGGGCCGTCGTGGACCATCACGTTGTCGGGCTTGAGGTCGCGGTGGACCACGCCACGAGCGTGGGCGGCGTCGAGGGCGCGGGCGATGGCGTCGATCACCTCGACCGCGACCGCCGGCGGCAGCGGGCCGCGGCGCAGGCGGGCCCGCACCGTCTCGCCGTCGACCAGATCCATGACCAGGTAGGTCCGACCGTCGTCGAGGCGCCCGTACGCGAACACGTCGACCACGCCGGGGTGGGCGACCTGGTTGACCGCCTGCGCCTCCCGCACCAGCCGCAGCCCGGCGTCGGCCGAGGCCGCCAGCTGGGCGTGCAACACCTTGATCGCCACCCGCTTGCCGATGACCGGGTGGTGACCAGCGTAGACACCGCCCATGGCCCCGGCGCCGAGCGGGCGATCGACCACGTACTCGCCGACCCGCTGGCCAGCTGCCAGGGCCGCGCCGGCGCCTGGCTCGACCGGCAGGGTCGGCGACAGTCCCAGCTCCACCCCCGGCTCGGTCATGCCGGCGATGATACCGCGAGGAGGTGCGCCCGGTCCGGTCCGGTCGAGGCGGCGTGTTCGCACGGGCTCCGGACACCCGGGTGCGGTCGCGGTTGCGGCCGGCGCCGCCCGAGCGATCGGGCATGGCATTCGCCATTTCGACGGGGGCCGCCTTCGGCGACCCTTCGTCGGCGCTGCTCGGTCCGGACGAGCTAGGGGGGTGTTCCCAGTTGGCGTTGACGTCGACGTGGTCGTCGTCGTGGACCTTGACGGCGACGGCGACGTGGAGGTGGTCGCCACCTTTGACGCAGCTCTCAGACCATCTTCGTGAGCGGCAGGAGCCGCCGGCACGGGTTTCTCAGCAGCCTGCTAGGGCGCGACGGCGACGGTGAGGTTGAACAGGTTCGAGTTGGCGCTGCCGTCGTTGACCTGGACCGGGACGGTCAGGTTGGTGCCGGCCGTGCCGGCGTCGGGGGTGATGGCGTTGCCCGTGCGCGCGTAGCCGGTGCCGTCCATCACCGTGAGGGTGAAGCCGGTCGGGTACGTGTCGTCGGGGTCGGTCACCAGCAGGTCGGCGAAGGCGATGGTACGCGCCGTCGCCACCGCGCCGGTGACCACGTTCTGGCCGGTGATCACCGGGGCGTCGTTGACGGCGGTGACGCTGACCATCAGGTTGAACACCGCCGACGTGGCGCCGACGTCGTCGCTGACCGTCACCGGCACGGTCAGCGCGCCGGTGAAGTTGCTGGCCGGGGTGATGGTCGCGCCGACGCGGGTGTAGTTGGCCCCGTCCATCACCGCCAGGGTGAACACCGTCGAGTCCGGATCGGTGACCGTCAGGTCGGCCAGGACGATGGTGCGGGCGGTGTCCTCCATCGTCGTCACCGCGTTCTGGCCGGTGATCGTCGGCGCCATGTTGCCGGCGTCGACCGCGGCGTCGGTGGCGGCGTCGATCGCGGCGTCGGCCGTGGCCGCGGCGTCGATCTGGACCGGCGCGTCGGCCTCCTCGCACTGTGCCAGCCCGCCGCCGCTCATCACCAGGTGGCAGCGATCGTCGCCGCCGCACTGGTAGCCGCTCGGGCAGGCCTGGTCGGCCGCGGCGCAGCGGAACGTACACGCCGGCTGCGGCTGGTCGTAGCAGCCGACGGCCGCCAGGGGGGCCACCAGCACGAACGCGGTCACGAGCGAGCGCAACATGGCCGGCAGTCTACTGCCCACCCCCGGGCCGCGCCATCGCCGGCCGGCGCCAAACTGGGCCGGCCCCGGCGCCCCGCGCTTGCCCCGCCCGGCCCGCTCTGGCACGGTCGAGGCGAGCGATCCCATAGCTCAGTTGGACAGAGCGGTGGTTTCCTAAACCACAGGTCGCAGGTTCGATTCCTGCTGGGATCACCGCGGCGGCGGCGGCGTCACGACGCGGGGCCGCTCGGGCTGAGCTGGGCGGCGATGAGGCGGGCGTAGGCGCCGCCGCGGGCCAGCAGCTCGTCGTGGGTGCCCTGCTCGACGATCTCGCCGGCCTCCATGACGACGATGAGGTCGCACTCGACGATGGTCGACAGGCGGTGGGCCAGGATGATCCGGGTGCAGCGCAGCTCGGCCAGGTTGCGGGTCACCTTGCGCTCGGTGGTGGCGTCGAGGGCCGAGGTCGCCTCGTCGAGCACCAGCACGGCCGGCCGGGTCAGCACCGCGCGGGCCAGCGCCATGCGCTGGCGCTGCCCGCCCGACAGCGACGAGCCACCGTCGTTGATGAGGCTCTCGTACCGCATCGGCATGGCCTCGATGTCGGCGTGCAGCTCGGCCAGGCGCGCCGCGCCGACGACGCGGTCGAGCCCGGCCGACGGCTCGGCCAGGGCGATGTTGTTGCGGACCGAGCTGGCGAACACGTAGGGGTTCTGGAACACGATGCCGAGCTGGCGCCGCACGCTGGCCAGGTCGACGCGCGACAGGTCGTGGCCGTCGTGCAGGATGCGGCCCTCGGTCGGCCGGTACATGCCGACGATGAGGTTGGCCAGGGTCGACTTGCCACAGCCAGACCGGCCGACGATGGCCACCGACGAGCCGGCCCGGATGTCGAGCGAGACGTTGCGCACCACCAGCGGGCGCTTGTCGCCGTACCGGAACGACACGCCGGCCAGGGTGATCCGGCCCGACAGGCGCGGCGCGCGGGCGATGCTGGCGCCCGCGGCCTGCTCCGGCTCGGCGCTGAGCACGTCCTGGATGCGGTCGAGGTACCCGCCCAGGGTCTGCAGCTGGAGCAGGCTCTGCACCATCGACGACAGCGGGGTCAGGAAGCCGACCGCCATCGCGTTGACCGCCAGCATCTGGCCCAGGTTCATGGAGCCGCCGACGACCTGCAGCGTGCCCATCACCAGCAGCGTCAGGGGCGCCGCCGCGCCGAGCAGCCCGAGCAGCCCGTCGACCAGCGCCGACAGCCGGCCGCGCGCCAGGGCGACGCCGAGCTCGTCGACGTACAGGCCCGACCACTTCTCGACCGCGCGGCCCTCGGCGCCGCACGCCTTGAGCGCGGCCATGCCGCCGAGCAGCTCGACCAGGTACGACTGCGACTTCGACTGCGCCTCGAGCGACTGCACCATGAGCTGGCGGAACGGGCGCCGGGTCAACGCGTAGAACGACAGCTGGATCACCGCCAGCCCGGCGGCGACCGCGGCCATCGTCGGTGACGCCCACAGGATGAGGCCGGCGTAGCCGAGCACCAGCACGCCGTCGAGCAGGGTCGACAGGGTGTTGGCGGTCAGGACCTCGCGCACGGTGCTGTTGGAGTTGACGCGCATGAGCAGGTCGCCGGCCGACTTGGCGTGGAAGAAGGTCAGCGGCAGGCGCGACATGTGGTGGACGAAGCCGACGGCGATGCCCTGGTCGAGTCGGGTCCGCAGCTGCAGGATCAGGTGGGCGCGGACCAGGTTGGTCACGGCCTGGAACACCAGCAGGCCGGCCGCGCCGACCGCGACCACCACCAGCAGCGACTGGTCCCCGTGCGGGACGGCGCCCTGCACCACCATGGCGGTCACCACCGGCAGGACCAGCGCGAACACCCGGAGCAGCAGCGACACCACGACGATGCGGCCCAGGACCCGGCGCTGGCGGCCGAGGTGGCGCAGGTAGCGGCCGGCCCGGGCCAGGCCGGTCGCGCCGACGTCGATCTGCTCGGCCGGCTCGAAGGTCACCGCGGTGCCGCCGAACGCCACCGCCGCCTCGGCCAGGCTGACCACCACGCGCCCACGCGCCGGGTCGAGCAGGTGGATGCCGCGCCGGCTGACCTTCTCGAACACCACCAGGTGGTCGAACTCCCACACCAGCACGGTCGCCGCCGGCAGCATGCGGAACTGGTCGACGTCGACGGCCAGCCCACGCGCGCGCAGGCCGTGCCACTCGGCCGCGCGGATCATCGCCTGCAGGTCGGCGCCGACGCCGCACGACTCGCGGATCTCCTCGAGCGTGGCCCGCACGCCGTGATGGGCCAGCACCATGGCCAGGCAGGCGGCGGCCTCGGCCCCGGGCTCGTGCTGGCGCAGCAGCGGGATGTGGCCGCGCTCGGCGCCGTGGGCCAGCTTGGCCAGCGACGGGAACAGCTCGGCGTCGTCGACTCCGGGCGGGCGGTCACCACGAGGCGGCGGCGGAGGCGCGCTGGCGGGGCGCGGGCGCGCGGGCGGACGCTGGGCGGGCATCGACGAGCGGAGATCGTACCACCTGCGTGGTAGCGTTCCGGTGTGAGCGGCGGTCCCCTCGACGATCTCGGCCTGCACTTCCTCCTCGGCCTGGCCGGGCAACCCCGGCTCGGCCCGCGCGACCGCGACCTGCTGGCCCGGCTGCGGCCGGCCGGGGTCATCCTGTACCGCGGCAACTTTCGCCACGACCTGCCCTACCAGGGCTGGCTCGACGAGCTGGACGCGCTGCTCGGTGAGGTGCGCGTGGCGATCGATCGCCCGTCCATCCTGGTCGCGATCGATCACGAGGGCGGCACCGTGCACCGGCCGCCGCCGCCGCTGACCCGGTACGGCTTCGCCCGGCAGTGGCGGGCCCAGGCCGCCGACGTCGGCGACGCCATGGCGGTCGAGCTGGCGTCGATCGGGGTCAACCTGTCGTTCGCGCCGGTGGTCGACCTCGACACCAACCCGGCCAACCCGGTGATCGGCCCGCGCGCCTTCGGGGCCGAGGTCGACGAGGTGATCGACGCGGCGCGACGGTTCTCCGCCGCGATGCACGCGGCCGGGGTGTGGACCTGCCTCAAGCACTTCCCCGGCCACGGCGACACCAGCGTCGATTCGCACGAGGCGTTGCCGTCGCTCGATCTCGACCTCGCTACCCTGCGCCGACGGGAGCTGGCGCCGTACCGGGCCCTGGTCGGCGGGGCGCCGATGGTGATGACCGCGCACATCCTGTTCCCCCAGCTCGACCCGCGCACGCCGGCGACGATGTCGCGCCGCATCCTGACCGGCCTGCTGCGCGAGGAGCTCGGCTACCAGGGCGTGGTCACCACCGACGACGTCGGCATGAAGGCCATGGCCAGCCGCCTGGGTGACCCGGCCTTCGCCGGGCAGGTCCTGGCCGCCGGGTGCGACCAGATCATGGTGTGCGACTACTGGACCCGGAGCGAGCGGGCGCTCGACCTGGCGGCGGGGATCGCGGCGGCCCACGCCTCGGGCGCGGTGAGCGACGAGGTGCTGGTGGCGTCGCAGGCGCGGGTGTCGGCGCTGCTGGCCCGTACGCCGCGACACCAAGTGCGCGCGTTGCCAGCGGAACACCTTGTCGCACATGCGGCGCGCGCCCCGCTCCACCACGCTACCGCCGGGACCGACCGCGCTGGTCAGACCGTGGCCTTGCGCGATGGCTGATCGGCGCTGACCGGCCTCCGATCGGCCTCGGCCGTCGCAGGCTGGCACCACGTCGCCGCTTCCGCTACGATCGGTCCGTGTCGTCGACGCCTCCGGTGGGAGCGGTCCTGCTCGGCAAGTACCGCATCGAGTCGCTCATCGCCGAAGGCGGCATGGGGCGGGTCGTTCGAGCCCAGCACGTCCAGCTCGACCAGGCGGTGGCGATCAAGGTGCTGCTGCCCGAGATGGTCGCCAACCCGGCCATCGTCCAGCGCTTCCTGCGCGAGGCCCAGGCCGCGGTCAAGCTGCGCGGCGAGCACGTGTGTCGGGTCATCGACGTCGGCAAGCTGGCCGACGGCACGCCGTACATGGTCATGGAGTTCCTCGACGGCGCCGACCTGGGCGCCATCCTCAAGCACTACGGCCGACAGGATCCGCAGATCTCCGTCGACATGATGCTGCAGGCGTGCGAGGGCCTGGCCGAGGCGCACCAGCTCGGCATCATCCATCGCGACGTCAAGCCGTCGAACTTCTTCATCACCCGCCGGCCGGACGGTTCGCCGCTGCTCAAGATCCTCGACTTCGGCATCGCCAGCGCGCCGATGGGGGTCGAGTCGGAGCTGACGCGGACCCAGGCGGTCATCGGCACGCCGTCGTACATGGCGCCCGAGCAGATGCGCTCGGCACGCAGCGCCGACCCGCGCAGCGACCTGTGGGCCATGGGCGTGGTCATGTACCAGATGGTCAGCGGCAGCCGGCCGTTCGACTCCGACTCCTACTCGGAGCTGTGCCTCAAGGTCGGCATGGACCCGACGCCGCCGCTGGCGGTGCCCCTGCCCGACGGCCTGGGCGCGGTCATCCTGCGCTGCCTCGAGAAGGCGCCCGAGGCCCGCTACCAGAACGCGGCCGAGCTGGCCTGGGCGCTCGCTCCGTACTCGACCGCGCCCGACATGGCGCGCGGGATCGCCGAGCGGTGCAGCCGCATCCTCGGGGTGTCGGCCAAGGCCCTGGCGCCGACGCTGGCGATCAGCCCGTCGATGGCGCAGATCCCGTCGGGCCAGCTGCCGGGCGCCACGCCGGTGCCGCGGTCGTCGCCGAGCCTGCACCCGTCGAACCCGAGCCTGCACCCGTCGAACCCGAGCCTGCACCCGTCGAAGCCCGGCGGGCCGCCGTCGAACCCCGGCCTGCAGGCGTCGAGCCCGAGCTTGCACCCGTCGGCGAGCGGGGTGCCGACCGCGCAGGCCGTGTACCAGGCCACGCCGATGTCGTCGTCGGGCGCGCTCAAGGTGACGCCGACCAGCGTCAGCGGTAGCGCCGGTCAGGTCGACCCGCCGTCGCAGCACACCGCGGTGCAGTCGGTGCCCAAGCGCGGCGGTAGCCTGCTGGTCATCGCCGGGATCGCCGCCACGCTCATCGGCGTCGGTGGATACTGGCTGGTCGGGCGGGACGGCAAGGATCCGTCCGCCAGCGCCGCCGGCGTGGCGCAGCCGCTGGAGGGCGGCTCCGAGGGCCCCGCTGCCGGATCGGCCGCGGGCTCCGACAAGGCCGCCGCCGAGGACGAGCTTCCCAGCGACAAGGCCGCCGAGGACAAGCTGCCCAGCGACAAGGCCGCCGAGGACAAGCTCGCCGCCGACAAGGCAGCAGAGGACAAGGCCGCCGCCGACAAGGCCGTCGCCGAACAGGCAGCAGAGGACAAGGCAGCAGAGGACAAGGCAGCAGAGGACAAGGCCGCCGCCGACAAGCTCGCCGCCGACAAGCTCGCCGCCGACAAGCTCGCCGCCGACAAGGCCGCAACGTCGGACAAGACTGCGAAGTCCGACAAGACCGACAAGACGGGCAAGTCCGACAAGACGGGCAAGTCCGACAAGACGGGCAAGACCGGCAAGACCGGCAAGACCACCAAGTCCGGCGGCGAAGACGACCTGTTCGGCCAGCGCGAGTAGGCGCGGACCCTCAGCCGCCGATCACAGCGGGCCGGACAGCGCCAGGCCGACGCCGTCGGGGCCGATCCGCGGCTCCAGCCGCAGCGCCGTCGTCGCGGACTCGCCGCGCGGCGCCGTCAGGTACAGGAACACCCCGCCGCCGATCGCGGCGACGCCGACCCCGACGATGATCGAGGCCAGGTTGGCCTGGCTGCGGGCGTCGCGTGTGCCCTGGTACCCGACGTCGTCACACGCCTTCGTGGTGTCGTTGCAGTGGCCATCGAAGGCGGTGCGGTAGTCCCCGCGGGCCTTGAAGGCGAGGCCGATGCCGCCGGCCATGGCGGCGGCGCCGACCCCGGCGACGGCCAGGCCGATCAGGCGACGCCCCTTGCCGGGATCGGACGGCGGCGGTGGTGGATCGTCGTCCTCGTCGCCCCCCGGATCGGGCGGCGGCGGCGGCGGCTTGCGCTTGCCGCCGGCGGTCAGCGACACGCTGTCGCGCCCGCTCTCGACCAGGGTCACGGTCTTGCGCTGGACCTCGGCGCCACCGATGCGCAGCACCACCACGCGCTGCCCAGGGTCGACCAGCTGCGGCAGCCCGAGCTCGTCGCTGGCCAGCTCGCGGTCGTCGATGAGCACCACGGCACCGGCCGGGATGTCGCCGTTCATCACCACGGTGAGCTTGGGCACCTTGGGCTCGATCGACGCAGCCCGCTTGCGGGCGGCGGCGGCGCGGCTGTCGCCCTTGTCGAGCGCCAGCTTCTCGGCGTCGATGTACGCCTGGTGCGCCTTGGCCAGCAGGCCGGCCTCCTCGTAACAGAGGGCGATGTTGAGCTGCGTCCCGATGGCAGGATCGAGCGCGAAGCTCTGCACGAACGCCGGGCACGCCGCCGCGAAGTCCTTCGCGGTCATGAGCGCCCGACCCTGCTTGAACAGCTTGTCGGCCTCGGCCTTGTCGTCGGCGTGGCCGACGCCGGCGCTGGCGAGCAGGCCGGCGCCTGCGACCAGGGTGGCGGCCAGGAGCGAGCCCCGGGGCGTGGTCCTCATCGCCGGCAAGGATACGCCGGCCGGACCGCCGCTGCCACCACCAGCTCAGGGACTCTTGGGCGGCGTCAGCGTGCCGGCGCAGTCCAGCCCGCGCAGGAACGCGACGAGGTCGGCCAGCTCGGCGCTGGACAGGCCGCGGTCGGCCAGGAGCGGCGTGCGCGCCTTGTTGGTGATGCCGCCCTTGGCCATGAGCGCGACCGCCTCCTCGAGCGTGGCGACCGAGCCGTCGTGGAAGTACGGCGCGCTCTTGCTGACGTGGCGCAGGCTGGGCGGCTTGAACGCGGCCCAGTCCGCATCGGCCTTGGTCACGCTGGCGCGGCCGACGTCGACCTCGGCCTCCGGCTTGCCGGTGCCGATGCCGACGTTGAAGTAGGCGCCGCCGTCGACGCCCATCGCGGTCGAGAAGAACGGCGGGGCGTGGCACACCGCGCACTGGCCCTTGCCGAGGAACACGTCGAGGCCGCGCTGCTGCGCCTCGTCGAGCGCGGCCTTGTCGCCCGTCGCGAAGCGGTCGTACGCGGTGTCGGCGCACAGCAGGGTGCGCTCGTACTCGGCCAGGGCCGCGGTGACCAGCTCGGGGCTGGCGGCCTGGCCGGGGAAGGCGGCGGCGAACATCGGCGCGTACTCGGGCACCTTGCCCAGCTCGGTCGCCTTGGCCTCGAGCTTGCCCGGCTCCTTGCCCACGCCCATGTTGCCGCCGGCCCACGCCGCCTGAGCCTGGGCCTCGAGCGTGGCCGAGCGGCCATCCCAGTAGAACGAGTTCTGGAAGTAGGCCACGTTCCAGATCACCGGGCTGTGCCGGGTCAGCTTCTTGTCGCCGGCACCGATGGCGATGGGATCGCCGCCGCCGTTGCCGTGCTCGTTCTGGTGGCACGAGTAGCAGCTGCGCGATCCGTCGACCGACACGCGGGTGTCGAAGAACAGGGCGTGGCCCAGCGCGATCTTGGCCGGGCGCTGCGGGTCGTCCGCAAGCTCGAGCGCCGGCATCTTCGGCAGCGCGCCCTGCGACGGTCGGGTGACGACGGGGGCGACCGGGGCGGCCGAGCCTGAGCCAGCTCCGCCGCTGCCACCGCCGGTGGCGGGGGCGTCCTTCTTCTTGTCGCAGCCGACGCCGGCGACGCCTGCGACGATGGTGGCGAGGAGGACCGCGAGGAGGGGTCGAGGCGAACCAGCGAGGCGTTTCATGGCGCGCAGCGTAGCCCGGATCGGCCGGCGGCGCCGCCGCGCGGGCCCCGACGGGCGCAGGTCAGGGGGCGGCGGGCGCCTCGCCCTGCGGCTCGGGCGCGAGGTGGTCGAGGCAGGCCACCAGCGGCTCACACGCCTGCTCTTCCCGCTGGCACACCTCGAGCACCCGGACCTGGCGCGACGACAGCGGCGAGGCGTTGCAGTCCTCGATGAACTTCTTGCTGTGCACCGGCGCGGTCCGCTCGAGGTCGAGCTCGGCCACCTTCTCGGGCGGCAGGTTGGCCTTGGCGTCCTCGATGGAGCACGCGGTCAGGCGCGGCCCGAGGGTCTCGCAGGCGGCGGCCTGGCGGCGCTCGAGCTCGGTCGGGACCGGGCGTGGTGGCGGAGCGATCGGCTCGTCGACCGGGGCCGGGCGAGGACCGCCACAGGCGAGCGGGATCGAGAGGGCGAGCAGCGAGGCGAGCAGGCTCCGGGTGGGGTTCATCGCAGCAGGTCTCCCTCTTCGCCGTCCTCGCCGAGCGGGGTCAGGCAGGTGGTGATCACGGCGTCGGCGTCGGCGGCGGCGCGCACACACGCCGTGACCCGGGCCGGGGCCTGGGCGCACTCGGCCAGGACCATCGTCACGTCATCGCCGACCGCGAGCTCGGCCCGTTCCGGATCGCGCGCCTTCCAGTAGGCCGCGAACTGCGCGGTCAACCGCTCGCGCAGGCCGTCGCAGCTGGCCGGATCCCCGCCGCCGGAGCCGACCGGACCGCCGCCGCCCCGCCCGGCCCCGGCGCCGCCGTTGCACCCGGTCGCCGCCAGGACCAGCAGCAGGGTGGCGTGGCGCACTCGTGGGTGGACGCTGATCATGGCCGGCAGTCTACCAGGGCCGCGTGTACGTGCTCGGGTCATGGCGCGGCCTGGAAGCCGGGCACCACCCAGGCCGGGGCGGCGACCGGATCGCTGGCGACCGCGCGGGCCGCGCGGGCGGTGAGATCGAGGTGCATCGGCGTCACGCTGATCATGCCGGCGGCGACCGCGTTGCAGTCGGACGCGGGCAGGTCGTCGTGGCCGCTCGGCCCGCCGCCGATCCAGTAGTACGGGCGCCCGCGCGGGTCGAGGCGCTCGGTCACGTCGTCGTCGTAGCGGCGGCGACCGAGCTGGGTCCAGGCGTAGCGGTCGCCGGCGCCGGTGGGCACGTTGACGTTGAGGAGCTGTCCGGGCGGGAACTCGTGGCGGATCGTGGCCTGGCACAGCGCGACCGCGAAGCGCACGGCCGGGCCGGCGTCGGCGCCTGGCTGCAGCGACAGCGCGATGCCGACGCTGCCGCGCAGCGCGCCCTCGACGGCGGCGGCCACGGTGCCGGAGTAGAAGACGTCGGTGCCGAGGTTGAACCCCTCGTTGATGCCGCTCACCACCAGTGCCGGGGCGCGGTCGGCTAGCTTGCGCAGGCCGAGGTAGACGCAGTCGACCGGCGTGCCCGACAGCGAGAAGCGGCGCGGCGCCACCTCGGTCAGGCGCAGCGGCTTGTGCAGGGTGATGGCGTGGGAGGCGGCCGAGCGCTGCCGCTCGGGCGCGACCACCAGCACGTCGACCACCTCGGCCAGGGCGTCGGCCAGGCCGACCAGGTGCGGCGAGTGAACGCCATCATCGTTGGAGATCAGGACCAGCGGTCGCACCGGTGGACTCTAGCGCCGGGGCGCCGAGGATGGCCGCCGGCGGCCGCGCAAACCATGCCGCCTGCCCTGCCGCGAGCGATGGCCAAAGCGCCGCCAGCACGATGGCTCGTGTGGTGGCTTGGAAACGTGGACGGCCTTTTCCGCCAGGCCGTCCGCCCGCGGACGGCCACGACAGGGCTCCGCACAAAGCGCCGCCATCACGATGACTCGTGTGGTGGCTTGGAAACGTGGACGGCCTTTTTCGCCAGGCCGTCCGCCCGCGGACGGCCACGACGGTGGACGGTGGCCAAAGCGCCGCCATCACGATGGCTCGTGTGGTGGCTTGGAAACGTGGACGGCCTTTTTCGCCAGGCCGTCCGCCCGCGGACGGCCACGACGGTGGCCAAAGCGCCGCCATCACGATGGCTCGTGTGGTGGCTTGGAAACGTGGACGGCCTTTATGCCAGGCCGTCCGCCCGCGGACGGCCACGAAAGGGCTCCGCACAAAGCGCCGCCATCACGATGACTCGTGTGGTGGCTTGGAAACGTGGACGGCCTTTATGCCAGGCCGTCCGCCCGCGGACGGCCACGAAAGGGCTCCGCACAAAGCGCCGCCATCACGATGACTCGTGTGGTGGCTTGGAAAAGTGGACGGCCTTTTTGGGGGAGGCCGTCCGCCCGTCGAGGCGACAGGATTTGAACCTGCGACCCCCAGACCCCCAGTCTGGTGCGCTACCAGGCTGCGCTACGCCTCGGAGGGAGTCAGGGAGTACAGCATTTCCCCCCTGCCCTGCAAGCCCCACCGCCAGCCGCGTGTGCGAGATCGACCGGGTCGATCCACGCTGCGTGGATCACGGTCGACGCCGGACGGAGGTCAGATCGGGGGCTGGCCGTTCAGGATGTTCTTGAGCACCTGACTCGGCTTGAAGTTGAGGACACGACGGGCGGCGATCGTAATCTCTTCGCCGGTTTGCGGATTCCGCCCGATACGCGCCTTCTTGTCGCGCACGACGAAATTGCCGAAGCCGGAGATCTTGATCTTCTCGCCGCGCTCGAGCGTGTCCTTGATGGTCTTGAATACCGCCTCGACGATGTCGGCGGCTTCCTTCTTGGAGAAGCCACCGACCTTCTCGTAGACGGATTCGATGATGTCGGCCTTGGTCATGCGCGCCATGGTGGAATCCCCAGGTTTGCCCTACGAATCAAGACCTTAACACAGCGGCTCGGCGGCAAGGGGTTGGAATCCTTCAAATTGTCACCGACCGCGGCGAATGGCGAAAAGCATATTGATTCCAGCAGGTTCAGCGCCTGGTTGCGGGGATCTCCTGAGCCAGCCGAGCCACCAGGGCCTCGTGCGCGCCGTCGACTTCGACGTCGGTGAGGGTCCGATCGGCGGCGCGATACCGGAACGTCCACAGCCAGCTCTTGGTCCCGGCCGGCAGCTTGCTGTCGCGGTAGTCCTCGACGATGGCGAAGCCCTCGAGCAGCGGCTCGGCCGCGGCCCGCACCAGGTCGTCGACCCGCGCCGCCGGCACCGCCGCGTCCACCAGCAGCGACAGGTCGCGGCTCGAGCTGGGGAAGCGGGCGATGGGCGTCATCGACCGCAGCACGAGCGGGCCCAGGCCGGTCAGCGCGACCAGGTCGAGCTCGGCCACGAACACCGGGGCGTCGATACCCGCGGCGGCGCGGCAGTCGGGGTGCAGCTCCCCCACCACGCCGACCTCGCGCCCGTCGACCGAGACCACCGCGGCCACGCCGGGGTGCAGCGATGGCAGGTCGGCGCGGGCGGCGAAGCTGGCGGCGCGCCCCGTCAGGTCGGCCACGAGGTGTTCGACCAGGCCCTTGGCGTCGAAGTAGTCCGACGGCGCGGCCGGGCCGAGGTGGCGCCGGCGGTGCCCGGTCAGGACCACGGCGGCGTGGACCGGCTCGTCGGCCAGGGCGCGCAGGTCATCGCCGCGACGCAGAAACACCGGCCCGACCTCGAACAGCGCGACGTCGGCCCGGCCATGGCTGCGGTTGCGGGCGACCGCGGCCAGCAGGTTGGCCAGCAGCGACGTGCGCATGATGGCCTGCTCGCCGCTCATCGGGTTGCACAGGGTGATGGGCCGGGACCGGCGATCGCCGGCCGGCAGGCGCAGCGCGGCCAGGCGCTCGTGCGAGGTGAAGCCGAAGGTGATGGCCTCGGCCAGCCCCGCGCCCGCGAGCACCAGCCGGGCCCGGTCGGGCACCGGGCTGGTCAGGCGCGGCGGCGTGGCGCGCAGCGCCGGCAGTGTGGCCGGCACCTGGTCGTAGCCGTGGATACGCACGATCTCCTCGATGACGTCGACCTCGCGGGTGACGTCGCCGCGCGCGCTCGGCGGGCTGACCGCCAGCACCGCGCCGTCGGCGCTGGGGTCGACGCCGAAGCCGAGCCGGGTCAGCGCGGCCGACGCCTGGGCCAGGTCGAGGTCGATGCCGGTCAGCGAGCGAATACGCGCCATGCGCACCGGCACCGTCACGCGCGCCGCCGGGCGCGGGTAGGCGTCGACCGCGCCGCGGGCCACCCGCGCGGCCGGGCCGCCGAGGCGGGCGATGAGCGAGGCCGCCCGCACCGACGCCAGCGCCGCCAGCTCGCGGTCGACGCCGCGCTCGAACCGGGCCGACGCCTCCGACAGGAGGCCGAGCCTGCGCGCGGTGCGGCGGATCGACCGCGGATCGAAGCTGGCGCTCTCGAGCAGGATGCGCCGGGTGCTGGGCCCGACCTCGCTGTTCTGCCCGCCCATGACCCCGGCCAGGGCGATGGCCCGCTCCGGGTCGGCGATGACCAGGTCGGTCGCCAGCAGCTCGCGGTCCTGGCCGTCGAGGGTGACCA
>JAGPCO010000203.1 GCA_018058095.1 Kofleriaceae bacterium
CAACACCCTGCGCTACGTCCTGTTCAACCACGTGAGTCATTCGATCCGGGATTGGCGAGCCAATCCCGGCCAGCTCCGTCAGCGCCTGCGCTTCTTCGAGCCCGACCGGTGGTCGTCGGGACGATGGTTCCCGACGAAGTCGGGTGTCTGGGTCATCGATGGGACGCCACCGTCAGGCGGCGCCCCGTTAAGTGCTCCGGGCACCTGGCTCGCGCGCGAGGGCTGGCTCCGCGCTGGCGGGCCGATCGACCCGGCCGAGTTGCTGGACCGCCGCCCTCCGCGCCGCACCCGCGCGCGATGACGATGGCGGACGCCTGGCAGCCTACCGGCAGATGCCGTACTCGAAGCCGTTGACCAGGAACGCCGGCGCGAAGCCGACGCAGGCCTGGCCGACGCCGCACTGACCGCCGCCGGGCAGCTGGCAGATGCGGTTACACGCCGTCGGGTTGGGCCCGCCGCCGTCGTTGTCGATACACAACGTGCCGGCCGCGCACTGGTTGTCGCCGGTGCAGCCAGCGCCGACGGTGCCGGCCCCGGCCGGGGTGCAGTCGACGATGTCGACCGCCGAGCCGAGGAACGTGGCGCCAGCCAGGCTGCACTTCCACGCCGCCGGGCACACCCCGCCGGTGACCACGCCGGTCGGGTCGCACCCCGACGAGCAGGTCACCGCGCCCGGGATGGGCTGGGCCGAGCCGTCGACCAGCTGCACCACACACCGGCCGCGCGGCGCGCCGCAGTCGGTGTCGGCGTCGCAGTACTCCTCGCACGAGGTGCCGGCGGCGTCGCCGACGCAGACCCAGCCGGCCGCGCACGCGCTCTGGCTGGCGCACGTGTCGTTCTCGTCGCCGGGCGTGGTCACCGTGCGGCACGCGTTGCCGACCAGGTCGGTGAAGTCGATGTCGCACGCCTGCCCGCCCGGGCAGCCGCACTGCGCCTGCAGGTCACACGGGCTGGTCGGGCAGGTGCTGGCGTCGACGCTGGCGTCGGGCGGCACCACCGTGGCGTCGACGCTGGCGTCGGGCGGCCGGGCATCGACGCTGGCGTCGGGCGGCTGCACCATGGCGTCGGGCAGGCGCGGCGCGTCGACCGGGGCGTCGACCTCACCGCCGCCGGCGTCGCTGATCGGCGTGGCGTCGGCGGCCCGGCGCGCGTCGGCGCCGTCGCTAGGGGTCGCGCTGCTGCAGGCCGACAGCGCCATCGCCGCCGCGCTCAGGGTCGCCGCCAGCATGCCGAGCCTCGAAGCGTGTGCCGGGTTCATCTGCCGCATCGTATGGATCCTGGCGGCCCCCGCAACCACTTCCTGCAGCGCTGCCCGGCCGCTGCCCCGCCACCGCCCCGCCGACGGCCCACTTCCTTTGCCCAGCCGGCCCCGGCCCTGGTAGCGTGCCTGGGTAGGTTCATGTCGTACGCCGCGGCCGAAGCCCTAACTGTGCAGGGAAACGAGGCCTTTGTGCGCGAGGACTTCGCCTCCGCGGCCGTCTGCTTCGAGCGCGCGTGCACCGTCTACCCGCAGCACCCGGTGGCCTGGAAGGGCCTGGGCCACGCCCTCCTGTCGCAGGGGCGGTCCAACGAGGCGGCGCGGGCGTTCGACCGCGCCATCGGCCTGCGCCCGACCAGCGCCACCGCCCTGTGGGGCGGGGCCATCGCCCACGCCGACCTCGGCCACGCCCTCGTCGCCAAGAACTACCTCGGCCGCGCCCTCGCGCTGCAGCCGAGCTGGCGCGAGCTGGCGTTCGGCGTGCCGCAGCTGGCGCCGCTGATGCAGCTGTCGGCCCACGCCGGCGACCTGCTGCGGCGCGCGCTCGGCGCCTTCTCGACCCGCAGCTTCAAGCACGCCATGGACCCGGCCCGCGCCATCGCCGTCGGCCGGGTCCAGAACAGCCCCGACGCCAAGCTCACCACCCACGTCTCGCTCGGCCTGTGTGACCACGTCTGGCCGGTGGTCGAGCGGCCGCGCCTGGAGATCGCGCTGGCCAGCAACCTCGACGGCCAGGCCGACGATCTCGGCGCCCAGATCGTCGCCAACACCGTGTTCCACCTGATCGACCAGCAGTTCTACCCCGAGCCCGGCTCGCTGGTGCGCGACCTCGTCGCCGTGCTCGGCGCCGGCGACCTGTCGCGCCGTCTGCCCCACGTGTACTTCGCGGTGCCGCGGCCGTGGCGGCTACACCTCCCGCTCGACGTCGGCCCGCCGGCCATCACCCTGGCCCAGGCCGTCCTGGTCAGCGAGGCCGAGTACGCCCACTGGAAGCAGTTCGGGCCGCCCGGCCTCGACTACGTCTTCCTCGATCGCCAGGTCGACGTGACCGACCTGCGCCGCGCCAGCGTGTTGTAGCGCCGGCGGCGGCAGCGGCGCAGGTGCACCCAGGTGCACCGCGGCACCCGGCCAGGCCGATCCGCGTCGACGTCACGCCCGGTTGCAACGCGTCGCGGGCCCCTGCGTGCCCGACCCGCCAGCCGCTGACGCACCAGGACAGGCAGCGGGTTGGCCTGGGCCGTGCAGCCGACGACGACATGACCCGATCGACGAAGCTCCACCGTGTCCACCTCTGGCCGCGCGCCGCCGCGGTCGCCACCCTGGCAGGCCTGGGCCTCGTCACCGGGTGCGGTGGTGACGACGACGGTGCCGGCCCCACCGCGGCGACCCACTTCGAGGAGTGGGCGCCGTGGACCTCGCCGGTCGAGGCCGAGGTCGGGGCGCGTGGCGTCTTCACGACGGACCACGGCGATCCCGAGCTGTCGCGCGGCAACTGGTCGACGATGGATCTCACCGGCGACGGCCGGCCCGATCTCGTCGTGACCCGTCTCGCCGGCTCGGCCTCGCAGCTCGGCCTGCCGGGGCCGGCGCCGCACTGGCGTGTCTACCCCGGCACCGACACCGGGTTCGCGCCTGACCCCCTCGAGTGGCCGACGCCGCGGCTGCCCGAGCAGGCGGCCGAGGGCCTGGTCCGGGTCGCCCAGACCAGCTCCATCGACGGCTCGTGGATGACCTCCGATCTCGACGGTGACGGCCTGCTCGACCTGGTCGAGCTCAACCCCGAGTCGGAGTACATCACCGGCGATCCGCAGTTCGGCTTCCCGGCGGATCCGCACTGGCGCGTGTACCGCAACAACGGCCAGGGATTCGACCCGGACTGGATCCCGTGGTCGACGCCGGCGAGCGACATCGGCCAGCTCGGGTTCTTCGCGCCGACGCTGGAGTCGACCTCGTACTACCTGGGGGCGTGGTCGATGCTCGACCTCGACGGGGATGCTCGGCCCGAGCTGGTGGTGCTGCGCGCGGTCTCCACCAGCGACGTGTTCGGCTTCCCTGGCGATCCGCACTGGCAGGTGCACCACAACGACGGCACCGGCTTCGCGGCCACGGCCACCCGCTGGTCCGTGCCCGAGGAGGCGCTGGCCGGGGCATCGGGCGTGCTCCTGACCCAGGGCGAGACCTGGTCGACCATGGACCTCGACGGCGACGCCCGGCCCGAGCTGGTGTTCACCCGCGACGGCGGTGGCCGTCAGCTCGGTCACCCCGACCAGCCGCACTGGCGCGTGTACCGCAACGTCGGGGACGGCTTCGCCGCCGACGGCGAGGACTGGACCACCCCGGGCGGCGACGGCGTCAGCACGAACGGCTTCCACCAGCCTGGCGGCGGCGGCGCGGCGGCGCAGGACGGGCAGTGGGCCACCGTCGATCTCGACGGCGATCGTCGGCTCGACCTGGTCGTCACCCGCTTCGCAGGCGACCCCGGCCAGCCCGGCCACCCCGAGGACCCGTACTGGGAGGTGTACCCGGGCGCCGAGGGCGGCTTCACCGACCCCGGCCGGGTCTGGACCCTGCCGACCGAGCTGGTCTTCACCACCGCCGGGTTCGACCGCCTGGGTCACCTGGGCGACGACGATCACGGCGTGTGGAGCACGATGGATCTCGACGGTGACCATCGGCCGGAGCTGGTGCTCACCGCCGGCTCTGACCAGCGGCAGCTCGGCTACCCCGACGCACCGTCGTGGATGATCGCCTACGGCCGGCCCTGACCCGGTCCCCTACGCGCGGTCGCCCAGCAGCCGCAGCACGTTGCCGCCCAGCACCTGCTCGATCGCCGACGCTGGCGCCGGCAGCCGCTCGACCCAGCCGCGCACCGCGCCGTAGTCGTAGCCGCCATCTGCGCCATGAAACCCGTACGGCGCGTCGGTGCCGTACAGCAGGTGGTCGGGCCCGACCGCCGCCAGCGCCGCCCGCACCAGCTTCTCGTCGAGGTACGGGCTCGACACGTCGAGCCACAGGCGCGGGTCGCGCCGCACCGCCGGCCACATGCGCTGGAAGTGCGGGATGCCGGCATGCGCGAACACCAGGCGCAGGCGCGGGCAGCCGTCGGCCAGCACCCGCCACGCGCCGCGGTCGCCAAAGCCCAGGTGCACCAGCACCGGCAGGCCCAGCTCCTCACACCGGCGCGCCAGCGGCAGCGCGTCGGCCAGCGCCCAGTCGTGCCAGTGCGGGTGCAGCTTGACCCCGACGAAGCCGGGCACCTGGCGCCAGCGCTCGAGCTGCTCGATCGCCTCGGCCGCGCCGACGCCCGGGTTGAGGAAGATCCAGCCCAGGAAGCGGTCGGGGTGGGCGGTGATGGCCGCGGCCACCGCCGCGTTGTCGGGCCGCGGGTAGATCGCGTACGTCGTGCCGCTCAGGCGCAGGTTGCCGTCGGCGGTCATGGTCCGGCGGTGGATGGCCCCGGCCAGCGGGTGCAGCGGCGAGCGCAGGAGGCCTCGCACCACCGCCAGCAGCCGGGCCGGCGTCGCCGGCAGCGGGTCGTTCATACACGGGATGAGCACCACCCGGTCGACCGCCCGCGCCGCCATCTGCGCCAGCATCGTCGGCACGTCGAGCATGCGCTCGTCGAGGTGGGCGTGGGCGTCGATCACCAGCGCGGGCGGCACCGAGCCAGGATACGCCGGCCCAAGCACGGTCGGCGCCGATGTCAATCTCCGCCGCCGCGCAGACGGTGCGGCCGCCGCCCCGAGGCCGCCACGTCGAGCGCGTTCCCGGGTTGACCAGCGGCGCGCCCACTCGGCAGACTTCGCCCATGCCGAAACTGCTGCGTCTCGACAAGGAAGCCGAGATCGGAGAGATCTCCAAGGACCAGCTCGCCTTCCTCGTCGAGCAACTCGAGGAAGAGCACGACGAGGACCGCGACTACTACATCGACAAGGCCACCCTCGAGCTGCTGGCCGACAACGGCTGCGACCCCGAGCTGCTGGCCCTGCTCGAGAAGGCCATCGGCGACGACGACGAGATGGACATCGCCTGGGAGTGAGCCGCTCCGACCGCACCGGCGCCACCGGCGCCACCGGCAGCCGCCGGACCCGGCCCAACCCGACCGTCGACCGCCTGTTCGTGTACGGCACCCTGCGCCAGGGCCAGACCGCCCGCGCGGTGGTCATGCCCCACGTCGACCGCTGGGAGCCGGCCACCACGCCCGGCCGCATCTACGCCTTCCCCATGGGTTACCCCGGCCTCGTCGACGGCGACGGCGTCGTCGTCGGTGAGCTGTGTGTGCTGACCGAGCTGGCCGCCGCCCTGGCCCTGCTCGACGCCTTCGAGGGCGCCGACTTCGTTCGCATGCTGCGCCAGGTCACCTGCGCCGACGGCCGGGTCGAGACGGCGTGGGTGTACCAGCTGGCCGACCCCACCACCGCCGACCGCTACGGCGAGCACATCCCCGACGGCGACTGGGTCGCGTTCTGGCGCCGCGCCCTCGGCAGCGGCAGCTGAACCACCAGGCCCCGCCGCCGCGCTGCTACCATGGGCCGATGCGACCCGCGCGGGCACCGGTGGGCGCGGCGCTCGCGCTCGTGCTCGCCGCCTGTGGCCAGGTCGACTTCGCGGCCAGGCCCGATGCCGCCGCTGCCCGGCCCGACGCCACCACCGGCGCCGACGCCGCTGGCCCCGACGCCATGCCGACCGGGCCCCTCGCCGCCTACCCGCTCGACGACCCGGACGGCCCGGTCGTCGATGGCACCGGCCACGGCCTCGACGCCGTCTGCGCCGGCGGCTGCCCGGCTCGCCTGGCCGCGGGGCGGGTCGGCGCCGCCCGCACCTTCACCGGCGGGGGTGAACACCTCGAGGTCGAGGACCCGCGCCTGGCCCTCACCACCGCCTTCACCGTCGCCGCCTTCGTCCGTCAGCCCGTCGCCAACGACATCTTGACGGTGCTGGCCAAGCCCCACGCCAGCGGCATCGGCGCCGCCTTCGAGCTGGTCCTCGGCCGCACCGCCACCCTGTTCTGCACCCGGCCCGACGCCAGCGTGGGAGACGAGGAGTGCCTCACCGCCGCCCCGCTCGCGGTCGATCGCTGGGTCCACGTCGCCCTGACCTGGGACGGCGCGACCAAGCGCCTGTTCCTCGACGGCGCCGTCGCCGCCGAGGCGGCCGGGGTCACCACCTTCGACAGCGGACCGCTGGTGCTCGGGGCTGACGCCGAGGACGGCCTGCCCTTCACCACCCCGTTCATCGGCGACCTCGACGAGGTCCACCTGTTCGA
>JAGPCO010000204.1 GCA_018058095.1 Kofleriaceae bacterium
CGCGGCCGAGCCGGCCCGCGGCGGCCACGCCCCACAGCGCGACGATGCCGGCGCGGGCCACGCCGGCCAGCGCCGCCGGGGCCAGCGCGGCGGTGGGCAGGGTGGGTGGGGTCGCGCCGATCCCCAGCGCCAGGCCGAGCCCGGCGGCGGCGCTCAGCACCAGCGCGACCAGCCCGGCGGCCCCGGCCAGCGCGCGCAGGCGTGGGCCCGGCGTCAGCCCGAGCGCCCGGGCCCACGGCTCGAGCCGGCGCTCGCCCTCGGCCAGCGCGGTGCCGGGGCCGACCCAGGCCGCGACCAGGGCCGGGCTCAGCCCGACCGCGGCGACGATGGCGGCGTCGGGCCCGGTCAGCGCGTTCTTGCCGACGAGCGCGCCGACGCCGAGCCCACCGAGCGCCGCCAGCGCCGGCGCCCGCACCACGCTGGCCGCGCGCAGGCGGGTCAGCGAGCGCCGCGCCACCCCGGCCAGCGCGGCCGCCTCGCCGCGCCAGCGCGGCGGGCCCGGCTGGCGCCGGCCGTCGGGCCAGGCGGCGGCGAGCCCGGTCACCAGCGCCGGTGGCGCGGTCGCGGCCGCGGCCCAGGCCGGCCCGGCGCCGAGCCACCACAGCAGCAGCCACGGCGCCTGCATGGCGACGACCAGCAGCACGAGCCCGACCGGCTCGGCCAGCGCCGGCGCCGGCAACGCGCGCAGGTAGGACCGGCCGGGCGCCCGCCGCAGCGCCCACCCGGCCGGGGCGATGAGCAGCGTCCACAGCCCGAGCACGAACGCGCCGACGACCGGCGCCTGCAGCATCAGCGCGGTCGCGGCCGTCGCGGTCAGGCCGTTGCCGCCCATGGCGATGGCGGCGAACAGGCCGACGCCGAGCCAGGCCGGGGCGGCGGCGCGCTGGCCGGCGCCGCCGACCACGCGCCACCACGTCCGCAACCAGGCGGCGCGGGCCCGGCGCGGCGGCGCGGTGGCGGGAGCGGCGGCGGCGACCATCCATCGTGGCTACCACGAGCCGGCGCCGGCGCCGAAAACTGGCGGCACCCGAACCGGCCTGCCTACGATCACCAGATGCCGTCATCCGCCGTCGCTCCCGCCGAGGAAGTCAGCTGGTTCGCGATCCGGCAGCCCGGGGTGATCCGGCTGCTCGAGCGCCGGCTGTGGTCGGCCGACGGCGACGCCTTCGCCGCCGCCCTCGAGCTGACCTGCCGCCTCATCACCAGCATGGGCCGGCACGACGGCGTGCCGTTGCCGCGGCTGGGCCACGCCGCGCTGGCCCGGGCCTGCGATCAGGTCGAGGCCGGCCGGTGTGATCCAGGCCTCGATCTGTGGATCCGCGACCAGCTGGCCACGCTGCCGGTGGTGCTGACGCGAGCGGAGGAGGCCGAGGTCGCCGTCGTCGTCGGCGCGGTCATCTGGGCCGCGGCCGAGGTCCGGTCCGACGGGGTGGCGGTGGGCGACGAGACCTGCGTCCCGGCCTGAGCGCGGCCGATGAGGTCGGGCCCAGGCGCTTGACGGGTGTGCCGGCCTCGGCGAACACTACGCGGCCATGTCGTCTGCCCCGATCGTCTCGCCTGATGCCGTCGACCGCACCATCAACGCCTTCACCCGCCTCGATCAGAAGGGCGACAAGAAGGCGATGGGCAAGCTGGCGGCCCGCCTGCAGCGCGAGCAGCCGTTCCTGCTGCAGTACGCGGCCCGCCTGCGCGGCGAGCACGGCGACACCGTCGGTGAGGCCGCGGTGTTCTACGCCACCCTGGTGTGGTCGATGTACGACCGCCTGGGCGACGACACCCTGCCGCGCCTGACCCAGGGCAACCTCGACGCGGCCGAGAAGATCGTGACCGAGGCGCTGGCGGCCGACCCCAGCTTCGCCGACAAGGCGCCGTACGAGCGGACCCTGCCGACGCTGATGACCCGGCAGCCGCACATCTTCGCCAAGCTGCGCGAGCTGCTCGAGGAGGACGTGCGCGAGGCGGCCATGACCGCCGAGACCTGCGCCGCCATCATCGTCCCGACCCAGGTCGTGGTCGAGGCGTTCGACGCCGCGCTCGCCGGCACCCGGCCGGGCCAGGCCCAGGGCACCGTGGCCGGCAAGGTCAAGGTCGGCCGCAACGACAAGTGCCCGTGCGGCTCCGACAAGAAGTACAAGAAGTGCCACGGCGCCGCGGCCTGAGCGGCAGGCAGTAGGCGGCGACCGGTCGGCCAGAGCCGCCAGCCGAGCTGGCGAGTACTGGCGTACGATACCGGCATGTGGCGCGCCGCGACGTGGTTGGCCCTGGTCGGCGTCGTGGCATGTGGTGAGGCGGCGCCTGGCGGGCGGGACGGTGGCGCCGGGGTAGACGCGGCGCAGCCGGCGCTCGTGGTCCGGATCGTCGACGCCGAGGTCCGGCTGGTCGGGGTGGTCGGGGAGGCCCTCGTCATGCAGGGCGAGGTCGACGACGGCGCCGCGCCGCTGACGTACGCCTGGCTCACCGACGACGGAACCATCGTCGGCGCGGGGGAGCTCCTCGACACCTCGCCGCTACCCGTCGGCGACCACGTCCTCCGGGTCGAGGTGACCGACGCCACCGGTCGGGTCGGCGTGTCGGCCCCGCGCGAGCTGCACGTGCTGCCGGAGTCGTTCGACTGGAGCCACCGGCTGCGGCCGTCGGCCCCGCCAGCGCCGGGTGACTGGTTGACCCCGGTGCGGCACCAGCAGCAGTGCGGGTCGTGCTGGGCCTATGCGGCGATCGCGGCGATGGAGGCCCGGTACAACATCCAGCAGGGTGACCCCGACCTCGACGTCGACCTGTCGGAGCAGGACCTCATCGACTGCTGGACCGGCGCGGTCGGCTGCGGCGGCGGCGCGCCCGAGCAGGCCCTCGACGGTTACGTCCTGAGCCTGGGTGTGCCGACCGAGGCGTGCCGGCCGACGCTGGGGCGGGACGACGTGTGCCGTGCGCAGTGTGCCGACGGGTCCGACCCGGCGCGCTGGCGCATCACCAGCTTCGAGTTCGGGCCGACCGCCTCGCAGGACGCCGACGCCGTGCGCCGCTTCATGCAGGACTCGATCGTCCACGACGGTCCCATGCCGCGCGCGGTGGTCTACATGTACGGCTGGGACCCGACGACGAAGATGTGCACCCCGGCCGGCGGTGACCACTTCGCGCTGGTCGTCGGCTACGACCACCGGGATCAGACCTGGCTGGTGCGCAACAGCTGGGGCGCGAGCTGGAACGGCAACGGCTACTTCGAGATCCGCTACGGCAACTGCGCGATCGACGCCGCGGCCTCGGTGGTCGGCGCGGTGATCGCGCCGTGAGCGGCGCGGCCGCCGGCGCGCTGGGGACGATGCTGGTGATGATCACCGCGGCGGGGTGCCGCGATGGCGCGCAGTCGGGCGGGTCGGGCGGGACGGGCGACGGCGTGGCGCGTACCCCCACGCTGGCCGGGCAGCTGCCGAGGGTCGCCGCCAGCGCGTCGCTCGAGCGGGCCGACGAGTGGGTGCCGGCGCACGGGGTGTGGCTGGGCGTCGACGGCACGATCGTCGTCGCGCCGACCCCGGAGCGGTGGGCGGCGCTGGCCACCGGTGGGCTGGCCGGTCGGCGTGTGGCGCTGGCCGAGCTGGCCAGCGTGGTCGCCGTGGCGCGCGACGAGGACAAGCAGCGGCACGACCAGGCTCAGGGCCGCGAGCGCGCGCGCGAGGCGGCGACGGAGCGGGCCGGGTTGATCGCCGGCGGCCTGACCCCGGAGCAGGCCGACGAGCGGATGGCGAACACCCACGTCGACTACGGGGACATCGTGCTCGGCCCGGTCTACGCCGAGCGGCCGCCGTCGACCATCCCGATCGCCGGTGACCTCGCGCCGGTGCGTGATGGCGCGCCGGCCCGGGCCGTGGTGTTGACGGCGGCGCCGGCCGATCCCAACCCGACCGAGCCGTTCCTGCTGGTGCCGGCGGCGCGCGCGCCGGCCCGCGCCCTGGTCGAGGCCCTGCTCACCACCGCCGGCGGGCTCGTCGCCGTCGCCGCGCCCGACGGACCACGCGCGCTGCGGCTGCGGATCAAGCACGCCGGCAAGAAGGCGTGGTGGCCCGATGAGTTTGCGTGGACACCGTGGGTCGAGCTCCGGGTCGGCCGCGACGCGATCGAGCTCGAGGTGGTGCCAGGGACGCGCCAGCGGCTGCCGGGGCCGGTCGACTCGGCGGTGCTGCGCCAGGCCTTGACCACGGCGCGCGCCCAGGCCGGCGTGACCGACCAGACCGTCGACGTGCTGGCCGGCGACGCCGACGTGCAGCGGCTGGTCGACGTGCTGGCCGCGCTCGACGCCTCGGTCGCCAGCGAGGTCGGGCTCGGCCTGGTCCCGACCGCCAGCGACGACGCCACCCGGCGCGGCGCGCCGCGTGCCCTGGTGCCGATGCCGGCGCTCGAGCCGGAAGGGCTGCGGCGCGACCTGCGCGCCGTGCGCGCCGCCGTGCGGCCCCAGCTCGACGCGGTGCGCGCCTGCTTCGCCGCCAGCCCGTCGCCCGCGACCCCCCACGTCGTCCTCCGCGTGTCGACCGAGGACGGCCCACCGCGCACCGTCATCGTCGGCGACCCCTCACCGCTCGCCACCTGCGTCCACCAGCTGCTGGCCGCGCCGCTGGCCGCCGCCGAGACGGCGGTCAAGCTCACCTTCGTCCGGCACGACCCGCGCTGAGCGTGCCACCGCGCTGGCCCCGAGCTCAGGCGCCGACGCAGACGCCGCGGTCGGGGTCGCAGGTCTCGGTCGCATCCGGGCAGTCGCCGGGGCCACCGCAGCGGGTGCCGAGGCAGGACACGCCCAGGTCGTAGCAGCGGCCGACCTCCCGGTTGCACCAGTAACCAGGCAGCGGGATGCCGTCGCCGTCGACGCAGTCGCCCGGCTCGTCGCATGCCAGGTCGATGGTGCAATCGCTCGGCGCCGGTGGGGCCACGCACCACTCGTCGACCGCGACGTCGACCGGGTCGCACGGCGACGGATCGGGCGGCGGCTGGTTGCGGAACGTCTCGTCACACGCGGCGTGGCACGCCGAGTCCGGCCCACACCCGACGTGGCAGGCCGGCAGGTCGAACGTGGTGCCGGCGCAGGCGTGCATGGTGACCAGGTCGGGGCAGCTGTACGAGGCGTCGTTCAGGCAGCACTTGTAGCGCGCCTCGGGCTGCTCCCCGGGCACGGGGTCGCCGTCAGGGCCGGGCCCAGCGCTGTCGTCGCCGCCGCAGCCGGCCAGCGCGCCGCCGGCGATGGCCAGCGTCAGGGTCAACGCCGCGGCCAGGGTCCGGGCGATCGGGGGGAGGGACAAAGAACTGGGCACGAGCGTGGCGGACATGACGACCTCGGAGGTGGGTGGACGCCCCCCGGCACCACGCCGGCGGTCGCGTCTGCACCCTCGACGCGCGGGCCCGGCGCCACGTGCACGAAATCGTCATCGCCGGCGGATCGCGCACGCGATCCGGCCGGGCCTCACCCGGCGGCGAGCAACCCGGGCAGGCTCAGCTCGACCGACAGCGCCGACCGTAGCAGCGAGTCGGCCGCGGCCCGATCGAGGCCGAGCTGTGCAGTCAGCGCCTTGCGTGTCGCCGCCGCCACCTCGTCGCGCGCGCGCGCCAGCCAGCGCGACACCGTCGAGGCGTGCACCCCGTACACCGCGCCGATCGCCTCCAGCTCGACGCCGTCGAGGTAGTACATGCGCAGCACGGCCCGGGCCCGCGCCGGCAGGGCGGCGATGGCCACGCCCAGCGCGGCCCGCACGTGGACGGCGGCGTCGGCGCGCCGGATCAGCCCACTCGCGCTGACCAGCTCGGCCGGGAGCTCGAGCGCGTCGTCGGGCAGCGGCACCATGCGGTCGTCCTTGCGCCGCTGGCTGATGGCCAGGCGCAACGCCGCGACCTTGAGCCAGCCCGCCAGCGGCCCGCGCCCGGCGTAGGAGGCCAGGCTGGGGGGCCCGCCGTCACCGACGAGGAGGCGCCGCCTCAGCTCCTGCAAGGTCTCGCCGGTGAAGTCGGCGCCGAGCCGGAACCCGTCGAGCGCCGGGCGCGCCGCCTCGAGCCGCTGGTCGAGCGCGGCCAGCGCCGGCCCCAGCCCGGCCAGCGCCCCTGCCGCCAGGTACAGGTCGCCGGCCTCGAGCGCGACCAGCGCGGCCGCCGCCTCGTCGCCGCTGGCCCCGGCCTGGGCCCCGGCCGCGCCGTCCGGATCATCGGCCCCCGCGCCGGGCAGCGCGGCGATCGCGTCAGCCAGCCGGGCCAGGAACAGGTCGGTCGGCACCACCAGCGCCGGGTGGGCGGCGGCGGCGCGGGTGTGGACGTCGGCCAGCGCCGCCTCGAGCGAGGCCGTCGGAGCCAGCCCGGGCGCCCCGGGCCGGCGCGACAGCTCGGCGAGGAACGCCGCGGCCAGGCTCATGCCCGCAGTCTAGCAG
>JAGPCO010000205.1 GCA_018058095.1 Kofleriaceae bacterium
ATGGTGTAACAGTGACACTAACACGCGACGAGCGCAATCCCTCGCTCGCGCCCGGCCTGCGCGCCCGCCCCGGGCCGGTCAGGTCCGAGTGATGACGCCGAAGTACGGCACCCGCAGCTCCACCCCGGCCGGCCCCAGCCCGACCGCCGGCCCGATCTCCGTCACGTTCGCCGGCAGGCCGATCGTCACCGCGCCGACCCCCGCGAAGGCGCAGGTCGCGCTGGTCGTGCTGACGTCGAGGGTGATCGTGTGCGGCGCGAACGGATCGACGACGACGGCCATGTCGGAGGCGGTGACGGTGCCACTGCCCGACGCGCCGTGCGCGACCCGCAGCGTCACCGCTCCGTTGTTGTCCCGCAGCAGGCCGCAGTTGACGACCCACGGGCCGGCCGACGTCTGCAGCTGGGCCACGACTCGAAGCGTCACCCGGCTCGCCGCCATGTCATACACACCGGCGTCGATCGCGGCCACCAACCGGATCGACGCCGACCGCGGGATCGCGTGCAGCACGCTCATGCTGGTCACCCCGGCGCTCCACGGCAGCGTCATGGTGCCGCCGGCGCTGGTCGGCACGCCGCCACTGCCATTCAGTGCGCACCACCACCCGGCGAGGGGGGCGCCGTCGCACGTGGTGAGCCCGAGTTCGCCCTCGAAGCCATCGAACAGCGCCCACCGGTGCCCGCTCGTCATGTCATCCGGGTCACACCCGGTGCCGACGCCGTCATCGTCGAAGTCGTCGCCGTCGTCGAACTGGTGCGGGCAGGCGTCGCAGGCGTCGCCGGTGGTGTCCCCGTCCTCGTTCCACTGCTCGCTGTTGCCGTGGCCCGGGCAGTTGTCCACCGCGTTGGCCACGCCATCAGCATCGAGGTCCTCGGGCGGCCCGTCCGGCTGCACGGCGTCGACGCCGGCGTCGACCGCCACCCCCGTCCAGGCGTCAGCGTCCCCGGCGTCGCGCCCGCCCGGCGTCACACCGAACAGCGCGTCGCAGCCGCTCGCGGTCGCCGCCGCCGCCGCCATGGCCATGGCCCCGACCGTGACCCAGGAGCCGCGACGCGCGCAGGGCCTCCTCGGCAGACCGTCAGTGCTCATGCCCCATGGTAGCGCGCCAACGCCACGGTGGCGCACGCCGGCCGCTCGTTCCTACCGCCGGTCACCGCGGGTAGATCAGCCCGACGTACGGCACCGTCATCCCCAGCCCCACCGTCCACAGGCCGGCGTGCGGCCCGATCCCTCGCACCTGGTTCGGCCCCGGCCCCGGCAGCGACATCATCAGGCTCAGCGTGCCGCCGCCGGCCGACGCGAACGCGCAGCTCGCGCTGGTGCGGCTGACCTCGAGCGTGACCCCCTGCGGGCCGAGCAGCGCGGAGGTCGCCGCCGCCTCGACGTGGTCCACCAGCCCGGCCCGGCCCGCCATCGCCAGCTGCAGCTCGAACCCGCCGAGCCGGGTGCGCCGCGTCCCGCACAGCACGTAGGCCTGCCCGGCCGGGTCGGCCTCGGTCGACACCTGCACCAGCACCCGCGCCGCCGTCTCGGCCGCCAGGTTGTCGAACGAGCCCACGTCGAGCTCCGTGATCATCCGCACCGGCATCGTCGCCGGCATGATCGGGTGCAGCAGCGTGAGCGTCGACGCGCCCACCATCGGATCGAACGGCATCATCAACGTCCCCGCGCTGGTCGTCGGCACCGCCGATCCGCGGTCGCGCCAGCACGACCACCCCGCGCGCGGCTGGCCGTCACACGGCGCCACCATGAACGGGCCGCCAAACCCCTCGAACAGCGACCAGCGGTGGCTCGGCACCGACGCCGTCGTCGCCGGATCACACCGATTGCCCACGCCATCCTGGTCACCGTCGGCCTCGTCCCCGGCCAGGTGCGGGCACAGGTCGCACGCGTCGCCGGTCAGGTCGCCGTCCTCGTTCCACTGCTCGCTGTTGCCGACCGTCGGGCAGTTGTCGGCCGCGTTGAGCACCCCATCTCCGTCGAGGTCGTCGGTCGGGCCGTCGACCATCGCTCCGTCGACCGCCGCGTCGGCCGCGGTGCCGCCGCCCCCATCCCCCACCGGCCCGTCGGCGCCGTCACCGCCCGTCGGCGGCGTCACCCCGAACACCAGGTCGCACCCGCTCGCGGCCGCGACCACCACCACCACCTGCCATGCCCGCATGCCGCATCGTAACGCGGTCACGGTCCGCCGGTGATCAATCCGAGATACCGCACCGCCACGTCGGCCTCGGCCGTCCGTACCCCGATGTGCGGACCGTAGCCGATGACGCCTTCGATCGGCATCCCCGCCACGCCAAGCGCCGCGCTGCCGCTGATCGTGCAGCTCGCCCCGTTGGCGCCGGCGCCGAGCACCAGCTGCGAGTCCGCGGAGAACACCCCGGACGCCAGCAGGCCCATCTGCGTATCGAGCAGGACCGGCGTCATGTTGCCAAACTCGTAGGCGCTGAGCTCGAGCCTCAACGGACCGTTCAGCGGCTGCACCAGCCCACACAGGTAGAACCCCTCGGGCTCCGGGTCCGCGTCGGTCTGGACCTGGGCCACCAGCTGCATCACGGCCGGGCCGACGCTGGTCCCGACCTCGCCCGCCTCGACCGCGCCCACCACCCGGACCGCCGTCGACGCCTCGGTCTCCATCGGCACCCGCCACCACACCGACACCAGCGCCGCCACCCCGGCGGCCGTCGTCCGCAAGACCCGCAGCGCGCCGCCGCTGGAGAACAGCTCACCCGGCGCCATCGCCCCGTTGCTGTACGTGCAGCTCCACCCGGTCGGCGCCGGCAACCCGACCTGACACGTCAGCGGCGCGAAGAAGACGTCGGGCGCAAAGCCCTCGAACAGCACCCAGCGCTCGGTCGCGCCGCTGGGGTCACACCCCAGCCCGACCAGGTCACCATCGTCGTCGGAGTGTGGCCCCTCCAGGTGCGGGCACAGGTCACACGCATCCCCCGCGCCGTCCTCGTCCTCGTCGGCCTGGGCCAGGTTGACCGTCGCCACGCAGTTGTCGATCGCGTCGTTGACCCCATCGCCGTCGCTGTCGTGCGCCGGGTCGCCGTCGACGGCTGGCAGGCCCGGGTCGGCGTCGACGCGGTCGCCCCCCGTCGGCGCCGTCACCCCGAACACCAGGTCGCACCCGGCCCCGGCCAGCACCAGCACCAGCCACGCCGCCCCACGCCACGCCGTCACGGGCGGACCACCACCCCGAAATACGCCAGGCTGGCCTCCACGCCGCGTACCCAGGCCATCGCTGGGCCCACCATCATGCCGGAGGCCGCCGTCAGCTGGGCGGTGCTCCCGCCGAGCGAGCACCGTGCGCCGGTCGCGTCGACGTCGAGCACCATCTCCACCGCGGTCCAGGCCGACAGCGTCGGCAGGCTCGTCGAGGTCGCCGCTCCGGAGTAGAAGTGCACCTCGAGCTTGCCCTGGTAGCCGGTCGGCTCCCAGTCGACCGAGCACATCACGTAGCCCTCGGGCACGAGGTCGCCGTTGGTCGAGAAGTGCTGTGCCAGCCGCAGGTGCGACGTGGTGGTGGGTACCACCGGCGCCCGGAACAGCCCCATCACCCGGGCGCTGGTCGATGGCCCTCCACCCCAGCGCAGCTGCACGTTGCGCCCCGCGTCCACGCGCAGCGCGTCGTCATCCGCCATGAGCGTCCCTGCCGCTGCGTCGTAACAGGCCCACCCCTCGTTTGCCGGCGACCCCGAGCACGACACGGGCAAGAACGCCGGCGTGAACGGCGTGAACACCTCCCACCGGTGCGGGATGTCATCGTCCGGGTCACACACGCTGCCCACCCCGTCGCCGTCGTCGTCGGCATCGAGCGCCTCGAGGTAGACGTGCGGGCACAGGTCACACGCGTCGCCGCGCTGGTCGGCGTCCTCGTCGTGCTGGTCGGTGTTGGGCTCGCCCGGGCAGTTGTCGACCGTGTCGTCGACCCCGTCGCGGTCGTCGTCCATCGCGTCGATGCCGGCGTCCACCACCACCGCGTCGACCACCGCCGCCCCGTCCCGCCCGGCCGCGTCGGCGCCCGGCTCGACCCCGAACAGCGCGTCGCAGCCGGCAGCCGCCAGCAGCGCGACCGCGGCACCGCCCACGCGCATGGCGCCTCGCACCGCGCCCCTCATCCCGTGATGATCCCCAGGTAGTGCACCTGCGCCTCGACCGCGCGGATCCAGATCATCCCCGGCGCGACCAGGCTCCGCACCGTCTCGATGCTGCCCGGGAACACCAGGTCGACCGTCGTGTCATCGAGCTCGCAGTGCATGCCGGTCCGGCTCAGGTCCAGCACCAGCGTGTGGCTCCCCACCAGGCGCGTTCCGGCGGTGAGGTTCGGGTTGGTGGCCACGACCTGGCCGCCATGAGCCACCGACGCCCGCAGGACGATGGAGCCATTGGGCCCCCGCTCGATCGAGCACGTCACGTAGCCTTCGGGCCCCGCCCCGTCGTCGAGCGACAGGTGCGCTCCGAGCCGCACGTGCGCCGCCGCGGCCAGATCCTCGTCGCTCACCGTCACCCGCGTCAGCAGGCGGGCCACCGACGTGCTGCGCATCTCCGTCCGCAGTTGCAGGTGGACGGCCGGGCTCGTGAGCGGAAACGCGACCGCCCCACCCTCCACCGACAGCTGGGTCGCGCCGGCATCGTCGCCGTAGCAGGTCCAGCCCACCGCCGCCGGGAGGTTCGAACACGGCGCCAGCGTGAGCGAGCTGAAGCCGGCGAACCGGTCCCAGCGATCGATGCTCGAGGTATCGGCGTCACACGCGTCGCCGACCCCGTCGGTGTCGAAGTCCTCTCCGTTGCTGATGCGGTGCGGGCACGGGTCACACGGGTCGCCCACGCCGTCGGTGTCCTCGTCGTTCTGGTCGGCGTTGGCCACGGGCGGGCAGTTGTCGTCCTCGTTGGCCACCCCATCCCCGTCGACGTCGCCCGGCGGCCCGTCGGGCCACACCGCGTCGATCCCGGCCGCCGCGTCGGCCCCGGCCGCCGCGTCGACTCGCGGCTCGACCCCGAACAGCGTGTCGCAGCCGGCGCTGGCGCTGGCGCTGGCGAAGACGAGCGCGACGACGATCCAGCCCGCGCGCATGCCGCATCCTACCGCGCCGGCCCCGGCGCGGGGCGCTCGAGCGACGCCGCCTCGATCACCACCTCGACCGCCGCCAGCGCCTCGGCCACCCGCGGCGACGGCCCGAGCAGGAAGGCGTCCTTGCGCACCACCACCCCGCGCCCGCCCGCGCTCGCCGCCGTCGCCGGCACGGCCAGCGCGCCCCACTCCGCCGCCGCCGTCGCCGGGTCGGCCGCGTAGGCCACGTCGAGGATCAGGTCGGGCTGGGCCCGCAGCACCTCCTCGCGCCCGATCTTCGGGTACCGCGCGCCCACCCCGGCCAGCACGTTGTCGCCGCCGACCACCGCCACCAGCTCGTCGAGCCAGCTGCCCGACCCCGCCGCCACCAGGTTGTCGAGCGACCCGGCCGCGCGGTCGATCACCAGCAGCACCCGTGGCCGCCGCCCGCCGGCCGCCAGCCGCGCCGTCCGCCGTGCCGCGCTGGCGTCGAGCGCCGCGTCGATCGCCGCCACCGCCGCCGCCGCCTGCCGCTCGCGCCCGATCGCCGCGCCGACCCGGGTCAACCCGGCCCGCACGTCGGGCAACGCGTGCATCGGGCACGGCACCGTCGGGATGCCCAGCGACCGCAGCCCCGCCGCCGCGCTCGCATGCACATCGTCGCTGATCACCACGCTCGGCCGCAGCCGGGCGATGGCCTCGACGTCGGGCGCCAGGTACGTCCCCACCCGCGGCAGCCCCGCCACCTCGGGCGGAAAGCTCGAGTACGTGTCCACCCCGACCAGCTGCGCCGTCGCCCCCAGCGCCGCCACCACCTCCGTCGCGCTCGGCGACAAACTCACGATCCGCGTCCCCGCCGGCGCCGGCGGCCGCTTGCCCCGACATCCGGCCGCGCTCAGCACCGCCACCAGCAGCAGCACCCAGCGCGAACTCACGCCTCCTTCTACCCTCGCCCTTCGCCCCGCGCCAGCCTCCCACGTTGACCCTTGACCTGGTCGTCGCCGTCTACGCCACCTCGCCCTTCGCCCCGCCAGCCTCCCACCTTGACCCTTGACGTGCTCGTCGACCGCTGCGGTCGAGCCAGGCAAGGCGCCGGTGGTCGACCTACGCCACCTCGCCCTTCGCCGCGCCAGCCTCCCACCTTGACCCTTGACGTGCTCGTCGACCTCTACGTCACCCTCGCCCTTCGCCGCGCCAGCCTCCCACCTTGACCCTTGACGTGCTCGTCGACGTCTACGTCGACGTGACCCTTGACGGCGACGGCGACGTAAACGTCTACGCCACCGTTTGACGCCCCCCTCCTCCCCGTCC
>JAGPCO010000206.1 GCA_018058095.1 Kofleriaceae bacterium
GCTCGTGGGGGCCGCGATCCCGTGCCAACCGCATGAGATTGCTACGCAAGTTTGGGTCCGTCGGCCTTTTCGCCGGGCCCCTGTCGGGCTATAGAAGCCGTCCTTAGCTGTCCTTCGATGGGGGGCTCTCCGATGACCGACCTGATCGCCGCCAACCCCAACATCACGCCCATCTCCATCGAGCAGGAGATGCGCTCGTCCTTCATGGACTACGCGATGAGCGTCATCGTCGCCCGCGCGTTGCCCGACGCGCGCGACGGCCTCAAGCCGGTCCACCGCCGCGTGTTGTTCGCGCAGAAGGGCCTGTCGAACACCTACAACCGGCCCTACCTCAAGTGCGCCCGTATCGTCGGTGACGTCATCGGCAAGTACCACCCGCACGGCGACGTGTCGGTGTACGACGCGCTGGTCCGTATGGCGCAGGACTTCTCGATGCGCTACCCGCTCATCGACGGCCAGGGCAACTTCGGCAGCATCGACGGCGACCCGCCGGCGGCCATGCGTTACACGGAATGCCGGATGGCCAAGCTGGCGTCCGAGCTGATGGCCGATCTCGACAAGGAGACGGTCGACTGGCAGCCCAACTACGACGACAAGGAGCTCGAGCCCACGGTCATGCCGACCCGGGCGCCCAACCTCCTCGTCAACGGCGCGGCCGGCATCGCCGTCGGCATGGCCACCAGCATCCCGCCGCACAACCTGGGCGAGATCCTGACCGGCGTGCTGGCGCTGATCGACAACCCCAAGCTGCCCGACGAGGAGCTGTTCAAGCTGGTGCCCGGGCCCGACTTCCCGACCGCCGGCACCATCCAGGGCCGGGTCGGCATCCTGTCGGCCTACAAGACCGGGCGCGGCTCGATCGTCATGCGCGGCCGGGCCCACGTCGAGGAGATCCGCAAGGACCGGCAGGCCATCATCGTCACCGAGCTGCCGTTCATGATGAACAAGGCGCGCTGGATCGAGGCCACCGCCGACATGGTGCGCGACAAGCGCCTCGACGGCATCGCCGACATCCGCGACGAGTCCGACCGCACCGGCATCCGGGTGGTGTTCGAGCTCAAGCGCGACGCGGCCGACCAGGTCGTGCTGGCGCACCTGTACAAGCACACCGCGCTGCAGACCACGTTCAGCGTCAACATGCTGGCCATCGTCGACGGCCGGCCGGTCATGCTGACCCTGCGCCGCGCGCTCACGGTGTTCATCGACCACCGGCGCGACATCGTCACCCGCCGCACCCTGTTCGACCTGCGCGAGGCGCGCTCGCGCCGGGAGATCGTCGAGGGCCTCGGCCTGGCGGTCATGAACATCGACCGGGTCATCGAGATCATCCGGTCGTCGAAGGACACCGACCAGGCCAAGGTCCGCTTGATGGACGAGCGGCTGGGCGGCATGGACGGCTTCCTCGAGCGGGCCGGGCGGCCGGCGGCCGAGGTCGAGGCGGCCCGCGCCAAGGGCTTCATCACCCTGACCGAGCGCCAGGCCCAGGCCATCCTCGAGATGCGCCTCGGGCGCCTGACCGGCCTCGAGCGCGACAAGCTGGAGGCCGAGTACCGCGAGCTGTGGGCGCAGACCGACTACCTCGAGGGCCTGCTGGCCGACCCCAAGAAGCTGATGGCGGCCATCGTCGACGAGCTGCGCGCCCTGCGCGACGAGTTCGGCGACGAGCGGCGGACCGAGATCGTCGACTCCGAGGGCGAGATCCTGACCGAGGCGCTCATCGACGAAGAGGACATGGTCGTCACCCGGACCCGCCTGGGCTACATCAAGCGGACCAAGGCGCGCGAGTACTCGGCCCAGGGCCGCGGCGGCAAGGGCGTGACCGGGGCGACCTCGTCCGACGGCGACTTCGTGGCCGACATGTTCGCGGCCTCGACCCACGACCACCTGCTGCTGTTCACCGACAAGGGCCGCGTCTACCACAAGAAGGTGTACGAGCTGCCCGAGGGCGCGCGCACCGCCAAGGGCAAGCCGGTCGTCAACGTGCTCGAGCTGCAGGACGGCGAGCAGGTCGTCGCCATGCTGCCGCTGTCGGAGTTCCGCGACGACACCTACGTCTTCATGGCGACCGAGTCGGGCACGGTCAAGAAGACCAGCCTCGACAACTTCGAGAAGATCCGGGCCACCGGCATCAAGGCCATCACCATCGACGACGGCGACCGCCTGGTCGGGGTGGCGCTGACCAGCGACCGCCACGACGTGCTGTTGACCTCGGCCCGCGGCCTGGCCGTGCGCTTCATGGACGGCAAGGTCCGGCCGATGGGGCGCGACGCCCGCGGCGTGCGCGGCATGAACCTCAAGGATGGCGACCGCCTGGTCGGCATGTGTACGTTCGAGCGCGACTCGAGCGCGGCCATCGTGACCTTGTGTGAGCGCGGCTACGGCAAGCGCACCGCGCTGGCGGCGTTCCCGACCAAGAACCGCGGCGGCAAGGGCGTCATCTCCATCAAGACCTCGACCCGCAACGGCAAGGTCGCGGCGGTGCGGGTGGTGACCGACGACGATCACCTCATCCTCATCTCCGACAGCGGCAAGCTCATCCGCCTCCGGGTCAAGGACGTGCCGCTGCAGGGCCGTTCGACCCAGGGCGTGCGCATCATGCGGCTCGACGACGGCGAGCAGGTGGCGGCGATCGAGCGCCTGGCCGAGCCGGCCGACGAGTCGGGCATCGCCGAGGGCGCGCCGATCGAGGCGGCCGACGACGGCGACACCGTGCCGCACGAGCTCGACGAGGCCGAGGGCGACGAGGCGGAGGGCGACGAGGACGAGGGCGACGACGACGAGGCGCCCGACGACGACGCCGACGACGAGCCGACCGGCGACTGAGCCGCTGGCCGACGGCCCGACGCCTCACCCGGCGTCGGCGGCGGCGGCGTGGGCGCGGACGCCGGCCAGGCGGGCGGCCTCGGCCGGGTTGGCGACGGGGACGAACCCGGCCAGCACGCGGGCGTAGTCGGCGCTGGCGCCGGGGCGGACCGCGAAGAAGCGCTCGGCCTCGGTCAGCGCGGCCGAGACCTGGCCGGCGCGCAGGCGGGCCGCGCACAACGCGCGCGACGACACCTCGGTGGTCGGGGCCAGCGCCACCGCCTCCTCGAACCAGCGGATGGCCTCGGCGTCGCCGCCGGGCAGGCGCTCGGCCAGGAAGCCGAGCTGGAGCGCGGTCACCGCCCGCCACGACGCGTCGACCCCGTCGAGGGCGCGGCACAGGCCGAGCAGGCGGGCGGCGTCGGCGTGCCGGCCCTCGGCGCGCGCGGCCATGGCGGTGTCGAACAGCTCGGCGAAGCGCGGCGGCGGCGGCACGGCGCCGGTGATTGTAGCGCCGGCGTGGGCCGGGCGGCACGGCGCCCGTGATCGTAGCGCTGGCCCACGCCGGGCGCCTGCTCGCGCTCGGCTCGGTCCGGACTACAGCGCCGCGGTGCCCGGGCCGCGTCGGCGCCAGCGCCGGGCCGCCAGCACCATCGACCCGAAGATGACGCCAGCCCCGAGCTGCCCGGGCCAGGCCGGCGGCGGCGGCGGCTCGAGCAGCGCGGGCTCGGGCGGGGCGCGGTCGCGAAGAAACCGCGGCGGGCACGCCAGCGCCGACGCCGCGACGCCGAGGGTTGCCACCAGCAGCACTGCGACCATCGCGACGCGCCTCATGGCCCCAGCGTAGCAAGGCCGGACCGATCGGCCGAGACAATCCTGCTGAGCGTCACCTACCCGCGCCGGATCGGGCGTCGCCCCAGCTGTCGCAGGTGCTGATCACGGCACCAGGTCCGTCATCCAGCGCCGCCGCCGCCGGGCCACCAGCAGCCCGCCCACCAGGCCCGCCAGGCCGGCCGCGCTTGCCAACACCAGCGCCAGGTCGCCCGCCGCGGGCTCGCCGGGCTCGCCGGGCTCGCCGAACGTGCGTGGTGCAACCGCGGTCACCACCGCCGTCACCTCCGGCACGGGCGGGTGGTAGGTCAACCCGCACCCCGGCGGCTCGACCGCTCCGGGCCCGGCTGGCGCTGGCTCGACCGGCGCGATCGGCGTCGCCGCCACGGGCGCGGCCGAGCCCACCACGGTCACGGCCAAGACGATGACGACCAGCATCCTGCGCGGCATGGTGGTTGGACCCCGGCGCCCGGCCGGCCCTTGGGTCAGGCCACCCACGATCCGCACCGGCACCCACCCGGTGGGATGACGCGACGCGACGTACCTCTATATAGCGCGGGGCGCGTGTTACACCCCGGCCATGGACACCAAGGCCTCGGCCGCGCTGTACGAGCGGGCCCAGCAGCTCATCCCCGGCGGCGTCAACTCGCCGGTGCGCGCCTGCCGCTCGGTCGGCACCCACCCGCTGTTCGTCGCCTCGGGCGACGGCGCGACCATCACCGACGTCGACGGCAACCGCTTCATCGACCTCATCGGCAGCTGGGGCCCGCTCATCCTCGGCCACACCCACCGCGAGATCATGGAGGTCATCGCCGAGACGATGGCGTCGGGCACGACGTTCGGCGCGCCGACCGAGGTCGAGGTCCGCTTCGCCGAGACCCTGCGCGCCGCGCTGCCGTCGATGGAGATGGTGCGCGCGGTGTCGTCGGGCACCGAGGCGACCATGAGCGCGCTGCGCCTGGCCCGCGGCTTCACCAAGCGCGACAAGATCGTCAAGGCCGACGGCGGCTACCACGGCCACGCCGACTGCCTCCTGGTCGCGGCCGGCTCGGGCGCCGCCACCCTCGGCATCCCCGGCTCGGCCGGCGTGCCGGCCGGCGCCGCTCGCGACACCCTGGTGGTGCCGTACAACGACCTGGCCGCGCTGGCCGCCACGTTCGCCGCCAACCGCGGCGAGATCGCCGCCGTCATCCTCGAGCCGGTCGCCGGCAACATGGGCCTGGTCGAACCGGCCGCCGGCTACCTCGAGGGCGTGCGCGCGCTGTGCACCGAACACGGCGCGCTGTTCATCCTCGACGAGGTCATGACCGGCTTCCGCGTCGCCTTCGGCGGCGCCCAGCTGCGGTACGGCGTCACGCCCGACCTCACCACCATCGGCAAGATCGTCGGCGGCGGCCTGCCGGCGGCGGCGTTCGGCGGTCGGGCCGAGGTCATGCGCTCGCTCGCCCCGCTCGGCGGCGTGTACCAGGCCGGCACGCTCAGCGGCAACCCGCTGGCCATGGCCGCCGGCATCAAGGCCATCGAGATCCTGGCCCGGCCCGGCACCTACGAGCAGCTCGAGCACCTCGGCGCCCGCCTCGGCGACGGCCTGCTCGCCGCCGCCCGCGCCGCCGGCGTGCCGGCGCAGATGAACCGGGTCGGCTCCATGCTCACCCTGTTCTTCACCGCCACCCCGGTCACCGACTACGCGACGGCCAAGACCGCCGACACCGAGCGCTTCGGCCGCTTCTACCGCGGCCTGCGCGCACGCGGCGTGTTCCTGCCGCCGTCGCAGTACGAGGCCATGTTCGTGTCGCTCGCCCACAGCGACGACGACGTCGACACCGTCCTCGCCGCCGCCCGCGCCGCCCTGGCCGAGTAACACCCGCCGGGGCGAGCCGCGCCGCGCCGCGCGCGATCAGGGTCAGAGCTCCTCGATCGTGACCTGGTCGGCGTGGCGCAGCGCCTCGTCGATGAGGCGCCGCAGTGCGACCGAGGCCGCGTCGGACTTCACGTGATCGACGAAGACGATGCCGTCGGCCACCACGTAGTAGTCGTACGACGCCGCGCCGACCGGATCCGGGGCCGCTGCCGCCAGGCGCTTGGCCAGGCCCGACGCCGTGACCTCCGGCGCGACCGCGAACCGGATCGCGTACTCGAAGCTCATCACCTCCGACGATACGCCGGCCTGGCCGCGCGCGGCCCCGCGCGCGCCACCGGGCGACGTGGCCGACCGGGCGGCCCGCGCCCTTGCATATTATTCGCCCCAACATTATTCTTCTTTGCATAATGTTGTTCCTCAACCGGACCCGCGAGCTGGCGGCCCTGGCCGAGCTGGCCAAGGGCGGCGGCCTCGCCGTGGTCTGGGGCCGGCGCCGCATCGGCAAGACCCGCCTCTTGCTCGAGTGGTGCCAGCGCGCGCGCGGCGTGTACACCGTGGCCGACCAGGCCGGCGCGGCGGCGCAGCGGGCCTACTTCGCCCGCGCCCTGGCCGAGGTGCTGCCTGGCTTCGCCGACGTCACCTACCCGGACTGGGAGCGCCTGCTCACCCGCCTGGCCGCCGACGCCGCGGCCCGGCGCTACCGCGGGCCGATCGTCCTCGACGAGCTGCCCTACCTGGTGGCGTCGGCCCCCGAGCTGCCCAGCGTGCTGCAGCGCTGGGTCGATCACGACGCCGGCCGGGCCGGGCTGCAGGTCGCGCTGGCCGGGTCGAGCC
>JAGPCO010000016.1 GCA_018058095.1 Kofleriaceae bacterium
TCATCGTCGAGGCCGACGATGACATCGCGCTGTCGCGCGGCATGAAGGGCCTGGCGATCCGGCTGGCCCGCGGCTGGAACAAGGCCTTCGCCCGGCGCGGCCGGGTCTTCGCCGACCGCTACCACGCCCGCCCGGTCACCTCACCGACGCAGATGCGCAACACCCTGCGCTACGTCCTGTTCAACCACGTGAGTCACTCCGTCCGGGATTGGCAGGCGAATCGCGGCCAGCTGCGCCAGCGCCTGCGCTTCTTCGAGCCCGACCGCTGGTCGTCAGGGCACCCGACGAAGTCGGGTGTCTGGGTCATCGACGGGTCGCCGCCTCCCGCGGGCTCCCCGTTGAGCGCTCCGAAGACCTGGCTCGCGCGTGAGGGCTGGCTCCGCGCTGGCGGGCCGATCGACCCGGCCGAGCTGCTGGACCGACGGCCTCCACGCCCTCCACGCGCGCGATGACGGTGCCCCGCCGCGAAGAGGCCTGAGCGAGTCCGGCCGTCGCGGCGCCCAGAATACGGGGTCGGACTCCTAGCAGCCGCAGCCCTGGTCGTCCGACGCCATCATCTCGGGCGGGGTCTCGGCGAAGCGCAGCGTGCCGCCTGGGCCTTCGAACCACAGGGCCGGCTCGATCGCCGCCGCGCTGTCGTGCAGGAGGCGCAAGGTCGGCGCACCCGCGCCAGCGTCGACCTGCCACAGCACGAACTGCGCGGCCGCCCAGTCACCGCAGTGGCCGTCGATGTGGACCCGGGCGCTGACCAGGGTGCGGTCGCCCAGCTCGTACACGTCGAAGGCGCGGGCCGCGTCGTGGTCCCAGCGCGGCCGCTCGTCGTAGCGCCGGTACTCGACGAAGGCGGCGGCGTGCTCGCGCGAGGTGGCGAGGCCGGGCAGCGCCGCCTCCATGAGCGCCACCTGCGCCGGCGACGCCGACCGCATCGGCCGCGCCCGCGGGGCCGCCTGTGGGGCGGCGGCGGCATCGGACGCCGTCGGGTCGAAGCCGAGCTCGGCGCCGAGGCAGCGCGCGCTGGCCAGCAGCGCCAGCGAGCGCGCCCCTGCGTACTGCTCGACCAGGCTCCACAGCTCACCACGGCTCTGGCCTGCCGGATCGTTGGCCGAGACCAGCAGCTCGCCCAGGTTGACTACCCGCGCCACCCGGTCGACGCAGGCCTGGCCGCTCGGCAGGTACACGGTCACCTCGCGCCCGATCCAGGCCCGGGCCGGATCGTCGGCCGCCAGCTCGCGCTCGAGGCGCAGGACCTCGCCGCGCTCGAGCACGTGGATCGCGCCAGTCGCGCTCGTGTTGTCGAGCACCAGCGCCGGCCGCCCGCGGTGGGCGATGACCCGCCGGATCCACGCCGGCTGGTCGAGCGCCCAGCCGTCGTCGACCGCGGCCTCGTCGGCGACGACCACGTCACCCGTGTCGGCGCCAGCGTCATCGATCGATGCGGCGGTGGCCAGCTCGGCCTGCGCGGCCAGCTCGGCGTGCGTGGCCAGCTCGGCCAGCTCGGCCGCGGTGGGCGCGTCGACCGGGGCCGGCTCGCCGCCGCCGCAGGCCAGGCTGGCCAGCGCGCCGACCAGCAGCGGGGCCAGGGCGAAGGAGATCGACGTGGAGCGGCGGCGCGGCGGAGTCAGGCTGACAGGGTGCGACATGGTGCCTCCTGCCCTCTCACGTTGCAGGGGTCGGGCCAGCACCCGGCCCGCGCCAACCGCCAGGAAGCGCAGGCCGTTCGCGCCGCCCGGGGCCACGCGTGGCCAGCCAGACACGGGCCCCGACACAGGCCTCCGAGCCAGTCGGCTCCGGTCGCTCGACGCTCAGGCAGGGTCGCCGGCCACGCCACCCGCCGCGGCGACCTCGCGCAGCCGGGACCGGAACGGCAGGAGCACGCCGGGCATCCGCTGCTCGAGCTCGGCCAGGCCACGCTCGAGGCCAGCGACGTCGCCGGTCAGCGCCGCCAGCAGCAGGTCGTCGTCGCCGTCGTGCGGATCGTCGGGCGCGGTCGGCTCGTTGCCGGCGGCGGCGCGCGCGAACTGCAGCGCACCCGCCAGGTCGCCGGCGGCCAGCAGCGCGAGCGCGCGGCTCTGCTGCGACACGTGGCAGTACGGCGCGGCGTCGACCGCGCGCTCGGACTGCGCCAGCGCGTCATCGACGCGACCGACCTTGGCGTACAGGATGCCGAGCCGCTCGGGGCCCTGGTGCTCCCACGGCCGCGCCGCCGCGAAGGCCTCGCCGCAGGCGATCGCCTCGTCGACGCGCCCCTGTCGCGTCAGCGCCTCGATCCACGCGGTGAAGGCACCGTTGTGGCGCGGGTCGAGCGCGAACGCACGTTCGGCCGCGGCGTCGGCCAGCGCGAAGCGTCGGCCCGAGGTGTAGGCGTCGGCCAGCTCGGCCCACGCCCCGGCCTGGTCGGGCATGGTCACCGCCAGCGCCTCGAGCGCGCCGCCGTCACCGAGCCGCGCGCGCAGGCCGGCGGCGATGAGCTGCCACTCCAGCCGATCCTCGGGGTCGACCCGCGCCACCTGGGTATCGGCCGCCCGCGCCGCCAGCGGTCGATCGATGCTGCGGTAGGCGTAGTACACGTCGAACGCCAGGTGCGGCGGCACGCCGTCGGCGCAGCGTGCCCGCACCCACGCCAGGGCGTCGCCGGCCCGCCCGGCCAGGCGGTGCGCGCTCATCCACGCGTCCTCGGCCGCCTCCAGCTCGTCGGGTGGAACCTCGGGATCGGCCGCCAGCGCGGCCAGGTCGAGCTGCTGCGCCAGCGCGAAGGCCCGCTGGTAGCGGTCGGCCCGGCAGTGCCGATTGATCAACATCGCCAGCCCGGCCGGCCGCGACGGCGCCGCCTGAAGCGCGCGCGCCAGCGCCCGGTCGGCCTCGATGGTGCGGCCGAGCGCGGCCAGCGCCGCCGACTCGGCGTCGTGGACGTCGGGTTGCTCGGCCTCGAGCACCGGCGCCAGCACGGCCAGCGCCGCCGCCGGATCGGCCCCGACCAGGCGCCAGGCCAGGCGGACCCGCACGAACGCGGCGTCGGGCGCCAGCTCGACCAGCTCGGTCAGGAGCGCGCGCGCCTCGTCCTCGGCCACGCCGGAGTCGTCGAGCAGCCGGGCCAGCCGCCATACCGCGGTCGGCTCGCGCGGCGACTCCTCGTACATCCTGCGCGCCAGGGCGATGGCGTGGCCGCGCTGGAAGCCGCCCTCGAGCGCGTCGACCGCGGCGCGCACGAAGTCGTCGTCGGCGTGGTGCTCCTCGGCCAGGGCGCGCAGCTGCGCCGCCGCCGCCTCACCGGTGGCCTGCGCGGCCAGCACGTCGAACAGGGGGCTGACCAGCCGGGCCCGGTCGCCGTGCACGGCGCCGACCGCGCCGCGCAGCAGGTCGGCGGCCTCGGCGGTGCGACCGTGCCGGCGCAGCAGCCCGGCCAGCGCCAGGTAACCGGCCGCGTCGCCCGGCGCGCGGCTGACCACGGCGCGGCGGTCGCGCTCGGCCCCGGCCAGGTCGCCGGCCTGCTCGCGCACGTCGGCCAGCGCCGCCAGGGAAGACAGCCGCTGTGGATCGAGGCTGGTGGCGCGCTCGAGCGCGGCGATCGCCGCCGTCAGGTCGCCGCCGCGCCGGGCCAGCTCGCCGGCGACCGCGTGGTTGAAGGGGTTGTCGGGGTTGCCGGCGATCGCCACCGCCGAGAAGTGGCGCGCGCGCCGCAGCAGCTCGGGCAGCGGGCGGGGCGGCCACGTCCGCAGCTGACGCGGCGGCATCGACGCTGCGCGCGCCGGCGCGCTGTCGCCCTCGCCGTCGCTCTCGCCGTCGTCCTCGGCCTCGGCCTCGTCGGCGTCCGTCGCCGCCGCCTCGCCGCCGCGATCACGCGCCGGCGCCGGCTCCTCGATCGCGCGCAGGTAGACCGCGGCCAGGTTCTCGGCGGCGCGCGCGCAGTCCGGGCCCTCGGCCAGCGCCGCGCGCAGGTAGCGCTCGGCCCGGGTCAGGTCGCCCACCAGCCAGCACGCCTCGCCCATGAGCTGCAGGTTGTGCTCGTCGTGTGGATCGGCGCCGCTGGCGGCCATCGCCTCGACGAAGGCCTCGTCGTACAGGCCCCGCTCGAGCAGCGAGCGCGCGTGCAGCTGGTGGACCCACTCCTCGCCGCCGAACCGCAGGCGCAGGAACATCAGGTCGCGCAGCACGTCGTCGCCGCGCCCGGAGGTGCGGCGCGTCAGGTCGGCCAGCGCGTGGTGGCGCCGGTGCAGGGCCAGCCGGAAGCTGGGCGCCTGCTCGAGCGCCTGGTCACACAGCCGTACGATCTCGGCCGGCGACAGCTCCTCGAGCTGCTCGGCCTCGCCCCCGACCGCGCGCGGGCGGCGCCGGCTGCACTCGTCGACCAGGCGCAGGTGGGCGCGCTCGACCAGGCCGGCCTGGTCACATCCAGCGCGGCGGCCCTCGGCCTGTGCCGGCGGGCCGAGCACGACGACGGCGCCGTTGCCGAACATGACGCCAGCGGCCTCGGTGAAGGTGAACGCCTTGACCACCGGCTGGTGCCGCATCGGGTCCTGCACCACGAACACCCCGAGCGCGTCGTCGTAGCCGGTGATGACCGCGACGTGGGAGCTGGTCGAGTACTCCTCCTGGACGATGACCGGGCAGCCGAGGTCGATGGCGGCGCGGATGCGTTCGGCGGTGGCCTCGAACCGGCGCGCCTCGACCCCGAGCCCGGCCAGGTGGCGCACGATCTCGTACATCGGCGTGCCGTGCCCGCGCTTGACCACGGCGGCGATCGAGTCCTGGTCGGCGCTGTATTCGAAGTAGCGCAGCACCAGCTCGAGCACGGCCGGGCCGCAGTAGTTCCACTTCTGGGCGGTGGTCGGGAACGCCGTCAGCTCGTACCGGCGCGCGCTGGCCGGCGCGGCCTCGAGCGTGGTCATGCGCTCGCGGGCGTAGCGCCCCTCGCCGCTGTCGGGGGCGGCCTGCCAGGCCGCGCGCATGGCGGCCATGGCCCCGGCCCGGTCGCCGCTGGCGGCCAGGGCCAGGCCGAGCGAGATGCGATCGGACTGGGCCAGGTCACCGTCGGGCCGGCCTTCGAGCAAGCGCCGCCAGGCCGCGACCTCGGCCGGCCGGTCGCCGACCGCGGCGGCGATGGCGGCGCGGGTCCGCTGCGCCGCGCCCCAGTGCCGTGAGCTCGCCGGCACCTGCGCCAGCGTCGCCTCGGCCTCGCCGAAGCTGGCCATGACGTACAGGAGCGAACCCAGCCCGTGCCGGGCCGCGCCGTGGTCCGGCACCAGCGCCAGCGCGGCCAGGTAGGCGTCACGCGCGCCTGGCCGGTCGTCCTCGATCAGGGCGGCCCCGGCCTGGGCCACGTGTAGCCCCGCGGTCGGCCCGACCCGACGCAGGCCGGCGGCGACCGCCTCGCGCGCCAGCGCCGGCAGCCGCTTGCGACACCACGCCGCCGCCCGCAGCTCGTGCCACAACCCGCCGAGGCCCGCGTCGTGGGCGGCCGCGTCGAGCGTGGCCAGCTCGAGCAGGACCTCGTCGGCCGAGGCCGCGCCCGGATCGTCGGCCGCGCCGGCCGGGCGGCCGCCGCCGCGCGCCAGGTCGAGCCGCGCCGCCGCCAGGTGCAGCGCCGGCGAGGGGTGGTCGCGCAGCGCCGCCGCGGCCAGGGCCCGGGCCTGGAGCCAGCGCTCGTGGCACACCGCGGCGTCGATCGCGACCAGGGCGGCGTGGGGGGTGGGGATGGCCGTCGTCATGCGCAGGTCCTCACAGCTCGGGGTGGTCGATGGTGGACGCGCTGCCCGGCGCGAGCGTGGCCAGCGCGGCCAGGTCATCGGCGGCGGTGGCGGCGCCGACCGCGCGGGCGGCGCGGGCGCGCTGCCGGAGCGCGCCGAGGTGGTGCGGCGCCCGCGCCGCCAGGGTCGTCCGCGCTGCGTCGACGCCGACGCCCGCAGCGAGGGCGATCGGGATCCACGGATCGGCGAAGCGCTGCGAGTCGGCCTGGCAGCACGCCACCACCGAGGGGTACTCCTCCTCGACGCGGAAGTCGGCGCCGGCCTGCGCCGCCAGCTTGAGGAGCCACACGCCGACGAACGGATCGGACACGTCGGCGCCGTAGGCCGCCTCGACCAGCGTCAGCGCCTCGTCGGTGGCCCCGATCGCGGCCAGGGTCCGGGCGTGCTCGAGCCGGACGCTCAGCTCACCGGCCGCCAGCGCGACCGCGCCGAGCTCGCGCGCCGCCGTCATCAGCCCGGCCCGGCGCAGGAAGCCGAGCTGGTCGGGGATGGCCGACGCCACCTCGGGCAACCGCGCCCGCAGCTCGGCCGCGCCGTCGGCGCGACCGGTGGCGGCCAGCGCCCGCGCCATCAGATCCCAGCCCAGGGCCGGCACCGCGTCCGCCACCGGCGCCACCGTCCGCAGCGCCTCGTCCGGCGCGGTCGCCAGCTGGTGCCAGCCGAGCAGGATCCGGACCCACGGGAAGTGCTCGGCCAGGGCCAGCGCCGCCCCGAGCGCCTGCCCCAGCGGCGCGGCCACCGCGGCGGCGTCGGGGCTGCCGGCCAGGATCTGGGCCAGCGAGTACGGCGCGTTGGCGTCGTGCGGGTAGCGCTCGCACAGGCGCGTGAGCGCGGCCACGCTGGCGGCGCGGTGGCCGGCGAAGCCGAGGCCGCGGGCGATGCGGATGAGCGGGTCGGATTGCCCGGCCAGGCGGTGCTCGAGGCTGCGCAGGGCCGGATCCAGCTCGTCGGCCGACAGCACCGTCGCCAGCACCTCGACCATGTTGTCGAGCAGCTCACCCGACGGCACGCACCGCTGCAGCGCGCCGTCGATCGCCGCCAGCGCCAGGTCGCGATCGCCGACCATGAGCGCGCCGTCGATCATCACGCTCCAGGCCGACGGCGCCGACGGGTACCGATCGACGAGGCGGCGCTCGGCCAGCCCCTGCAGCGCCGCGAACTCACCGGCCCAGAGGTGGTGACGCCAGCGCCGCATGGTCTGGCCGCGCTCGAGCACGTCACCGAGGCAGGCGCGCTCGAGCAGCGCCGCCGCCGCCGCCTGCTCGCCGCGGCGCTCGGCCAGGGTCGCCTGCCGCGTCAGCACGTCGATCGCGTCGGGGCGGCGCGCCGCCGCCAGATCGAGCGCGGCCTGGGCGGCGTCGAGGTCGCCGCTGGCCAGCTCCTCGTCGGCCAGCCAGGCCCAGGCCTCGCCCTGGCCCGGATCGAGGCGGAGCGCGCGGCGCAGGCCGTGGCGCGCGCCACGCAGGCCACCGACCTCGCGCGCGCCGCGGACCTGGCCCAGGTGGTTGCGTGGGTCGTCGCCGTCGATGCGGCTGGCGTCGGCCCAGGCCACCAGCGCCTCGGGCCAGCGCCGCCACAGCTCGAGCGCCTCGGCGTACAGCTGGCGCGGCCATTCGGCGTCGGGGAACCGCTCACGGGTCTCGGCGACCCAGCGCTCGAGCAGGAGATCGTCGTCGTCGAGCCGGCCGAGCCGGCCGAGCGCGAGCAGGGCCTCGCCCAGCCGCCGGTGGCCGAGCGGCAGCTCGGGCGCGACGGCGATGGCCCGGCGCGCCAGCTGGGCGACGTGGGCGTGGGGCACCTCGGGATCGGCCGGGTCGAAGTGGGCGCGGTCGACCAGCTCGAGCCGCGGGTCATCGGCCAGGCCGCAGGCGGCGAGCGCCTGCCGGGCGACGGCTCCGTCCCCGGGCAGGACGAGGAGGGCGCCGCCGCCGCACAACGCGGCGGCCTGGGCCCAGCTCGCCCACGGCCGCAGCCGCGCCCCGACGCGATCGCTTGGCCCGGACGTCGGCGCCGCGCCGGCCGGGGCCGACCAGGTCCCGATCAGGCGGGCGACCGGGTCGTAGCCGGTGACGACGGCGAAGCCGACGCCGGTGGCGGTCTCCTCCTCGACCACCACCACGACCCCGGGCACGGCCAGGGCCAGCGCCAGCCTGGCCTCGTCGAGCACGACCCGGACCGAGGCCACGCCAGCCTCGGCCAGGCCGGCGCGCAGGTGCGACGCGGTGGTGGTGACCAGGGTGGGCAGCGACCGCCCGAGCCCGGCGGCCAGCGCCGTCCCCAGGGCTCCTGCCGCCGCCGCAGCGACGGTGGTGCCGACCTGCCAGCGGGCCCGCCGGGGCCCGGCGTCGGCGCCGTCGGTGCCGACGTCGATGGCGTCGAGCGCAGCCCGGGCGGCGGCGCGCACCGGCCCGGGCGCGGCGGTGTCGTCCCGGACCACCTGCAGGCCGGCGCGCGCGCCGCCCAGGTCCTCGACCAGCCAGGCGTCGAGGGCTGCGGCCAGCGTGGCCAGGCCGCGCTCGTCGCTGGCGCCGAGCAGCTCGCGGGCGGACGCGCTGGCGGCGGCGGCGCCGGTGAGGTCGCCGGCCGCGCGCAGGGCCTGGGCCTGGGCCAGGGCGGCCTGCCCGCTCGGATACGTGCCGCCGTCGCGGCCGGCGTCGGCGTCAGCGCCGAGCTCGTCGGCCAGGCTGGCGAACCCAGCGCCGCGCAGGGCGCGGGCCGCCTGCGCCGCCAGCGCCCCCGCATGTGGGGTGGCGGCGGCGCGGTGGGTTCGCGCCGCCACCAGCAGGTCGACCACCGGGCCGCGACCGCGGCTGGCCAGCGCCGCCTCCCATCGTCGCCGCTCCAGCACGTCGAGGCCGCTGGACGGCTCGGCCAGCGCCTCGGCCAGGCGGCCGTGTTGCCCGGCGTCGAAGTACTCCTGCAGCAGATCGGGACCACGCTCGGTCGAGGTCATCGCCCCCGAGTGTAGAGGAATCTGCTGCTAGACTGCAGGCGTGAACCCCAGCGTCGCCAAGTGCCTCCTCCTGTCCAAGGTCCTCGTCGCCGACGGCATGATGACCGACGACGAGCGCGGGTTCCTCGAAGGCGTGATGACCAACCTCGGCCTGTCCGCCGACGAGCGGCGCCAGGTCGTCGAGCTCGACGGATGGGACCAGGCCGAGCCCATCGTCGCCGCGCTGTCGCTCGAGGAGCGCCACGGCCTGGTCGATCTGCTGGTCGACGCCGCCGCCGCCGATGGCCGGCTCAGCGTGTACGAGCTGACCGCGGTCAAGAAGCTGAGCGCCGCCCTCGGCCTGGCCGGCGCCGCCGCCCGGGCCTGACGGGAGGACTAGTTGTTGCTGATGCCGGCCTGGGCCGAGGCCACGCACAGCGCGACCTCCATGGTCAGGTTGATGCCCTCCTTGTCGAGGTCGGTCTCCTTGACCCCGTCGAGCAGCGACATCATCTTCTTCTCGACCTTGTCGCCGCACCGCTTGTCCCGGCACGCGCAGGCCTCGGACTTGAGCTTGGCCAGGTCATCGGTCGAGACCTTCTTGCTGCAGGCGGCCGTGCTGAGGCCAAGGGCGAGGATGCAGAGGGCGGCGAGGGTCTTCATGCGGCGGTGATTCAGCAACCGGCGTGCCGGTGTTGAGCCCGCCTAACTGCTTGATGTCCGTGGGGGCAGATCCCGCCCGCCAGGGCCGTCTGGTGGTCGCACCCAGGTGCACCCAGGTGCACCGCGCCGGCCGCCGCCCGCGGGGCGCAGCACGGCGCCGCGCGGTCAGGTCCGATACCGCTCGGGGTCGAGGCCGTACTTGCGGAACCAGCGCTGCACCTGCGACCGCACCTTGCCGAGCTCGGCCGCCACCTGGGTCACGTTGCCCTTGTGCTTCTCGAGCAGGGTCACCAGCAGCGCGCGCCGCTCGTCATCGGCCTGGCTGCTGGCGGCGGCGCGACCGCCCGGCCGCCCGGACCCAGCCTGGTCGCGCAGATCCTCCGGCAGGTGCTCGAGCTGGATCTCGGCGCCGCCGGCCAGCGCGTGCGCGCGCTCGACCGTGCGCGCCAGCTCGCGCACGTTGCGTGGCCAGTCGTGGTGGACCATGGCGCGGGCCGCGGCGATGGAGAACTGGGTCCCGACCGGAGCGACCGCGCCGATGAGCAGCCCGAGGTCGACCATGCGCTCGGACAGCGGCGGCAGCTCCAGGGTGAAGCCGGCCAGGCGGGCCAGCAGGTCCTCGCGGAACGTGCCGGCGCCGACCATCGCCTCGAGGTCGCGATGGCTGGCGCACACCACCCGCAGGTCGACCCGCTGGGCCGTGGTCGCGCCGACCGCGCGCACCTCCTCCTCCTGCAGCGTGCGCAGCAGCGCGGCCTGGGCCGGCAGCGGCAGGTCGCCGATCTCGTCGAGGAACAGCGTGCCGCCGTGGGCCGCCATGACCAGGCCGGGGTGGTGCTCGCCGGCGCCGGTGAAGGCGCCCTTGCGATGACCAAACAGCTCGCTCTCGACCAGCGCCGCCGGCAGCGCCGCGCAGTTGACCGCGATCAGGGCGCCGGTCCGCGCCGACAGGCGGTGCACCTCGCGGGCGACCCGCTCCTTGCCGGCCCCGGTCGGCCCGGTCACCAGCACCGGCACCTTGTTGCCGCTGGCGGCGATGCGGCCGAGCTCGTCGAGGGCGCGCGCCAGCGCCGGATCGAGGGTGTGCGTCCCTGGCGGCAGCGGCGTGACCAGGGTCAGGTCGACCTCGGCCGCCGGCTCGCCCTCGCGCAGCTCGAAGAAGGTCCGGCCCAGCTCGAGGCGATCGCCTGACAGGACGATGGCCCGCGTGGTCTTGATGGCGCCGACCCGCACGCCGTTGCGGGAGCCGGCGTCGACCACCACCCAGTGCGCGCCCTCGCGCTCGAGCGTGGCGTGGCGCGACGACATCCACGGATCCGGGCAGTCGAGGCGGAGGCGGCGCCCATCGCGCCGGACCGCGAGCGCCTGGCCGCGCCCGATCTCGACCACGTCGACCCCGTGCAAGGCGTGGCGCGCGCCGCTGGTCGGCGCGCCGGCGTCGACGATGCGGTACAGGTGGTCGACCCGGCTCGGCCCGGTCGTCGCCTCCACTGGCGCCGGCAAGGTCTCGAGGTTCATCGTGCCCCCGGCGCGCCGGCGGCGACGCGGTGCCCGGCCAGCCAGTCCTCGATGTACCGGCGCAGGCCATCCTGGTTGGCGCCGGCCGGTCCGCCGACGACCTCGCTGGTGGCGTCGGCCAGCGCCTCGCGCCCGACCGCGACGGCGACGGTGCGCTCGCCGAGCGCCCACAGCACCTCGGCCAGCGACGCCCGCGCCTCGGCCTGCCAGACCCGGCCGACCTGGGCCTTGGTGAACACCGCCAGCGCCCGCTCGAGCGGTCCGCGGGCCTCGGCCGGACGCCCGGTCTCGAACAGCGATTGCCCCAGGACGGTGAGGGCCTGCGCCACGGTTTCGCTGGTCACGCCCGCACGATCGTAGATCTCGATCGCCTCGCGCAAGTTGGGGAGCGCCTTGTCGTACAGGTCGAGGTCGCGCTGGATCTGGGCCTGGTTGGTCAAGATCGCGGCCAGGTCGGTGTGTGACCCGAGCGCGGCGCGGGTCTTGTCGATCGCCCGCTGGTGGTGGGCCATCGCCGTGACGGAGTCGCCCCGGTAGTGGGCCAGGTTGCCCAGGGTGGTGGCCAGGCGAGCGATGTTGACGTGGTCTGGCCCGAGCGAGGCCAGCATCATGCGCTCGCACTCGGCCAGGGTGGCGGCGGCCTGGTCGAGCCGGCCCAGCGCCATCTGCACCACGCCGACGCCGTGCAGGGTGGCGGCCAGCTCCGGGTGATCGGCCGGGTAGACCGGCCGCTCGAGCGCGAGCGCGCGCTCGAGGTACGGCAGGGCCCGGGCCGACTGCGACGCCTGGTGCAGGGCCCAGCCGATCATGTACAGGCCGTTGGCCAGCTGGATCCGCCCGCGCCCACGCTGATCGTCGCGTTGCTCGAGCGCCGCGACCGCGCGCTCGAGCATCGGGATGGCGCCGACGACGTCGCCGCTGTTCATCGTCGCGATGCCGCGATACCGCTCGAGGTCGGCCCGGAAGTCGGTGAGGCCAGTGCGATCGACCACCGCCTCGGCGGCGGCCAGCACCCCGAGCGCCTCCCCCGGCTGACCAGCCGCGGTGCTGGCCGAGGCCTGGGTCAACAGGGCGCGGATGACCGCCCGGTCGTCAGCGCTCTTGCCAGCCGCCTTGGTCGCGCGCACCGCGTAGCCGTGGGCGCCATCGGGATCGCCGAGATCGAGCGCGAGCTCGGCCCGGGCGATGAGCGCCTCGGTCAGCGCGCCGAACACGGCCGGGCCGTCGGCGCGCGCCTCGAGCTGGGGCACCACGTCGTCGAGGATGGCCTGCGCCTGCGCCAGCCGGCCGCCGACCCGGTTGGCCTCGGCCTGCTGGACCCGGCCGATGAGCGGCGCCGCCTCGCGCGGCGCCGACGAGCCCAGGCTGGCGGCGCTGGCGCACTCCTCCGGACGTGGCAGGGACGACGCGGCCGCGACCGCGCGATCGACGACCTCGGCGTCGGCCGAGAACCACACGTCGAGCTGGGCCCGGGCCCGGGCCAGCTGGCCGTCGAGGCAGGCCATGCGCGCCTGCCGGTTGTCGCGCTCGACGGTACACGCGGCGCGACGGGCCAGGCGCCACGAGGCCGCCAGCTCGACCAGGGAACGATCGACGACGCGGATGGTCGGCTCGGCGTGGATGCGGCCGGTCCCGGCGAAGGCGCGCGCCAGCTGGCTGCGGATCGGATCGGACCACAGCCGATCGGCCAGGCTGGCGCCGGCCTGGCACGTGCGCAGGCCGAGATCGCGCTGGGCCCACATGGCACCACCGACGGTACCAACCGCTCCCAGCGTCACCGCCACGGCGGCGGCCGCCGCGATCCAGCGCCGGCGCGGCCGGATCGCCGCGGCCAGCACGTCGAGCAGCGGCCGCATCGACGGGAACCGCGCCTCCGGCTCGACCGCCAGGCCCCGCTGCAGGGCGGCCCGGACCCGGGCCGGGACGCGGGCGACGTCGAGGGCCGGCGTGCCGTGGGCCCTCGGCGCGTCGCCGTCGCGCTCGCCGGGCCGCGACCCGAGCAGCGCCTCGTGCAGGGCGACACAGAAGGAGTACTGGTCGGCCCGGGCGTCGACCGCCCCGCCGCGCCGCTGCTCCGGCGCCATGTACGCCGGCGTGCCGACCACGGCGCCCGCCATCGTCATGGTCGACACCAGCATCGAGCGATCGGCCGCCGACAGGTCATCCCCCTCGCCGGCCAGCTTGGCGATGCCGAAGTCGGTCACGCGCGGGCGGTCGCTGCCGTCCATCAGCACGTTGCTCGGCTTGAAGTCGCGGTGGACCAGGCCGGCCGCGTGGGCCGCGGCCAGGCCCTCCCCGGCCTGGCGGAACACCTCGAGCACGCGCCGCCACGGCCGGGCAGTGCCGAGCCAGTCGCCCAGGGTGCCACCGTCGAGCTTCTCCATCACCAGGTAGACCTGGCGATCGATCGTGCCGACCTCGTACACGGTGGCGACGTTGGGGTGGGTCAGCCGGGCCATGGCCTGGGCCTCGCGCACCAGGCGGCGGCCGGCCGCCGATCCGGCGGCGCGGTCACGCACGACCTTGATGGCCACCGCGCGGTCGAGATCGGGGTCGTAGCCCTCGACCACCGTGCCCATCCCGCCCTGCCCGAGCACCGCGCGCACCACGAAGTGGCCGATGGTGGCGCCGACCACCGGCACCGCCAGCGACGACGGCGTCCCCGCCGCCGGCAGCGAGTGGTCGGTCGCGTCCCACGTCCGATCCATGCACCTCCAACGTACACGATGCGGCCCGGGCCCGGGCTACCATGGCGCATGCGCCGGCCCGCCTTGGCGACGAGTCTCTACCTGGGCCTGGCCGTCGGCGCGGCGCTGGCGCCCGGATGCGGCGACAACCTCGAGCCCTTCACGGTCGAGGCGCTCGGCGTGCCGCCGCTGGTGAGCTACGCGCTGACCTTCACCCCGCAGGCGGGCCCGGTCGTGTGGGGCCAGGACGGGGACGGGGTCGACCACTTCCTCGTGGCCGAGGCCGGGGGTTGGGCCGAGCGCTGGCCGGCCGCCGCCGCCGCCCTCGGCGCCGCGGCGTGCCGCAGCCTGACCACGTTCGGGCGCGACGACGACGGGGCGCCGCTGGCGCTCGGCTGCGGCCCCGACCGCACCGGCCTGTACCGCGTCGACGACGCCGGCCTGACCCAGATCGGCCCCGACCTGCCGACCGCGAGCCCGTTCTTGCCGCTGCGCGACGACGCCGGGGGCGCCCCTGGTGGGGCCTACTACGTCGCCGACGAGTTCGCCCCCGACCTGTGGCGGCTCGGCCCCGGCGCGCTCAACTGGGCCAGGGTCGCCCGCTCCGCGCCGACCAGCTGGGCCCTCCGGGTCGGGCCCGACGGCATGCTGTACGAGATCACCGGCGCCGGGATCCGTCGCGTCGACAGGCAAGGGCTGGCCGAGGTGGTGTGGACCTGCCCGCTCGCGGTCGATCGGTGCCCGACCGCCCTGGTCGGGTTCGCCGGCGGCGCCGGCGCGGAGGTCGAGCTGTTCGTGAGTGATGGCCTCGCGGTGTGGGAGATCCGCGCCGACGGCAGCCGGCCGCCGCGGGTGATGTTCGTCGGCCCGGGGCCCGACGTGGGCCAGCTGCACGCGGTCAGCCGCGAGCACGTGCTGTACCTGGCCGGCCCGGCCGGCCTCGACGCGTTCCAGCTCGATCCGGGACCCGACGCGAGCGGCGCCGACGCCGCCGGGGCGTCGACTGTCGCGCCCACGCACCTGGCCGACTTCGAGGCGGTGCTGCTGCGGCTGGGCCCCGACGGCGCGCTGTACGCCCGCGACGCTGACGGCGGCCTGTTCGTCGTGCGCGCGCGCTGAGGCTGCCCCTTCCGGCGCCGCTGCGCAGCGCGCCAGCCACCTCGGCGTACATGTCGCCACCGGGGCCGTGCGGAAAGTCCTCGTCGGCCCGCGGGCGAGGGGTCACGATCGGGTGGTGACTCCCTCGCGCCAGGCTGGGCTGCTGTTCGCCGCCGTCGCCGCTTGTGGCGGCCCGGGCCCCGGCACCGGACCAGCGCGAGCGCCGGTGGCGACCACCGTAGGCGCCGCCGCCCAGGCCAGCGCGCCGGCGCCGCAGCGCGACGACGTCGGACCGCCGCCGTGCGCCGACCGCGTGCTGGTCGTCGTCGACGGTGCCGAGCGCGACTGGATGTGCCCGGACGCCGCCCGACAGCGCGGGTTGACCGTGGTCGAGCTCGGCGCCAGCTGGACCCCGCGCCTGTTTGCGCCCGGGGCCGACGGCCAGGCCCCGGCCTACCGCGCCGCCTACCTGGCCATCGCCGACGGCCGCGCCCGAGACGGTGATCCGCTGACCGGGGCCGACGCGCTGGTCGAGCTGTACGGCGTGGTGCCGTCGCTGCCGACGGTGCAACGCCGCCTCGCCGACGAAGCGCGCCACGCTTGCCACGCGGCGATCGACACCAGCCCGCTGGCGGCGGTGCGGACGGCCTGGTCCCAGGACCACGGCCCGGCCCTGCGCGCGGCGGCGGCGCGCCAGCGTGGGCTGGCCCAGGCGCTCGCCGCCGAGGTTCGGCGGCGCGGGCTGAGCGACGTCGCCGCCCTGGCCGCGGCGACGCCGGCCGAGCTCGCCACCCTGCCCCCGGCCACGCGCGCGCGCCTGACCCGCTGGCAGGCCCTGGCCGCGCAGGACGCGGCGCTGCGCGCGGCCCAGGCCCGCCTGGCCTGCGAGGGTTACTACGGCGCGCGGCCCGAGCGCGGCGCGTTCAGCTGGCGCACCGGCGACGCCCTCGAGCTGTTCCAGCGCCGCAACTTCCTCATGCCGACCGAGCGCCTCGACGCCGACACCCGGGCCGCGCTGCAGCTCGACAGCCGCGAGCTCGACCTGCGCCTGGCCCTGCGCGTGCTGCGCGAGCGCGTGGTCGACGCCACCGGGCTGGTCGAGGATGGCACCGCCGGCGCCGGGCCGGTGCCCGTGCTCGGCCGCACGCTCGACCCGGCGCCGATGTGGAACGCGCGCGGGCACGCGCCGCTGCCCGACGCCGCGCCCGACCTGGTCGGCGCCGCCACCGACGCCGCGGCGCGCGCGCTCGGCTGGACCGAGCCCGAGCGCGTGCGCGCCTTCCTCGACCGCCACCCGGGCGGCGTCCGCGTCGCCCTGCCGCTGCCGCCGGCGCCGGCCTACCACGGCCGGCACATGGCGCTGTCGGTCGAACTCGATCGCGGCGACGTCTGGTACGACACCACGCCCATCCCGCGCCGGGCCAGCCGGCGCCCGGCCCTCATCCTGTACGTCGACGACGGCGGGCGGCGGCGGCCGCTCGTGCGCTGGCCGTCGACCATCGGCGGCTGGGCCGACCAGCGCACCGCCGCCGGCGGCGTGGTGCGGCGGTGGAAGGAGTCCGACGTCGGCGCCCGGGTCTGGCGCGACCTGTACGCCGGCCCGACCTGGAACCCGCCGCCGACCACGCCCGATCGTGATCTGGTCGTCAACACGTACAACGGCTACTGGCGCCTCAAGTCGGAGATCTTCGGGCCCGGTCCGCGCTCGGCCTACGGCATGACCATGCTGGTCCACCACCTGGTCCGGACCAGCCGGGGCAAGACGTACTTCGACGACAACGGCATCCGCACCCACGGCTCGGCCAGCGTGACCTCGATCGCCGGCGGCACCAGCCATGGCTGCCACCGCCTGTTCAACCACCTCGCGGTCCGCCTGTCGGGCTTCCTGCTGGCGCACCGCGACCACGCGGCTCGCGGCGAGCAGGCGGTCGCCTACCGCCGCACCGTGCGCAGCCACGGCCGGTTCGCCGCCCGGGTCGACACCCGCGGCTTTCTGTACGAGCTGACCCCGCCGGTGCCGGTCGAGGTCACGCGCGGCCGCATCCGCTCGGCCCGCAAGGTGCCGCCGAAGAACAGCGCGCCGGCCTCGGAGTGACGGCGCGCCCGGCCGGCCGCGCCCACGTCACCGATACGGCGCCGCGCTGTCGGCGCTGATGGCCGCGCGCACCACCTCGACCGCGGCGCGCAGCCGCCCGGGCTCGAGCTCGAGGTGAGGCCACGCCAGCTGGGCCGCGCCGGGCGCCCACGCCAGCTCGGCCGGTCCGGACGACGCGAGCGCGTGCAGCACGTGCGCGCTGACCCACGGCAGGCGCGCCGCCTCCAGCTGGTGGGCGCCGCGCAGGCGCGCTCGCGGCGCATGTAGCGTGCCGCCGGTGATGACCGTGCGCGCCACCCCACGCACGTGCTCGACCTCGATCAGGATGTCGTCCGGGCCGACCCGCACCGCCAGCCGACCGGGCACGGGCGCCGCGCCTGGCACCGCGACGAAGGCCGCCAGCGCGCCGAGGTCATCGCCGGCCAGCGCCGCGACCAGCTCGACCGCGGCCTCGAGGTCGCTCGGGTTGTCGACGACGCGGGCCATGAGGACCTCGACCTCCTGCCCGTTCGAGGTCAAGCGCGTCGCCGCCACCTGGGACCACCAGCGGGCCAGGGCCGGCGTCCAGCGCGCGACCAGCCAGCTCGGGCGATCGGCCCAGGCCGGGGTCGTCGCCGGGCCGAGCGCGACCGGCTGCAGGCCACGGCGTGGCAAGCCGACCGAGTAGCGCGGGTGCGGCCGGACCGCGGCCCGGGCCCAGACCCGGGTGGTGCGCCGGCGTGCCCCCAGCTCGGCCATGACCTTGGCCTCGATCTCGAGCGGGCCACGCCGGACCACGAAGCCGCGCTCGGGTGAACTGGCCGGCGTGGCGCCGAGCCGGTGCGCCGCCAGCTGCCAGGCCTCGGCGTGCTCGCGCCGGCGCTGGCGCCCCATCCACGCCCCGGCGCCGATCACCAGCACGTAGCCGGCGACGACCAGGACTCCGATGGGATCCATGGGCCCCTGCCGGCGGGCCCGGGCGCCCGCCGTGGGTTCACATCGCGCGGGTGATGACGCCCAGCTTGATCAGCAGCATCAGCGCGGCGGTGCCGAGGGCGACGACACCGAGCAGCACCGACAGGGGCGCCAGCTTCTGGTGCATCTCCATCGCCTTCTGCTCGGCCGGGGACTGGCCCGGGATCCACTTGGCGATCTGCGGCATGCCGAGGAAGAAGCCGAGCAGGATCTCGGTGACCATCGCGATGATGAAGATGGCGCCGAACAGCGGCCAGAACTTGAGGATGGCCGACAGATCACCGAGGTTGACGATCAGCCCGAGCACGCCGAACACCAGCAGGCCGACGCCGATGAAGCCCTGGAACGGCAGCAGGTTGTCGAGCATCGCCTTGGCCTCGGGCTTCTTGGCGATGATGAGGCCGGAGATGGCGATGATGCCGCCGGCGAGGAGGAGCAGGATGTGCAGATAGAAGTTCGCCATGGGTCCCCTGTGGGCTCGCGTGGGTGCGAGCGCGAGGCGACGGTACAGCGGAGCGATCGGGGTTTCAACACACCCCGGCCCGGCGCCGGCGCCCCGCGATCCCGCGCGGCCCCGGCCGGGTCGACGCCGCACCGGCTCAGTACGCGTCGACCAGCGCCAGGTTGATGCTCGGGCGTCGGGCCCCGCCGGCGCGCGCGACCTCGGCCCAGGTGGTGAGCTGGGTCCGCCGGTACGCCACCACCTCGTCGGCCAGCCCGGCCTCGGCGTGGGCCAGCGCGCGCTCCGCCTGGCCGACCCGGAGCTGGGCCCAGGTCGCGAGCAGGCGCAGCGACGGATCGCGCGGCGCCAGCGCCACCGCCAGCTCGAGCGCGCCGGCGAAGGCGCGGTCGTCGCCCGCCTCGTGCGCGCGCGCGGCCTGGTGCAGCGCCACCGTCGCGCCGTCATGCGGCTCGGCCCAGTCGGTCAGCTCGCGCACGACGAAGCCGCCGGTGCCCGGCCCGACCTCGGGTCGCCCCAGCTCCCACGAACCAGCCGGCCCGTCCCAGTCCCAGCTCACCTCGAGCCATCGCCCCTCGCAGGTCGGCGCGGCGTCGACGCCCAGGTACAGCCGGCGCGCCCCCGGCTCGACCACGCAGGCGTGGACGTTGCTGGCCTGAGCGACGATGGCGCCGGCGTGCCGGACCCGGTCGGGATCGTCGGGGTCCCGGCGATCACCCAGCATCCGCGCCAGGTCACGCGCGCTGGCGCCGCCGCCGGCCTCGGCCGCCTCGGCCAGGGCGTGCAGCCGCCGCTCGCGCTGGTCGGAGTGCAGCGCCCACGCCGGCGACGCCGCGATCTCGCCGCCCTGCATGGCCGGGTGGCGATACCGGTTGGCGCAGGTCAGGTGGTGCTGGCCAGGCGCCGGGTCGACGCGCTCGACCCGGGCGCCGTTGACCTCGAACACGCAGCCGCGCTGCTCGGCCGCGCTGGCGACGGCGATGCCCCAGGTCGAGGACACCGGCCGGGCCCGGACGATGCGCTCGGCCTCGGCCAGCGAGGTGGCGTGTTGCCCCAGCTCGTGGACCAGGTCGACGATGGCCGCGCCGCCCCAGCGCACGTCGCGGTGGAACCGGGTGTGCGGGGCGATGACCAGGCCGGCCTGGTTGAACACCGTCACCACCGGGGCGTCGACGCCGCGGGTGGTGACGAAGCCGTAGGCCTGGCCGTGGCGGGGCCGGCACAGCACCAGCGCCGGCGCCGCGTCCCACACGCCGACGCCGAAGAAGTCGAAGTTGCGCGCGAACCGCACGGCCCCGCCCTCGCTGCCCGGGCCCCAGGTCATCACCGTCGAGCAGGCCGGCTGGGCCCCGCGCAGGGCCATGGTCGCCAGCGGCGCAGCCGCGCCGGGCGCGAGGCGAGCGAACGGGCCGAGCGCGAGCCGGGCCGCGGTGGCGATGAGGTTCTGCGTCACGTCCATCACCGCCACGCTGGCGGCGATGCGAGCGCTGACCTCGGCGCTGTCGCCGGCGGCGGCGGCGTAGGCGGCGGTGCGCGCCCGCGCCGGGGCCGGTCGCTCGGCGCCGAGGCGCGACGCCCACAGCCGGGCCGCGGCGCCCAGGCCGAGGCGGCCGAGCGCCCCGGCCACCCCGCCGACGTCGCCGAGCAGGACCCGGCTCGGCATGGCCGGGTAATAGGCCAGGGCTGGCTCAGCCCCGGCGGTCCGGGCGAGCACGCCGTGCTGCTGCCCCATCTCGGCTGGATCGCCGGCCAGCCGGGCCAGCAGGAGCGGGCGCGGGCCGATCGGCCCGGGCGCGGGCGGCGACGACGACGACGGGCGACGGGGCGAGGCGAGGTGGGTCATGACGTCCTCCGGGGGTTGCGGCCAGGGCGGGATCGGTGACGCGTAGCGGCTCGATCACCCGGGCCATGAGCTCGTCGATCGCGTGCTGCGGCACGCCGACGCCGATCACCTTCTGCACCAGCGCGCCGTCGAGCACGGCCAGGCACAGGTCGACGATGCGCTCGGGCTCGCACGGCCCGACCTGGCCGCGCCCGCGCGCCGCCGTGAGCTCGGCGATGATCTGGGCCCGCACCGCACGCACGACGTCGCGCTCGCGCGCCAGCACCCGCTCCAGATCGTGACCGCCGACCGCCCACAGCTGGAACAGCAGGCCGATCAGCTCGGGCCGGGCCTTGTGGTACCCCAGCACCGCGTCGATGACCGCGCGCAGGCGGTCGAGCGGGTGCGGGCCCGCGCCGGCGACCGCCGCGCCGACGTGGTCGGCCAGGGCGCGGTAGGTGTGGTCGAGCACGTCCTCGAAGATCGCGCCGACGTCCTTGAAGTAGAAATACAGGGTCGGCCGCTTGATGCCGAGCGCCTCGGCCAGCTCCTTCATCGACGTGCGGTGCACGCCGCGCGCGCGCAGCACCTCGAACGCGCGGGCGGCCAGGCGGTGGCGCTTGTCGTGATCGGGCGGGCGCGACATCTGACAGAGTGTCAGGATATACAGACCTGACACTCTGTCAAGCTCGAACCGATGCCAGCCGCCGCCCGGCGGGCGCGGCCCGGGCCGGGGTCGTGTAACGTCGGCGCGCTGATGTCCCAGGCCGCGCGCAACGGCGACGACGTGGTGATGAGCGCCGAGCAGGCGCGCGTCGACCTGCCGCTGATGCGGACCGCCGACGCGTGTGTCGGGGCGGTGGCCGCGTACCTGATGCGCCGCATCGCCTTCCGGGCCGGCGCCTACGCCCCCGGCATCCAGGACCGTATGTTCCACGACCTGTCGACGGCGCGGGCCGGGGCCAGCCTGGCCGTGACCCAGCGCTGGCTCGAGGGCAACCTGGGCGCCCTGCACCAGCAGGGCTACCGCCTGTTCGTGCGCTGGTGCGCCGAGCCGACCGAGCTGGTGACGAGCTGGGTCAACGCCGGTCGCGGCCACCGCGGCGCCCTGCTGGCGACGTCGTTGCACCGCCTGCACCCCGACGCCCCGGTCCGGGTCGCGGTCGACCACGCGGTCGGCCTGATCATCGAGCGGCGCGGCGACGACGACCGCCTGGTGCAGGTCGACGCCTGGCCCGGCCCCGGGCCCGGTCGCGCCGACGGCGTGCCGGCCGAGCTCGACGCGGCCCGGCGCGAGGCCCGGTACCACGCGCTCATCTTCTACTGGGTCGGCTGGTCGTGACCACCGACGCCGCGTGCTAGCGTTGCCGCTGGCAATGCAGCCGAAGGCCGACAGCGCGCCCGACGACGGCGACACCACCGACATCCGGCCGGCGCTGGCCGACGGCCCGGCCGACGCCGTCACCAGCGATCTCGAGGCGGTGGCCGAGCTGGCCGCGGCCCATCGGCAGCTGGTGGCCGAGATCGAGAAGCGGATCATCGGCCAGCGCAAGGTGGTCGAGCACCTCCTGACCGCGCTGTTCGCGCGTGGCCACTGCCTGTTCGTCGGCGTGCCCGGCCTGGCCAAGACCCTGCTCATCTCGACGCTGGGTGAGGCGCTCAACCTGTCGTTCCAGCGCATCCAGTTCACGCCCGACCTCATGCCGGCCGACATCACCGGCACCGAGGTGCTCGAGGAAGATCCGGTCAGCGGCCGGCGCAGCTTCCGCTTCATCCGCGGCCCGGTGTTCGCCAACCTGGTGCTGGCCGACGAGATCAACCGGACCCCACCCAAGACCCAGGCCGCGCTGCTGCAGTCGATGCAGGAGTACCGGGTCACCGCCGGCGGTGCGACCCACCCGCTGCCGCTGCCGTTCCTGGTGCTGGCCACGCAGAACCCGATCGAGCAGGAGGGCACCTACCCGCTGCCCGAGGCCCAGCTCGATCGCTTCATGTTCCAGATCGACGTCGACTACCCGAGCGAATCGGAGGAGGAGGAGATCGTGCGCCAGCAGACCTCCGACTACCGGCCGGTGCTCGAGCGGGTGCTGTCGCCGCAGCGGATCCAGGAGCTGCAGGACGTGGTGCGCCGCGTCCCGTGCGCCGACCACGTGGTCCGCTACGCGGTCAGCCTGGCCCGCGCGACCCGGCCGACCAGCCCGACCGCGCCCGCCTTCATCCGCGACTTCGTCAGCTGGGGCGCCGGTCCGCGCGCGTCGCAGTTCCTGGTGCTGGCCGGCAAGGCACGCGCCATCCTCGACGGCCGCTTCGCGGTGTCCATCGACGACATCGCCGCGCTGGCCCGACCGACCCTGCAACACCGCCTGATCCTCGGCTACCGGGCCGAGGCCGAGGGTGTGCGCGCCGGCGATCTGGTCGATCGCCTGCTCGGCCACATCACGCCGTGACCACCACGCCGCGCGACCCGGCGGCGCTGGCGCGGCTGTCGGCGCTGCCGCTGCGGGCCCGGGTCATCGTCGAGGGCGCCCTGTCGGGCCTGCACCGGGCCCGGCACCATGGCTCGTCGATCGAGTTCGCCGAGCACAAGGAGTACTCGCCCGGCGACGAGATCCGGCACATCGACTGGCGCGCGCTGGCCAAGCACGACCGCTACTACGTCAAGCAGTTCGAGCAGGAGACCCAGCTCGACGTGTACCTCGTGCTCGACGCCTCGGGCTCGATGGGCTTCTCCAGCGCCGGCGCCAGCAAGCTGGCCTACGCCGGTGAGCTGGCCGCCGCCCTGGCGTACCTGGCCATCGGCCAGCAGGACCGGGTCGCGGTGGTCGGGTTCGGCGCCGCCGCCATCGGCGAGGTGGTGCCGGCGCGGGGCCGGGCCGCCCACCTGCACGACGTGCTCGGGGTGATCGATCGCGCCGTCGCCAGCGGCGGCGGCGGGGACCACGCCGGCGCGGCCGCGCTCGACCGGGTGGCCGAGCTGAGCCGGCGCCGGCGCAGCCTGATCATCGTCCTGTCCGACCTGTTCGATCCGACCGGGCAGACCGTGGCGGCCTTGCGCCGCCTGCGCGGCCGCCGCCACGACGTCGCCGTCCTGCACGTGCTCGATCCGGCCGAGCTGGAGTTCCCGTACGACGGCCTGACCCGCTTCGAGGGCATGGAGAGCGGCGAGCACGTCCTGGTGCACCCGAGCGCGATCCGGGCCCAGTACCTCGAGCGGATGCGGCAGTTCCTCGACCAGACCCAGGCCGAGCTGCGCGCCGGTGGGGTCGGCTACCAGCGCTGCGCGACCGATCGCGCGCCCGAGCAGGCCCTGCTCGAGTTCCTGATCGCGCGGGCCGGGCCGCGCGCCGGGGCGCCCGCGCCCGCGCCCGGCGAGGCCGATCGCACGAGCGCCGCCGCCGGGCCGGAGCCGCGCCGATGACCTTCGCCGCGCCGTGGATGCTGCTCGGCCTGGCCGCGGTGCTGGTGCCGATCGTCATCCACCTCATCGGCCGACAGCGGGCCAAGGTGGTGCGCTTCGCCGCGCTCGACTTCCTGATCGCCACCAAGCGCCGGACCGCGCGCCGCCTGCAGCTGCGCGAGCGCCTGCTGCTGCTGGCCCGGATCGTCGCCTGCCTGGCCCTGGTGCTGGCGGTGGCCAAGCCGCTGGCCAGCTGCCGCCGTGGTGGCCCGGCCGTGCTGCGCGGCCCGCAGGCGGCGGTGCTGGTCGTCGATGATTCGTACGTCGGCGGCTACCAGCTCGACGGTCGCACCCTGCTGGCGCGTGCCGTGGCCGAGGCCCAGCGCATCCTGATCCAGCTCGGGCCCGAGGCCGAGGTCGCGGTGGTGCGCGCGTCGGAGGGCGCCGAGCTGCCGGCCGAGCTCAGCCGCGACCACCTGCGCCTGCGCGACCGCCTGTCCGATCTGCGCCCGAGCGCGACCCCGCCCGACACCAGCCGGGCCCTGGCCCGCGCCGCCCAGCTGCTGGCCGGGTCGTCGCACCGGACCCGCACCGTGTACCTGATCTCGCCGCTGACCCGCGCCGGGTTCCGCGCCGCCGAGCCGCCGTGGGGCGAGGCCGGCCCGGCCCTGGTGGTGGTCGACCTGCGCGGCGAGCGCGCGCTGCCCAACCGGGCCATCGTCCGCGCCAGCTCCGAGCCCGAGGGGGCGGTCGGCAGCCGTGGCATCGCCGTCACCGCCGAGATCGCCAACTTCGGACCCGATCCGGCCAAGGAGCTCGAGGTGGTGCTCCGGGTCGAGGGCCGCGCGGTGGCCCGTGGCCTGGTCGACCTCGGCCCGGGCGAGCGCCGCAGCAAGCGGTTTCTCGCCACCTTGCCCGAGGGGCGACGGGCCGCCACCGTCGAGGTGGAGATCGCCGATCGCGGCCTGGGCCTCGACGACCGCCGCCGCGTCCGCGCCGTGCTGCGCGAGCAGATCCACGTCCTGCTCGTCGACGGCGACGCCCGCACCACCCGCCACGACGACGAGCTGTTCTACCTGCACGCGGCGCTGCGGCCGGGTGATCGCAACGACGCCGGCACCGACGTCGAGTCGATGACCCCGGAGGACCTCGGCAAGAGCGAGCTCGACGCCTACGACGTCATCGTCCTGGCCAACGTGCCGGCGCTGCCGGCCGAGCAGGTGGCGCGGCTGGCGGCGTGGGTCCGCAGCGGCGGCGGCCTGTGGATCACCGCCGGCGATCAGCTCGACGCGGCCGCGTACGAGGCGACCATGCTGCCGCTGCTGCCGCAGGGCGTGAAGGACCCGATCGACACCGGCTGGGGCGCGACCGCGGCCGACCGCGCCAGTCGCGCGCTCGGCCTGGTCAAGTGGGAGACCGAGCACCCGATCTTCGCCCCGTTCTCGGTCGACGCGCCCGGCCTGGCCCAGGCCCGCTTCAGCAAGATCGTCCTGCTCGGCACCCAGGCCGCCGCCGGCGAGCGCAAGGTGCTGGCCCGGTTCACCAACGGCGCCGCCGCCCTGGTCGAGGCCGCGCTCGGCGCCGGCCGGATCCTGCTGTGGACCTCGACCATCGACCGCGACTGGAACGACCTGGCCATCCACCCGGGATACCTGCCGCTGGTGCAGGGCGCGATCCTGCACCTGGCCCGGCGCGACGGTGGCGGCGCCGCCGCCGACCACCTGGTCGGGCGCAGCGTGGTGCTGCCGATCGGCGACGCCACCCGCATCGAGGTGCGGGCCCCCGATGGCGGACGCACCGTGTTCACCGGCGAGCGCCTGGCCGGGCGCCGCAACGTCCGCTTCGGCGCGACCGAGCAGCCCGGCATCTACGAGGTCACGACGACGGTCGGCCAGGGCACGCCGACCCGGCGCGACGAGCTGGCGTTCGCCATCAACCCCGATCCACGCGCGGCCGACCTCAGCGCGATCGCCGCCGCCGACCTGCCGGTGTCGGGGCGAGGTGGCGGCAAGGGCGGGCGCCAACCGGCGCAGCGGGTCGAGCTGTGGCACGGCCTGGCCGCGGCGCTGCTCGTGCTGCTGCTGCTCGAGGCGCTGCTGGTGCAGCGCTGACACGCTCGGGCGCTGACCCGCGCGTGCGGCTCAGGCCGGCTGGCAGGTGAGCGACGAGGTGTCGTCACACATGTCGATCTGGCGCTCCAGCACGATGACGTGGACGAGTTCGCGGTGCGTGCCGTCGGCATCGTCGATCACGACCACCAGGACGGGACGGAACGGGCCGGCGCCAGAGGCCAGGACCTGCAGGCCCAGGTCGTCACAGGGCCGCGTGACCGGCCCCTGCCCCAGCAGCGCCGGCATGCCCATGGTCAGGTCGACCAGCTGGAGGTCCCATCCGGGCGACCCATCATGGCGAAGCTCGGCGGTACAGGTGGAGCCCGGTTGGATCATGACCGGAGCCAGCGCGGGCACGAGCCCGGTGAAGCTGGTGGCACAGGCATCACCCAGCCCGGCGGATTGGCCTTCGAACCGGCAGGACAGGGTCGCCGTGTCGCTCGGCGGCAGGCAGGCCAGCGGGGTTTCGCACGCCACCGGGTCGAAACACACCGTCTGGCCCGGGGCGTTGTCGAGCGGGCGGCAGCTCGGGCCGAACACGCCGTCATCGACGTCGTCACACAGGCCGATCTCGGGCAGGCTGGCGGCGGAGCAGGTGCCGCTAGGCGGTGAGGCCCGACACACCGGCCGATCCGTCAGTGACAGGTCGGTGGCCAGGTCGCAGTCGTTGTCGGGCACGCCGTCGCACTTCTCCGGTTGGCCCGGGCGACGCATCGGTTCGCCGTCGTCGCAGTCGCACGGGCGGGTGTTGCCCTGTCCACACGCCACGCAGCGGCCCTGCTCATCGATGTAGCCGGCCGGATAGAAGCCGTCGGCATCCCCGTCGACCGGCACGCCCTCGTCGTCGCGGGTGTCGGGGTCGCCCTGGCCCGGGTCGGAGCAGGCGCCGTCGACCGGCGCGGTCGAGTCGCAGTCTGGGTCCCCGGCCCGGACCATGCGGCGGACGTCGTCGGCCGCGGTCTGCCACTTCAGGCAGCGGTGGGTCGGCAGGCCGGCGCTGTCGGGTCGGGCGCCCCACACCGCGGCGTGGACGTCGCCCGAGTCCGGCGCCGGCAGGCCCTGCACCACCTCGCGCATGATCACGTCGTAGCGGCGCAGCTCGCCGGGGGCGAACGTGACCTCGACCGCGCCGACCGCGAACAGCGGCGGGGCATCGAGCAGGTCGCCCTCGGCCGCGACCGCCACCGTGAAGGTGGTCGACATGGCCAGCTCGGGCCGGAGGCGGATGGTGAAGCCGTCGAGGTCGGCCGGCACCAGCGCCGACGGCAGGACGTCGCCGTCGAGCGGGTCGGGATCGAACTCGCGCACCAGCCCACCGCGCAGGCCAGGCACCGGCTCGCGACCCAGGAACAGCTCGAGCGCGGTGGTGGAGCGTGCGGCCACCGCGTCGTCCTCGACCACCAGCCGCAGCAGCACCCCCTCGTCAGGATCTCCACAGGCGGACGCCCACAGCGCCAGGCCAAGGCCGAGCCAGCATGCCCTCATCGTCCCATCGTACCTGGGTTCCGGTCGGCGCAGCGTGACGACCTGCACGGCGCCAGGGATTCAGCGCCGCGTCACGGCGCCGGCCAGGCCACCGCCTCGGCCACCAGCTCGAGCCGGTTGGCCGAGCCCTGCGCCGCGTACACCACGACGGTGCGCGACTCCGGGTAGGTCAAGGCGATGACCAGCTCGTGCCGACCATCGAGGTCGACGTCGATCACCCCGAGCACGTCGGCCCGGACCTGGTAACGCGGATCGGGCGCCGTCGCGCGTTCGGCGCTCGGGTTGAGGGCCAGCCCGTACCACGAGAAGCGCGCGGCGCAGGCCGGCGCCACCACCGGCGCGGCCGACAGCTCCTCGGCCGGCTCGCGCGCGCCGTCGAGCAGGTCGGCCAGCGCGAAGGTCTCGGTGGTGCCGTCGCCGTCGAGGTCGACCGCGAGCAGGTCGCCGGCGACACACAGGCCGCCGACCCGCAGCTCGGGCTCGTCGGCGTCGGCGCCGAGGCGCGCCAGCGCCAGGCCACAGCCGCGGGTGGCCTGGTTGCAGGCCGGATCCTCGGCCACGCTGCCGGCGCGCTCGAAGCTGCAGGGCGATCCGCCCACCAGCGACCCGGCGGCCACGTCCTGCGGCAGCCCGGCGTCGGCGGCGCCGGCGACCGAGAACCCGGCCACCCGCCGGCCCTGGAAGCTGAGGACCGAGAACACTCCGAGCTGGCCGCGGGTGAGGGCCTCACCCACGGCGGCGGGATCTCCGGTCCAGGTCAGGCCCCGCACCACCAGCGGCGCGACCGCGGCCCGGCCCGCGGCTGCGGTCGGACACATCTCCCCGATCACCACGCCCTGCCGGGCCGGCGTGACCGCCCGGGCCGGCGTGGTCGGGCGCGCCGGCGTCGGCTCGTCGAGCGAGCCGTCCGTCCGCACCGCCGGCCCACACGCCGCCGCGGTCAGGCCGAGCGGCCACGCCGCGAACACGAGCCAGGCAACAGTTTGCCGCGCCGGGGCGTCGAAGGGCATCGACAGCACGGTAGCGCACGGTGTCCCCCCCGCCAAAAAACCCGCGAATCGACGTGCAGTTAGCCCGCGCGGCAAATTGACGGACCCGCGATGGGTGCTTATAGTCCGGCCGCCGTGTTGACGAATTGTCCCATGTTGTCGCGGCCTTATCTCGCTTCTGGTGTATCTGGAGTTGCCCATGCGTAGCCTCGGTCCCTCGCTCCTGGCCCTCGGCCTCGCCACCGCGTCCATGCTGCCCAGCGAGGCCGCGTTCGCGCAGGCCGGCCCGTCGCCATTCCCGACCGGCCCGGCCGGTGGCGGCGAGGACGCCAACAAGCCGGCCGGTGTGGCCGAGGAGGCGCCCAAGACGCCGGGCCTCCTGCCGACCACGCCGGTGCTGCCGGCGCCCAAGAGCCGCCGCAAGCAGTGGAAGCTGCTGGAGCTCGACGGCTACTTCCGGCTGCGCACCGACTGGTTCAAGAACTTCTCGCTCGGCTTCTCCGACGACGCCGACCTCGGCGGCGGCCCGTTCCCGCGCCCGCTGCGCTGCTCGGCCACCGCGGCCCAGGAGTGCGACGACGACGTGCAGGGCGCCAACATGCGCCTCGAGCTGCGGCCGACCTTCAACCTCGACGAGAGCACCTCGATCCACACCACCGTCGACATCCTCGACAACGTGGTGCTGGGCGGCACGCCCGAAGGCAGCGCGTTCGACGGCACCAGCACGCCGCCGCTGGGCGCGTTCGCCGACGGCCAGGACGCGCCGCTGGCCGGCAGCAATGGCGACCGGGACTCGATCTGGGTCCGCCACGCCTGGGCCGAGGTGGCGCTGCCGCTCGGCCTGCTCAAGTTCGGGCGCATGCCCAACCAGTGGGGCCTGGGCCTCATGGCCAACGGTGGCGGCGACGATCCCATCCACGGCACGTTCGATCACGACGCCGACTTCGGCGACGCGGTCGACCGGGTGTCGTTCTCGACGACCATCCCCGGCACCAGCCTGCGCGGCGGCATCGCCAGCGACTGGCCGGCGACCGACCTCATCTCCAACCAGACCGACCAGGCCGGCCGCGGCGGCCAGCCGTGGGACCTCGACGACAACGACGACGTCAAGCAGTGGGTGCTGACCATCACCCGGATGGACACGCCGACCGAGCTGGCCGACAAGATGGCGCGCGGCCTCGGCTTCAACTGGGGCATCTACTTCGCCTACCGGACCCAGAGCAGCGACTCGATCGCGGCCGAGCACACCCAGGGCGCGGCGGCCGATCCCGACGACTACGTCGTGCGCGGCTACAAGAGCTACCTCGGCAACGGCTGGCTGCGCGCCGGCTGGGGCCCGTACCGGTTCGAGGCCGAGGCGGTCGGCGTGATCGGCTCGATCGACAGCCTCGACGACGCTGGCCTGACCGATCCGGTCGACATCCGCCAGCTCGGCGGGGTCGGTCGGTTCACGTTCGACGCCCTCGACGGCAAGCTCACCCTGGGCGCCGAGGTCGGCTACGCCTCGGGCGACCAGTGGGACGGCACGCCGCAGGGATCGATCCACGTGTCCGACGCCAACCTGCTGGGCGGCCCGGGCGACACCACCCTGAGCCGGTTCGTGTTCGACCGCGACTACAAGGTCGACCTCATCCTGTTCCGCGAGCTGATGGGCGCGGTGTCCAACGCCACCTACGTCAAGCCGTCGCTCCGCTACGAGCTGTCGAAGGCGTTCGAGTTCAAGGTGTGGAACGTGACCTCGTTCGCCAACAAGCCGGTCGCCACCCCGGGCAACGGCGGCATGTGGGGCATCGAGTTCGACGCCGACCTCGGCTACCGCAGCGGCGGGTTCTTCGGCGGCCTGTCGTACGGCGTGTTGTTCCCGCTGTCGGGCATGAACCACCCGTCCGACAACACCGACGACGGCGGCGCCGGCTTTGGCTACGGCACCGGCAACCTGGGCGACGCCGGCACGGCGCATACGATCCAGAGCCGCCTCGTCCTGAGCTTCTGAGGCGCCGGCACGGCGGGTGATCACACCGCATCCAGAGCCGCCTCGTCCTGAGCTTCTGAGTCTCGGCGCCGGCGCCGGCACGGCGGGTGATCACACCGCATCCAGAGCCGCCTCGTCCTGAGCTTCTGAGTCTCGGCGCCGGCGCCGGCACGGCGGGTGATCACACCGCATCCAGCGCCGCCTCGTCCTGAGCTTCTGAGTCTCGGCGCCGGCGCCGGCACCGCGGGTGATCACACCGCATCCAGCGCCGCCTCGTCCTGAGCTTCTGAGGCGCCGGCGCCGGCACCGCGGGTGATCACACCGCATCCAGCGCCGCCTCGTCCTGAGCTTCTGAGCCTCGGCGCCGGCGCCGGCACGGCGGGTGATCACACCGCATCCAGCGCCGCCTCGTCCTGAGCTTCTGAGGCGCCGGCGCCGGCACCGCGGGTGATCACACCGCATCCAGAGCCGCCTAGTCCTGAGCTTCTGAGGCGCCGGCGCCGGCACCGCGGGTGATCACACCGCATCCAGAGCCGCCTAGTCCTGAGCTTCTGAGCTCCCGTGCCTGCCCGTGCCCGCCCCCGTGCCCGCGCGCGCGGGCCGGCGCCGGCACCGCGATTGATCACACCGCATCCAGCGCGGCCTCGTCCTGAGCTTCTGAGCGCGCGGACCGGCGCCGGGTTGGTCCTGAACTTCTAGTCCAGAGCCGTCCCGCCGCTTCCGAGGGCGATGGCCCGGGCCGTGGGTCGTGGGCGTGGCCGTCGACGTGTTCGTGGCCGGTCCCGTGATCGTGGCCGCGCTCGTGATCGGGAACGCTCGCCGTGGCCGTGGTCGACACCGGAGCGACCGATCGACGCCGGGAACGCCGCGCGCGCCGACCGCATGCCGCAGGTGCGACCACTCGGTGCAAGCCGGGTACCTGGGGCGACGCCAGCCCGACGTCAGATGGCGCCTGTAGGGTCACGGCTCGACATGGCCAAGGCCAAAGCAGAGCGGACCCGGTCCGTGTACCGGTGCGAGGCGTGTGGGCACCTCGAGGCGAAGTGGCTCGGTCGGTGTCCGGCCTGCCAGGAGTGGAGCTCGCTCATCGAGCAGCCGGGCGGTGGCGCCACCCGAACCAGCGGCGCCGCTGACGGTAACGCGCCGCAACCGGTGACCGAGGTGGCCGAGCTGTCGGCGCGCGACCGCATCACCTGCGGCATCGCCGAGTTCGATCGCGTCCTCGGCGGCGGCCTGGTCCCCGGCAGCCTGGTCCTGCTCGGCGGTGACCCGGGTGTCGGCAAGTCGACCCTCCTGACCCAGGCCTTGGGCGGGATCGCCCGCGCTGGCCGCCCGGTGCTGTACGCCTCGGGTGAGGAGTCGGTCGCGCAGACCGCGCTGCGGGCCCGTCGGCTCGGCGCCGGCGACGCCCGGCTGCAGGTGGTGGCGGAGACCGACGTCGACAAGATCCTCGGCCACGCCCGCGCCCTGCGCCCGGCGGTGCTGGCCATCGACTCGATCCAGACGGTGTTCACCGCCGAGCTCGACGGCATCCCCGGGTCGGTCGGTCAGGTCCGCGAGTCGGCGGCGCGGATCCAGGCCTTCACCAAGACCACGGGCATCCCGACCGTGCTGGTCGGCCACGTCACCAAGGACGGCGGCCTGGCCGGGCCCAAGACGCTCGAGCACCTGGTCGACGTCGTCTTGCAGTTCGAGGGTGATCGAGGCGGCCCGTACCGCCTGGTGCGCGCCCACAAGAACCGGTTCGGCTCGACCCAGGAGGTCGGGGTGTTCGAGATGCGCGGCGCCGGCCTGGCCGAGGTGGCCAACCCGTCGGCGTCGCTGCTGGCCGAGCGCCCGGTCGGCGCGCCCGGCTCCGTCGTCGTCGCGTCCATCGACGGCCACCGCCCGCTGCTGGTCGAGGTCCAGGGCCTGGTCGCGCCGTGCGCGGGCGGGCCGGGCCGGCGCACCGCCGCCGGCGTCGATGGCAACCGGGTGTCGCTGCTGCTGGCGGTGCTGGCCCAGCGCGCCACCTGCGACGTGCTCGGCTACGACGTCTTCGTCAACGTCGCCGGGGGCCTGCACCTGTACGAGCCGGCGGTCGACCTCGGGGTGGCGCTGGCCATCGCCTCGAGCGCACGTGGCCGCGCCGTCGATGCCCATACCGTGGTGTTCGGCGAGATCGGCCTGGCCGGCGAGATCCGCGCCGTGCCGCAGGCCGAGGCCCGGCTGGCCGAGGCGCGCCGGCTCGGGTTCCAGCGCGCCATCCTGCCGGTGCAGAACCGGGCCCACCTCACCGCCGATCCCGGCCTCACGCTCATCGCCGTCGATCGCCTCAGCGCGGCCATCGACGCCATCGCCTGAACAGAATCGCATGGCCTGCGGATCACGAACCTGAAGGTTCGTTGACGTCGACCTGGTCGGCGACGAGGTCATGGACCTTGAGCACGACCACGCTCGTGCGGGCAGCGGCGTCGACAGGACTAGCAGGCTGCTGAAGAACCCGTGCCGGCGGCTTCTGCCGACGGGACGGGCTCCGTGTTTTCAGCAGGCTGCGAGATCGAAAATGACTAGCAGGCTGCTTCTTCAGCAGCCTGCTAGTCCCCTGGAAACGGGATCGTTGGCAAAACTCACGACGGTTTTCGCCCACGAGATCGATCGCTTGCGTGACACGCCGACGCCGAGGAACCCCGGATCCAGGGGACTAGTAGGGCGCTGAGCAACACCTCGCCGCGGCGGTTCTCGCACCGTGAGCCCGCGCCCGGGCCCCTGCCCGATCGCGCTGGCGTGGCCGAGGGGGTGACGCGAGCCGCGGTGGCGGTGCGATCGTCGCCGTCGCCCCGGCCGGCGCCAGGCCAGGTCGGCCACGGCGACCCCGGGCGACCTGCTACGATCGATCGATGCGGATCAGCTGGCTCCGGGCCGAGGAGATCACCGCCGCCCGCGTCGCGCTTTCCGCCGCGGTGGCCGCGCGAGGATGGGACGCGCTGTTCCACCCGGATTTCGCGGCGCCGCCGGCCCCGGCCGACCTCGGCCTGAGCGCCGAGGCCTGGGCCCGCCTGAGCGAACACGTGGCCCGAGCCGAGCGGGTCAGCGAGGTGGTGCGCGACCACGGCCTCGACGCCGCGCTGACCCGCTTTCGCGGATCTGGCGTGGCCATCGAGGCGGCCACGCTGGCGGCCGCGGCCCAGGTCGCCGACCAGCTCGAGCTGGCCCTGGTCACCGACGTCCTGGCCTGCACCATCGACGAGTACCTGTTCTACGCGCCGTTCCTCGAGCTGCTCATGTCCCTCGGGCGCGCCGACCTCGGCGCGGCCATCTCCGAGTTCGAGCGCTTCGTCGCGGCCTACCGGCAGGCGCCCAGCCGCGGCTCCGGCTGGCACGAGCGCGTCGGCGCCGTGCGAGACGGCCTGGCCGACGCCTACGTCACCGCCGGCCAGCTCGACGCGGCCGAGCGCCTGTTCGCCGAGCGCCACGGCGAGGACACCGGCGACGTCGCCGTCGCGTTGTCGGCCAGCCGCGCGTTCCTCGCCGCCGGCGCGGTCGGCCACGCCGTGCGCTGGCTCGCGGTCGGCGCGACCCGGGCCGACCAGCTCGGGCGCCGTGAGTTTGCCAGCGCCCTGCGCCACAAGGAGGCGTCGCTGCGCAAGCGGCTGTCGTGACCCGACGCGGGCCGCCGCTGGCGCCGGACTACGGCTTCTTGCCGCCGCCGGACTTCTTGCCGCCGCCCGCCTTCTTGTCGCCGCCGGCCGGCGCCTTGACCTCACCACCCAGGCCGGTGATCTCGTCCTGCACCCGCTTGGCGCCCTCGGCATCCTTGCCGGCGAGGAGATCGAGGTAGGTCTGAAACGCGGCGATGGCCTTGTCGTTGTCGTGGTTGAGCTTGTACATGAAGCCGAGGTCGTACCAGGCCTCGACGTAGTCGGGCCGCAGGCCGACCGCGCGCTCGTAGGCCGGGATGGCCCGCTCGGCCTCGTCCTTGCGACGGAACACGACCCCGAGGTTGAAGTGGTAGTCCGACTCGTTGGGCGCCAGCGCGATCGCCTTCTCGAAGGCGGCGACGGCGTCGTCGAGCCGGTTGTCGGCGCGCAAGGCCACGCCGAGGTTGTTCCAGTACGGGTGCTCGTCGGGCGCCAGCTTGGTCGCCCATTGCAGGTGGGTCACCGCGCGCTTGACCTCACCCTTCTGCCGGCGAATCACCCCGAGGTTGGAGTGGATCTCGGCGTCCTTCGGCGTGAGCCGGCACGCCTTGTCGAGCGCGACCAGGGCGTCGTCGACCCGCTGGCTCATGTAGTAGGCCATGCCCAGGTTGCGCCACACCACGGCGTCCTTGGGCGTGAGCGCAGAGGCCTGCTCGTACGCCCCGATCGAGCGCGCCAGGTCCTTCTTCTGCTTGTACAGGTGGCCGAGCGTGGCCCAGGCCGCGGCGTGGCGCGCGTCGGCCGCGACCGCCTTCTCGAGGGCGGCGATCGCCTCGTCGGCCTTGCCCTGGTGCTTGTACGCCATGCCCTGCTTGTAGAAGGCGTTGGCGTCGTCGGCCTGGGCCGGGCTGGCCGCCAGCAGGAGCGACGCCAGCGCGGCGCCGGGCACGAGCCGGCGCAGCACCGACGAGACTGAGGAGAAACCGGGACGAGTCCAAAGCCGCTTTGTCACGCTGACCTCCGCGCCGGTAGCGTAGCAGAACGGACCCGGCCGCTGTGGCGCCGGGCCCGGCCCGCCGCCCGGGCGCGCCCAGGCCACGCTCGTGGCCGTCGATGGATCGGCCGGCTGATGCTCAGGCCGCCGGGGCGGCGCCGGCGTCCGCGGCCGCAGCCTCGCCAGCGGTGGCCGCCGCCGGGCTGACGTCACCCGCGGCCAGCTCGCCGAGTGCCTCGGACGAGGCCGCCATGTCGGTCGACAACTCGCCGAGCCGGGCCAGCAGCGGCTGGGTCGCCTCGGCGCCATGGGCGGCGTCGAGGCTGAGCACCGCGAGCTGGAACCGCTCGAGGGTGGCGACGTGGTTGTGCAGGCGCGCGACCACCCGCTCCTGGCCCTGGTGCAGGCGCTGGTGCAGGCGGCGCTGCTCCTCGAGTGAGGCGCGGGCGGCCACGTACTGGGCCCGGGCCTCGGCGTCGGTCACCGTGGTGATGCGCTGGTCGAGGTCGGCCATCCGCTGGTCGAGGTCGGCCGCGCCGGCCGGCCGGCCGGTCGCGGCCCGAGCCGCGGTGTCGAGCACACGCAGCACGCCGTCGCGCAGCAGGGTGGTGTTGGTGTCGTCGTCGGCCAGCTTGGCCCGGGCCGCGGTCCACAGGCCGACGCTGCGATCACACAACGCCCGCAGGTCCGGGTCGAGGCCGGCCGGCAGCGCGGCCAGCGCCGCCGCGATCGGCTCGGCCTGCCAGCGCAGGTGGCGCGGCACCACCGCCAGGCTGCCCGCAAAGGCCATGGCCGAGGCGCCCACACCGGCCGCCAGCGCGGCCGGCCAGGACGTCAGCTCGTGGGCGAAGCCCAGGCGCAGCCCGGCCCATCCGGCCAGCCCCACACCAACCGCGGCGAGCCCGAGGGCGACCGGTCGGTGCGCGCGGGCGCCGCTTGCCGCCGCGAAGGCCGCCAGGGCCGAGGCGGCCACCAGCGCCGGCCACGGCCCGACCGGCAGCAGCGCGGCGAACGCCGCCACCGCCAGGCCGGCCGCGACCAGCCGCAGCCCGAGCCGGCCGTGGACCAGGCCGACCCCGGCCGCGAGGCCGACCAGCCCTCCGACCAGCGGCGCCGGCGTGGCGGTAGGCAGCGGCAGGGCACCCGCGGCCAGGCCGGTGGCCAGACCGATGAGCGTGGCGCCGAGGGTGACCCGGTGAAAGTCCGCATGGTCGTCGAATCGGAGTGCCATCCCGCCACCAACGGACGAGCCCCCCGGCCCGATCTAACCGGCGCCCAAGCGTCACCAGGGCGAGCCCGGAGCGGATGGGCCCGGCCCGACCGCGCACCCCGTGCCCGGCTGGCCCGGCCGCCCGAAAACGGCGAAAGCCTCGGGATTCCCGAGGCTTTCTTGCACGCAGCGCCGGGCGGTGCCCGGTCACCTTGGGCCAGGATCAGAAGGTCAGGCGAGCGCCCAGGCGCATCGACAGCGGGGCCTGCAGGGCCGAGGTCGAACCGAAGTTCGGGTTCTGGGTCGCCGTCGCGTTGTCGGTGACGCCCGAGTTCGGGTTGACCACCTTGGCGTGCAGCAGGTCGGTGGTGTCCCCACCGACGACCGGGTTCATCGAGTCGTAGGTGTAGATCTCGTCGGTGTCGGTCTCGCGCTGCGCGTTGAGCAGGTTGAAGATGTCGACGAAGGCCTCGACCGTGGTGGTCTTGCTGATCTTGTAGCCGTAGGCCGCCTTGAGATCGATCTGGTAGGTCGTCGGCGAGCGGCGGAACGAGCCGCGCTCGAGGATGTACGACTCACCGTCGCCGTACAGCGGGTGACCGGCCAGGGTGTTGTGGGCGATGCCCGACTGCGCGCGCAGGCTGGTGCCCACGGTCAGGCCACCAGCGGCCTTGAGGTCGAACTGGTAGAAGCCGTCGAGCTTGAAGTTGTGCGGACGGTCGAGGCCCATGGCGCCGTAGCGGTTGGCCATGAGGTCGGCCAGGTCGTACATCGAGGTCAGGTTGGGGTCGAGCTGGCCGGTCTCGGTCGAGTACAGGCCGGGGAAGTTCCCCTTGCTGCGCGAGTAGGTGTACGAGGCCTGCAGCAGCGAGCGCGAGCTCGGGCGCTGGTTGGCCGTGATCTGGATGGCGTTGTAGTCGCGCACCGGCTTGTCGAAGCCGCCGACGGCGTCGAGCTGGTCGGCCCGGCCCTCGGCCAGCACCCGCGCCGGGTCGTCCTCGGCCAGGCCGGCCACGCTGGCGCGCAGCTCGTTGGCCTCGGCCGAGTAGTCCTCGCCCGGGTTGGCGACGAAGTAGACGTGGGCGCCGTCGGTCGACAGGTCCTCGATCACCGTCGGGATGGACCGACGGATGAAGTTGGCGCCGAGCTTGAGGTCGCTCAGCAGCTCGTACTCACCACCGAGGATGAGCTCCTGGGTGTACTGGCCCTCGAGGCGCGGCGCCACGTAGGTGCTGGCGCCGCCGAGGATACCGACGTTGCTGACGCCACCAGCGGCGGTGCCGAGGTCGGTGCAGGCGTCGAGCAGCGCCTGCTGCATCGGCGCGCCGTGATCGACGTTGCAGGTGCCGGCGTTGGCGCCGCGGTTGAGGAACGAGCGGCGCGAGATCTCGCCGCCGAACGCGCGGACGTTGATGTCCATCGGCACGTTCTCGTAGAAGCGACCCCAGTGGCCGAACAGCTTGGCCCGGCCCTCCTGGGTCGGGTCGTAGATGACGCCGAGGCGCGGGGCGATCATGTTGGCGAGGCGGAACGCCTCGTCCGGGATCGGCTGGCCGGTGTCGGTGTCGATCGTGCCCTGGATGGCCTCGGCCTGGAACGCGATCTGCCGCTCCCAGCGCACGCCGGCGTTGAGGGTCAGGTTGGGCAGCACCTGCCACGAGTCCTGCAGGTAGGCGGCGAAGCTCTGGTTGCTGGTGTTGGCGGTCAGCTCGTTGGCCAGCGAGCAGGTGCTGTCGAGCATGTCGTCGCCGTTGGCGTCGACGCCGCACGGGATGGTGCCGGCGGTGTCGTACTTGACGAACTCGTCGACCCGCCAGATGCCGCCGTTGGCGCCCGCGTTCGCGGTCGCCATGCGGTAGCGGCGGGCGTCACCGGTGTAGCGACGGGTGGTGTCGTAGGTCGACAGCTCGACGTCACCGCCGACCTTGAAGGTGTGGTAGCCGGCCAGCTTGACGCGCTGGGTGACGCCAAGCACCGCCGAGGTTCGGTTGTTGACGCGGCTCTCGAGGAAGCCGAGGCCCTGCGCCGTGTACAGGCTGATCGGGCACGGCTCGAAGTCGTCGTTCGGATCCGGGTCCATGCAGCCGGCGATGGTGCTCGCGCCCTCGAGATCGGCGAAGTCATACAGCGGCCGCTCGTAGTCGTACCGGATCTGGGTCGCGTCCTCGGCCGCGGAGTACGGGTTCTGGTCCTCCTTCTGGTTGTGATAACCAGCGACCAGGTCGACCTGGGTCTTGCCGTCGGCGAACTTCGACGACCACTTCATGGCGAAGTCGAGGGCGCCGTCATCCACCTTGTAGCGCTGCGCGTTGGGCGCGCCGGTGACGCGGTACACGTCGTCGCTGCTGCGCGGGTTGCCGAAGGCCGAGACCTGCAGCTGGTGGTCCTGCGACAGGGCGTAGTTGAGCTTGGCGGTGAAGAAGTAGGTGTTGGCCTTGAACGGGATGCCCGAGCGGCTGACCTCCTCCTGCACGCTGAACCCGGTGTCCGGGTTGACGTCGGGCGCGCCGTCGCCATCGGCGTCGACCGCGCGGTTGACGATGCGGTCGATGGTCTGGCTGGTGAACGACGGGTTGAACCCGACGTGGAACCACAGCTTGTCCTTGATGATCGGCCCGCCGAGCTCGGCGCCCACGTCGTAGGCGTAGTCGAGGTTGGTCTCGGTGTCGATGGCGTTGCCCTGGCGGTCGACGCGATCGGCCGCGGCCGCCAGGCCGGAGTTACGGAAGTAGCCGAACACCGTGCCGTGGAACTCGTTCGAGCCGCTCTTGGTCACCACGTTGACCACGCCACCGGTGGCGCGGCCGAACTCGGCGTTGTACCCGCCGGTGATGATCTCGGTCTCACCGACGAACTCGTTGGGCAGGTTGGTCGACAGACCACCCACGCCGGTGTCGGTGGTGTTGAGACCCTCGACGATGTACACGTTCTCGGGCGAGGTCGAGCCGGCCAGCGAGACGCCATACTGGTCGCCCTGCGAGCCGGCGGCGGCGCCGAGCACACCACCAAAGGTACGACCGACCGGGATGTTGTTGGTGTAGTCCTTGGTGATGGTCGCGCCGGTCTTGGTCGAGCCCTGATCGACGATGGGCGCGTTGCCCTCGATGATGATGGTCTCGCCCTTGGCCGCGGCCGCGCCGGTGTCGACTGGCACGTTGACCACGGCCTGCTTGCCGAGCTGGATGAGCACGCCGCCGCGCTCGAACTTGGCGTCGTTGTAGTAGACCGTCACCAGGTAGGTGCCGGGCGGCAGGGTGTCGATGAAGTACGCACCCGACTCGTCGGTGATGACCACCTGCTCACCCTGCAGGGCGGGCGAGGTGGCGACGACGGTGGCGCCGATGAGCGGCTCACGGGTCGCCTTGTCGCGGACGATGCCGCGCAGACCACCGGCGGTGTTCGACTGCGCGAACGCCGGCGTGGGGTTGTAGGTGAGGGCGGCGCCGCCGAGGAGGCCCGCCGCGATGAGCATCTTGCCAATCATGTTGGAGCGAAGCTTGCGCATGTGGTTTCTCCTTGGGCTCAGTTCATCGGGGGCATGGGAACAGTGAACGTCAGGGTGAAGGCCGCCGGCATCGTGTAGGTGCTCGTACCGGGCGCGGCGTCTTCGAACACAGAACCGTTCGCGATCGTAATGGTGTAGTCGCCCGGCGCCCATTCAGCATCAGGGAGCGGGGCGGTGATTGTGAGCGAACTACCCTCGACAGCGATCTGAGCAGCGACGACAGCGTTGGCCGCGTCCCGCACCACCACGTTTGCTTCAGGGGTGGCCGTAGCATCCAGGTCGGCGCAGAACTCTAGGCTCACAACACTTGTAGGAGTGAGTTCCTCCCCATCTGCCGTCTCGGACCCAATGAAGGCGGGACCGAGGCAGAAGTTCAACTCAAACACGTCGGTGGTGGTCAGCGTTCCACCCGCAACGTCGGCGAATGTCGCACCTGCTGGGATGGAGAGCGTGTAGGCGTCCGGAGCCCAGGTTCCGGCATCAGCTGCGACCTCAATCACGGTGTCGGCGACCGTCAGCACGGTAGCCACCGTGCCACCAGCGCTGTCCACCACCGTGATGTCGCTTCCCGAAACCGAAGCCTCGTCGATGAGCGCGTTGAACAGCAGCACGAACTCAGAGTCCGAGTCGACTGGCACGGACAAGCCGTCAGGCTCCGGGTCGCTGCCTAGGAACGCCATCGGTGCGAACTCGAACATGAACGGACCGCGCTGGTCGGCCGGCACGACCACGCCGGTCTTGTCGACCACGTTGTCGTTGATCGTGAGCTGGCACTGCGCGCCGGTGGCGATGTCGCCGGCGGCGAAGGTCACCACCAGGGACGGGCCGGGCGGCCAGGTCACGTTGTTGCCGTTGGGCACGTAGTAGCCGTCGTAAGCCACCGGGCTGCCACCACAGGTCACGCTGACCGGGTTGGTGGCGGCGATGGTCGCCGTGCAGGCGTCGTCCTCGGCGGTGCAGTCGTCGCCGTCCTCGTTGAAGAGCTGCTCGATGCTGGGATCGAGCAGCTCGTCGAACACCACCCGCACCTGCGGCGCGAGCGGGTCGGCGTTGGTCACGGCGGAGACAGGATCGTCGTCAGTGCCGATGCGGGGGCAGACCTGGACCACGGTCTGGTCCGGCAGGGTCACCATGGTCGGCGCCTTCTCGTCGCCGGCCCGGCACATGCTGGCCACCTCGAGGGGGATGCCACCGTCGGTGAAGATATCGGTCTGGACCATGAAGGCCAGCACGTCCGGCGGCCCGTCCGGGCGGAGATTGGTGGCGAGTTCCGGCTCACTGCACCCGGCGAGGGTGCCGACGCCGACGACCGTAGCTGCTGTCCACATCAGGGTGGACGCAAGCAGACCCTGCGCACGTTGGAAACGCATTCGTAGCCTCCCACTTAAGTTGTCGACGGGCAGGCGCCGCGAAGTACCTGACTCGTCGCGGGAGTAATCCCGCAATCTAAAGGGGAACGCAAGATCTCGCGTCGTGACTATTTGCCCAGATGTCACGGAAACTCTTACACGTTGAGGGCATGAGGTGATCCCGCTGACAGGCTGGATCCGGAACGAGCGACGGCGACACCCGGTGAGGTGTCGCCGTCTCGCCGACTGTCGCACCGGCGCTGGCCAGCGTGAACCTATCGAAGTAACTATCGAAGCTCAGTTGCGGCGGCCACCAGCCGGCGGCGTCGCGGCCGGCGCCGGAGCTGGCACGCGGCCCGAGCCGGTCGCCGGCACGGCGGGGCTCGCCACCGGCGGCTTGCCCGCCGCTGCGGCGGCCACCGGAGCGGCCGCGGTCCGGTTCTTGTCGGAGCCCTTGTCGTCGAGCTGGCCGCTCGGGGCCGCGTCGGCGGCGACCACGTCGATGCCAGCCCGGCGCACGCCGTGGTGGGCCAGCAGCTTGGCCTCGATGGCCGAGGCCACCTCCGGGTGCTCGATGAGGAACGTCTTGGCGTTCTCGCGGCCCTGGCCGATGCGCTCGCCGGCGAACGAGAACCACGCGCCGCTCTTGTCGACCACCTCGGCCTCGGAGGCGAGGTCGATGAGATCGCCCTCCTTGGAGATGCCCTGTCCGTACATGATGTCGAACTCGACCTCCTTGAACGGCGGCGCCAGCTTGTTCTTGACGACCTTGACCCGGGTCCGGTTGCCGACCACGTCCTCGTCCTTCTTGATCGCGCCGATGCGGCGGATGTCGAGGCGGACCGAGGCGTAGAACTTGAGCGCGTTGCCGCCGGTGGTGGTCTCCGGGCTGCCGAACATCACGCCGATCTTCATGCGGATCTGGTTGATGAAGATGACCATCGTGCGCGAGCGCGAGATGGCCGCGGTCAGCTTGCGCAGGGCCTGGCTCATCAGGCGGGCCTGCAGGCCGACGTGGGTGTCGCCCATCTCGCCCTCGAGCTCGGCCTTGGGGGTCAGCGCCGCGACCGAGTCGATGACGATGACGTCGATGGCGTTGGACCGCACCAGCATGTCGGCGATCTCGAGCGCCTGCTCGCCGAAGTCGGGCTGCGACACCAGCAGCTCCTCGGTCTTGACCCCGAGCTTCTTGGCGTAGTTGACGTCGAGCGCGTGCTCGGCGTCGATGAACGCGCACACGCCGCCGCGCTTCTGCGCCTCGGCCACCACGTGCAGGGTCAGGGTCGTCTTGCCGCTCGACTCCGGCCCGTAGATCTCGACGATGCGGCCGCGCGGCAGGCCGCCCACGCCGAGGGCGATGTCGATGGCCAGCGAGCCGGTCGGCACGACCTGGACCTCGCGCTCGACCGCGTCCTTGCCGAGTCGCATGATCGAGCCCTTGCCGAACTGCTTCTCGATGGTGCCGAGCGCCATCTCGATGGCCTTGTCGCGCGCCGGGTCGCGCACGTAGGAGCCGCCCGGGCCGGTGGTGGACGGGGCGGCGAGGCTGGACTCTTTGCTGTTGTTGCTGGCCATGACGGGATCTCCTGTGTGTCGGTTGCTGCGCCACCTGCACCCGGGCCAGGGCCCGGGCGGGGCCAGGTCACGACGCGAAGGGATCGTCGTGGCTGGGCCCTTGCCCCTTGGCCCAGCCGTCGTCGGTGTCGATCCGATCGAGTTCTCGATCGTAGGCGCCGAGGCGGGCGTGGGTGGTCGGGGTGGTGGTGGTGCTGATGCTGGGGCTGGTGCTCGTGGTGGTGGTGGTGCTGGTGGTGGTGGAGCTGGCTGTCCGGTGTGCGGACGTTTCTAGCCCCCCGCCCTGACGTCCAGGGCCGGTCTGGGCGTGCCCAAAGGCCGCGCGGTGGACCTTTCGGTACCCCGCCGATTTTCCCGAACCTGTTGTGTTTCCTGGAGATTCATACAGGGTGATCGCCTGGACCTCCAGTGTACTGAACATTTGTGCGGACTGTCCAGATTCTGGTCGTTCGGACGTCACGGCCGGGGCCACCGGGTCGGCCACCAGGCTGCCGATGCCACGTGCCTCGGGCAGGCGACCCAGGGTGATGTGTGGTGAGAACGGGCGCGGCTCGGGCGCAAAGCCGAGCTCGACCAGCTCGAGCTCGGCCCGGGCCGCCAGCGCCAGCAGCGCCGCCCGCCCGGCCGCGGCCGGGCCGTCGGCATCGGCGACCCCGGCCCACAGCACCCGGGCGGCGTCGACCGACGGGAAGCCACCGAGCCCGCCGACCACCAGGCCAAACGGGGTGGCCGCGGCGGCGATCCGGTCGATCGTGTCGATCACCGCCGGCAGCGCCTCGGCCCGGGTCCAGCCCAGGTACTTGAGGGTGAGGTGGAGATCGACGGTCACCATCCAGCGGACCTGGACGTGGTGGTTGGTGGCGCGCCGGGCCAGGCGATCGATCTCGGCGCCGAGCGCGGCGTGGGCAGCGCCGACCTCGATCGCCACGAACAGCCGGCGCGGCGTGGTCACACGCCACCGCCCGCTGGCGCCATGGTGCCGGCGGCCTGCCGCACCAGGGTCAGGGCCCACCACGCCGCCAGCGTCCGCACCATGTCGCGCGCCCCGGGCCAGTGGATCCGCTGCGCGTTGACCTGCCCGGCCCGGGTCGCGGTCGCCAGCCACACCGTCCCGACCGGCTTGTCGGCGCTGCCGCCATCGGGCCCGGCGATGCCGCTGATCGCCACCGCCACGTCGACGTCGAACCGGTCCTGGGTCGCGCTGGCCATCGCCCGCACGCACGCCTCGCTGACCGCGCCGTGGTCGGCCAGCAGCGCCGGGGAGATCCCGAGCTGCCGGGACTTCTCCTCGTTGCTGTAGACGATGGCGCCGCCGCGGAAGGCGCGCGACGCCCCGGGCCGGCGCGTCAGCAGCTCGCCGACCATGCCGCCGGTGCACGACTCGGCGCACGCCACGGTCAGGCCGGCGCCGAGCAGCTCGCCCACCACCACCTCCGGCAGGGCCGGCTCGTCGGTGCCGTACAGGAACTCGCCCAGCGCCGCGCGCAGCCGGCCGTCGATGACCTCGAGCCGGGCCCCCGCCGCTGCCAGCTCGCGATCGCGCACGACGATCTTGACCAGGGTCTCGGGGAACTTCACCTGGTAGTGGATGCTGGCGCCGGGCTGATCGTCGACGACGCCGGCGCAGGCCACCGCGATCTGCGACTCGCCGCGCCCGAACACCCGGTAGATGCGGCGGGCGATCCGCGGCGCCACCCCCTGCCCTTCGCGCAGCTCGACCAGCCGGGCCCGCACGCCGCCGTCGAAGATGCCGTGGATCTCGCGCGGCACGCCGGGCAGGCACAGCACCGGCACGGGGCGCCCGGTGGCGCCGGGCAGGTCGAGCTCGAAGCACGGCGCCAGCCCGACCGGGTTGCCGTGGACCCGGGCCGCCGCCGGCACCCGCAGCTGCCGGAGCAGGTTCGGCACCTGCGCGGCCCGGCCCGGGAAACGCGCCTCCAGCCGGAGCCGGCTCGGCTCGTCGACGACGACGCCCTGGCCGGCGGCCGCGGCCACCACGTCGACGGTCAGGTCGTCCTCGGTCGGGCCGAGGCCACCGGAGGTCAGGACCAGATCGGCCCGCCCGGCGGCCGCCCGCAGCGCCTGGGTCATGTCGGCCGCGTCATCGCGGCAGCTGGTCATCCAGCGCACGGTCAGATCGAGGTCCCACAGCTGGGCCGCCAGCCACGAGGCGTTGGTGTTGACGATCTCGCCCCGGCACAGCTCGTCGCCGATGGTCAAGAGCTCCACGAACACCGCGTGACTCTATCGCCAAGGTCGTGGGGCCATGTGGTTGACGCGCCGCTTTTTCAGGCCCTATCATCACTTGCAGTGCAGCGGTTCGTCGTCTTGCCTTGGCCCGGGACCTCGCGATGAAGATCCGCTATGCGGCCAAGACCGACGTGGGGATGAAGCGGACCCACAACGAGGACTACTTCTCCCTCATCGAGGACGAGCAGCTGTTCATGGTCGCCGACGGCATGGGCGGCCACGCGTCGGGCGAGGTCGCCTCGAAGATGGCGGCCGAGACCATCGGCGAGTTCTTCCAGCGCACCCGCGAGGACGAGGACGCGACCTGGCCCTACAAGATGGACCGCTCGCTGTCGTACGTCGAGAACCGCCTGGTGTGCGCCATCAAGCTGGCCAACCTGCGCATCTTCGAGACCTCGTGCCGCGACCTCCGCTACAAGGGCATGGGCACGACCATCGTCACCACCCTGGTCCTGGGCGACAAGATCTACGTCGGCCACGTCGGCGACTCGCGGGTGTACCGGGTGCGCGAGGGCGCCATCAGCCAGCTCACCCGCGACCACTCGCTGCTCGAGGACTACAAGGAAGCCAAGCCGGACATGACCGAGGAGGAAGAGCGCAACTTCCCCCACAAGAACGTCATCACCCGGGCCCTGGGCATGCGCGAGACCGTGCAGGTCGACATCCGCGCCCACCAGATCAAGAGCGGCGACATCTACATCCTGTGCTCCGACGGCCTGTCGGGCATGGTGGTCGATGATCAGATCGGGCAGATCGCCGGCGGCGCCAAGTCGCTCGAGCGGGCGGTGGCCGAGCTGGTCGACGCCGCCAACCGCAACGGCGGCACCGACAACGTGACGACGCTCATGCTGCAGTGCCTGGCGGCGTGACCGCCTCGACCGGGCGCGGCCGGCGCCTGGGCCTGGCGACGCTCACCGTGACCGCGCTGGTCACCGGGGCCACGGCGTGCCGCAAGCGGGCCAAGGAGATCGCCGGCATCGGGCCGTGGTCGGTCACCCGCACCACCCTGGCCAGCGCGACCGGGCGGTGCGAGCCGACCGACCTGCCCGACGGGCGCAAGGGCACCTGGTGTTACGGCCAGCAGCCGCTGCGCATCGCCGGCAGCCCGGCCGAGGTCGACCTGTACTTCGCCGGGGACGACCCCAAGGCCACGCCGATCGAGATCCAGCTCACCGTGCGCGGGTGCAAGGAGACCCCGACGTTCGACTGGCTGCGCCAGGTGTTCGGCCCGCCGGCCAGCACGACCGGGCCGTGGGCCTACTGGGACAACGCCTACATCTTCCTGGCCGCAGGGATGCCGAGCGCGCCCGGCCGCTGCACGCTGCGCATCCTGCCGCGCCGCGAGCAGGCCGAGTTCGAACGCATCCGCGCCGGCCACACCACGCCGCCGGGCTAGGAGGACGCTGCCAAGCGCGGCGCAGCCGCGTTTGCAGCGACCTGCCCCGTGCCCGTGCCCGTGCCCGTGCCCGTGCCCGATCGCTCGGGCGGTGCCGGCCGCGATCGCCGGCACCTCGGCGGTCGATGCGTCGACATCTCAGACCGCCGCAAGGCCGTTGCCGCCAGCGTCCTGGCCCGCGCTCGAGTTGCTCGAGTGGCTCGTCGCCATGGCTGGCTCGTCCGGCCGGAGCCTGACCACCCAGTTTCGGGCACGGGCACGGGCAGGACGCTGCCAAGCGCGGCGGCGCGACTGTGTCGGGCCGCGCGCCGCGGCTCAGTTGCTGGCGGCGGCCCAGTCCGACGTGAACTGGCTGGCGATCGTCGGCGCGTCGGTCAGCATCACGCCGACCTCGCGGTTGCGGGTGAGCGACGTGGTCGACATGTTCTGCGAGCCGACCAGGTACACGCCGTCGGCGACGATGAGCTTGGCGTGGATGTCGAAGCTGCGCGCCAGCTTGACCTCGAGGCCGGCCGCGCGCAGCTCGGTCACCACCGGGGTGTTGTCGGGGTAGTCGCCCGGGTCGGCCAGGATGACCCGGACGGCGACGCCGCGCTGGTGGGCGGCGATGACCGCGGCGCGCACCGTCGGCTCGGCCAGGTAGATGACCTCGAGATCGAGGGTGGCGCGCGCCCCCTCGACCAGGCCGGTGATGCGGGTGCGGGCGTTGGTCGGCGACACCACCAGGCGGGTGCAGGACAGGTCGGCCGCGGTGCCGCCCCAGTCGCCGTCGAAGATGGCGCGCAGGTCGGCCACGTCGTCCGGGTCGCGATCGATCACGCCGTAGTTGCGCTCGCTGTCGATCGAGGTGAAGGCGAAGTTGGCCGACATGATGATCGCCTCGTCGCCGTCGATGACCAGGTACTTGGCGTGGGCGAACTCGTACAGGCTCGACACGTTGCGCGTCGGCACGCCGGCGGCCATCAGCGCGGCCCGGGTGTCGACGTTGCCGGCGTGCTCGGGATCGAGCAGGACCCGGACCGCCACCCCGCGCCGGTGCGCGGCGATGACCGCGTCGGCCAGCTGGTCGAGGGTGAACAGGTACATCATGATGTCGAGCGAGGTCGTGGCCGAGCCGATGGCGGCGAGCAGGCGGGCCTCGAGCCCGGTCGGCCCGACGAAGACCTCGGGCGCCTGGGCCCGGGCCCCGGTCGGCGAGCACGTCGGATCGCCGGCGGCGTCGGCGCCCCCGGGGCCGGCGTCGGCGCTGGCCCCTCCCCCGTCATCACCGGAGCAACCGCCGCCGACCAGGCCAGCGGCGAGGGCGAGGGCGACGAGGACGACACCAGGGGCGGAAGAGGCGCGCACGGCGCGGACTATGCCGCAAGGCGCGCCGGCGCCGCCACGACAATCGCCGGCGACCGGCCCGCGTCGTCAGCGGCCCTTGCGGTCGTCGGCGCGGCTCGCGCCGCGCGCCTCGTTCGGGCAGCCGCCACCTGGCACGCCGGAGGCCTTGGCGCACATGCCGTACAGCTCGTGGCGGTGGCGCAGCACGCGGAAGCCACCCAGGCGCTGGGCGATCCGCTCCTGCAGGCGCTCGATCTCCTCGTCCTCGAACTCGAGGATGAGGCCGCAGCTGGTGCAGATGAGGTGGTCGTGGTGGTCCCCGGTGACCTCGAACCGGGCCTGGCCGTCGCCGAACTGGCGCTCGAGGGCCAGCCCGCTGTCGACCAGCAGCTTGAGCGTCCGGTACACCGTGGCGTAGCCGACGCCGGGGGTGCGCCGCCGGACCTTGGCCAGCAGCTCGTCGATCGAGACGTGGTCCTTGGTCTTGAAGAACTGCTCGACGATGGCGTCGCGCTGCGCCGTCGTGTTGAGGCGCTTGTCGTCGAGGTAGGCCCGCCAGCGATCCTTGAGGGCGCGCAGATCCTCGGAACGGAACTCCTTGTCCGGCGCCATGGACCATCAGTTCTTGCCCATGCCGCCGGACCCGTCAAGGGATGACCCGAGCCGATCGCCGGCCGCGCCCCGGCGACGCTGACCTGGATCCGCGCAACCCGACACGGGTCGATTGAGTTGGCGCGGGCGTCGCCCTACTCTCGGCTCCGTGCCTGACGAAGATCCCAGCGACCCCGGCTTCGATGGCGTGATGGCCCGCCTGCGCGACGTGGTGACCCAGCTCGAGACCGGGCAGCTCACGCTCGAGCAGGCGCTGGCCATCTACGAGGAGGGCGTGACCCTGGCCCGGCGTGGCCACGAGCTGCTCGATCGCGCCGAGCAGCGGGTCGAGGTGCTGGTCGCCGGCGACGATCGGCTGGCGCCGCTGGGCGCCGACCGCGAGGCGCCGTGAGCGCGCCGACGGCGACGCTCGATCCGCGCTCGGCCCCGCCCGAGCTGGCTCGCTGGCTGGCGGCGGCGGCGGCGCAGGTCGATCACCAGCTCGAGCGCTGGCTGGTCGTGCCCGCCGACGACCCGGGCCGGCTGTGGGAGGCCATGCGCTACGCCGCGCTCGGCCCGGGCAAGCGGCTGCGCCCGGCGCTGGTGTACGCCGCGTGTGAGGCCGCCGGCGGCGCGCGCGCGCAGGCCGACGCGCTGGCCGCGGCCATCGAGATGCTGCACGCCTACACCCTGGTGCACGACGATCTGCCGGCCATGGACGACGACGACCTGCGCCGCGGCCGCCCGACCGTACACGTGGTGTTCGGCGAGGCCATCGCCATCCTCGCCGGCGACGGCCTCCTGACCCAGGCCTTCGCCGCGGCCGGCTCGATCGGCGCCGGGGCCGGCGCCGCGGTGACCGTGCTGGCCCAGCGCGCCGGCGCCGGCGAGCTCCTGGCCGGGCAGGCCATCGACCTCACCACCACCCGGACCACCACGCCGACCCTGGCCGAGCTCGAGCGCCTGCACGCGGCCAAGACCGGCGCGCTGTTCGCCGCCGCGTGCCAGCTCGGGGCCATCGCCGCCGGCGCCGAGTCGGCGCGGGTGGCCCAGCTCGGCCGCTACGGCGAGTGTGTCGGCATCGCCTTCCAGCACGCCGACGATCGCGACGACGGCGAGTTCCCCGAGCTGGCCGGCGCCGCGCGCGACCGCACCCACGCGTTGTGCGCGGAGGCGGCGCAGCTGGTGGCCGGGCTGCCCGCGTCCGCCACGCTGGCGGCGTTCGCGGCGTGGATCGCCGCGCGGGCCTGAGCGTGGCCGGCCCGCCGGCGTGGGCCGCGCGCCTGCTGCTGGTCGTGCTGGTGGCGGCGTGTGCGCGGCCCCGGCCCGACGCCCCACGCGTGCTGGCCCGCGGCAGCCTGGCCTACGCCGCGGCCTGGGCCGACGACGGCACGCTGTGGACGGTCGAGCTGACCGAGCGGTTCGAGCTGGTCGCGCGCGGCGGCCCCGACCTGCGCGAGCGCGGGCGCATCGACGTCGGCGCCGCCACCGTCGACGTGCTGGCGCTGGCCAGCGCCGGCGACCACGTCTACCTCGGCCGGGCCGACGGCTGGATCGAGGATCGCGCCAGCGCGGACGGCGCGGTGCGGGCGCGCTGGCCGCAGGGCGCGGCGGTGACCGCGCTGGCGGTGATCGGGCCGTACCTGGTCGTGGCCGACGCCAGCGACGCGGTGTGCGTCCGCCGACGCGCCGACGGCGCGCTGCTGCAGTGCCGGGCCGAGCTGCGGCGCGGACCCGGGGCGGTGGTGCTGGGGCGGTACGACCAGGCCACGGTCGAGCTCCGCCACGACCGGGACCGCCGCGCCCTGAGGGTGCCAGCGCTGACCGACGCCCCGACCGGGTCGGGTGACCCGGCGTCGCGCCTGCACGCACGCGCGGTGACCCTGGCGCGGCCCGGCGGCGGGTCGCGCACCTACCACTTCGCCGGCAAGGCGACCGCCGTCGTCGTCGGTCGCCGCGGCGTGGTGGCGACCGGGTGGATCCGCCGGCTCGACGACCCTTCGGTGGTGTGGTGGCCGCGGTGATCCGCGCCGATCCGAGGGCATGCGCGGTGAGGCGCGGTGTTACGATCGGGCCGTGGCCGAATGGGACGATGACACCGCCACCGACCAGGCCGACCTGCCGGCCGGCCCCGGCCTGGCCCGGCGCGACCGCGCCTACGTCGTCGTCGTCGCCGGCGCGGCGGTCGGCGCCATGTACAAGCTACCCGACCACCAGCCGGCCTTGCTCGGCCGCGGCAAGCGGTGTGACGTCAAGCTCGATGACGACGGCATCTCGCGCAGCCACGCCCGCATCCGCCACGACGGCGGCGCGCTGGTGGTCGAGGACCTCGGCAGCCGCAACGGCACCCAGGTCAACGGCGCCCGGGTCGACGGCCCCACCCCGTTGCGCGACGGCGACAAGATCCAGCTCGGGCGCACGACCATCCTGCGCTTCACCTACCACGACGCCGTCGACGAGTCGTTCCAGCGCCAGATGTACGAATCGTCGCTGCGCGACGGCCTGACCAAGCTGTTCAACAAGCGCTACTTCCTCGACCGCCTCGACGGCGAGCTCCGGTTCGCCCGCCGGCACCAGTCGGCGGTGTCGGTGCTGATGGTCGACGTCGATCACTTCAAGCAGGTCAACGACCAGCACGGTCATCTCGTGGGAGACCAGGTCCTGGCCCACGTCGCCGAGCTGGTGCAGGACGGGGTGCGCGACGAGGACGTGGTGGCGCGGTTCGGCGGCGAGGAGCTGGCCATCATCCTGCGCGCCATCCCGCGCGCCGACGCCGTGCTGCTGGCCGAGCGCCTGCGCGGGTTGGTCGCCTCGGCCAGCATCCGGGTCGGCGACCGGCCGCTCGTCGTCACCATCTCGATCGGGGTGGCCAGCTTCCCGCTGTCGGCGCGTGGCCCGGTCGGCGACGCGACCGAGCTGATCGCCGCCGCCGACGAGGCGCTGTACCGCGCCAAGGCGGCCGGTCGCAACCGCGTCGCCGAGTAGGCCGCGCGCCGCGTCAGGTCACGGGCCAACGCGCAGGCGTACCGTCACGGTCGCGCCGGGCGCGCCGCGCGAGATCGTCAGGCTGCCGCCGCCGGCGAACTCCAGCACGCCGTCGCCGGTCACGGTGGCCGCGACCTCGTCGGGCCCGGGCACCAGGGGCACGGCCGCGCCGTTCCAGGTCGCGCCGGCCGGCGCCGCGGCCGGGCCACGCCCGCTCCAGCTCCAGCTCGCCGCCCCGGCCGGGCCGGCCTCGTCGTTCCAGCGGCCGACGTCGCCGGCCGGCTGGCCCGGCCACAGCCACACGTCGCGATCGGCCCCGACCTCGTCGCCGGTGCGCGCGGCCGGCCGGGCCGGCGCCGGCTCGGTCGAGTCGACGCCGTCGGGCCACAGCACCAGCAGCGTGCCCTCCGGGACCAGGGCCGGGATGGACTCGAGGCCCGCGTCGACGCGGACCTCCGCGCCATCGGCGCCGCCGTCGTGCGCCAGCGCCGAGCCGCGCAGCGGGAACCAGCGGCCGGCGCCGAGCGCGACGGTGCGGCTGGTGGCGCCGCGCTCGAGCACGGGCGCGACCAGCAGGCGGTCGCCGAGCAGGAACTGATCGATGGTGGTCCAGGCGCCCGGCGCGCGTGGGTGCTCGAGCCCGAGCGGGCGCACCAGCGGCAGGCCGTCGCGCTCGACCGCCCCGGCCAGGCCCCACTGGTACGGCACCAGCTGCATGTGCAGGCGCGACCAGGTCCGCAGGTGGGCGATCGACGTCGCGTCGGCCTCCCACTGGTAGTTGTCGCGCGCGCTGCGGCCGTGGTGGGTCCGCATCACCGGCGACAGCGCCCCCAGCGTGACCCACCGGAACCACAGCTCGCGATCGGCCGGCACGGTGTTCTGGCTCATGTAGCCGGCGACGTCGTGGCCGACGTAGGGGAACCCGGTCAGGCCCAACCCGAGCATCATCGGGATGACCGAGGCCTGGCCGTCGCCGGCCGAGAAGTCGGTCTGCTGATCGCCCATCCACACGATCGGGGCCAGCGGCTGCGAGCCGAGCCAGGCCGAGCGCACGAAGAACAGGCGGTCGACGCCGTCGCCCTGCGCCGCCAGCGCGTCGCGGTTGAGCCGGGCCCACTCGACCGGGTACCGGTTGTGGGCCAGCATCGGGTCGGCGCCCGAGGCCAGGCGGGCGTCGTGCGGCTGCCACTCGGCGAAGTCGGCCATCCAGCCGTCGGCGCCCTGGCCCATGTGCTCGCGCATGAGGCCCTGGGCCCAGCTCACCGCCGCCGGGTTGTCGAGGTCGAGCAGGGCCGAGTCGGCGAACTTCACGCCGAGGAACAAGTACGGGCTGCCGTCGGCCCGCATCACCACGTGCCCGGCCGCGGTGGCCTCGGGGTAGACGTCGGCCTGGCTGTCGACGAACGAGTTGTAGTAGGTCAGGAACTTGTAGCCGAGGCCGTGCAGGTCGTCGGCCAGCTGCTCGAAGCCCGGGTACAGCACGCGGTCGACCCGCCAGTCCTCGTCGAGCGAGTAGCCGGTCACCTCGTCGCGGCCGCCGCGGAAGTCCTCGGTCCAGATCGCCCCGACGGCGATGCCCTCGTCGCGCAGGCGGGTCGCGACCCGGCGCACGTTGGCCTCGCCATAGATGGCGTCGAGCCACGGCGCGAAGGTGACCCGAGGCGGTCGGGCCGGCTTGCCGGTCCAGGCCAGCATGTGGCCGAGCGCGTCGCGGGTGCGGGCCGGGGCGTCGGCGCCGGCGCCGACGAAGACCTGGAGGTCGAGCGCGTGGTCCCACACCTCGTAGCGGGTGACCTGATCGTCGTCGCTGCACAGGCTGAACACCGCGCGGGCGTCGGTCGCCACCGCGGTGGCCACGCCGCGGGTCGACAGCAGCATCGGCATCGGCGTGTGGGTCGAGTGGCGCCGGCCCGATAGGAACCAGATGCCCTCGTAGTTGTCGTCGGGCACGTCGGGCTTGCCGATGCCGTCCTCCTGCACCCACAGCGGCACGCGCTGGCCGCGGTGGTCGAGCGCCCACGACTGCCCGCCCAGGCCGACCAGGTGCTCGTCGGGTGTACACGGGCTGGCCAGCGCCATCCGGTTGCGGGCCGGCCCGCCGTCGAGCTGGATCCGCAGGTGGCGCGGAAAGCCGGCGGCGTCGGGATCGGGCCCCGACCGCGTCGCCGCCACCCAGTCGAGCGAGCCGGTGCCGACGTCGACGCCGTCGGCCCGCAGCGTGAACGTCACACCGTCGGCGCCGGCCACCACGTCGGCCAGGGCGTCGATGGCCTGCCAGGTGTCGGTCTCGTCGCCGAAGCGGAAGCTGCCGGCGATCATCTGCACGGTGGCGACGCCGGCGCCGACCGCGCCGAAGCCGCTTGGCCCCCCGTCGGCGCCGGCCTGCGCGCCGCGGCCGGTCTGCCACACCACCTCGCCGTCGACGCTGACCACGATGGCCGGGGGCTCGGGGTAGACCGCCGCGCTGACCCGGCCCTGGCTGACCACCACCGGCGGCGGATCGTCACCACAGGCGGCCAGCGACGCGACGGTCCCCAGCGCGAGGAGGCGCGCGCAGATCTCGGGTCGTGCCATCTACACCCTCCTGGCCAGGTACCCGGCGGCGCGCCGCACCGCCGGGCTCGGATCGGACTTGGCGGCGCGCTTGAGGTACGGCCGCGCCGGGGCGCCGACGACCTTCTGCAGGAAGTAGCTGGCCTTGCCGCGCGCCTTCGGGCTGGCCAGGGCACGGATCGCGTTGCCGATGACGGTCGTGTTCTTGCGGTAGGCCGGGACCCGCTTGATCGCGGCCTGGTAGTGCTCGATCGCCACCGTCCACCACTTCTTGGCGAAGTACAGGTTGCCGAGCTGGTACGGCACCTTGCCGCTGCGCGGCTGGTCGCGCCAGGTCCGGCGCAGCGCGGCGATCTGGGCGTCGCGGGCCTGCGCCGCCCGCAGCGCCGGACTCGGCGCCGGATCGGCTGGCGTGCCGCTGCCCGCGCCGCTGCCGCTGCCGCTGTCGCTGCCAGCGCCGGCCCCGAGCGGCTCGGACGCGGCCGCCGGATCATCCTCTCCGCTGGCCGGCTCGCTCGCGCCCGGATCGGCCTCAGCGACCTCCTCGATCGCGAACTCGATCTCCGCCCCGGCGGCCTCCGCGCCGGCCGCGCTCATCGCCGCGTCACCGCCACCGGGATCGCCCGGGCTGGCGTCGGCCGCGACCAGCTCGGCCGGCGCCGGCGCCGCGTCGCCGTCGAACGTGGCCGCGAGCGCCGGTTGGCCCGCAGCCGGATCGGCATCGCCGCCGGCACCAACTGGCGTGGCGGCGGCATCGACCGGCCGTGGCGCCAGCGTCGGCGCCGGACCGGCGTCGCCACCGACCGTCACCGCCGGCGTCACGACGCCGGCGCCGGCCGACCCGCGCGCCCGGTCGGCGCCGTCGGGCCGGGTCGCCATCCAGGCCGCCACCGCGCCGGCGGCGACCACCACCAGCGCCGCCAGCGCCAGCACGCCGCGCCCGGTCCACCCGCGCCGCGGCGGCGCCGGCGGCCGGTACTGCCCTCGCTCGACCTGCTCGAGCGCCTGCGCCATCTCGAGCGCGCTCGCGAACCGGTCGTCGGGCGACTTCGCCAGCGCACGCTGGATCACGTCGTCGAGGCCGGCTGGCGCCACCAGGTCGGGCGCGGCCTCGGCCAGGTGCGGCGCCGGGGTGTCGCGGTGCATGGCCAGCACCTCGCTGATCTCGTCGGCGACGAACGGGCGATGGCCGACCAGCATCTCGAACAGCACGATGCCGGTGGCGTACACGTCGGTGCGGGCGTCGACCTCGCTGGCCAGGGTCTGCTCGGGCGCCATGTAGCCCGGGGTGCCGAGCGCGACCGCGGTCTGGGTGACGGAGCTGGCGCCGCCGCCGCGCAGCCGGGCCAGGCCGAAGTCGAGGATGCGCAGGTGCAGGCCGGCACCCTCGTCGTCGGCCACCATGAGGTTGGCCGGCTTGACGTCGCGGTGGACGATGCCCTGGCCGTGGGCGTGGTGCAGGCCGATCAGCAGCTGCCGGGTCAGGGCGATGGCCTGCGCCGGCGCCAGCACCGTGTCGTCGAGCATGGCCCGTAGGGTGGTGCCCGGGGCGTAGTCCATGACCAGGTACGGGCGGCCGGCCACGCCGAAATCGATGACCGAGACGCAGTTGGGGTGCGACAGGCGTGACAGCACCTTGGTCTCGCGCTCGAACCGGGCCCGCGACTCGCGGTCATCGGCGAACACCGCGTGCAGGAACTTGATGGCGACCGGGCGGCCGATCGGGACGCGCTCGCCGCGGAACACCTCGCCCATGCCGCCGGCGGCCAGCCGCTCGAGGAGTCGATACCGACCATCGAGCAGCTCGCCGATCTGCGACGAAGGCGCGTCGGCAGACATGCCGCGCAAGGGTAGCACGGCGCCCGCACCCGCTCGCCGACGCGGCGTAGATCACGGAGCGGCCAGCAGGACCTTGCTCGCCACCAGCAACTCTGCTGCCCTACCCAGGTGAACCCGCTCACCCGCCTCGGCCTGTTGATCCCGCTGGCGCTCGGGGCCGCCGCTGGCTGTGGCGATGACCCGGCCCCGCCGTGCGAGCAGGACCGCCTGCCGTTCCGGTCCGAGCTGCGCTGCTTCGACGAGTTCGCCGCCCAGGCGGCGCGGCCGCTCGACGCCGCCCTGCCCGGCGCGTTCACGGTCAAGACCATCGTCGATCGCGCCACCGCCGACTCGGTCACCTTCCAGGACACGGTGGCCTACCCCATCCACAGCCGCTTCGCGGTCGAACACCTCGGCTACCCGCCCGGCCAGCCGTTCGTGAACGAGTACTTCTCGCCGCAGCGCCGCCTCGTGCTGGGTTCGATCACCTACTACGAGGAGCCTGGCGTGTGGGCGTACGAGCTGGCGCCGTACGACAGCGCCTCGGCCGAGCTCATCGCCCACGGCTTCGAGGCGGTCCGGGCCAGCGCGCCGGTCGCCGCCGCGCTCCGCTTCCACCCGACCTCGATCGAGCAGGAGGCGCGCGCCGCCGCCCTGCCGGCCAGCGTCCCCATCATCACCACCGACGAGCTGTTCGCCGGCATCTCGTACCAGCCGCTCAACCTGGGCGAGACCTACGCCCAGGTCCGCATCCTCGCCGCCGCCGACCTGGCCACCACCTACGTCAGCCCGCGCGAGCTGGTCGTGCTCGACCGGGTGCCCAACGACATCGCGGTGGTGGCCGGGGTGGTGACCGAGGAGCTGCAGACCCCGCTGTCGCACGTCAACGTGCTGGCCCAGCAGCGACGGACGCCCAACATGGGCCTGCGCGGCGCCCGCGCCGCCTTCGCGCCCTACGCCGATCGCTGGGTCCGCCTGACCGTGTCGGCCTTCGGCTGGGACGTGGCCGAGGTCAGCGCCGACGAGGCGGAGGCCTGGTGGCAGGCGCACCGCCCACCGCCGCTGCAGGTCACCCTGCCCGACTACTCGGTCACCACCATCCTCGACGTCGACGACGTCGGCCCAGGCGACGTCGCGCGCGTCGGCGGCAAGGCGGGCAACTACGGCCAGCTGCGCGACCTGGGGCCGCCCGTCCGCATCCGCGACGGCCTGGTCGTCCCGGTCGCGTACTATCGCGACTTCGTCGTCAGCGCCGGGCTCGACACCGAGATCACCAGCATGCTGGCCGACCCGGCGTTCCGCGCCGACGGCAACGTGCGGCGGGTCCGCCTCGGCCAGCTGCAGGACGCCTTCCGCGCCGCGCCCATCCCGCCGGCGACGCTGGCGGCGATCGAGGCCCGGCTCGAGGCCGAGTTCCCGGCGACGCGGCTCAAGTTCCGGTCGTCGACCAACGCCGAGGATCTCGACGGCTTCACCGGCGCCGGCCTGTACGATTCGCGCTCGGGCCAGGTCGGGGATCCGGCGCGCCCGGTCGCCGACGCCCTGCGGGCGGTGTGGGCCAGCCTGTGGAACGTGCGGGCGTTCGAGGAGCGGGCCTACCGCAGCATCGATCACCAGCAGGTGGCGATGGCGGTCCTGGTCCACCCGTCGTTCGACGACGAGCTCGCCAACGGGGTCGCCATCACCGCCAACATCTACGACCCGGCCGCCGGGGGTGAGGACGCCTTCTACGTCAACGCCCAGCTCGGCGAGGCCAGCGTGGTGTCGCCCGACCCCGACATCACCGCCGACGTCCTGGTCTATTACTTCTTCCACAACGGCCAACCGGCGACCTACTACGGCCACTCGTCGTACCTGGCGACGGGCTCGACCGTGCTGTCGCGGGCCGAGCTGTTCGACCTCGGCCAGAGCCTGCAGGCCATCCGCGACGGCTTCGCCAGCATCTACCAGCCGCCGCCCGGCTACGGCGCGCTGCCGATGGACGTCGAGTGGAAGCTCAGCCTGGTCGGGACCGAGCGCCAGATCTGGATCAAGCAAGCCCGCCCGTTCCCGGGGCGCGGCGGCGCGGAGTGACGTGACCATGTCGCCTTGCCCATGCCGCCTCCGCCACCTCGCCGGCCTCGGCCTGGCCGTGATCCTCGCCGGCTGCGGCGACGATGGCGCCCGCCCCATCGACGCGCCAGGGGTCGCGCCGATCGACGCCGGCCCCACGCCCGACGGCGACGGCGCGGCCCGGACCGGGCTGGGTGGCGTCGAGGTGATCGAGGCCTGGACCGTCACCGATCTCGGCGCCGGTCCGACGCCGCAGCGCTGGGCCGACCTGCGCGCGCGCTTCTACCAGGACCACGAGCCGCGCTGGCACCACGAGGTGATGCAGGCCGGCGCGTGCCGCATGGTCAGCTACGCCGCCGCCAGCTGCGACCCGGCCTGCCTCGATGGGCGGTGCGTCGCGACCAACGTGTGTGAGCCCTACCCGGTCGAGATCTCGGCCGGGCGCCTGACCGTGGCGGGCCTGGCCACCACCGTGGAGATCGATCCAGTCGACACCCTGTACGTCCTCGGCCAGCAGCTGCCGGCCGAGCTGTTCGCTGACGGCGCGACCATCAGCGCCAGCGTGGCCGGCGCCGCGCTGCCGGCGCTCAGCCTGACCACGACCGGCGTGCCGACGCTGCAGCCGGCGCTGACCGGCGACGTGGTCGCGGCGGGCCGGGGCCAGGACCTGACCCTGACCTGGACCCCGAGCACGGACCCGAGCGCGCGGGTGCGCCTGACCTACAACGCCAACAACCGCGGCCACGGCGCGCCGTACGACGCCATCATCACCTGCGAGGTCGCCGACGCCGACGGCACCCTGACCGTGCCGGCGGCGATGATGGACACCTTCCCGGCCACCATGGCCTGGCGCATCTGCGCCGGGCGAGACTGCCCGCCCTCGACCCTGCGCCGGTTCCACCACGTCGCCACCCCGGCCCTGGCCGGCGAGGTCGGCCTGACCGTGGCCAGCGAGTACTACTTCTTCGTCGATCACCCCGGACCGTAGCGGATCACGCCCCAGGCTCGACGATCATCGACCATCGGCGCTCGCCGATCCGACGCGACGCGACGCGACGCGACGCGACGCGACGCGACGCGACGCGACGCGACGCGGACGGACCGCACCTCGCGCTCACGTGTCATGGCGGCCCGGCCTTCGCCGCACCGAGGCGACGACGTCCCATCCCATCCCGGTTCGGCGGATCGATCTCCGTCACCACGCGGCGCATGATCGCCGCGTCGTCCACCACCAACACCCACCGGGCCACCACGCTCGATCTCGTCTTCAAGCGGCAGGCCGAGCACCGGTGCGGGTGGTTCCAGCCGGTTGCGGGTGTGCGGCCGACCGAACACCGCCAGTCCTGACGGCGGGTGATGGATTTTCCCGTGTTGGATCAGCGGGTTATGCGCACATCTTGCGCGTCAGGGATCAGCCGGCGCGTCAGCACCAGCCAGCGCCCCATCGACGGGTGGCGCCGCGTCGAACCGCGGCGCCGGCGCCGCGTCGATGAACGCCGGCACGACCGGGATGATCTTCTCGCGCGGCGGCTCGGGCTCGCCGTGGTAGGTGCACACCCCGAGGCCGACGTTGATGCCGCCGATGAGCAGCATGCCGCCCAGCACCGGCAACCAGTACTTGAGGTGCTTGCGCGAATACGGCCTCGCGCGGTCCTTGATCACCCCCGCTGCTTACCGCATGAGTGGCGCGCTGTCAGCGCCGACCAGCAGGCTGCTGAAGAAGCAGCCCGCTGGTCACGTTTCGATCTCGCAGCCTGCTGGAAACACGGAGCCCGTCCCGTTGGCAGCCGCCGGCACGGGTTCTTCAGCAGCCTGGCAGCGCGCACTGTGTGCGCCAGAACTGGTCGAGGTCGCCCGGCAGCGGCGCCAACACCCGCAGGGGCAGCCCGGTCGCCGGGTGCGCCAGCTCCACGGTGTGCGCGTGCAGCGCCTGCCGCGGCAGCACGAAGCGCGCGCGCAGCTCGGGCGTCATGCCGCGATCGCAGAACGCCATGAACGCCTCGTCACCGTGGGTGTACAGCTTGTCGCCGACGATGGGGTAACCGGCGTGGGCCAGGTGCGCCCGGATCTGGTGCTGGCGGCCGGTGCGCGGGACACACTCGACCAGCGCCAGGTCGCCGGCGCGGGCCCGCACCACCACGTCGGTGCGCGACGGCAGGCCGTCGGCCCGGGCCAGCATACGCACACCCGGCAGGCGCGTCGGATCGCCGGCCACCGCCAGCCGCAGCGGGGTGTCGAGCACCCAGGCCGGCGCGTCACCGACCGCGGCCTCGGGCCACGGCGGCTGGCCGTGCACGATCGCCAGGTACGACTTGCGCACCGCCTTGCCGGCGAAGGCGCCCTTGATGACCGCCGCGCTGGCCCGGTCGCCGGCCAGCACCACCGCGCCCGAGGTCTCGCGGTCGAGGCGATGGCAGATCTGCCACGGCTCGCCCGGCAGGCGCTCGGAGATCACCCGGGTCAGCGTGTTGAAGTAGAACTTGGCGGTCGCGTGCATCGGCAGCCCGGCCGGCTTGTCGACGACCAGCACCTGGGCGTCGCGGTGCAGCACGGTGAAGGTGCGCGGGCACGGCGGCTCGGGCTGGGCCGGGCGGCGCAAGAGGTACAGCTCGCCGGCGGCGACGGTGGTGTTGGCCTTGAGGGGGCGGCCGTCGGCCCGGGTCAAGGTCGACTGGATGACCGCCTGGATGCGGGTCCGCGACAGGCGCGGGATGCGCAGCTTGAGGTAGTGGTCGAGCCGCAGCCCGGCTGCCTCGGGCTCGACCTCGAACCGGCGCTCGACCCAGCGCGGCTGGCCGTCGGCCTCGAGGTGGCTGCGCTCGCCGTAGTCGACCCCCGGCTCGCGGTCGAACACGTCACCACTCGCCGCCGGCTCGGCCAGGGTCGCCTCGGCCCCGGCCAGCTCGTCGAGGCGGTCGTCGTCCTCGCCGAGGTCATCCGCTGGCGCGTCAGCGCCTTTCGGTGCCGACGTCGCGGCGGAGGGCGGGCCAGGGCGCACCGGCGCAGTGTGGGCCGCCGGCGCTGGCGGGCGCAAGGGAGGCCGGATCTGGGGGGTGGGCCCCCGGCAAGTGGGCACCCGGGCCACCCCGCCGTCGGCCGCGCCCGGTTATGATGGAGCGCGCTCATGAGCAAGTTCCCGGACTTCGTGCCGCCGACCAAGGTGTCGTACCTCGAGGGTGGGCCGACGCTGCACCTGCGTCGCTGCACCCTGTCGACCGTGGACGAGCCGGTCTCGACCTGGACCTTCGAGGGCGAGGAGGTCCGCATCGGCTCGATGGAGGACAACGAGCTGGTCATCCGCGACGACACGGTGTCGCGCTACCACTGCAAGATCGTGCAGGAGGAGAGCGGCTACGTGCTGGTCGACCTGCGCTCGACCAACGGCACCTTCGTCAACAAGGTCCGGGTCCGCGAGGCCTTCCTCAAGCCGGGCTGCACCATCGGCGTCGGCCAGAGCCAGCTCCGCTTCAACGCGCTCGAGCAGGCCGTACACATCGTGCCGTCGCAGGCGCAGCAGTGCGGCTACCTCATCGGCGGCAACGCCAAGATGCGCGAGATCTACGCCATCCTCGAGAAGATCGCGCCGACCGCGACCACGGTGATCATCGAGGGTGAGACCGGCACCGGCAAGGAGGTGGTGGCGCAGACCATCCACACCCTGTCGACCCGGCGCACCGGTGAGCTGGTGGTGTTCGACTGCGGCGCCGTCCCGCCCAACCTCATCGAGAGCGAGCTGTTCGGCCACGAGAAGGGCAGCTTCACCGGGGCCATGATGACCCGGGCCGGCCTGTTCGAGCAGGCCGACGGCGGCACCATCTTCCTCGACGAGCTGGGCGAGCTGCCGATCGACCTGCAGCCCAAGCTGCTGCGCGCGCTCGAGGGCCGCGAGGTGCGCCGGGTCGGCTCGGGCAAGGCCATCAAGGTCGACGTCCGCATCATCGCCGCCACCAACCGCGACCTCGAGGAGGAGGTCCGGGCCGGCCGGTTCCGCCAGGACCTGTTCTACCGCCTCAGCGTGGTCCGCCTGCGCATGCCGGCGCTGCGCGAGCGCGCCGACGACATCCCGCTGCTGGTCGGGCACTTCCTGCGCAGCGGCCACTACAACAAGCTCCCGGCCGGGGGCCAGCGGGTCAAGCAGGTCGGGCGCGACGCCATGACCGCGCTGCAGGCGTACCCGTGGCCCGGCAACGTGCGCGAGCTGGTCAACGTCATCGAGCGCGCCGTGTCGTTCTGCGACGGCGACACCCTGAGCGTGGCCGACCTGCCCGACTACGTCCGCACCGCCAAGGCGCCGGCGCCGCGCCCGTCGACCGCGCGCGGCGAGAGCCGGCGCGCCGCCACCGCGCCGAGCGCCGCGGCCCACGCCGTGCCGGCGCCGCTGCCGCTGGTCGGCCCGGCCGGGGGCGCCGGTGAGGGCGGCCGCCCGGGCCAGGACCTCCTGGCCGAAGGGGTCACGTTCAAGGACGGCAAGGAGCGCTGGATCGCCGCGTTCGAGCGCGACTACGTCGTGTCGCTGCTCGGGCGGCACGGCGGCAACATCTCGCACGCCGCGCGCGACGCCGACATCGACCGCAAGTACTTCCGAAAGTTGATGAAGAAGTACGACATCGAGGCGCCCGGCCGCGACGAAGAGACGGTCGGCGAGGACTGAGCAGGCCCGGCGCGTCGTCGAGGCGGCGCCCGGTCAGGCCGCGGGCTCGTCGCTGCCCTCGTCGATGATCACGTCCTGCTCGAGCTGCGACGCCTCATCCATGAGGCGGGCGCCCTCCATCAGGAGGTGGGTGGTCGACGAGCCCACCCGGTCCGGACCCTCGATGACGCACGAGATGAGCTCGAAGTCGCCAGCCGACCAGGTCAACAAGAAGAAGACACACGCGGCGTCGACCGGGTCGGGCTGGCCGTCGAGCCGGGCGTGCACGACGCGGCCGTCGCGGACCAGGACCTGGGCCAGCGTGCCGTCGGGGGCACGCAAGGACAGCAGGCCCGTCTTGCGCTCCATCTCGATCAGCACCAGCAGCGAGCTGAGGCCGACCTGGGCCAGATCGCCGCGCAGGCTGGGTGCCCCGAGCTGCTCGCGGGTGTCCTCGACCATGGCGTGGGCCCGGCGCAGGGTCTTGGCCACGCGCAGGTCGAGCTCCTCGAACCGGAACGGCTTGGTCACGTAGTCGTCGGCACCGAGCTTGAAGCCGCGGATGCGGTCGTCGTCCGACGACAGGGCGGTCAGGAAGATCACCGGCAGCATCGAGGTCTCGGGCCGGGCCCGCAGGTTGCGGACCAGCGTCCAGCCGTCCATGCGCGGCATCATCACGTCGGTGATCAATAGATCCGGGATGCGCTCGGCGGCCCGGGCCATGGCGTCCTCGCCATCGATGGCGGTTTCGACCGAGTAGCCGCTCTTCTCCAGCACGGTCGAGACCATGCGGAGAATCCAGGCGTCGTCGTCGGCGACGAGGACGTGCGGCATAGGCGTTCTGCGAGCTTAGCCGGGGGGTGGGGCGACGGTCAAACTACAGGCTACCGAGTCCGCGCTGGGCCTGGCCCCGGGCCGCCGCCAGGGGCCGCCACGGCCCCCTCCAGCTCGGCCGTCGACCACGCCCCGCCCTGGTACAGGTGCACCACGGCGCCGACGACGACCACCACCCGGTCGGGGTCGGCCGCGACGCCGCCGACGGCGGCCCCGGGCGGGATCGGGCTGTCCACGACCACCGGCGCCGCCACGTCGGTCAGCACCACCAGGCGGACCACGCGGCCGTCGTCGACCAGGACCAGGCCACGGCCGTCGCGGCTGGTCGCCGCCGCCACCACCGACCCCGGCGCCGGCAACGGACGGCGCGCCGGCGCCCGGCTGGCGGCGCCGACCGGCCGCATCAGCGCGACCAGGCCGGTCGGGGTCCAGGCCCAGGCCCGGCCGCCGACGATGGCCGAGGCCTGGCCGGACCCGATCTTGACCAGGCGCTGGCCGCGCTGCTGGTACACACCACCGACGCCGGCCACCACCAGCTCGTTCTTGCGGCCGGACCACACCGCCCGCACCGCCTCCGGCGCGAACGCCAGCCGCACCCACTTGCCGTCGCGGAAGCCGAACAGGTGACGGCCGATGGCCAGCGTGTTGGTCAGGCCCGACCCGGCCAGCAGCTTGCCGTTCTGCCCGACCCGGCTGCTGTGCCAGCTGGCGCCGTCGAAGCGGAACATCGGGGTCCGCGCCGGCAGGCCGAGCAACACGTCCCCACGCCAGGCTGCGCCGGCCAGGTCGGGCCCGACGCCGCCCGCTGCGACCCGACGCCAGCGCCCGCCACCGGCGGGGCGATACACCTGGCCGGCCCGGCCGACCAGCACCAGGCCGTCGCCGGCGTCGACCACCCCGACCAGGGGCGGGCCACTGGCGGCCGGCGGCGCCGGCGTGTCGGCGCCGGCCGGGCGAGGGGCCGCGGCGGCGGACAGCACGCAGGCCGCGGCGACCGCCGCGGCCCACCACCCCGGCCGCGCCCCGATCACGAACCCGAGCCGCTGCCTGCCGCGGGCGCCGCGCTGCCCGCGCCGGCCGCCTCGTCGGGCTTGCCCCGGTAGAAGCCACACGCGCGCAGCTCGTCGAGGGTCTTGGCGCCGACGGCGCACTGCACCGACGACTTCTTCGAGTTGCCGCGGCAGCGGCGGATGGCGGCGGCCATGTTGTCGCCGCTGGTGACCTGGTCGGTGCCGATCAGCCGGCGCATGTTGGCGATGGCGTCCCGGCACTGGCTCTCGGTCGGCTTGTCGCAGCCGGCGGCGCTGGCCAGGGCCAGGCCGAGGCCGAGGCCACGCAGGACCGCGGCGCAGCGGGACGATGGACGGTGCGGGTTCATGGCCATACCTCGGGCGCCGAGCTTACCAGCTCACGTGCGCGGGCGAGATCCTGGTCGGTGTCGATCTCCCGCCAGTCGCCGGCGATGAGCACCGGGTCGACCGGGCGGCCGGCGCCGATGAGGTGCTGCAGCAGGTCGGTCAGGTAGGCGTTGCGGAACCGCGCCGCCCGCTGGAACGGCTCGTCCTCGCGCCCGGCGTAGTGCGCTTGCAGCTGGTCGAGCGCGTGGCCGACCCAGCCCACCCCGGCCGGGCCGAGCTTGGCCAGGCCGATGAACTCGCCCTCGGCCTCGGCCACCGGCAGGGCCCGCTTGCCGACGCGGTGGACCCGCCCGGCCGGGTCGAGGTCGGCCACCTCGGCCTCCTCCAGCGGGTGCTGATCACGACCGACGTAGATGTCGCGGAACGCACGATCGACGACCAGGCCGACCTCGGCCGGGCTGGCGGCGCAGGCCTGGGCCACCGCCGGCGTGAAGATGATGTCGCTGTACAGGACCAGGCACGGGCGATCGAGCTCGGCCCGGGCGCACGCCAGCGACAGCAGCACGTTGTTGTCGGCCCAGGCCGGGTTGTCGACGAAGCGCACCGGCAGGCCGAGGCCGCGCGCGCCGCGCTCGAGCACGTCGCCGCGATAGCCGCGGATCATGACGACCTCGTCGATCCCGGCCGACGCCAGCGCGGCCCAGACCCAGCCCAGGATGGGGCGGGCGCCGACCTCGACCAGGCACTTGGGCACCTCCTCGGTGTGGCTGCCGAGCCGACGGCCGCGACCGGCGGCGATGATGATGGCGCGACGAGGACGATCGGCGGTCATGCGGTTGCTCCAGGGCCAGGGCTCGGTCCAGGCGGGGCCGCGCGCGGCGCGAAGCGGCCGAGCGCGAGCACGATCTGCAGCAGGGTCCGCGCCAGGTACAGGGCGTTGACGCCGGCGTAGGCCCAGAAGTAGACGTCCATGCGGTCGAGCAGCGCGCACAGCCACAGGTACTGCGGGTAGTGCACGACGAAGCGCGCGGCCAGCTCGAGCCCACTCACGACCAGGCCGACCGGGCCGCGCCGGCGCCGGACCGGCGCGTCGTCGACCTCGACCACCGGGGCGGCGTCGACGGCCCGGCCGGTCGCGGCCGCGTACTCGGGCCGGCGCGTGAACGAGGTCAGCGAGATGCCGCTGGCCAGGCAGAACAGCGCGCCCAGGCCGACCAGCAGCAGCCAGTCGTGCCCGGTCTCCTGCCACAGCCGCGCGGTCACGCAGCCGAGCAGGAACATGGCCTTGAGCTCGTCCATCAGGAAGTCGAGCAGGTGGCCGACCGGTGACGGCGTCTTGCGCAGCCGGGCCAGCTGGCCGTCGGCGCAGTCGAGCACGTACGACAGCTCGTACAGGCCGGCGGCGGCGATGAGCCAGGCGTGACCAGGCACCAGCGCCATCACCAGGGCCGCCGCCGCGGCCAGGACGGCCGAGGCGAACGTCACCTGGTTGGGCGTGACCCGGGTCCGGCGCAGCGCGTACACCACGACCGAGGCCGGCGGCCGCGCCACGTGCTCGGTGAACCAGTTGACGTCCTGCTTCTTCTTCGACGCGCGATAGATCGCGACGATGTCGGCCCACATGGCGCTCACTCCTCGATCGCGAACGGCAGGCGGGCCTGGGCCGCGTCGGGGTCGGCCAGGACCGAGGCCGGCACCGCGTCGAGCAGGGCCCGGATCGGGGCCAGCTCGCGCAGGTCGACGGTCGGCTCCTGGGCCTGGGCGGCGGCCCCGAGCACGCGGCCGACCAGGCGCCCGAGCACGCTGACCTGGGTCCTGGGCAAGGCGATGAGCTGGACCCGATCGTCGGGGCCCAGGCCGATGCGCCGCTTGGCCTCGTCGAGGGTCTCGCCCAGGCCGCCCAGCCGGTCGACCAGCTTGGCGCCGACGGCGTCGGCCCCGGTCCAGACGTGGCCACGCCCGACCGCGTCGACCTCGGCCTTGGTCAGGCCGCGGCCCTCGGCCACCGCGCCGACGAAGCGGCCGTACAGGTACTCGAGCTTCTCGCGCACCACCGCACGCTCCTCGGTGGTGAACGGCCGGTACATGCTGTCCATGTCGGCGCGCGCGCCGCGCGTGTAGGTCGAGATGCCGACGCCGAGCTTGCTGGCCAGCCCGGTCACCGCGAACTTGCCGTAGAAGATGCCGATCGACCCGGTGATCGTCATCGGCTCGGCGAACACCAGATCGCAACCGGCGGCGAGGAAGTACCCGCCCGAGGCGGCGATGTCGCCCATCGAGCACAGGATGGGCTTGACCCCACGCGTCTTGAACACCTCGCGCGCCATCATCTCCGACGCGACGGCGCTGCCACCGGGCGAGTCGATGCGCAGGACGATGGCCTCGACCCGGCGGTCGGCGCGCGCGCTGGCGATGGCCTGGGCGATGGTCTCGCCGCCGACCAGCTTGCGACCCAGCACCGGGATGACCCGCGACTTGCCGTCGACGATGTCGCCATCGGCGTAGATGACGGCGATGCCCGGCGCCTGCCAGCGATCGAGCGACTCGGGCCGGGGCGGCGCCACCGGCGGCAGCTCGCCCAGCGCCTCGGCCACCAGCTCGGCCACCTTGTCGGGGGTGACGACGGCGTCGACCAGGCGAGTGTCCTTGGCCAGGTCGCCGGCGGTGTACGGGCCGGCCGCCAGCGCGGCCTCGACCTCGGCCGGGCTGAGCTTGCGGCCGGCGGCGATGGCGGCGACCAGCTCCTTCCACAGGCCGTCGTACAGCGCGTCGCGCATGCGGCGGGCCGGCTCGCTCGGCCCGGTGTCGGTGAACGACTCGGGCGCGCTCTTGTACTCGGCGATGCGCTCGAACTGCGGCTCCACCCCGATCATGTCGAACGCGCCCTTGTAGTAGAGGACGGTGCCGGCCATGCCGAGCAGGCGCAGGCCGCCGGCTGGATCGACGAAGATCTTGGTCGCGGCGGAGGCCACGAAGTAGTCGCGGGTGGTGCCGGTGACCAGGTACGCGAACACTTGCTTGCCGGCGGCACGCACCCGCAGCAGCTCGCGGTGCAGCTCCTGCAGGCTGGCCCACCCGGCGGCGATGCCGTCGAACGTGACCACGACCGCGCGGGCGCCCGGGTCGCGCGCGACCTGGCGCAGGCGCAGCAGGATCGACGTCAGCTCGCGGGTCCCGACCCCACCACCCAGCTCGATGCGCTCGATGCGCCGGCGTGGCCCGAGCACCGAGGCCGGCCCCGACGGCGACCAGCGCAGGGCGAGCGAGCCGCCGACCGGGTGACGGGCGTCGGTCTCGTCGACCCGGCCGTGGCCGAGCGCGCTGACCCCGGTCGGGCCAAACGACAGCTCGAGGCCCAGGCTGGCGCTCAGGTCGCGCCCGGTCTCGCTGCGCTGGCCGGCCGGGGAGGTCTCCACCACCCGGACGGCGCGCGACTCGACGCCCGCCAGCGCGAACACGCCACGCACGACCCGGCCCCGCACCCGCAGCCAGCCGTCGAGATCCTCGCCGCCGTGGCCGAGCCGGGCGCCGAGCGCGAGGTCGAGCCGGTCGGTCCCGAGCGGGCGCACCGTGGCCTCGGCCTCGAACCGGCGCGGGGCCGCGGTGCCGGCGACCTCCTGCGCCAGCAGATCGCGGGCGACCAGGCCGCCGGCGAGGTGGTTGCCGAAGCGGGCGGCGAGGCCGAGGTCGAGCGTGTCGAGCCCGCCGAGCGGGCCGTCGTCGAAGGTGTGGTGCCAGGCCAGGCCGAGCCCGACGCCGGGTCGGATGGAGGCCGCGTGGGCCACGGTCAGGCGCAGCGGCGTGCCCGGATCGCTCACCAGCTCGGTCCGCGGCGGCGTGAGGGCCTCGAGCCCGAGCCCGAACCCGGCCCACGGCACCAGGAAGCCGCCGACGCCGTCGCCAGCGCCGCCGACGTGATCCGGATCCGAGGCGTCGAGCTGGAGCGCGAGCGAGCCGCCCTCGACCATGCGCAGCCCGCCCGGGTTGGCCACGGTGGTGCGGGCGTCGAGCTCACCGGCCAGCGGCACCAGGGGCAGGCGCAGGCCGACGGTCGGCTCCTCGTCGTAGCGGCGGTCGACCTGGGCCCCGGCGACGCCTCCGCTGGCGACCAGGGCCGAGGTGACGGCGCCGGCGGTGACGAGCGCGGTGGCGAGCGGCGGGCAGCTCCACTTCATGCGGGCCGGACGGTAGCGGATCCGGCCTGCGGCGTATACTGCGCGGGTGTCGACCGCCCTGCTCGAGCGCCACCCGCTGATGGCGCGCCTGCCCGCGGCGCAGCTCGACCAGATCGCGCGGTTCGGCGCCATCGAGAGCTGGAACCCGGGAGAGGACGTGGTGCGCGAGGGCTCGCTCGGCGACGCGCTGTACCTGGTGCTGACCGGCCGGGTCGCGGTGCGGACCGGCGGCCAGGTCCTGGCCGACCTGCGCTCGGGCGACTTCTTCGGCGAGATGTCGCTGGTCGAGCCGGCGACGCGCTCGGCCACCGTCACCGCGGTCGAGCCGGCGTTCCTGTTTCGCCTGCCGCACGAGGCCCTGCGCCAGCTCCTGACCGACGACCCGACCGCGGCCAGCGTGCTGCTGGTGCAGATCGTCAAGACGCTGAGCGAGCGCCTGCGCCGCGGCAACCACACGCTGGCCTCGGTCGGCGCGCTGGCCGACTGGCTGGCCGGGAGCAGCATGGTATGAGCCCTCGCCTGCGCCGCCGCGTTTGGTCCTTGCTCGGCGTGGTGTGCCTGCTGGTGGTGCCGTCGCTCGGCTCGTCCGGAGCCAGCTACGACTTCCTGCTGGCCATCGGCCTGGCCCTGGTCGCGGCCAAGCTGACCGGCGACCTGTTCGAGCGGGCTGGCCTGCCGTCCGTGCTGGGCGAGCTGTCGGCCGGCATCGTGCTCGGCAACCTCGACCTCCTCGGCACCGGGGTGGTCGAGCGGCTGATGGCCGGGCCCGAGCTGGCCTTCCTCGGCGAGCTCGGCGTCATCATCCTGCTGTTCCAGGTCGGGCTGGAGTCGAACGTGGCGCAGATGGCCAAGGTCGGCCTGGCCGCGTTCGTGGTGGCCATCGTCGGCGTGATCCTGCCGATGGGGCTCGGCTTCGGCGTGCACCTGGTGCTCGCGCCTGACAAGACCTGGCACGCCCACCTGTTCATCGGCGCCGTGCTGACCGCGACCTCGGTCGGCATCACGGCGCGGGTCCTCAAGGACCTGGGCAAGATCGACACCCCGACCGGGCGGGTCGTGCTCGGCGCCGCGGTCATCGACGACGTGCTCGGCCTGATCGTGCTGGCGGTGGTGGCCGGCATCGTCAGCGCCGCCGCCACCGGCGACTCGCTCGACCTGCTGGCGGTGCTGATCATCCTCGGCAAGGCGGTCGGTTTCCTCGGCGTGGCCATCGCCCTCGGTGGGCCGGTCGGGCGCGTCATGTTCCGCGCCGCCGGCGTGCTGCGGGTGCACGGCGTGCTGCTGGCCGGCGCGCTGGCGTTCTGCCTGGCGGTCGCCTACGGCGCCTACCTGGTCGGCCTGGCCGCCATCGTCGGCGCGTTCGCGGCCGGCCTGGTGCTCGACGAGGTCCACTACAAGGACGTGGCCAGCCGCGAGGATCGCCACCTCGAGCACGAGCTGCGCCCGCTCGGCGAGCTGCTCACGCCGATGTTCTTCGTCGTGACCGGCGCCCACGTCGACCTGGCCGCCTTCGCCGACGCCGACGCGCTGACCCTGGCCGCGGCGCTGACGGTGGTCGCCATCCTCGGCAAGCAGGCGTGTGCGCTGGTCGCGTTCGGCCCCGGCATCCACCGGCCGTCGGTCGGCCTCGGCATGATCCCGCGTGGCGAGGTCGGCCTGATCTTCGCCAAGACCGGGCAGACCCTGATGCTGGCCGGCGCCCCGGTCATCGGCTCCACCACCTACGCCGCGGTGGTCCTGATGATCATGATCACGACGATGGTGACCCCGCCGCTGCTGGCCTGGTCGCTGCGCCGGGCCCCGGCGCCGCCGTGAGCGCGGGCCGGCTCGGACGCGCGAGCGCGCTGGCGCTGGCGCTGGCGCTGGCGCTCAGCTGCGGCGGCGCCGCCCCGGCCGGCCGCCCGATCACGCTGCGCCTGGCCGGCGCCGACGGCGCGCCGGTCAGCAGCGAGGCGTGGCGCGGCGCGGTCACGGTCGTGCACCTGTTCACGACCTGGTCGCTGGCGGCACAGCAGGACGTGCTCCAGCTGACGGCGGCGGCCGCCGCCGGCACCCGGGTGGTCGGGGTGTCGCTCGACGTCGAGCCAGCGCTGGTGGTGCCGCCGTGGCGCCGCGGCGCCGACGTCCGCTACCCGCTGCTGTGGGCCGACGACGCGGTCCGCTCGGGTGAGGCGCTCGGCTCCGTCGACGAGATCCCGGTGACCCTGGTGCTCGATCGCGCCGGCCGGGTCCACCGCCGCCACGTCGGCCCGCTGCCCGCTGGCGCCCTGGCCGGATGGGTCCGCGATGCCGACCGCGTCGCTGGCCGCTGAAGCACGCCGCGGCGCGGCGTCGAGTTCTCGGGCACGGGCAGGGGCACGGGCACGGGGCGCGAGAAACGCCGCTGCGCGGCTTTTCTCAGCAGCCTGCTAGAGATCCTTCGGACAGGCCTTCTTCCAGCCGCTGTCCTCGCGGCAGTCGGCGACCACGCGCTTGCGGCCCTGCTTGGCCTCGACGTTGCTCGCGTCGTTCTTGAGCACCGCGTCGAAGAACAGCACCGCTCGGTCGTACTCGCGCAGGCGCGTCAGCGCGCCGGCGCGGATGAGCATCGCCGCGGTCTTGCTGCCGGCGTTCATGGCGTCGCCCGAGAAGCGCTCCGCTGCCAGCCAGTCCTTGCGCTGGAACGCCACCTTGGCCCGACCGAGGTAGCCGAGGTTCTTGTTGAACGTGCTCTTGGCGATCCGCTCGTACAGGCGGTCGGCGACGTCGTACGCCCGCGCCTCGAACTGCCTGTTGCCCTCGGCCCACAGCTGGTCGGCCTCCGAGGTCGACTTCGGCACCGCGCCGCGCCCGTCGTCTCCGGGCCGCTTGTCGTCGGCGCTGCCGCGATCTCGTCCGCCCGCGACGGCGCTGCCCGATCCGACCTTGTCGGGCCGGCGATCGTCGTCTCCACCGCCGCTGCCGACCACGATCTTGCTACCCGAGCCGTTGCGCGGTGCTGCGCTGCCGCTGCCGCTGCCGCTGCCACTGCCGCTGCCGCTGCCGCTGCCGACCGGCGAGATCGCGCCCGATGCGGTGCCGAGGGCGGCCGGCGCGGTGTGGGGGGTGGCCCGCTCCGACAGCGCGACGTACACCACGACCCCGACCCCGCCGACCAGCAGCGCCAGCAGCAGCATCCAGCCGAGCGCGCTGCCCTGGGCCGGCTCGTCGTCGAGCAGCATCGACCCCGACAGCGAACCCGGCAGCGCGCCGGCCGGGCCGATCGGGTTGCCCAGGCTGTCGATCGCCGCCGCTGCTCGCGGCGCCGGGTCGGCCGTGGCCGCCCGGCTCGGCACCAGCGCCCCGTCGGCCGCGGTGACCGCGCGCAGGCTGCCGGGCAGCGGGGTGGCCACTGGGCGCAGCGCGCCCGGTCCGGGCGTGGCCAGGCCCGGCGACGATGAGGTCAGCGAGCTCGGCAGCGCCGACGGCAACTGCATCTGCGGTGAGCTGACCCCTCGCACGCCCTCCTCCATCGCCCGGGTCGAGATGCCGGGGTTGAGCGTGGCGACCAGGGTGGCGTCGGTGGTCACGCCGAGGATCTGCGCCACCGCCGCGCCGCGACCGGCCAGGCACTTGGTGAGCTCGTACTCGAAGCCCTCCATCGTCTGCGGCCGGTCCTCGGGGTTGCGGGCCATGGCCGACATCACCAGGTCGGTGACCTGATCGGGCAGGCCGTGGCGCAGCACCGAGGGCGGGACCGGATCGATCGTCGCCTTCTTGGTCAGGATCTCCATGAAGTTGTCGCCCTGGTAGGGCGGCACCCCGGTCAGCATCTCGTACAGGATGGCGCCGAGCGCGTAGATGTCGCACCGGGTGTCGGCCGGCCGGCCCGCCGCCTGCTCGGGCGACATGTACTCGGGCGTGCCCATCGCCATGCCTGGGCTGGTCAGCTTGCGATCGCGCGCCGCCTCGGCCTCGGTGGTCTTGGCGATGCCGAAGTCGAGCACCTTGACGAAGTCGGCGCTGGCGTCGCGCGTGACCAGGAAGATGTTCTCCGGCTTGAGATCGCGGTGGATGATGCCGGAGGCGTGGGCGGCGGCCAGGGCCCGGCAGATCTGGGTCGCGAGCTTGAGCACGCGGCCGACGTCGAGCGCGCCCTCGCGCTCGATCACGCTGCCGAGCTCGACGCCCTCGAGGTACTCCATGACGAAGTACACCGAGCCGGCCTCGGTCGTACCGGAGTCGGTCACGTCGACGATGTGGGGGTGACCGATCTTGGAGGCCGCGCGCGCCTCGCGCCGGAAGCGCTCGACCAGGTCGGGCATGCGGCCGTAGCTGGGGTGCAGGACCTTGACCGCGACCCGCTTGCCGATCTCGACGTGCTCGGCCAGGTAGACCTTGCCCATGCCGCCCTCGCCGATGAGCTCGAGGATGCGGTAGCGGCCGTCGATGACCTGGCCGAGGAAGTTGGGCTCGGCCTCGGTGTCGATGGCCAGGTCGGTCCGCTCGGCCAGGGCGGTGGCGCCGTCGGTGCCGCCGGGTGACTCGGCCCGCAGGTTGCGGCGATCGCCCGACTGGCGGCGGTCGGTCATCGGCCGGCCGATGTCCTCGGCCCGGCGCCCGACCGAGCCCGGCGTACGTACCGCCGCCTCGCTCGAGCGCTCGACGATCTGCCGCAGCTCGTCGGTCGGCGGCATGGTCATGGCCCGCTTGCGGACCGACTGGATGAGCGCCTCCCGCTCGGCCCGCTCGCGCACGATGTCCTCGTCGAACAGGTCGTGCAGGAAGGCCGAGATGCGGGACGCGTCGGTGGTGGGGGCGTTGACCGCCAGCCAGCCCTGCAGCGCCTCGCGCATCGAGTCGCAGTCGGGGTAGCGCTGGTCCTTCTCGGCCATCAGCGCGCGCAGGCAGATGTCGTCGAGATCGACCGGCACCCGCGGCGCCCGCTTGCTCGGGCGCATGACCTCGGGGTTCTTGGCACGCGACAGGAGATCCTGCGGCTGGTCCTTGCCGGGCGGGAACAGCTGGCGCCCGGTAAGCAGCTCCCACAGCACGATGCCGACCGCGTACTGGTCGCTGCGGCCGTCGAGCTTGTCGCCACGCGCCTGCTCGGGCGACATGTACGCGACCTTGCCGTAGATGATGCCGGGCGCGGTCTTCTCCAGCTTGAGCGTGGAGGACGCCAGGCCGAAGTCGGTCAGCTTGACCTCGCCGGTGAAGGAGATGAGGACGTTGGGCGGCGACACGTCGCGGTGGACCAGCTGCAGGTCCGGAAAGCCGTGGGCGTAGCCCAGGCCGCGGCACAGCTCCTTGGCGATGAACACCGCGACGTCGACCGGGAAGGCGACCTGCTTCTTGGCGCAGCGATTCCACACCGCCCGCAGGTCGCGCCCCTCGACGAAGTCCATGGCCAGGAACAGCTCGCCCTCGGCCTGGCCGGCGTCGAACACCGGAATGAGGTTGCCGTGCGACAGCTTGACGACGACCTTGGCCTCGTCACGGAAGCGGGCGATGTACTCGGCGTCGGCCAGGTGCGGCAGGATGGTCTTGATGACCGTCAGGCGCTCGAGGCCGCGGTCACCGGCGACCGCCATGTAAAGCGCACCCATGCCGCCCTGGGCCAGCGGCCCCAGGAGGTGGTACTTCCCGAACTTCCTCGGGTACTTGTCCCCTGCGTGGTGCTCGTTCCCCATGGCGGCGACCCGGGCCCAGCCTAACATGTGCTGGTGGGTGGAACCAATTCTCGGGGCCCCTGGTTTGCGCCGGCCCAGGCGATTGAAAGTCGCGGACCTGGGCACCTATAGTGCGATCTCTGCGGCCGCCGGTGTGCCGCGGGGTGAGGGGTTCCCCGACATGAACGGCGACCTGACGGACGAGACGGGCACGCGTGGCAGGGCGCCGGCTGGCCAGCGCCCGCGGGTGCTGGTCATCGACGACAGCCCGACCATCACCAAGGTGGTGCAGCTGGTGCTGACCAAGGCCGGCTTCGACGTCGACAGCGCCGCCGATGGCGAGAGCGGCCTGGCCGCGGTGCGACGGGCCCGCCCGGCCCTCATCCTGCTCGACTTCGTGATGCCGAAGATGAACGGCTACCAGGTGTGCCGCGAGCTGAGCGCCGATCCGCAGCTCAAGGAGATCCCGGTCATCCTGATGAGCGCCAAGGGCGACCAGGTCGGTGAGCGTTTCGTGAAGGTCATGGGCATCGTCGACTACATCACCAAGCCGTTCTCGCCCGAGGCGATCACCGCGGTGGTCCAGCACACCGTCGCCAAGTACGCCACCGGCGCGCCGGCCGCGAGCGGCGGCGACGAGCTCGACACCGCCGACGACCACCGCCACGGCGCGACCCAGACCTTCAGCTACCTGCGCGACCACCTGGCCCAGGCCATCGCCGGCCGGGTCGCGGCGCTGTACTCCCTGGCCGAGCTGGCCGGCGGCGACGAGCCCGGGCGTGACGATCGGGTCCCGACCGATCCGGCGGCCATCGCCGACGCCGCCCGGGCCGCGCTCGACGACGCCACCCTGACCCGGATCCTGTCGGCGGCCGACCTGGCCAGCCTCGTCGATGGGCAGCCACCCGGCCTGCGCGGCGACCTGCGGGTGGTGCCGGTGGCCGAGGTGCTGCAGCTGCTCGACGCCCAGGAGCAGACCGGCGTGCTCGAGGTCGAGCGCGGCACCAGCCGGGTCGAGATCTACTTCAAGCGTGGTCGGGTCGATCAGGCCCTCGGGCACGGCCTGGCCGATGAGCACCTGCTCGGCCGCTTCCTCCTCGACGGCGAGCTGGTCGGGCGGGCCGAGCTCGACGCCTACCTCGAGTCGCGCACCGGCAGCGGCCAGCTCATCGGCGGCCAGCTGGTCAAGCTCGGCCACCTGGCCGGGTCCGACCTCGCCGCGGCGCTGGCCCGCCAGACCAGCGAGCTGATCTACGAGGTCCTGCGCTGGCGCTTTGGCCAGTTCCGCTTCGCCGCCGGCGGAGAGCCGCCGTCGCACGTGGCCCAGGCCGCGCTCGGGCTCGACGTCGAGGGCATCCTGATGGAGGGCTACCGACGGGTCGACGAGTGGCACCTGATCGAGCGGGCCATCGTCGACTTCGGCCTGGTGTTCCTGCGCAACGAGGACAGCGTGGCGCAGATGGGGCGCGGCCGCCTGACCCGCGAGGAGCTGGCGGTGCTCGAGCAGGTCAACGGCAAGAACACCGTGAAGGACATCGT
>JAGPCO010000207.1 GCA_018058095.1 Kofleriaceae bacterium
TGCATCGACAGCACCGTCCGCGTGCCCATCCGCATGAGCACCACCTGGGTCGCGTCGTTGAACATCTCCCCGCCCGCCCCGCTCACGTAGAAGCCGCAGAACGCCTCGGCCCGCTCGCTCCCGCCCGTCGTCACACCCGCCGCCGCCAGGGCCATCGCCGCCGCCAGGGTCCACCGTCGCATCCCGGTCTTCATGTGCTCGCTCCTCGGAAGGTCGCTGGGTTCGATCACGCCGTCACCCGGGCCCCTGCCCGCGCGCGACCAGCCCAGGATAGACAACCGGCCGGGCCCTGTCCTTGGCCCGGCCCGACCGAAATCGTGCCGCGGCGCCCGAGCGCCCGCCGCACCCGTCCCTGGCTCAGGCGGCGTGATCCGGCGCCCGGCCGGGCCGGCCGATGACCAGCCAGTGACCGACCGGGATGACCACGGCCAGGCCGAGGGCGATCACCGCGTTCCAGCGGTGCAGGTGGAACCCGGCGACGACGATCAGGCCGGCGATGACGAGGAACAGCGCCGGGGTGAGCGGGTAGCCCAGGGTCCGGTACGGCCGGGCCAGCGCCGGCGCGCGCACCCGCAGCACGAACACCGCGGCCACGGTCAGCGCCGCGAACAGGGTCAGGGTGACGGCGACGAAGTCGATCAGCGCGCGCAGGTCGCTGGCGAGGACGAAGCCGATGGCCAGCGCGCCCTGCAGCAGCACGCCGATGACCGGCGCGCCCCGGCGCGACCGCGCCGCGAACGCCGACGGCAGCGCGCCGTCCTCGGCGATGGCCGCGTACACCCGCGGCCCGGCCATGATCATGGCGCTGACCGACGACACCAGGGCCAGGGCGATCAGCGTCGACACACCCCGGCCGATGGCGTCACCGAACAGGGCGTGGGCGGCGGCGTCGCCGACCTCCTTGATCGGCGCGCCCAGCACCTCGACCGGCACGGCGTACAGGAAGACCACGTTGAGCAGGAGGTACAGCGCGGTCACCAGCGCGGTGCCGAGGATGAGCGCGCGCGGCAGGTTGCGCTCGGGCCGGTCGATCTCGCCGGCGATGTACGCCGCCGCGTTCCAGCCCGAGTACGCGAAGCTGACGTACAGGAGCGACACCAGGAAGGCCATGGTCCCGGCGTTGCCGAGGCCACCGGCGCGCGGCGCCAGGTTGGCCCAGGTGCCGTCGCCGACGAGCAGGCCGGCGGCGACGAACACGACGATGAGCGCGGCCTTGGCCCAGGCCAGCACGGCCTGGACCCGGCCACCGACCACGGCGTCGGCACCGTGCAGGCCGGTCGCCAGCACGATCAGGCCGATGGCGATGGCCTTGTGCGCGGTCGGATCCGTCACCCCGGCGACCGCGCCGCCGTAGTAGGCGAAGGCCAGCGCCGCGGTCGCGATCGGCGCCGAGAAGCCGGCCACGAACGAGGCCCAGCCCGACATCAGGCCGACCACGGGGTGGTAGGCGGCGCGCAGGTACACGTACTCGCCGCCGACCCGCGGCATCATCGCCCCCAGCTCGGCGTAGGCGAAGGCGCCGCACAGCGCGAACACCCCGCCGACGACCCAGGCCAGCAGGATCGTCGTCGGATCGCGCAGCGACGCGGCCTGGAACCCGGTGCTGGTGAACACCCCGGTCCCGATCATGTTGGCGATGACGATGGCGGCGGCGGCGAGCAGGCCGAGGCGGCGCGACGAGGTCACGGCGCCCTCAGCCGCGGCGCCGCCCGGCGGTCACGGCGCGTCGGCGCGGGCCCGGGTGGCGCGCTCGAGGAAGGCCAGCGCGTCGCGCCAGCAGCGACGAGCGGAAGGGTCCCAGACGAAGGCGTGGAAGGCATGGATGCCGCCCGGGTAATACCGCGCTTCACACGGCACGTTCAGATCGGCCAGCGCCTTTCGCAGTCGACGGGTGTCGTCGAGCAGCGGATCGCGGGTGCCGACCGCGGCGAAGAACGGCGGCAGCGGATGCACCAGCGGCACCCCGCGCTCGAGCGCGACGACCGGATCGGCCAGGTCCTGGTGATCGCCGTGATCGTCCCGCTGCAGGTAACCACGCGAGGTGTGGCGCAGCGCGGCCTGGACCCAGCCCGGCACGGCGCGACGCGCGCCGAAGCGGTGCGGGTCACTCACCTGCAGCATCCCGCAGAACGGCATGACCGCGCGCGGCATGACCCCGAGGTCGTGCGCCTCGCTGGCCCACGGCGCCGGCACCAGCCCGGCCAGCACCAGGGCCAGGCTGGTCACCAGGTTGGCCCCGGCCGACTCGCCAGCCAGCGCGATCCGATCGAGGTCACCGCCGAGCGCGCCGATGTTGCGGACGGTCCAGGCCCAGGCCCGGCAGGTGTCCTCGAGCGCGGCCGGGAACGGGTGGCGCGGCGCCAGCCGGTAGTCGATGTTGACGACCATGTAGCCGAACCGGGCGAACACCAGCGCCATGATCCAGTGCGTGTCCTTCGACAGGGTCTGGAACCCGCCGCCGTGCACGTAGAACACCACCGGCCACGGCCCGGGTCGGTGCACCGGCCGATACACGTCGAGCCGGTGGGTCGGCGAGTCCTCGTGGTAGCAGAGGTCGGCGTCGAGCTCGACCCCGTGCGCCCCGGGCCGGGCCAGCGGCAGCGTGCGCGCCGTCGCCGACAGCGCCTCGAGGAAGGTGTTGACCACCCCGGCGCTGGCCGCCTCGGCGGCGCGGCGCAGCCGGCCGGGCGGAGGAGGGAGCGGCGACGCCGTGGCAGCCATCGTTGGAGGGTACCCCGAGGCGCGCCGGGTTGACAGGATGCCGAGGAGTGGCCTGCCGGCTGGCCCGACGCTGCCCGTGCCGCTCAGGTGTACGGCGTGCCGTCCTTGTGGACGAAGGCGCCGTCGCGATTCGAGCTCTTGAGGTCGACGTCGGAGCAGGTGGTGAGATCGTCCTGATGACGGGAGCCCACCTCCAGGTAGACGGCCTCGGACGACGAGTCGTTCCGCAGGTGGTGCCCGTTGCCCGTGCCCTTGGGGAAGCAGGCGCACTCGCCCGCTCGCAGCAAGACCTGGCCGGAGTCCTCGACCAGGGTGAGCTCACCCTGCAGCACGAAGACGAACTCGTCTTCGTGGCTGTGCCAGTGCCTCTGGCTCGACCACGTGCCCGGGGGCAGCGCCATCAGGTTGACGCCGAAGTCCTCGAGCCCGCCGGCGTCGCCGACCCGCCTGCGAGTGCGGCCGGCGCAGGCCTGGTTGAACGGAGCTGGGTAGCCCGTGCCGACCCGGACGGGCAGCGCGGAGACGTCGACCTTGGGCATGGGGAGCTACGGCAGCGCCTGCAGCGTGACCTCGACCTCGCGCTGCTGGCCGCCGCTCTTGATCGTGACCTTGACCTTGTCGCCGACCTTGTGGTCGTCGAGCAGCTTGTACAGGTCGGCCGAGCGCGCGATCGGCTTGCCGTCGATGCCGTTGATGATGTCGCCCAGGATCCACTGCAGGCCGTCGGGCCCGGTCCGGGTCCCGAGGATGCCGGCGCTGGCGGCGGCGCCGCCCGGGACGACCTCGTGCACGAGCACGCCGGTGATGCCGTTGCGCTGGGCCCACTGGTCGCTGGCGATGGTGATGCCCAGGCCCGGGCGGGTGACCCGGCCGTGCTTGATGAGCTGGGGCACGATGCCGTTGACGGTGTCGACCGGCACGGCGAAGCCGATGCCGGCGTAGGCCCCCGACGGGCTGAAGATCGCGGTGTTGATGCCGATCAGGCGCCCGCTCGAGTCGAGCAGCGGCCCACCGCTGTTGCCGGGGTTGATGGGCGCGTCGGTCTGGATGACGTCGCTGATCGGCCGCTGCGTCACGCTCTTGATCTCGCGCCCGAGGCCGGAGATGACGCCGGTGGTCAGGGTCTGGTCGAACCCGAACGGGTTGCCGATGGCCAGCACCTTCTGCCCGACCTGCAGGTCGGACGAGGTGCCGACCATGATCTTGCGCAGCTTCGACGGCGGCGCGTCGATCTTGAGCACCGCGATGTCTTTGTCGGGGTGCTTGCCGACCAGCTTGGCGGTGTAGACCGAGCGATCCTGCAGGGTGACCCGCGCGCTGTTGCCGTTCTGCACGACGTGGAAGTTGGTGACGATGTGGCCGGCGTCGTCCCACACGAAGCCCGAGCCCGTGCCCTGCGGGATCTCCTCGATGTTCATGCTGATGCGGTTGCGCACCATGTCGACGCTGGTGATGTGCACCACGCTCGACGACACCTCGCGGAACACGGCGATGGTCGACTGCTCGTCGGCGCCGAGGTGATCGGGGGACGGCGTGATGGGGCGCGGCTCGACCGCGGCCTGCCCGCCTCCGCCACCCCCGGCGGCCAGCTGTTGCCGGTGCTGGATCATCGTGAACACCAGCGCGCCCGCGGTGATCAGCAGCAGGATGGCGAGGATCTTGATGAGGGTCGACGAGTCGCGGTGGGTGCTCATGGCTGGGCCTGGCGCGATGAGGGGAGCGCGCGCGTCCGGGAATTGTGGCATGGGCGACCGCCGGGGTGGTTCCCGCTGGCAACCGCGACCGGGCCCCGGGTTATTCCCGGCGCGTCGCCCGCCTCAGTGCGCCGACAGGAAGTGCTCGCACTCGATCGCCGCCATGCAGCCGGAGCCGGCGGCGGTGATGGCCTGGCGGTACTTCTTGTCCTGGACGTCGCCGGCGGCGAACACGCCCGGCACGCTGGTCTGGGTCGTGCCCGGGGTGGTGACGATGTAGCCCTGCTCGTCGGTCTTGACCTGGCCCTCGAGGAAGCCGGCGTTGGGCACGTGGCCGATGGCGAAGAACAGGCCGGCCGCCGCGATCTCGCGGTCGGCGCCGGCCTTGAGGTCGCGCACCCGCACCGCCTCGACCGCGTTCTTGCCGAGCACGGCGGTGACCTGGTGCGACAGCAGGAGCTCGATCTTCGGGTTGGACCGGGCCCGGTCCTGCATGATCTTCGAGGCGCGCAGCTCGTCGCGGCGGTGCACCAGGTAGACCTTGGACGCGAACTTGGTGAGGAACCCGGCCTCCTCCATCGCCGAGTCGCCGCCGCCGATGACGAACAGCGGCTTGCCGCGGAACACTGGCAGCGCGCCGTCACAGACCGCGCAGGCCGACACGCCCTTCTGCCACAGCTCGTGGTCGAGCGTGCCGGGGATCTGGTCGCGCTTGGCGGTGGCGCCGGTGGCGATGATGAGCGCCTGCGCCTCGCCCTCGCGCTCGTCGCTCTTGTAGCGGAACGGCCGCTTCGACAGGTCGACCTTGGTGATGGTCTCGGTGTGGATCACGGTGCCGAACCGGGCCGACTGGGCCCGGAAGCGATCACACAGCTCGGGCCCGCCGATGCCGTCGGGGAAGCCCGGGAAGTTCTCGACGTCGGTGGTGGTGGTGAGCTGGCCGCCGGCGGCGATCCCCCCGGCCATGAAGCCCTCGAACAGGATGGGGTTCAGGTTGGCGCGCGCGGTGTAGATGGCGGCGGTGTGGGCAGCCGGGCCGCTGCCGATGATGACGACGTTGTCAGCCATGGCCGGAGCAGACGCGATCTGTGCGGCCGATGCAAGGCCGGCCCGGCGCGTGGTGACGGCGTGGCCGCGCTTGCGCCGACGCGACCAGGCGGGCAAGGTGCGGGCATGCCGCGCGGGGATTGTCTCGACCAGCTCGACGCCAGCCACGACCGCCAGGTCCGCGCCCTGGCCAGCCTGGTCGCCGGCGCGCGCGAGCTCGAGGTGAACGCGCACGAGGTGCGCGCGGTCGAGTGGGGCACGGACGAGGTCGGCGCCGCGCTGGCGTTCTGGCAGCGCGCGGTCGAGCGCCACTTCGCCGACGAGGAGCTCAGCCTGTTCCCGCGCCTGGCCGCGCGCCGCCCGGACCTCGCCGCCGAGATCGAGCGCGTGGTGGCCGAACACGCGACCCATCGCGCGCTGGCCCGCGCCGTGGCCGACGACTTCGCCCACTGGGAGCAGACCCGGGCGGTCGGTGACGCGGCCGCCCTGCGCGCGGCGATCGCCGAGCTCGACGCCGCTCACCAGGCCCACGTGCGGGCCGAGGAGCCCCTCATCACCGCGGCGCGGGCGGCCCTGACCGGCCCCGACCTGGCCGAGGCCGCGGCCGAGATGGACGCGCGCCGCCCCGCGGGTGGCGGTGGTGGCGGCGGTGGTGGTGGTGGCGGCGGCGGCGGCCGACGCGGCGCCGGCTGAGCCGACCGGGGTCAGGGGCAGGGAACGGGCAACTCGGTCGCGCGCGCGGCCGATCCATCCCCGGGGGCTTCGTTGCTCCTCGGTCACGTACCGACGGGTATGCTCCCTCGTCGCGCCTTGCCCGCGGGGCGCCTCGA
>JAGPCO010000017.1 GCA_018058095.1 Kofleriaceae bacterium
CGTGGTGGACGGCGGTCCTCGCGAAGCGAGGTCTCCGGCAGCGCTTGACCGAGTTGCGGTGCTGCAGGGGCGGGCGTCCGCGCCGGCGCCGCCGCGGCCGTCGCGGTGGCGTGGTGATGCCGCGCACGAGGTCGTCGAAGCTGACCTGGGCCCCGGCCGGCACGGGCCGGCGACGTCGGTCGCTGCGGGGGCGAGCGGCGGACGAAAACATTTAGAGCGTATATAATGTCGCGACGGTGGGGACAAGGGTTTTCGGCGGAGTGGCGACGATTTCCGGGACGGCGCGGCCGTGTGCGGCGTGGACCGGCCCGGGCGTCGGCTGAAGCCTCCTGCTGTGGACAGGCGCACGGCGTGGCGCGGGTGGAGACGGGCGTGGAGAGGGGCAGCGCCTGCCCACAGCAGTCCGCCCGGGCCTGGATAGGCGGACCCTGAGGGGTGTTTTCCACCCTGGACCCAGACACCCGGCTTCGCCGGGTGGGGTCTGGGTCAGGGACGGATTCGAAGGAATCCGATTGGGGGAGCCACGACAGCCCCCGGGGAGACCGCTGTGGGCAGGCGCCCGGCGAAGCCGGGCGCCTGTCCACAGCGCGAGGCCGAAGGCCGACCCCGGGGCGATCCGGAGTCGTTACGGAGTCGGACTCCGAGCTAGCAGGGCGCCGAGAAACGCCACGCAGCGGCGGCGCTCAGCGCCGTGCTCCGGTGCCCGTGCCCGTGCCCGATCGCTCGGGCGCGCCGGCGCGCCCATCTGGCCCCGAAATTCGCGGTCGCCGACGAGACGCGCTACGATGGTCGACCACATGCCGATCGCCCTGGGCATCGACCTCGGCACGACCAACTCGGTCGCCGCCGTCGCTACCGCCACCGGGGTCGATCTGGTGCTCGGGCCGGCCGGCGAGCGGGTCCATCCGTCGGTCGTGGCCTATCCGCTCGAGGGGGGCATGGTGGTCGGCGCCGACGCGCGTATGCACCGCCTGGTCGATCCGACCCGGGTGGTGTACTCGGCCAAGCGGCTCATCGGCCAGAACCTGCGCGCGCCCAACGTCCAGCTGGCCCTGACCGGGCTGCCGTACACCGTCGAGGAGGGCCCCAACCAGGCGCCCATCATCCGGGTCGGGGACCGGCGCATGACCGTGCCGGAGGTGTCGGCCCAGGTCCTGCTCTACCTCAAGCGCTGCGCCGAGCGGCAGCTGGGTGACCGGGTGACCCAGGCGGTGATCACCGTCCCGGCCAACTTCACCGACGCGCAGCGCCAGGCGACCAAGGAGGCCGGCCGGCTGGCCGGGCTCGAGGTGCTGCGGCTCATCAACGAGCCGACCGCGGCGGCGCTGGCGTACGGCTTCGGCCGCCAGCTCGACGCCCGCATCGCCGTGTTCGACTTCGGTGGCGGCACCTTCGACATCAGCCTGCTGCAGGTGCGCGGCGAGGTGTTCGAGGTGCTGGCCTCGGACGGCGACTTCTTCCTCGGCGGCGACGATCTCGACCGGGCCATCGCCGAGCGCCTGGCGGCCGAGTTCAACATGACCTTCCGGGTCGATCCGCGCAGGAACCCGGCGCTGATGACCCGGCTCTTGCTGGCGGCCGAGGCCATCAAGTGCCACCTGTCGACCGAAAGCGCCGCCGAGGGCGAGGTCGAGGACCTCGAGGTCGCGCCGGGGCGCCTGGTGGCGCTGCCGTTCCAGCTCGAGCGATCGACGGTCGAGCGGCTGATCGAGGGCTACGTCCAGCGCACGCTCGACCTGACCCGGCAGGCCCTGACCGCGGCGCGATGGGCGGTCAAGGACGTCGACGAGGTGGTGTGTGTCGGTGGCTCGACGCGGATCCCGCTGGTGCGGCGCCGGCTGATCGAGCTGTTCGGGCGCGAGCCGGCCCTGCGTATCAACCCGGACGAGGTGGTCGCGCACGGCGCCGCCATCCAGGCCGGCAGCCTGTCCGGACACCTGGTGGTCGGCACCGGCATGGCCGAGGTCCACGCCGGCGCCACCCCGGGGCTCTCGCCGCTGGCGCCGCCGGGCGCCGCGTCGGCCGGCGGGCCGCCGCCGCTCGACCTCGAGCAGTACAAGCTGCCGGCCGGGACCAACCCGCGCAACACCTCGCCCGGCCTCGGCGGCGTACGCGCGCCCGGCACGACCGGCCTCATCCCGGTCCCGGCCCGGCCGCTCCTGCTCGACGTCAACCCGGCCTCGCTCGGCATCCAGACCGCGGGTGGCTTCACCGAGGTGCTGCTGGCCAAGAACTCGCCCATCCCGATCGAGCAGACCCGGGTGTTCTCGACCGCGCAGGACTACCAGACCAAGGTCATCATCGACTGCTGCCGCGGCGAGGCCCGGCGCTACGGCGACAACGAGGCGCTGGGCCAGCTCACGCTCGAGGACCTGCCGGCCAAGCCACGCGGCGACGTCCGCATCGAGGTCACCTTCCGCGTCGACGGCGACGGCATCCTGCACGTGCGCGCGGCCGACCCCGACACCGGCGCGGCGCGTGACGCCACCATGACCGTCCTCGGGGCTCCGACCCGATGACCGGGGCCGAGCTCATGGCGTGGCTCAAGCGCATGGAGGCGCTGCCGCGCGACGCCACCCACTACCAGGTCCTCGGCCTGGCGGTCGGCGCCAGCACGGGTGACATCGCCGCCGAGTTCCGTCGCATCGCCGGCGCCGCCCACCCCGACCTGCACCGGCTCGGCCTGAGCCCGGCCGACACCGAGCGGCTGGTCCGGGTCTACAGCCGGGTCGCCGCCGCCTACGCCACGCTGCGTGATCCCGAGCAACGCCGCCGCTACGACCGGGCCCGGACGACCCGTCCGCCGACCATCCCGCCACCGAGCGGGCAGGTCGCCGAGGGCAGCATCGGCGTCGGACAGGCGCCCGGGGCGCCGATGGCGCCGCGCGCGGTGACCTACTACCGCAAGGCCCAGGCCGCCCTCGGCGCCGGCGATCTGGGTGCGGCCCAGTTCAACCTGCGTCTGGCCATCGCCGCCGACCCGGCCTCGGCCGTGCTGCGGATGGCCCTGGCCGAGGTCGAGCGCGCGCTGACCGGCAAGTAGGCCGGGCGCGGGCTGCGTAAGATCAGCTAGTTGCGGCGCCGCGCGGGGCTATGCCCGCGGCGTAAGAACGGGTAAGAACCAGGGCCTGCCGCCACCCGCCGGGCTCGACTATGTTCCGCGTCCGCGTCCGCCCCGGCCGTGCTCGCCCCGGGCGGCGCTTGCCGCAACAAGGAAACACCGATGGTCACCGCACCCCGCGCCAGCACCCAGACCGCGATCACCGGCTGGGGCGCCTGGCACCCCGACAGCATCGTCACCAACGAAGAGCTGTGCGTGGCGTTCAACGAGTACGTGCGGCGCGACAACGCCCGCAACGCCGAGGCCATCGCCGCCGGCACCCGCGAGGCGCTGCGAGAGTCCTCGGCCGAGTTCATCTTCAAGGCGTCGGGCATCCGCCAGCGCTACGTGCAGGACAAGACCGGCGTGCTCGATCCGGATCGGATGTGCCCCAACATCCCCGATCGCCCCGAGGACCAGCTGTCGGTCCAGGCCGAGTACGCGGTGCGCGCGGCCGAGCGGGCGCTGGCCTGCGCCGGCAAGGTCGGCGAGCAGGTCGACCTGGTCGTGCTGTCGGCGTCGAACCTGCAGCGGCTGTACCCGTCGATCTCGATCGAGGTGCAGGCGGCGATCGGCGCGCGCGGCTACGGCTTCGACATGGCGCTGGGCTGCTCGGCCGCGACCGCCGCGCTCCAGGCCGCCAGCCAGGCGGTCCAGACCGGGGCCGCCACCTGCGCGCTGGTGGTGGTGCCGGAGCTGACCACCGGCCACATGAACTGGTGCGATCGCGACAGCCACTTCATCTTCGGCGACGGCGCGGTGGCCATCGTGATCGAGGCGGTCGATCAGGCCCGCCCGGGCGCGTTCGAGATCCTGTCGATGAAGGCGATGTCGAAGTTCAGCTCGAACATCCGCAACAACGGCGGCTACCTCGACCGGTGCGATCCGAGCACGCAGGGCTCGCCCAGCAAGCTGTTCCACCAGCAGGGCCGGCGGGTGTTCAAGGACGTGGTGCCGATGGCGTCGAAGTTCATCGCCGATCACGTGTCCAGCGCCGGGCTCGATCCGGCGGCGATCGATCGGTACTGGCTGCACCAGGCCAACGAGAGCATGGTCGGCCTCATCGGCGAGCGCCTGCTCGGCCACGCCGGCTCGCCGACCGAGATCCCGCTCATCCTCAGCGAGTGGGGCAACACGGCCTCGGCCGGCTCGGTCATCGCCTTCGCCCTGCACAACGCCGATCTGCCGGCCGGCAGCCACGGCGTCATCGCCAGCTTCGGCGCTGGCTACTCGCTCGGCTCGCTGCTGGTCAAGCGCCTGTAGCCGGCGCCGGTGCCCGAGGGCGGGCCGAGCCGCGGCCGGGCTCGGCCCGGCGCTGGCGGTCGGAGCCGGGCGGCGGGCCGGCCGGCTCCGCCTTGACCACCACGTCCCCGAGGTCGAGCGCCTGGCCGGGCGCGACCTCGATGTCCTGCATCACCAGCGGGCCGCGCGGCCCGAGCACCATGAGGCGGCGCGGCCCGGCCGGGCTGGCCACCGCGAAGCGGCCGTCGGGGCCCGACCGCTCCGGCGGCCCGAAGATCGACACCTCGTCGCTGCGCTCGCCGACGATGACCACGCGCCCGGCCACCGGCGCGCCGGCCGGATCGACCAGGCGTCCGCGCACCATGGCGTCGTCGACCATGCGGATGGTCACCTCGCTGGACGCGCCGACCTCGAGCGCGACCTGGGTCTTGCCGGTGGCGGTCGGGGTGCCGGCGGTGAGGACGTAGGCGCCCGGATCGAGGCCACGCAGCTCGAAGCCGCCGCGGCCGTCGGTCTTGCGCCGCTTGCGGGTCGGGCCCTCGCTCCACACGTCGGCGCCGGCCGCGGGTTCGCCGTCCGAGCCGAGCACCACGCCCCGCACCCGGGCCAGCCCGACCACCGTGACCTTGGTCTGGCTGCCGGTGGCGACGTCGCTGACCTGGCCACGCGCGCCGCCGCGCTGGCCCTCGGCGGCGACGTCGTAGCGGCCGCGGCGCAGGCCGCGCACCCGGAAGCGACCGTCGGCGCCGGTCAACACCGGGGGCACCGCGCCGGCGTGGTCGGCGCCTCCGCCAGAAACCACCTCGGCCACGACGATCATCTGGTCCGCGTCGTCCCCCGACCCCTCGCCGGGCGGTCCGTCGCCGCCGGGGCCGGGCCCCTGGGGCGGCGGGCCGTCGGGGCGTGGTCCACCCCCAGGTGGCCCGGGTCGGCCGAGCCGCCCGGCCGGCTCACCCTCGAGCTGCCGGAGCGACACCGTGACCCAGGCGTCGGCGACCGGCGCGCCGTCGGAGCCGACCACGACGCCCGCGATCTCACCGTCGGCGGCCTCGACCACGACGTCGACGTCGAGCGTCCTGGTGCCGACCAGCTCGACCCGCATCGGCTGGTCGCGATCGGCCCCGACGCGGTCGAGCGCGCGCGCGCCACCGCGCTCGTCGAGCGGCGTCAGCAGCCAGGTCCCGGGCGCCCGACCGGCGATGGTGAAGCGGCCATCGGCGCCGACCGGGGCGCGATCGGCGCCGACGTCGCGCCCGTTGACGATGACGGTGCGGCGGTCGTCGGCGCGCCGGACCGAGACGGTGCCGCCTCCGACCGGCGCGCCGGTGCGGGTCACGACCCGGCCGCTGATGCGGCCGAGCTCCTCGAGGCGCAGCACGACCTGCTCGTCGGTCGGCGCGGTCAGCGCGACCTGACCGCGCCGGCCATCGGCGGCGCGTCCGACCAGGGTGGTCGGCCCCGGCGCGAGCGGACCGATCCGGAAGTTGCCGTCGGCGTCCGATCGCGCGCTGGTCGGCCCGACCGTCAGCGCCAGGATGCCGTCGGCGCCGTCCATCGGCGAGGTCGGGCCGCTGTCGACGGTGATGTCGGCCACGCCGGGCGGCTCGACCCGACCACGGACGTACTGGCCGCGCTCGACCACCAGCACGACCGGGCTCGGGCCCGGGCCGGCCGCCGGCACGGTGACCATGACCAGCGGGCCGGGCAGGGTGTCCTCGGCCTGGGCCCGCAGCTGGACCGCTCCGGCCGGCATGCCGACGATGCGGAACCGGCCGTCGTCCTCGGCCTCGACTCGCATGGCGTCGCCCCCGGTCAGCGCGGTGACCTCGGCGCCGGCCGCCGGCGCGCCGTCCTGGTAGCGGACCACGCCGGCGATGGCCGGGGCCGCCTCGATCCACACCTCGATCCCGGACGCGGTCTCGGCGATCCCCAGCTCGACGTCGGTCGAGTCGACGCTGGCGGCGTCATCGCTGCGGGCGTCGAGGACGACGCGGCCGGCGCCGAGGCCACCGATGCGGAAGCGTCCGGACGGATCCGCGGTCACGCTGCCGCCGCCGCCCTGGGTCACCATCCCGCCCAGGGCGCCGCCGCCGACCCGCTCGTGGGCGTAGCTGACGTGGGCGCCGGCGACCGGCGCACCATCGGGGCGGCGTCGCACCACGCCCTCGACCACCCCGCCGGGCGCCAGCTCGATCTCGAGCGGGCTCGGCGGCGTGCCGACGTCGATGGCGCGGGCGTCACGCAGGTAGTCGGGGTGGGCGGTGGCGACCAGGTAGGCCCCCGGCGCCAGCGCCAGGGCGAAGCGGCCCTCGCCGTCGCTGAGGGTGGCGACCGCGCGCTGGTCGTCGCTCGCCAGCACGCCGGCCGACCGCGCGAACGTCACCAGCGCCCCGGCGACCGGGCCGCCGGTCAGGTCGTGGACCTGGCCGCGTAGCGTCGGCGTCGCCGCGCCCAGGGTCAAGCGGACCTCGGCCCGGCTCGCGGCGGCGACCACGATCTCGGCGCTGGCCGGCGCGCGATCGAGCGCGCTCGCCGTCACCACGTAGGCCCCGGCCGGCGCGTCGACGCGGAAGTGGCCCTGGCCGTCGGTGCTGGTGGTGACCGGCTCGCCGTGGCGGCGAGCGGCGCGGACCAGGGCGCCGGCCACCGCCGCGCCGGCCTGGTCGATCACCACGCCATCGATCCCGGCGGCGGGGCCGGGCGCGACCCCGTCCCGGCCCGGGGCCGCCGTGCCGATCGAGCCGCTGGCGGCGGGGGCGGTCGGCCGTCGGTCCCGCCCGCGCCACCACCACGCGCCGGCGAGCACGCCGACGATCCCGAGCAGCGCCACCACGATCGCGATCCGTCGCTTGTCCATGACCTGTCCTCCGCAGCGGCGAAGGTACCTGGCGTCCGCACCAGCTCCTCGCCTCGCCGCGCGGCAAATCCGCGCCGGGGCCAGGGTATTCCCGGCGCGTCGGAGAACGCGTCGGCGCTGGCCCGATCAGCCCGATCGCGCCGAATTTCGACCGCAGCCTGTCCACCGTGCGGCGCGCTCGTGGCTCTTGCCCGCGCCGATGCTCGATCTCGCACGGGCACGGGCACGGGCACGGGCACGGGCACGGGCACGGGCACGGGCACGGGGCAGGTCGCCGACAAACGCGGCTGCGCCGCGATTGTCAGCGTCCTGCTAGTGGATGCGGGCGCGGACCGGGCGCGACGCCAGCAGCGCGGCCTCGGCCGCGGCCAGCTCGGCGGCCCGGGCTCGCCAGCGCGTCGGCGCCAGCGCCTCGGCCAGGCCGAGGAAGGTGTCGCGATGGCGCAGCTCGGCGCTGGCCAGCCCGGCGTACAGCTCACGCGTGCGCGGCTCGGTCAACACGTCGGCCAGGAGGCCGAGCCGCTCGGCCGAGCGCCCCTCGATCACCGCGAACACCAGCAGGCGATCGAGCTGGCGCTCGGGCTCGCCCTTGCGCACCAGGGCCCGCAGCGCCGCCGCGTAGTCATCGCCGTGGTCGTAGCCGGCACGCAGGCCGCGTCGCTCGAGCAGGGCACCGACCTGGACCACGTGGGCGGTCTCCTCGTGGGCCAGCCGGGCCACCGCGCCGACCAGCGCGACCTCGTCGGGGTAGCTACGCACCAGCGACAGCGCCGACTGCGCCGCCTTGCGCTCGCAGTGCAGGTGATCGCGGTGGATGGCGTCGAGGTCGGCCAGCGCGACCTCGATCCAGCGCGGGTCGCTCGCCACCAGGGGCAACGCCGCGGCCGCCCCGCCGGCGTCGCCGGCCGTCGCCACGCCGGTCGCGGCGGGCTCGGTGGAGTCATGGCGCGGGTCGACCGACACGACGCTCGTGTAGCGGTGCGCGGCGCGGGCGTCAAGCACTCGAACGGATCGGGCACGGGCACGGGCACGGGCACGGGCACGGGCACGGGCACGGGGCAAGTTGACCTCGAAACGCCTGAGGCGTTTCTCAGCATCCTGCTCAGCCTGCTAGGATGGTGTTACACGCAGGGGCATGAGAACGACGCGCACCACCGCTCCCACCCCCTGGCGGATCACGGCCCTGGCCCTCGCAGCGTGTACCGGCCTGGCCGGGTGCGGTGGCTCTCCCCCCAAGACGGAGGCTCTGGTGAAGGATCCAGTCGCGACGCCCGCCGATGCAGCACCGGCCGCCCTCGGCCCGGAGGTCACCGGCCACGGGGCGCGGATGCTGAGCGAGTGCCGGGCCGACCTGGCCCGGGCCCAGGCCCTGGTGCCGGCCATCCTCGCCGTGGCCGGGGCGCGCACCGTCGCCAACACGCTCGAGCCCTACAACGAGCTGCTGACCGCCGCCGGTGGTGCCGCCGCGATCGCCGGCCTGATGTCCGAGGTCCACCCCGAGGAGCAGGTCCGCGAGGCGGCCCGCACCTGCGAGCAGGAGGTGTCGAGCTTCGTCAGCGAGCTGACCCTCAACCGACCGATGTTCGACGCCCTGGCCGCGGTCGATCTGACCGGCGCCGACGCCGACACCCGGCGCTTCGTGACCCTGACCCTGCGCGACTACCGCCGGGCCGGGGTCGATCGCGACGACCAGGTCCGGGCCCGGCTGCGCCAGATCGACGAGGAGACCACCAAGCTCGGCCAGCAGTTCTCCAAGAACGTGGCCGAGGACGTGCGCACGATCAGCGTCAAGGACCCGGCGCGGCTGGCCGGCCTGCCGGCCGACTTCGTGGCCAGCCACCCGCCCGGCCCCGACGGCGCGATCAGCATCAGCACCGACTACCCCGACTACCACCCGTTCATGTCGTACGCGGTCGACGACGAGCTGCGGCGCGAGCTGTACGTGAAGTTCCGCAGCCGCGGCGACGGCGGCAACGAGCCGCTGCTGGGCCGGCTGCTCAGCCTGCGCGCCGAGAAGGCGGCCCTGCTCGGCTACGCCAACTGGGCCGACTACATGACCGAGGACAAGATGATGAAGTCGGCCAAGAACGCGGCCGACTTCATCGACAAGGTCTGGAAGCTGGCCGAGCCGCGGGCCGCGCGCGACTACGACGAGCTGCTGCGCCAGCTGCGCCGGCGCGACAAGGGCGCCAAGGCGGTGGCCGACTGGCAGAAGACCTGGCTCGAGACCGAGGTGAAGCGCGACCAGTACCAGGTCGACTCGACCCTGGTCCGGCAGTACTTCCCGTACGAGCGGGTCCTGGCCGGCCTGCTCGAGATCACCTCGAGCATCTACGATCTGCAGTACGTGGCGGCCTCGGTGCCGGTCTGGCACGAGGACGTCAAGGCCTTCGACGTGGTGCGGGCCGGCGCCCGCATCGGCCGCATCTACCTCGACATGCACCCCCGGGACGGCAAGTACAAGCACGCCGCCCAGTTCACCCTCAAGGACGGCGTGGCCGGCAAGCAGCTGCCCGAGGGTGTGCTGGTGTGCAACTTCGCCAACCCGCGCACGTCGAGCGGGCCGGCCCTGATGGAGCACGACGACGTCGTCACCATGTTCCACGAGTTCGGCCACCTGATGCACCACGTGCTCGGCGGCAACCAGCGCTGGATCCGGTTCTCCGGGGTGGCGACCGAGTGGGACTTCGTCGAGGCGCCGTCGCAGATGTTCGAGGAGTGGGCGTGGAGCCACGAGACGCTGTCGCGCTTCGCCCGCCACCACCAGACCGGCGAGGCCATCCCCAAGGCGCTGGTCGACAAGATGCGCAAGGCCGACCTGTTCGGCCTCGGCACCGCGACCGTGCAGCAGGTGTTCTACGCCGCGCTGTCGCTCGGGTTCCACACCGCCAACCCCGACAAGCTCGACCAGCTGGCCGAGGTCAAGCGCCAGCAGAAGCGGTACACCCCGTTCGCGTACGTCGAGGGCACTCGCTTCCACGCCTCGTTCGGCCACCTCGTCGGCTACAGCGCGCTGTACTACACGTACATGTGGTCGCTGGTCATCGCCAAGGATCTGCTGACCCCGTTCGAGAAGAAGGGGTTGATGGACACCCGGCTGACCACGGCCTACCGCGACAAGGTGCTGGCCCGTGGCGGCACGGCCGACGCGGCCGAGCTGGTGCGCGACTTCCTCGGTCGCGAGTACAGCTTCAAGGCGTTCGAGAAGTACCTGTCGGGGCCGTGACGCCGAGGCGCACCAGGCGCCTCGCTGTGGATCGGGTCGGTCGAGGTCGACGGTCGTCTTGCCTGTCGGGCCCGGCTGAACCCGGTTTCTCTGCTTGCATTGGAAACTAGAACTCTCTAGTTTCCAGTCGCGTGAGCCAGGCCTTCCTCAAGATCGGCGAGCTGGCGACCCAGGCCGGGGTCCCGATCGCCACCCTCAAGCACTACGTGCGCGAGGGCCTGGTCACCGCCCACCACAAGACCGGGCGGACCATGTCGTGGTACGCGCCGGACCAGGTCGGCCGGGTGCGCGCCATCAAGGAGCTGCAGCGGACCCGCTACCTGCCGCTCGACGTCATCGCCGCCCTCCTGGCCGAGCACGGCGCCGCCGCCGACGACCTCAGCGCGGCCGCGGCGATCGCCCGCGTGTTGTCCGGGTCCGACGGCGGTCGTAGCCTGAGCCGGGACGAGCTGCTGGCCCGCGGCGCCCGCGCCGACGAGCTCGACCTCCTGGCCGCGGCCGGGCTGTCGGGGCCATCGGCCGACGGCCGGTACCGCGGCGACAGCCTGGCCCTGCTCGAGACCCTGGCCGCGGCGCGCCGGGCCGGCCTCGGCGCCGACATGCTGCCCTTCCGCATCCTGTTCGACTACGTCGAGGCCATCCGCGCCCTGGTCGCGGTCGAGCTCCGCTTGTTCCGCGCCGGCGTGTTCGGCCGCGCTCCGGCCGACCGCGTGTCCGACCTCACCGCGGCCGCGACCGAGCTGTCCGAACGCCTGGTCGTCCTGTTGCGCCGCCAGCTCCTGCTCCCGACCCTGCACTCACTCGCCGTGGAGGCTCCTCATGTCCCAGCCGTCGCCGTCTCGTCGTCACCCTCGCCGTCGCCACGCCCTCGCCGGGCCGCTCGCGTCGGCGCTCCTCGCCCTGGCCGCGCTGACCGCGGGGTGCGGCGACGACGGCAGCGGGACCGGTCAGCCTGACAGCGCGGGCGCCGCCGCCGCCGACGCCCGCGTCGACGGGGACGGCCCGATCGGGCCGGGTAACCCCGACGCCGGCACCACCACGGCGACCGACCCGGCCCTCGACGGCACGGCCACGGTGAGCGAGCGCACCGCGACCATCCCCGGCGCGACCGCCGGGCGCCAGGTGACGGCCACGGTGTACACGCCGAGCAGCCCCGGCCCGCGCCCGCTCGTCGTCATCTCGCCCGGCTTCCAGATGGCACGCACCCAGTACGCGTCGTACGCGCGCCACCTGGCGACCTGGGGCTTCGCCGTGGTGCTGGCCGACTACGCCGGGAGCCTGTTCCCCAACCACCAGGACCTGGCCGCCGACGTACGCGCGGTCATCACCTGGGCCCTGGCCGACAGCGCGCTCGCGGCCGACCCGACCAAGGTCGCCACCGCCGGTCACTCCCTCGGCGGCAAGGTCAGCACGCTGGTGGCGATCGCCGACGATCGCGTCCGCGCCGTGGTGGCCTGGGACCCGGTCGACAGCAACGCGCCATCGGCCATCGACGGCCTGGGTGGCACCAGCGCGGCCATCGCCGTCGTCGGCGAGACCACCAACGGCAGCGGCGGCTTCATGCCGTGTGCGCCGGCGGCCGACAACTTCACCCAGTTCTACGCCGCGGCCGGCTCGCCGGCGCTGCAGATGACCATGGTCGGCGCCGATCACATGGACTGGGTCGACGATCCGGGCTGCCCGCTGTGCGGGTTCTGCACCGCCGGCACCCTGGCCCCCAGCGTGGTGCGCACCGCCAGCCGCCGCCTCGACGTGGCGTGGCTGCGCCGCCACCTGCTGGCCGACATGGCGATGGAGCCCTGGCTGACCAGCCCGCCCGAGGTCGGCGCGGGTCAGGCCATGGTCCTCCGCAAGTAGTCGGCGTCAGCGGCTGGACGGCGGCAGCCGCCAGGCCGCCGCCAGCGCCGCGTAGTCGGCCGCGGTCAGCTGCACCAGCCGTGGATGCTGCGCCGGCGCCAGCGCGGCCAGGAGGCGGGCCAGGTCGGGCTCGGCCATGGCGGTGCAGCCGGCGGTGGGGGCGGTCGCGTCGGCCCACACGTGCAGGAAGATGCAGCTGCCGGCGCCGGCGGCGCGGCCGGGGTTGTGCGCGACCTCGGCGCCGAGCTGGTACAGCACGTCGTCGCGCCGCATGACCTCGGCCGAGCCCCAGTCGATGCGGACGCCGCTGGCGTCGAACACCTGGTTGTACCGGCCCGAGGCCGGATCGTCGACGCAGCGCCAGCCGGCGGTCAGCGCGACGTGGGGCAGGCCGCCCGGCGCCGCGGCCTGGGCGCCGTAGCCGAAGGTGCGGCCGAGCGCGAACACCCCGGCCGGGCTCTTGCCGTCGCCCTCGCGCTTGTCCGCGCCGCTGGCGCCTGCGCCGCGCAGCTCGGCCGGCGCGCCGGCGCCGTGCTGGCCGCGGCCCCAGGCCAGGCCGGCCCGCCCCAGCACCACCGGCCAGCGCGCCAGCGCCCGCCACGGCGCCGCGCCGTCGTCGCGCGCCCACAACGTCGCCTCGGCGGTGATGGTCGAGGCGTCGGCCGCGACCACCGTGATGAGCCGGGTCGTGGCGTCGGGGATGACGGCCACCCCGGCGCCGACGGGCGCGGCGTCGGCGCTGGCCGCGAGCGGGGCCGCGCCGTCGGGCCCGCGCCGGCCGGCCTGCTGCGCCGGCTTGCCGCACCCGGCCAGCGCGACCGCCAGGGCCGCGAGCCGGCCACGGATCACGCGCTCATCTCGAGCATGCGCTGGATCGGCCGCAGGGCTCGGACCCGGATGTCCTCGGCGACGTCGACCCGCGGCTGCAGGTCGCGCAGGCACAGGTACAGCTTCTCGAGCGTGTTGCGCCGCATGAACGGGCACTCGTTACACGAGCAGCTCTCGTCCTCGGGTGGCGCCGGCAGCAGCGTCTTGCCCGGCGCCTCCTGCTGCATCTTGTGCAGGATGCCGGCCTCGGTCGCGACGATGAAGGTGCGAGCCGGTGACGCCACCACGTACTTGATGAGGCCCGAGGTCGAGGCGACGTGGACGGCGTGGCGGAGGATGCCCTCGTGGCACTCGGGGTGGGCGATGATGACGGCGTCGGGGTGGGCCGCCCGCAGCTCGAGCAGGCGCCGCTCCGAGAAGGTCTCGTGCACGATACACGCGCCCTGCCACAGCACCAGGTCGGGTCGGTCGGCCTCGCGGGCGACGAAGGCGCCGAGGTGGCGGTCGGGCGCGAACACGATCTTCTGGCCGGCCAGCGCGCGCACGATCTTGACCGCGTTCGACGAGGTGCAGATGACGTCCGACAGCGCCTTCACCTCGGCCGAGCAGTTGATGTAGCTGACCACGGTGTGGCCTGGGTGTTTGTCGAGGAAGCGCGCGAACAGCGGGGCCGGGCAGCCGTCGGCCAGCGAGCAGCCGGCGTCGAGGTCGGGCACGACGACGATCTTGTCGGGGTTGAGGATCTTCGCGGTCTCGGCCATGAAGTGGACGCCGGCGAAGCAGATGACGTCGGCCTCGGTCTTCGCCGCCGCCTGCGACAGCTGCAGCGAGTCACCGACGAAGTCGGCCAGGTCCTGGATGTCGGAGTCCTGGTAGTAGTGGGCCAGCAGCACGGCGTTGCGCTCACGCTTGAGGCGCCGGATCTCGTCCTCCAGCTCGGCGTCGGTCAGGCCGAGGTCGACCCCGGTGCCAGCGCCGGCGGAGGGGGAGGGAGCGTCGGCCACGGGCAGGCGACGGGGCTCGGTCATGGCCGCGGACGCCCCGGCCGTGGGGTGGTGGTGGGGACGATGGTCATGGCCCCAGTCTGGCCCGGCCCGGGCCGGTTGTCAGTCGTCGTCGGCCTCATCGTCGTACTCGATCGGCTCGAACCGCTCGTCCTGGCTGGCCGGGCAGATCGAGCGGTAGCTGCACCGGTCGCAGTACGAGCCACACCAGGCTGGCCTGGCCCGGCCCGGGCCGGTTGTCAGTCGTCGTCGGCCTCATCGTCGTACTCGATCGGCTCGAACCGCTCGTCCTGGCTGGCCGGGCAGATCGAGCGGTAGCTGCACCGGTCGCAGTACGAGCCGGGGTTGGGCCGCGGCCCGTCGTCGACCGCCAGCGCCGCCGCCTCGATGTTGTCGAGCACGGTGACCGCCAGCCGATCACCCACCGTGTCGGGGCCGAGCGCCGGGCCCCACTCGACCGCACGCTCGGCCACCCAGTGCACGCCGAGCCAGAACCGGCGGACGCCGCGGAACCACGACGCCGCCAGCACGGCGTACCCGTCGAGCTGGTCGGCGATGGTCCCGCCCGGGACCCGGACCCCGGTCTTGTGATCGATCAGCGCGATGGAGTCGTCGTCGAACACGTAGGCCAGGTCGAGGATGCCGCGGTAGTAGGCGTCGCCGGCGTAGAACTGGGTCGACGACAGGTCCTCGCGCACCGCCAGCGCGTACTCGACCAGCTGGCGCCGGACCCGGCGCCGGCGCCGGAACTCGGCGATACGCTCGGTGAACGGCTCGATGCCGCCGGCCAGCCGATCGAACCGCGCCTGCTCGTGGTCGGCCGGCAGGTCGGTGCGGGCGGCCAGGGTCGCCTCGGCGATGGGCACCCCCTGCAGCACCGCCTCGAGCGCGGCGTGGATGGCCTTGCCGATGCGGGTCTCCGGCATGACCTCGGGCTCGCGCACCCGGTCGACGTAGCGGAAGTGGAACAGGCGCGGGCAGCGCAGCGCCGTGGCGACCTTGGAGGCCGACCAGGGGGCGTGGAGGAGGGCGCGCGTCGACGGCACCGGGGGCCGGTCGACGGTAGCGCGCGCCGTCGCCGCCGTCGCCGCCGCCGCCGAAAATTTGCCCCGACGGGGGCAACCGGTTAGGACCGATGTCCACCCGGAGCTGCCGTGTCCCCCACCCAGACCCGTCGTTCCCCTGGAGGCTGCCGTGCACACCTGTGAGATCTGCAGCGCGCGCGTCAACGAGCTGCGCCGAGGCCGGTGCTGGGGCTGCTACAGCCGCTGGGTCGACGCGCGCCCGGTCGGCGCCGGCGCCAAGTGCCTCACCTGCGGCGAGCGCCGCCGCCGCATGCTCAAGAGCGTCGAGCTGTTCGGCGGCTGGCCGGCGATGTGTTTCTCGTGTGCTGGCCAGCTGGCGTCGATCGATCCGCTGCCGCAGACGGTGCTCGAGCTGCGCCAGGTGCTGTCGCGCGAGCGACGCGGGCCGGATCGCCGCCTCGGTCGCTCCGACACCCGGGTGTTCCAGTACGAACGGCGGGTCGGCGACCGCCGCATGAGCCGGGATGGCACCGACCTGATCGACGACGACATGATCGTCGAGATCATCGTCGAGGACGACGCGGCCGGGCTCGACTTCGACGACCAGACCCAGATCCGCGACCTGCGGATCATGTGATCGAGTCGACCCCGAGACGGCCGCTCCGCCTCGAGGTCCGCCTGCCGTGCCCGAGCCCGACCCGCGTCGGCGATCGGGCCTGACGCCGGCTACGGACGGGCGGTCGGCGCCGGCTTGGCGGTCGCCGGCTTGGCGGTCGCCGGCTTGGCGGTCGCCGGCTTGGTCGGCGCCGACCGGGCCGGCGTCGGCTTGGCCGGCTTGATCGGCCGGTTCGTCGTCGGCGCTGGCGCCGCGGCCTCCTGGGTCGCGGTCAGCCAGCCGATGGCGCCGAGGCCGACCAGGGCGCCGACCGGCAGGACGTCGGACAGCTTCTTGCCGGTCAGGCGGATCGAGACCCGGTGCTCGCGCGGCTCACGGTCGATCTTGGTCTGGAACTCGCCACCGGAGAAGTAGCGCTCGACCAGGGCGGTGAGCTGGGGCTTGTTGCGGGCCAGCTCGGCCAGGTCGCGATCGGAGGCGGCGATCACGTCGACGTAGGCCAGGAACATGCGCGCCATCCCGCGCGGCGCCAGGTGGGCGGCGCGCAGGAGGTCGACGTAGCCCTCGGTCAGCGCCAGGTGGCGCTGGTAGTCGGCCGCGTTGCCGCCCTGCATCACCCACTGCGTGCCGTTGTGCAGCAGCGAGCCGCCGGCGAACCGGGTCGTGCCGAGCATGATCGCGTCCGGGCCGAGCTGGGCCAGCATGGCCGGCGACGGCGCCACCGCCACCGCCAGGGCTGGCTTGGCGTCGACGATCCGGGCCGCGCCGGCCAGGCGGCCGGTCAGGCCGGTCGGCTTCCAGGTCGGCGCCAGGCGGGCCTCGACCCAGGCCGGCTTGCCGACCAGGACCTGGCCGTCGGCGGTCTCGGCCACCATCAGGTTCATCGCCGCCACCGTCGGGCGGCCGTGGACGGCGCGCGGCGGGGTGCCGAGCAGGGTGGCGGCCTTGTCGACGACGCCGGCCAGGCGGCCGCGCACCACCACCAGGAACTCGGGATCGGCGGCGGTGACGTGGGCGAAGCCGGTGACGCTGGTGACGTCGGTGGTGACGTCGAGGCCGAGGGTGGCCTTGAGCATGCCGCGGCCCGAGTCGACCTGGGCCACCGCCTTGCGCAGCTCGGTGCGGAGCGCCGGGATGGCGGCCAGGTCCTTGTTGCTCTGCAGGTCGAGCAGCGCCTTGAAGTTGCCCGGCACCAGGGCGGTGGTGTCGAGGTGGACCATGATGTCGGCCTCGGCCGGGGCGTAGCGGCCGACCTCGGCCGCTCCCACCGCCTTGGGGTTGGGCTCGACGCCGAACCCGGACAGCGCCATCAGGAACGCGATGATCTCGGTCAGTCCCAGTCCAGTCACGGTGCCCTCCACGGCGGCAGAGAAACGCGAGAAACGGTCACGGCCGGCGACGCCGACCCCGGCCACGGTAGCGGTGTCGGTGCTTGGACGGAACCGCGTCCCGGGAAATTTCAACGGCGTACGAACGGAGATTTCTCCGTCGGCCGCGCCCGGTTCTCGACCTGGAAACGACGCAAAAAAAAGAGATGTCAAGACTGGTTCCGGCAAGGCCCTTGGCTAGGATGGCCGTCCGCACCGAGACTCCGAGGGAGGCCAGACGACATGAGTACGCTTGCCGTGGTGGAGGAAATCCTGCGCGAGACCGCCATTCCGATGTCGGTCCGAGAGATCGTCGAGCGCGCCGGAGCCCGATTGCCGAGCAAGTCGCGTACTCCTGACACCGTGGTGGCGCGTGACCTGTCGATGGACATCAAGAAGCGGGGCGAGGCGTCGCTCTTCGTGCGGACCTCGCCGGGCCGCTACTCGCTGCGCGCCCTGATGGCCGCGCCGGCGCCGACCCCGCTGCTGGCCCAGCTCCGCGCTGGCGATCGGGCGCCCATGCCGGCGCGCCGCGCCAGCTCGACCCCGCCCGGCGCCAGCAGCGAGCGCGAGGGCGTCGCCGCCGCGCTGGCCCGCTCCGAGTCGTAGCGACCGCGCCGCGCCGGGGCCCCGGCGCCACCACGACGGCGAGGATCCATGATCTATCGCGGCAACACCGCCGATCACGACTGGGCGGCCCACCTGGGCGCCGAGGTCTACGCGTCGCTCGGGAACTACGCCCAGATCCTGTCGGCCTGGCTCGATCAGCCCGGGGTGTCGCTGTGGATCGAGGGCAGGGCCGAGGGCGACCGCCGCGGCCTGGCCATGCTCGGCTACGTCGCCGACGAGGCCGGGCAAGTGGTGGCCGACCTGCTCGCGCTCGCGGTCGAGCCGGCCTGGCAGCGCCGCGGCATCGGCGGCGCGCTCCTGGCGCACGTCATCCGGGTCGCCGAGCGGTCGGCCGGCGCGCTCGGGGTGGAGCGCCTCGGCCTGACCGTGGTGCACGACAACTGGGTCGGCCGGCGCATGTACGAGCGGGCCGGCTTCGTCGTCGCCGACGCCGAGGTCGGCAGCTACGCCGGCGGTCAGCGCGCCGTCCACATGGTGCGGCCGCTGCGCGCGGACGGCGCCGCCTGGCCGCGGACCCTGACGGCGCGGCCCTAGCAGGCCGCTGACAAACGCGGCGCAGCCGCGTTTGCAGCGACCTGCCCCGTGCCCGTGCCCGTGCCCGTGCCCGTGCCCGATCTGGGCGGTCAGGCTCCGAGCATGGCGACGACCCGCTCGAGCAACGCGAGCGCGGGCGCCAGGACGGAGGCGGCGACGGCCTGGCGGCGGTCGAGGATGTCGAGGATCGCCGCAGTCTCGGTCGCAGCTGTCGTACATGGGCCACGCCCTGGTCAAAAACCGACATGGCCTGCTCGTCGACCTGCAGGTCAGTCCGGCGACAGGTTTCAGCCAGGAGGTCCGCAAACGCATCGAGCAGGTCTTTGGGTGGGCCAAGACCGTCGCCGGATTCCGGCGCACGCGCGCTACCGCGGCCAAAAGGCGCACGCAGTTCGTGGCGCATCTGGTTGGCGCCGCCTACAACCTGCTGCGCGTCGCTCGGTTGCGGTTGCCAGCTGCCACATAGAGACCGCCAAGGTGCCGGGCGGTCGCGGCGGGCACCGCCCGAGCGATCGGGCACGGGCACGGGCACGGGCACGGGCACGGGGCAGGGCGCGAGAAACGCCGCTGCGCGGCGTTTCTCAGCACCCTGATGCCCTGCTAGTTGAGCGTGGTGTCGGTCTCGGCCCGGCGTGCGGGCGCGACCGAGGTGGCCGCGAGCTGGGCCCGCGCCGCCTGCCGCTGGGCGATGAACTTCATGATGTAGGGGAAGCCGACCTGGACCGTGTTGAGCTTGGGCGCGAGGGTGGCCGACAGGCCGAACATGATGACCACCGCGCGCTCGACGTAGAACCAGCCCTCGGGGTAGGCGATCGACTTCATCAGCTCGCGCAGCTCCTCACGGCGCAGCTCGGGGTCGGCCAGCTGCGACGCGACGTCGGGGCTGATCTTGCCGAAGTCGGTGATGTTGAGGTTGAGCAGCTTCTCGAAGTAGCGGCGGGTGGTGCGCTCGAGCAGCGCGCGGTCGCCGCCCTCGGCGACGAAGCCCATACGCTCGATGCCCTGCACGACCAGGTCGTCCTTGCGGGTCATCAGCCCGGTCAGGATGTCGAGCATGCCGTCGGCCAGGTCGTCGGTCACGGCGCAGGCCGAGCCGAGGTCGAGCACGACGATGCGGACCTGGCCGTCGGGGCCGCGCTGCACGAACCAGTTGCCCGGGTGCGGGTCGGCGTGGAAGAAGCGGTCGAGGAAGAGCTGCTTGTAGAAGACCTGGGTCAGCTTGGTCGCCACCTTCTCCGGCTCGAGCCCGAGCTCGGCCAGGGCGCCCTTCTTGGTGATCTTGACGCCGTCCATGAACGACATGGTCAACACCGTGCGGGTCGACCACTCCGGGTAGACCCGCGGGAACAGCACGTCGGGGTCCCCCGCGAAGTTCTCGGCCATGCGGGCGATGCAACGCGCCTCGTTGTCCAGATCGGTCTCGCGCGCCAGCATGTCGGTCAGCTGCTCGTGCACGCGCTCGATCTGCTGCAGCGGCACGAACGCCTTGTACACGCCGAGGGCCCAGCCCAGGACCCGGAGGTCGATCTTGATGATGGTCGCGACCCGGGGGTAGAGGATCTTCACGGCCAGGCGCTCGCCGGCGGCGTTGCGGGCCTCGTGGACCTGGCCGAGCGAGGCCGCGGCGATCGGGACCCGGGCGAAGCTGGTGAAGGCCTCGCTCGGCGACTTGCCGAACGCCTTGGTGAAGGCGCGAGCGATGGCCGGGTAGGGGTGTGGAGGGACCTCGTCCTGCAGACCCTCGAGCTCCTCGGTGTACATGCGGGGCAGGAAGGTGCCCATGATCGAAAGGATCTGGCCCAGCTTGATGTACACGCCGCGCAGGCGGACGAAGCCGCGGTACATGCGGCGGGCGTTGCGGCGGTGGATCTTCTCCCAGCGCGCCTTGGTCGCGTACCGCGACGGCCACAGCCGCGCCCACGACAGCTGCCAGAGGTAGCTGAGGAAGATCACGACGAAGACGCGCAGGGCGCGCACGAGGCGGAACGCGGCCCACATGCAGCGTCGATGGTAGCAGGTAGTCGGGTCGGCTCCTCGTCGCGTTGGCCGTGACCTCGCGCGCGCCCCATCGACACGACGTCCACGGCGCGCCCCGACCTCGCCGGTGTGGGGGCTCGACGTCGACCTCCACCAGGGCGCTGACCTGGACGGCGTGGTGAACGGCGCGATGGATAGCGGTGCCGCCCCGGCGGGTGACCCGGGCCGCCACCGGCCGCGAGGCCACCGTTGCGCGGTGCCGAGTCCGATTCAGGACCCGGTCAGGCCCCGGGATCTGCACCTGGTTGTCAGGGGCGACTGGTAGGGATCTCCGCGTCCAACGAGGTGCGGCTGGCGGCCAGGTCCCAGGGCGTAAGTAGGCCTGTTTACAGGTCCATACCCCCCAGGGATAGTAGGTTCAACTTGACCGTACCCCACTGGTAGCGTAAGGAAACATCATGGCGAAGAAGCAGACTCGGCGGAGCATCAGTGTCAGCCGCGGCACGTACGAGCGCCTCAAGGCGTTCTGCGAGACCAACAACATCTCGATGAGCCAGTTCGTCGAGACCCGGGTTGGCGACTTCCTCGGCGAGGGTGCGGGTGGGGTCGTGACCCTGTCGGCGCCGCCGCCGCGCGCCTCGTCGCCGACCCGCGAGGCGCCTCGTCAGGCCGCTCCGGCGCGGACCGTCCCCGCCGCGGCGCCCCGCGCCAGCACGCCGGCCCCGGCGCAGGCGGCCGCTGCGCCAGCGCCGGCCCCGGTCGCCAAGGTGGTGCCGATGACCTCGGCCGCGGCCCGCTACGCGGTGGAGCCGCCCCCGCCGGTGATCAGCAAGCGGGAGGAGCAGCCCGCGCCGGCGCCGGCCATGAAGACCGCCGACCAGATCTTCACGTTCTGACCTGCGCCTCGGCCGGCCTGCAGCTGGCCGTCGTCGCACCGCCGAGACCTTGATCCCGCCGCGCCGCCCGGCGTGGCCGCCGCCGCGCCGCCTGGCGTGGCCGCCCGCCGCGCCGCCCGGCCGTGTGCCGAAAAAGGAGAAGGGCCCCCTCGCGGAGGCCCTTCGGGTGGCAACCAGGTCACCCGCCGCCACAGACGCGTGAGCGCCAGGAGCGGACGAGGGGCATGGCCGCCGGAAGAGGCGCTAGCTGCGCTCCTCCTGGTTGTTGCTCGGGCGTTTATGCATGTCTCGCTTCCTCCCCTGGCATGGCCAGAGCCCAGCGTATGGCCCGCTGATGAGCGGCACCCACACCTGGACCTTCATGATGGGCGCTACGGCCCGTGGCGAAGGTCACCGCTCACGTTTCCTCATGGTCATCGCGTGGTGACTCGGCGACGTGGGTCGCAGCTCGATCGTAGCAGCCCCGCTCGCCGCGGCCCACCGTTTTTCCAGCGGCGTGCTGGCCCGCGCCGATGGTTGCCGTCGCCTGCCAGACGGGCTACCAACCGGCCCGATGCCGAGCAAGCCGCAGAAGACGCTGGACACCTTCCCCAACCCGCGGGTGGGCCGCGACTACACCATCCTGTTCGACTGCCCCGAGTTCACCTGCCTGTGCCCGGTGACCGGGCAGCCCGACTTCGCGACGATCACCATCTCCTACACGCCCGGCGCGACCTGCGTCGAGCTCAAGTCGCTCAAGCTGTACCTGTGGAGCTACCGCGACGAGGGCGCGTTCCACGAGGCGGTGACCAACCAGATCCACGATGACCTGGTCCGGGCCATCGCCCCGGCGCGGATCAGCGTGACCGGCAAGTTCTGGGTCCGCGGCGGCATCACCACCACCGTCACCGTCGAGTCGAAGGCGTAGCAGGGTGCCGAGAAACGCCGCAGGCGTTTCGAAGCCACCCTGCCCCGTGCCCGTGCCCGTGCCCGTGCCCGTGCCCGTGCCCGTGCCCGATCAGGGCCTCTGCGAGCCATCGGGCACGGGGCAGGGGGGCGAAACCTCTGCGGCGGTGCTCCGCGCTCTGCTACGGCACGAGCTGCTGCATGAACGTGATGCCGTCGGCGCGGCCCTCGATGAGGCCGAGCGCCAGGCGCGCGCTCCAGCGGGCCAGCGGCGGCCCTCCCTCGGCGACCTTGGTCAACGTCGCCTCGGCCGCGGTCTTGCCAGCGTCGGTGCGGGCCAGCATGAGGAAGGCGGCGGTCAGGCACAGCCGCCGCATGGCGTTGCGCTCCGCCCCGCGCAGCGCCCGGGCCAGCTGTTGTGGCTCGATGACCTTGGCGTAGGCGGCGGCCAGGCTGGGCAACATGGCGACGCGCACGTCGTGTGAGGGGTCGACCAGCAGGGGCTCGAGCAGCTGCACCGCCAGCGCGGCGTCGTGCTCGACCAGGCCGATGGCGGCGGCCGCGGCCTGAGCGCGCGAGCGCTCGGTGCGCGACGCCAGCGACTGCGACAGGCGCGCCAGCACGACCTCCTTGGGGGCCAGGCGGGCGACCGAGGTCAGCGCCAGCTGGGCCAGGTCGGGGTCGGCGTCGCGCACGCCGAGGTCGAGCGCCCGCTCGAGCGCGGCGGCGTCGAGCTTGTCCTTGTGCTTGGCCAGGCGCTCGAGCGCGGCCCGGCGCACGGTGGCGTCGCTGTCGGTCAGGGCCGAGCTCAGCGTCGACGCCGCCTTGCCGGGGATGTCGAGCGCGGCGTCGATGGCCTCGACCCGGACCAGCGGCGACGGATCGGCCACCGCGACCGCGACCAGCTCGGCCGCGCTCGGGATGTTGCGGGCCGCGCGCAGGAGGCCCAGCTTCTCGGCCTCGTCGGCTCGCTCGAACGCGCGCGCCATGGCCGCGCCGGCCTGCTTGGGCGCGGCGGCGCCGAGGTTGGTCAGCGCGCGGGCGGCGATGAGGCGGACGTCGCGATCGGCGTCCTCGACCAGCGGCAGCAGGCCCTCGGCGACCTGGGTCGGCGGCTTGCCATCCCCGCCGGCGCTCATGGCCAGGATGCGGGCCGCCTCGGCGCGGATGCCGCCGTCGGGGTCGCGCACCAGGCGGACCGCGACCGGCACGCCGTTCTTGGCCGGCTCGGGCCCGTCGGCGACGCAGCGGATGAGCTGGCGCCGGACGTCGGTCGACGGGTCGTCGGCCATCCGCGGCAACATGGCGCGGGCCTCGCGCGAGCCGGCGTTGGCGGCGTCGCACAGGCCCTCGAGCCCGATCGGGTGCAGGGCCGGGTCCTCCGGGCTACGCGCCGCCGCGACCAGGCGGTCGAACACCGGGCCCGGGCGCTTGCGCGCCATGCGGGCGTAGATGCGCGCCGCCTCGCGGCGTGGCTTGCCCTTCTGCTTCCACAGCTGGCCGATGCCGTCGACGGCGACGTTGACCGAGGCACCCGCGTCGGCGGTGACCGCCAGGCCCTCGGCGGCGCCGATGGCGACCGCGAACGCCTCGATCTTGATCATCTTGATGAGCGGGTCCTGCGCGACCCGGCCCAGCTTGCCGTAGGCGGTGGCGGCGGCGGCCCGGACCGACGCGTTGGGGTCGCGGATGAGCTTGCCGAGGGCGGCCTCGGCCTCGGCCTGGTGGCTCTTGACCAGCTCGCCCCACGCCAGCGCCGCCGCCTCCCGCATCGACTTGCCGGCCTTGCTGTCGCCCAGCAGCGTGCCGAGGTCGGCCAGGGCGCGGTCGGGCGCGACCCGCGCGTACAGCGGCAGCGCCGCCGCCTTGACCGCCTCCGAGCGCGATCCGAACGCGCCGCGGGCGGCCTCGTCGAGCCCGGGCGTCGGCGCCTCGGCCTCGCGCAGCAGCTCGATGGCGAAGATGCGGGCGTCGGACGAGGCCCGCTCCTCCTGCATCAGCTCCATGAGCGCCTTCTGGGTGTCGGCCGCGTTGTCGCCCAGGGCCCGGCGCAGGCGGCCCTTGGCCCGGTCCTTGAGCGCGGGCGTGGCGTCGGGGTCGGACAGGACCGCGACCGAGGACGCCGCGGACGGCGCTTCGTCGGTCGTCGCCGCCGACACCTCGACCAGCAGCTCGCGCCGGGCCGACGGATCGGGGTCCTTGCCGAGCGCCGCCGCGAACAGCGCCCGGGCCCGCTCGGCGCCCAGGCCGCGCACGGCGCCGAAGGCGATCCGGCGCAGCTCGGGATCCTTGCCGGTCAGGGCCTTGGTCAGCGTCTCCTTGTAGATCTCCGGCCGGCGCTGGGCCGCGGCCCCGGCGACCGCGACGGCCGCGCGCTGGACCGCGGGCGAGGGCGTCGCCAGGGCCGACTCGACCAGCGCGATCTCGACCGGGGTGCCGCGCGCGATCGGGCGCAGGGCGATGAGCAGCTCGGTCAGCGGATCCGGCGAGGTCCCGGCCCGCGCCGCCTTGCCGAGCGCCTCGACCGCCTTCTCGCTGCCGGAGGTCGCGTACTCGGTCAGCCCGGCCAGCTGCGGCTCCATGATCGACGGCAGCCGCTTGTCCCACCCCGACAGGTCCCCGCCGAGATCGTGGTCGCTGATCTTCTTCCACGCCTCGGGCGCGATCATCGCCCGCGACAGGCCCGGGTCGGCCACCACGTCGCCGAAGCCCGGGCTGGCTGGCATCCAGTGGAACGCCGACAGGCCGGCCCGGCCGGCGCGCAGCACGACGCGGTCGCCCCCGGGGCCTGGCTCGAGGTCGTAGTACGCGCGCCCGGAGTTGGCCAGGTAGGCAGCGACCAGCACCACCACCGGCACCGCGGCGACCGCCCCGGCGATGAGCTGGAAGTGCCGGCGCGACCGCGTCACCACCGCCCGCTCCTCGGGGGTCACCGGGGTGATGCCGTCGACCCGCAGCTGCCACAGCTCGCGCAGGCTCAGGCGCTGGCGCGACACCGTCTTCGAGCCGAGCAGGTCGTAGGCGCGGCGGGCCGCGACCCGGGCCGGCGCGGTCAGCTCGCGCACCCGGCTGGCCAGGAGCGGGTGGCGCAGCGACCAGCCGCCGTCGAGCTCGACCACCGCGCCGGCGCGCTGCAGCGACTCGAGCGCGCGCTGGGCCTCGCCGGCGGCCAGGCCCAGGCGCTGGGCCACGGCCTCGGCGGTCCGTGGTGCGTCGGGCTCGGTCAGCTCGGCGATGACCCGCATCCCGACCCGCTCGTTGCCGCCGCCCCGGCAGGCCGCCGCCAGCCAGGCCGCGGTCAGCTCGCCGCCGCCGCCGGCCTTCTGCACGCCGGCCAGGTTGCCGATGCGGAGGTCGCGCAGGGCGATCGCCGCCAGCTGCACCTCGGCCGGCAGCACCGGCTCACCGCGGCCGACCGCGACGACGATGGCCTCGGCCAGCTTGGGATCGGCGGCGATGCCCGACAGCGCCAGCACGCGGTCGAGCACGGCGATGGCCTCGCTCGGCGCGAACCGGGCCAGCTCGTAGCGGGCCGACGGTGGGAACAGCGCGCCGGTGCGGCGCTCGAGCTGCCCGAGCACGTGCATGCGGTCGCTGGCGGCGACGAACAGGAAGCGGGCCCGGCCGCCGCTGCGCGCCACCACCTTGCCGAACAGCTCGGACAGCTCGGTGACCCGGCGCTCGTCCTGACACACCTCGTCGGCGTCGTCGATGACGAACACGAACTGCTGGCCGGCCACCGCGTTGCTGACGATGCGGGCCAGGAAGGCGCCGGCGTTCTCGCCGGCCTGCGGCTGCATGCCGAGCGCCGACATGCCGACCGCGAGCGACTGGGTCGGCTGGGTCGGGTCCTCGCACAGCACCGCGACCACGCCGTGGTCGCGCAGGTGCGGGATGAGGCCGGCGCGGATGAGCGAGGTCTTGCCGACCCCACACTCCCCGTACAGGAGGCCGGCGCGGAACCCGTCGGCGGTGACCAGCCGGCTCAGCTCGTCCCGCGCGGTGTCCTGGCCATACAGCACGTCGCGCTCGGCCTCGGTGTACGGGTCGAGGCCACGCAAGGGGGAGACCGTGCCCGGATAGGTCGCGACCGCCACGGCGGCACTATAACCCCCGTCGGCGCGCGCAAACCAGCGACGTGCCTGGTGATCGTGTCGACCGCCGGGGCCCGCCCGGACGACCGAAAGGCAGGGCCCAGCGTGCCGTACAGTCCCGTCATGAGCACCCCCCGGCCGCCATCACGCACGCTCACCGTCGTCGACTCCCTGGCCCTGGCGCTCGTCGTCGCGATCGCCGCCTGCGGCGGCGACCGAGGCTCTCCGTTCGCCGCCCTGTTCGAGCCGAGCGCGGCGACGCCAGGGGCGGGCCTGCACGGCGTGTGGGGCGGCTCGATCGGGCCGCTCGAGGTGCGGCTCGAGCTGCGCCCGGATCGCTTCACCTTCGCCAACCGCTGCGGCGGCCGCGTCGTCGGCGTCAGCGTGGCCGCGGTGATCGACGACGGCAAGCTCGAGGTGCGCGAGACGAAGCAGGCCGGCGACAAGAAGTGCCACGCCGACGCCACCGCTGGCTCGCTCCCGCCGTGCGCGCGCGCGCAGGGCGGCGAGGCGTGCTTCGGACACGACGGGCTCCGCCTGGTGCTGCACAACGGCGATGCGCAGCTCGAGCTGACCAAGGTGCGTGACTGACCGGGCCGGCTACGGTGCGATGGTCGCGGCGCCGGCGCCGGCGCGCCACCACCCGGCCGCCGTCGCCACCACCAGGCCGCTGGCGCCGATCCATCCGGCCACGCCGCCGGCGCCGAGCAACAGCCCGGCCGCGGCCGGGGTGATGAACACCAGCAGCCATCCGACCAGCCAGGCCCGCTTGCCGGCGCGCAGCGCCGCCGCGGCGATGGGCAAGGTCGCCACCCGCGCCACCTCGACCGGCTCGCGCCACAGGCGGCCGGCCAGGGTCCAGGTGGTGACCAGCACCCAGCCGGCCCAGGCCAGGGCCCACGGCCGTGGGTCGGTTGGACCGGCCAGGGCGACGCCGAGGCCGAGCGCCCACGAGCACAACCCGGCCAGGGTGATGAGCGGATAGCGACGCCGCATGATGCGGGCGTCCTTGCGGTACACCAGCGCGACCGGCCCGGGCAGGCGCGCCGCCAGCACCGCCTCGATCCCACGCACGTCGTCGATCTCGAGGTGCGCCAGCTGTTGCCGGTCGAGCACCGCGACCTCGCGCAGGGCCCGCGCCAGGCCATCGGCGCCGCGGCGGGCCAGCACCGGAAGGGCGAGCCCGGCGGCGGCGGCGGCGGCCACCAGCCATGGCGACCCGAGCAGGCCGCTCTGGCCCAGCAGCGGATCGCGCTGGGCGATCATCGCCAGCACCACCGCGGCTGCGCCCAGGCCCGGCAACAGGCCGAGCCACGCCGTCGGCGGGGCCGCGTTCTCGCCGGAGGTCGCCAGCGCCCGGGTCGCGCCCGAGCCGACCAGGAGCGCGGCGGCGACCGCGACCGTCGGCACCACCGCGGCGATGCCGGCCAGGGCCAGCACCACCACCGCGGCGACGGCGCCGAGCGGCGTGCCGTCGGCGTCGACCACGAGCGGCGCGGCGGCGATGGCGAGGGTCAGCGCGGTCACCGCGCCGCGTCGGGCCGCCCGGGCCACCGCCGCGCCGAGCAGGGCGGCGCCGCTGATCGGCAGGCGGGCCAGCAGCGCGGTGTCGGGGCGCCAGAAGATGCCGTAGGCGGTGGCGACCATCACCACCGCGGCGGCGCCGGCGGCGCCGGCCAGCCACCACTGCCGGGCCGCGGCCGCGCCCTGCTCGGCGCCGAGGCCGGCCACGGCCGCCGCCGCCGCCGCCGCGAGCGCGCCCCGGCGCAGCCAGCGCCGCGGCGTACGTCCGCGCCGCGCGTCGTCGCGATCGGTCCACGCCAGCAGCCAGCGCCAGCCGCCGATGTGTCGGGCCGGCGCGAGGTCGGGGCCCGCGCCGTCAGGCACGAGGCGCGCTCGCGGCCGGGGCCGGGGCCGGGTCGGCGCCGACGTGGTCGAGGTACAGCTGCTCGAGCGCCTCACCGTCGAACGGGGCGGCGCGCGCCGCGACCAGCCGGCCGTGGTCGAGCACGACCACCCGCTGGCACATCCGCGCGGCCAGCGCCATGAGGTGGGTCGAGATGAGCACGCCGGCGCCGGCGCGGGCCGCGTCCTGGATCACCGCGACCCCGCGCCGGGTGGCGTCGGGATCGAGGCCGTTGAGGGTCTCGTCGAGCAGCAGCAGGCGGGCCCCGGCGACGACGGCGGCGGCCAGGCCGACCCGCTGCCGCATGCCATACGACAGCTCGCGGCACGGGCGGTCGGCGAACGGGGTCAGGCCGAGTCGCTCGCACAGGTCGTCGACCGCGTCGGCCCGGCCGGCCCGGGCCTCGGCCACGAACCGCAGGTGCTCGCGCGCGGTCAGGAACTCGTACAGCGACGGCGGCTGATCGGCCAGGCCGACCGCGGCCTTGGTCGCCAGCTCGCCGGCGGCGACGTCGCGGCCACCGACGAGGATCGTGCCGGCGGCCGGGCTGACCCCGCCGGCGACGGCCAGCAGCGTGGTGCTCTTGCCGGCGCCGTTGGGGCCGAGCAGGCCGACGATCTCGCCAGGCTCGACGGTCAGATCCAGGTCGCGCACGGCGTCGCGCCGGCCGTAGCGCACGATCAGGCCGCGGACCTCGAGCAGGGCGGGCATGGGGCGCGAGGATACACGGCCTCTGCTACCATCGCGCCCCCATGGCCGATCCGCCCTCGTCCAGCGGCCGTCCGCCGACCGGGCCAGGGCCACGTCCGTCGAAGCCGTCGACCAGCCCGCCGCCGATCCCGGTGCCGGTGTCCGTGCCAGTGCCGGTGCCGGTGCCGTCGAGCAGCGTGCCGGCGGCGCCGCGCCCGGCGTTCGACAAGGCCATCTCGATCTCGACCTCGGCCATGGCCGAGCTCGAGGTCGGGGACTCGACCCGGCCGTTCCTCGACAGCGCGGTCGGGGTCGTCGACGAGCTGGTCGAGGCGCTCGGGCTCGAGGTCGGGGCCTCGCTCGAGGCCGGCGCTGGCAACGACAGCCGCCTGGCCGACCTCGAGATCCAGCTCGCGCTCATCGCCTGGGACGTGCTCGACGACGTCGGCGACGCGGTCCGCCACCTCGAGCTGGCCGAGGGCCACCCGCTGGCGCCGCGGCTGCGCCTGGCGGTGGCGCTCCAGCTCGGCGATCGGGCCCTGCTCGACGCGGTCGCCACCAGCGCGGGTGGGGTCACGCCGGCGGCGGCGCAGCAGGCCCTGCGGATCGACCTGGCCGAGGCGTACTGGGACCGCGCCCGCGATCGCCGGGCCGCGGCCGAGGTCCTGGGCGCGATCCCGCTGCCCGATCGCGACGCCGGCGTGCGTCACCTGCTCGCGGTGTGCCGCGACGATACCGCGGCCGACACCGTGGTCCGCGCCGACGTCGACGCCCTGCGCGGGCTGGCCGCGACCGCGCCGCCCGACCGGCTGGCCGAGGTGCTGGCCGAGCTGCTCGATCTCGGCGCCGACGACGCGGCCGTGCTGGCGACGGCCGAGGAGGTGCGCCCGCGGGTGCTGGCGGAGGCGGCCGGCCCCGGCCGCGGCCCCACCACGCTGCACTGGCTGCGCGTCATCGATCTCCTCCTCGCCGCGGCGGCCCGGGCCGATCGGGCCCAGCTGGCGCCGTGGCTGCGCGCGCGCGAGGCGCTGCTGCCGGCCGAGTCGAGCGCCGACCTCGAGCGGGCGGCCTGTCAGCTGCTGGCGGCCATCGCCGTGCCCGACCGTGCGGGCGCCGCCGCCGCCACCGAGCTGCTGCGCCGCCACGCCGACGCCGAGGAGCGCCCCGGCCTGGCCGCGCGCCTGGCCGCGCTGGGCGCGCTCATCAGCAGTGACCTGGCCGGTCAGGCCGGGGTCCACGCCCAGCTGCGCGAGCGCCTGGGCCAGAGCCCCGGTGGCTGGCCGATCGTCCACACCTGGCGCGCGCTCCAGCTGCTCGACCGCGCCGGCGCGGCTGCCGACCAGGCGACGCGGGTCCGCCTGGCCCGCCAGGTTCACGCCGCCCTGCCGAGCGCGGAGTCGGCCTGGTTGCTCGAGCGTGCGCTGGTGGCGACGCTCGGTCCGGCCGGCCACGGCGCGCCCGCCGGGCTGACCCAGGCCTCGACCGCGTCGCCGCTGGCCGGCCCGGCGCCGTCGACCGGGTCGTCGTCGCCGCCCTCGTCCACGCCCGGCGCGCCGCACCTGCCGGCGGCGGCGGTGACCGACCTGGTCCGCCTGCTCGAGCACCTGCCCGGCGCCGGGCGGCGTCGCGCCGCCGCCCTGGTCGAGCGCTGGGCCGGCGAGCTGCCGCGGGCGATCCGCCTGCTGCGCGAGCACGCCTACCGCGACGCCGCTGCCGCCGATCGGGCCGGCCAGCTGGCCGATCTCGACCACCTCGCTCGCCTGCTCCGGCGCGCCCGCGAGGCGACCGCGCTGGCCGCCGTGTACGACCAGCTGGCGCGCGCCAGCGACGAGCCGCGGGCCCGGCGCGCCTGGGCCAGCGCCGCCGGCGTGCTGCTGCTGACCCGCGGCGCCAGCGCCGACGCCGAGCGCCTGTTCGCCGAGCTGGCCGCGGCCGACCCCGGCGACGTCACCTGCCGGCTGGCGCTGGCGGCGTTGCACCGGCGGGCGCAGGCCTGGCTGGCGCTGGTCGACGACCTCGAGCAGCTGGCCCGGGTCGCCGGCAGCGGCGAGCTGCGTGGCCGCGCCCTGCGCGAGATGGCCGAGGTGCTGGCGCGCCGGCTGGGCGAGCCGGCGCGGGCGCGCCAGGTGCTCGAGGCGGCCGCGGCCGACCGGCCCGACGACGCCCACATCCTGCGCGGCCTGGCCACGATCCTCGATGGCGAGGAGGACTGGGACGGCGCGGTCGCGCTGCGCCGCAGGGTGGTCGAGCTGCTCGACGCCCCACACGAGCAGGCCGAGGTCCTGGTCGAGATCGGCCGGGTCGAGCAGGTGCGCGGGGCGCACGGCGCGGCGCTGGCCGCGTTCGAGGAGGCGGCCCGGCGCGATCCGCGCTCGGCCGACGCCCTGCGCGGGCAGGCCGACGTGCACCGCCAGGCCGGCCGGGCCGAGCAGGTCGCGCTGGCCCTGCGCGGTGAGCTGTCGCGCGTCGTCGACGCCGGGCGCCGGGTCGCGATCCGCCTCGAGCTGGCCGAGCTGGCCGCGGCCGACGCCGACGCCGGGCCGGCGCTGGCGGCGTACCGCGAGGTGCTGGCCACCGAGCCGAGCCACCCGGCCGCCCTGGCCGGCCTGATCCGCCTGGCGCGCGAGCGTGGCCACTGGGCCGAGCTGATCGCGCCGCTGCGGGCGGCCGAGCGCACGCCCGACCGGCTCGGCGTCCTGGCCGAGGCACACGAGCGGCTCGGCCAGTGGCCCGAGCTGATCGAGGTGCGCAAGGCCCAGCTCGAGTCGTCGCGGGCCCCGGCCGATCGCGCCGGCGGGGCGATGGCGCTGGCCGCGCTGTACGAGCACAAGCGGGCCGACCTGACCCTGGCCCTCGGCGCGGTCCAGCTGGCCTACCAGATCGCGCCCAGCGCCGAGGTCGAGCGCGAGCTGATCCGCTTGCTCGAGGCGACCGGCCGGCACGCCGAGCTGGCCGCGGTGCTCGAGCGCGACCTGGCCAGCCTCGGCGCCGGCGGCGACCGGGCCCGGCGGGTGGCGCTGCTGATGCGCCTGGCCGCGCTGCGGGCCGGCCCGCTCGAGCGCGCGGGCGACGCGCTGGCGGCGTACGAGCAGGTGCTCGAGCTCGATCCGGCCCACCGCCCCGCGCTCGACGCGCTGGCCGAGGCGTACCAGCGCCTCGGCCGCGACAAGGACCTGGCCCGGGTGCTCGAGGCCAAGGCGGAGATCGAGCCCGACCCCAAGGTGCGGTGCCAGCTGCTGGCCAGCATCGGCAAGGTCCGGCACGGCCGCGGCGACGTCGACGGGGCCATCGCCGCCTACCTGGCCGCGATCACCGCCCACCCCGGCAACCGCGAGGTGTTCACCGCGTTCGAGCGGGTCTGCTACAAGGCGCAGCGCTGGGCCGCCGCCCTGCAGCTGTACGAGCTGGCCATCGCCGACGTCGAGGCCGGCTCGCGCGCCTACCGCCTGGCCGACCTGTTCACCCGCAAGGGCCAGGTCCAGCTCGAGTACCTCGGCCAGCTCGAGCCGGCCGCGGTCAGCTTCGCCCGGGTGGTCGAGCTCGACGCCGGCAGCGACGTCGCGGTCACGGCGCTCGAGCGTATCGCCGGCCAGCTCGGCGACTGGAAGGTGGCGATCGACGCGCTCGAGCGGCGGGCCGAGAGCGCGACCGAGGGCCCGCGCAAGCTGGCGGCGATGCGGGCCGCGGCCCAGCTGGCCGCCAACCGGGCCCAGCGCGGCGACGAGGCGGCTCGCCTGCACCATCGCATCCTGGCCCTGTCGCCGCGCGACCGCGAGGCGCTCGACGCCCTCGAGCAGCACTACGAGACGACCCAGCAGTGGGCCAAGCTCATCGACGTCCTCAAGATGCGGATGGAGGGCACCGGGGCCGACGCCGCGCTGCAGCTGGCGACGATCCGGCGCATCGCCCAGATCTCCGAGGACAAGCTGCGCGACGTCGACGTCGCGACCGAGCACTACACCCGGCTGCTCGAGCAGGACGCCAACAACCCGGCCGCGCTCGAGGCGCTCGGCCGCATCTACGAGTCGACCGAGCAGTGGGCCGAGCTGATCGAGATCACGCGCCGGCAGATCCGGGTCACGACCGATCGCAACCTCAAGGCGCTGCTGTACTTCAAGTGCGGCTCGGTCATGGAGGCCAAGTTCGCGCGCGAGGAGGACGCGATCCGCTACTACGACGCGGCCATCAAGACCAGCGCGTCCTGCATGCCGGCGGTGCACGGCCTGCGCGACCTGTACCGGCGGCGCGAGGACTGGCCGCGGGTGATCGAGACGCTCGAGATCGAGGTCAAGCTGTGGCAGGAGGACAAGGAGCGGGCCGGGGTGTTCGCGCAGATCGGGCGCATCTACGAGCAGCGGCTGGGTGACCCGGCGCGGGCCATGCACTACTACGACAGCGCGCTCGCGGTCGATCCCGAGTGTGTGCTGGCCAACCAGGCCCTGTTCGACCACCACTTCGACGGCCGCGACTGGGCCGCCGCGCTGCCGGTGGCACAGGCGCTGGCGCAGAAGGCCATGCGTGAGGGCGACGCGGCCACCCGCAGCGAGTTCTACCGCCGGCGCGGCGTCGTCCTGCGCGAGAACGGCGACCCGCGCGGCGCGGCCGAGAGCGTGATCATCGCCCTCGAGATCCGCCCGACCCACCCGGAGGCGCTCGACACCCTGGCCGCGCTGGTGCGGTCCGACCCGGACGCGTTCGACTTCGACACCACGCTGCGCGAGCTGGAGAAGGTCTACCGCAAGCGCGACGACGGCGCGCCCATGCTGGCCCGGGTCCTGGTCGCCCAGGCCGCCCTGGCCGAGCGCGCCGGCGATCTCGAGGCGGCCGGCGCGCTGTACGCGCAGGCCGGCGAGCTGGCCTCGGGTGACTACGTCGTGCTGTCGGCGCTGGTCGACTACTACGGGGCGATGCGGCGCTGGAAGGAGGCGGTGCTGGCCATCACCCGCTTCCTGGCCGCCAGCCCGCAGCCGTCACCCGAGGTGCGGGTGCGCGCCCTGCTGCGCCGGGCCGAGATCCACGCCGAGGGCGAGATGAACGCGCAGCGGGCGGTCGGCGTGCTGCACGACGTCATCGCCCTCGATCCGGGCCAGCACGAGGCCTACTACCACCTGGCGCAGGAGCTGTACCTGCTCGGTCGATACGGCGAGGCCCGCACCGCGATCGAGCGGGTCATCGAGCTGGTCACCGCCCCGGGCGCCACGCTGTCGGCCGAGGCGCTGGCCCGCTACTACTACTACAAGGGGCGCATCCTCGACGCCGCCGGCGACGCCCGCAGCGCCAGCCAGCAGTACCGACGGGCCGGCGAGTACGATCCGGGTTACGCCCCGCCCGCGCTGGTGCTGGCCCGGCGCGCGGTCGAGGCCGGCGACCACGCCCAGGCCGAGACCCTGCTCATCGACGCGGCGCGCGCCGCCATCGACGGCGGCGGCGTGCTGGCGGCGGTCCCGCTCCAGCGTGGCCTGGCCCGCATGCTGCTGGCGACCGGCGATCGCCGGGCCGCGATCGAGGCGTACCGCGGCATCCTCGGCGTCGCGCCCGACAGCGCCGGCGACCGGGTCGCGCTGGCGGAGATCTACGCCGTCGACGATCCGGCCCGCGCCATCCACGAGCTGCGCAAGGTCATCGACCGCGACATCCGCAACGCCCCGGCCTACCGCCTGCTGGCGTCGTACTACAACCGCGTCGGCGAGGTGGCGCGGGCGGCCCGGGTCCACGAGGTGATGGACCAGCTCGGCTACGCCCAGGCCGACGATCGCACCGCCGCCGCCAACGTCCACGCCGCGGTGCCGCCGGCGACGCTGCAGCGACCGCTCGACGACACCAGCCGGCGTGACCTGCTGGTCGGGCCGGCCGCCAAGGATCCGCTGGGCGAGCTGTTCACCGCCGCCGCCGCCGAGATCTCGGGCCTGTTCGCGCAGCCCGGCCTGGGCGAGCGGCTGGTCCCGCTGCAGGGGCTGGGTGATCCCGGCCTGACCGAGCTGGTGCGCGAGATCTCTCGCCTGTGTGCGGTCGAGGTCGACGTCTACGTCGGCCACAAGGTGCCGGGCATGGCGGCGGTGGTCGCCTTCCCGCGCCGCATGCTGGTGCTCGACCGGTCGCTGCTGGGTGAGCCCGAGGCCAGCCGCCGCTTCCTGCTCGGCTGGGCCCTCGACGCCATCCGCGGCGGCTACGCGCTGCTGCTCAGCCTCGGCGTGCGTCAGCGGCGCGAGCTGGTCGCGCTGCTGCGCGCGCTGGTCGCCGCCGACAGCGAGCGGCCGGCGCAGGCGACCGAGTTCATCGACCGCCTGCCCAAGCGGGTCAAGGCCGCGGTCGACCGCCTGGCCGGGCGGGTCGGCGAGGTCGACGTCGACGAGTGGATCGACGGCATGGTCGCCAGCGCCAAGCGCGGCGGCCTGCTCGCCTGCAACGACTTCGCGGCCGCGACCCGGATGGTGGCGCGCCTGGCCGGGGAGACGCCCGACGAGGGTGAGGGCACGGTCGCGCTCGGCGCCGTGCTCGGGGGCCAGGACCTGGTGCGCTACTACCTCAGTGATGACTACAACCGCCTACGTGGTGAGCTGATCAAGCCGACGCCGTCGCCGTCGTGAGCGTGGCTCGGGACGGGCTCCGTGTTTTCAGCAGGCTGCGAGATCGAAGATGACTAGCAGGCTGCTTCTTCAGCAGCCTGCTAGATCCGGCGCACCGGGCTGGGCTAGGCTATTGCGGTCCGGCGCTTCTGTCGGACCGTGGTAAGTTCCACTACACCGATTACGTCGGTACGGCGGAAGGCACGATGAGCCAGAAGTTCCAGGCAGCCGTCAACCAGCGAGAGGACGTGTCCTACGTCAAGCTCGCCGGCGTCATCGACGAGGACAACCAGCTCGGGGAGCTGGTCGACCAGATCCCGTCGGGGACCGCGGTGATCGATCTGGGCGAGATCGAGCGCATCAACTCGTGCGGCGTGCGCGACTGGGTCAACTGGCTGTCGCGGCTCGAGGGCCAGCGCACCAAGGTCGTGCTGGTCGAGTGCTCGCCGGCGATCGTCGCCCAGATCAACCTGGTCAACAACTTCACCGGCAGCGGCGTGGTCAAGAGCTTCTACGTCCCGTACTTCTGCCCGGAGTGCGACGAGGAGAAGGTCCTGCTGGTCGAGGCGACCGACATGGGCCCGGCCCCACACGAGCCACCGACCTGCCGGTGCGACGAGTGTGACCTGGTCATGGACTTCGACGACATGCCCGACTCGTACTTCGCCTTCCTCGGCAACAGCCGGCGGATGGCCGAGCCCGACAAGGTGCACAGCGCGATGCGCAGCCTGGCGCCGAACAAGGCGGGTGGGGATGACGGCAAGGGCAAGATCCGCTCGCGCGTCAGCTCGCCGGCCATCACCGGCGGCGCCAAGTCGGCCTCGCTGCCGTCGGTGCCGTCGCTGCCGTCGATCTCGCGCTCGACCGGATCGGCGCCCGGCGGCCCGCCGCTGGGCCGGGCCACCGGGTCCAATCCCGGCGGTGCCGGCAAGGGCTCGCCGAGCCGCCCGGGGTACCCGGGCCACGCTGGCAACCCGGGCATGAGCAGCCCGCACATGATGGCGGCCGGCGCCGGGTCGATGGCCGATCGCGCGCCGGTGACGCAGCCGCGCGGCAGCGCGATGATCTACGCCCTGGTCGGCGTCCTCGTCGTGCTGATCGCGGTGCTCGGCTACCTGGTCGTCACCAAGTAGCGCTCCATCTCGACCACCTCGAGCGGCGGCGCCGAGCCCGAAACGAAGGCGGCGCGGGCGCGCTCGACGAAGCCGTGCCGGCGGTAGAACCCGACCGCGTTGAGGGTCGAGCGCAGGGTGACGCGGTCGGCCCCGGCGGCGGCGAGCTGGGCCAGCGCGTGGTCGAGCAGGGCCGGGCCCACGCCACGGCCGGCCTGCGTGCTGTGCACGAACAGCTTGCCGATCTTGTGGTCGTCGAGCTCGACGAAGCCGACCACCTCGCCGGCGGCCCCGAGCGCGACCCAGGTCCAGCCGGCGGCGATGCCGGTCCGGTACATCGCGGTGGTGCGGCCGGCGAACCAGCCGGCCAGCTGCGCCGCGCTGTACGCCCGGGCGCACAGCACCGCGACCGCGTCCTGGTGCACGGCCAGCATGGCCGGGCCGTCGGCCGGCGCCGCCGCCCGGATGGTGGGGGTGGGCGGCGCGCTCACTTCTTGCTCGGGCCGGTCACCTCGAGGTCCTGTAGCAGGTCCTCGAGCTCGACCCGCTTGTCGAGCCGCTTGGCCTCGAGGTCGGCCAGCTGGGCGCCCAGCTTGTTGCCCTCGCTGGCGAAGTCGTCGAGCTGCTTGGTCCACTTGGCCCGCTGCGCCCCGGCCGCCGGGTTCTTGGCGATCGCGCGCAGGTTCTCGCGCAGCTCGCCGGCCCGCTGGTCGAGCTGGTTGCGGCGGTCGGTGATGCCGGCGATCTGCTCCTCGTACCGGGCCACCTCGCGCCGCTTCTCGATGATCGGGCGCAGCCGCTTCTTGGTGTCGGCGCCGAGGCTGGCGTCGACCAGCAGCTTCTCGAGGATGCCGATGGCCGGCTCGTTCCAGATGCTGATGGTGGTGCGGCTCGGGGTCTGCTCCACGACCTTGATGGCGCCCTCGCGCTTGCCCTTGGCCACGACCAACCGGACCAGGTAGGCGTCGGGCAGGTCCTCGGTCCCGTCCGGGCGCTCGGCCAGCTGGTAGTTCCAGCCGGTCTTGCCGTGCCGGATCAGCATGGTGTAGCCGTCCTCGAGCGTCTGCGCCTTGGCGGTGTAGGTCGTGACCCGGCGCGCGAACTGCTCGACCTCGAGCACGCCGCGCGACATCTTGATGAGGCGCATCTCGTCGCGGTCGTCGGCGATGGCCGAGCTGACCATGATGCCGGTCTCGACCGCGAACGGGATGGTCGCGCTGGTGGCGGCGCCGACCGTCTCCGACAGGCCCTCGCCGACGAAGCTGCCACCGGCGTAGATGCCGATGGGGCCGGGCTCGAGCACGAACGGGGTCGAGTTCTTGAAGCGGACCACCCGGTACGGGTTGCTCTCGTAGCCGCCGCCGCCGCCGCCCGGGCGGTACAGGAAGGCCTCCTCCCCCTCGACCTCGGCGTTGACGATGGCGACCATGGTCGAGGTGCCCTCGGGCACGGTGACCCGCGCGTCGAGCTCGAACCGGGTCTGGCCGGCCACGGTGGCGGCCCGGGCCTGGGCCTGGGTCGAGCGGCGCAGGCTCTCGAGGTCGATGCTGGGCTTGCTGACCGCGCCGCCGACGATGGCGTCGTCGAGCATGTCGGCCCGGCTGGCGGTGCGGGGCGCCGGCGCCTTCTTGCGTGAGGGTGCGGCCGGGGCGCGGCCGGCGCCGCTGCCGGAGGCGCGCGCGGCCTCGCTCTTGGCCGGCACGTTGTCCTCCTCGTCCGTGTCGTAGTAGTCGCCATCGGCCTGTGGGGCCGCGGCCACCTCGGACGCCGGCGCGTCCTGGTACGTCGTCTCGCCGACCGCGACCGCGGCCTGGCGGTGTACGCCGCGCTCGGTCAGGTCGGCCCGCGGCACCTCGCGCGGGGTGTGCAGGTCGTAGCGGAAGGCGATCGGCGCGCCCGAGGTCAGCGCCATCTGCACGTCGCGCCACTCCTCGCCGCTGGTGTTGTCGACCACCGCCCACGCCTGCAGCAGGGCCCGGCCCTTGCCGTCCTTGGGCAACACGACCCGGTAGGTCGGCTTCCACATCGGCGCCGCGACCACGTAGCTGACCAGGAGGTCGTGGCGCTTGGCCCCGGCCAGGCGGATGGTGACCGCGACCTGCTGGAACATGCCCTCGCCGGCGCTGGCGTCGAGCGTGCGGTTGAACTGCATGGCCAGGTCGCCGTCCTCGAGCCGGACCTTGGTCACCGTGCTGAGCCGGATGACGCGCATCGAGTCGCCGTCGAGCAGGGTGACCCGGTGGTCGACGCGCGGGCCGTCGGCGCGCTCGTCGTCGTCGCCGCCGCCGCCGGTGTCGAAGCGCTCGACCATGGCGACCCGGCCCGACGCCTTGCCGTCGTCGGTCGACAGCGTGACCCAGCTGCCGCGCAGGGCGTCGAGCACCTGGGCCAGGCTGCCCTGGCCGGGCCGCATGGTGGCCAGCGCGGCGTTGGCCCAGGTCTGCGGATCGAGCGGCATCGACACGCTGACGGCCCGGCCCGAGCTGCGCTCGACCACCGTCAGGCTCTTGAGCAGGTCGTTGACCTGGTCCTTGCGCACCTTGATGGTGAGCTGGTTGCCCTCGACCCGCCCGGTCCGCTCGAAGTAGCCGACGCCGTTGCGGTACAGCACGACCCGATCGAGCTGGAGCGGCGAGGCGGCGGTCGGGTAGCGAAAGCGACCGCCGCCGCCGCACGCCGCCAGCGGGGCGGCCAGGGCGGCGACCAGGAGCAGGCGCGACAGGGCGAAGGAGCGGAGAGCGCGGGGCTGGCTGCGTTGCATGCGCGGGAAGGTAGCGCATGCCCGGCGGCCGCGCCCGCGCCGGCGCGCGCCCGGCGCCGGCCAGCTCAGGCCGGGGGCGCCGGCGCGAACGCCGCGACCAGGTCGGCCCGCGCCACCTCGCGCTGGGTCCCGGCCACCAGATCCTTGATCGCCACCACCCCACGCGCCGCCTCGGCCTCGCCGCAGATCACCACGAAGCGGATGCCGGCGCGGTCGGCGTACTGGATCTGCTTGGCCAGCTTGCGGGCGTCGACCGCCAGCTCGGTGCACACGCCGCCGGCGCGCAGCTGGTTGGCCAGGCTGATGCCGTCGGCCAGCCGGGTGTCGTCGAGCAGGGCCACCAGCGCGGTGACCGAGCTGGGCGCGGTGGTGAAGACCCCGAGCTGGCGCAGCTGGTCGAACAGCCGGGTCGCGCCGATCGACACGCCGACGCCGGGCAGGTGCGACTTGGTGTAGAAGCCGGCCAGGTTGTCGTAGCGGCCGCCCGAGCAGATGGCGCCGATCTGCGGGTGGGCGTCGAGCACCGTCTCGAACACCGTGCCGGTGTAGTAGTCGAGCCCGCGCGCGATCGACAGGTCGAGGGCGTAGCGGGCCTCGGGCACGCCGAAGCCGCGGATCATCTCGAGCACGGTGCGGAGCTCGTCGGCGCCGCGTCGGGCCGTGTCGCCGCGCACCGGCAGCTCGGCCAGGATGGCCATCGCCTCGGCGTGGCTGCGCGAGCGCAGCTGGACCCAGCCCATCAGCTGGTCGGCCGCGTCCACGCCCAGGCCGAGCTCGGGCGAGGTCAGGCTGGTCCGCACCGCGTCGGCGCCGCGCTTGTCGAGCTTGTCGACCTCGCGCAGCACCGCGGCCTGGCGCTCGGGCTCGGCCAGGCCGAGGTCCTCGAGCAGGCCGCGCATGAGGGCGCGGTTGTTGATCCGGATCGTGAAGTCGCCGACGCCGAGCTCGGTGAACACCGCGTGGATCACCGCCGGCAGCTCGGCGTCGTAGCGCGGCGACAGCGTGTCCTTGCCGACCACGTCGACGTCGCACTGGTAGAACTCGCGGAACCGGCCGCGCTGGGCCCGCTCGCCGCGGTACACCCGCTGCATCTGGTAGCGCCGGAACGGGAAGGTCAGCTCGTGCTCGTGCTCGGCGACGTAGCGGGCCAGCGGCACGGTCAGGTCGAAGCGCAGGGCCAGCTCGGGCCGTCGGTCGGCGCCGGCGCCGTTCGCCGCCTGGTCGAGGCTGCCGGTCGACTGCACGAAGTACACCTGGCGCTCGGTCTCGCCCCCGCTCTTGGTCAGGAGCACGTCGGTCAGCTCGATCACCGGCGTCTCGATCGGCAGGAAGCCGAACCGCTCGTAGGCGGCGCGGATGGTGTCGAGCATGCGCTGGAAGGCGAGCTGGTCGCGGGGCAGCAGCTCCATCACCCCGGGCATGGTGCGTGGCTTGATCACGCGCGCACTATACTGCCCCGTGCCCGTGCCGTGCCCGTGCCCGTGCCCGATCGGGCGCGTGCGCGACGCGCGCGCCGTCAGCGCGCGGCCGGCCCGGGCTGGAAGCTGAGGCAGACCCGGGCGATGTCGGCCAGACGGTCGGGGTCGCGCGGGGCCCGCAGCACGGTGCACTTGACCTTGTGGGCCGGGTGGTAGCCCAGGGCCTCGACCCCACCGTCGGCGAAGCGGCCGGCCACGAACCAGGCCCCGCTGGCGTCGGCCCGCTTGACCAGGAACCGATCGGGCGGCGCGTCCCCCTCGTCCGGCTGGTCGAACCGGACCGGATCGGCCGCCAGCGGCGCGTAGTCGTCGATCCGCAGGTGGAAGCCGAGCGCCTGCACCTCGATCGCGTCGAACATGTACAGGTCGCTCTCCTCCTCGTCGAACGCGATCTGGTTCGGGGTCAGCTCGGTCAGCGGCGGCACCTCGATGCTGGCCCCGGCCAGCGGCGGCGCCTGCGCCGGCAGCGGCTGTCGGGTCCAGGCCGCCGGGCCCGCGCTGCCGGTGCCGGCGCCCGCGCTGCCGGTGCCGGGGGCCAGCGGTGGACGGTCCCCGTCGCCCTTGCACCCGAGGGCGGCGACGGCGGCGAGCACGGCGGCTCCGGCCAGGCCACGCGCGGCGCTCATACCGTGAGCCCCTTCTTGTAGGCCAGCAGCTCGCGCTGGGTCTTGAGCAGCAGCTGGTTGGTCTCGAGCAGCTCCTTGGTGCGGGCCCGGATCTGGTTGGCCAGGCGCTCGCGCTCGCGCGCCTCGTTCTCGAGCATCTCCTGGTACTTCACCTGCACCACCGCCTCGTCGGTGACGTTGCGCTGGATCTCGAGCGCGCCGACCGCCTGGCCGCGCTCGTCGGTGATCGGCACGGCGGACAGGATGAAGCGCAGCCGCTTGCTGTCGGGGTCGCCCGGGATGGTGCCGGAGATCTCGTCGAGCCGGACGTGCTTGTTGTCGGCCCAGCACTGCTGGGCGATGCAGGCCTGCTGGCAGATGTTGAGCTCGAGCACCTCGAAGCAGCGCTTGCCCTTGAGGCCACGCGCGGCCTGGCGCGGCAGCAGCGCGTAGAAGGCGCGGTTGAAATCGACGATGCGCCGCTCGGTGTCGACCACGAAGTAGCTGTCGACGATCGCGGTGGACACCCGCTTGAACTCGGTCAGGAACTGCTGCAGCGCGGGATCGACGACGGCGTCCACCGGCCCAGGCTACCTCAGGCGCCCACCCGGGGGCGAGCCGGCGCCGGCGCCGGCCGGTCGGACCAAGGCCGGCCACGCAGTTGCCGCCGCCCGGGGTGGACCTGGCCCCGAGCCTCCGCGTACCATCGCGATCGGAATGGCCAAACGGGGAGGCCTGGGGATCTCGGTCAAGATGATCTTGACCACGACGCTCTTGATCGTGGTCACGGTCGTCGGCTTTGGCGTGCTCAACGTCATGGGTATCCGCACGCTGTACGACCAGACCAGCAAGCGACAGACCGAGACCTTCCGGGCCGGGCGCGAGGTGCAAGGCGAGGTCGGCACGCCGCTGCTGGCGCGCGCCGTCGAGCAGCTGCTCATCGACCGCGGCCGCGACGCCGACATCGTCGCGCTGGTCCAGCGCACCGTGCTGCAGGACAGCAAGGACGAGGGCGGCCGCAAGGACTTCGGCCTCAAGCTGGCCCTGGTGCTCGATCTCAACCAGGGCGTGGTGGTGGCGTGCGACGAGGGCGCCGAGTGCAAGCAGGGCAACCACGACCCGGTCGGGCCCGGCCACGGCGCGCTGGCGGCGGGGGCGTGGAAGGGCGCCCTGGCGGCCTGGCAGGCCGCGGCCGCCAGTGGCGGCGACGTGCTGGTCAAGTTCGATCTGACCGAGGGCGGGGCCCGGTACCGCGCCTTCGGCCTGCCGGTCTTCGTCGGCGAGGCCCCGACCGCCGCCGCCACCGTCGCCGCCGAGGCGCCGCCGGCGCGGCAGGGCTACCTGGTCCTGGCCTACGACCTGGCGCCGATCGACTGGTTCGCGGCCGAGGCCGACCGGCAGAAGGCCACCGAATCGCAGGCGGCCGCGCTGCGCACCGGCGCGGTCGGCGCGCTGTTCGTGCTCATCGGCACCCTGCTCGCCATCTTCCAGGGCCTGTCGATCAGCAAGCCGCTCAAGCAGCTGGCCTGGCGGGCCGACCAGATCGCGCGCGGCGACCTGTCGGCTCGGGTCGAGGTCAAGTCGGGCGACGAGATCGGCGTCCTCGGCGAGAACTTCAACTTCATGGCCGACCAGATCGCCATCCTGCTCGAGCAGACGGCGGAGAAGGCCCGCATCGAGCAGGAGCTCGAGGTGGCCAAGACCATCCAGGACACCCTGGTGCCGAGCCAGGACCCGGTCACCCTCGGCGTGTTGTCGCTGGCCGGTTACTTCCAGCCGGCGGCGCAGACCGGCGGCGACTGGTGGACCTACCACGACCTGGGCGGCGGCAAGGTCCTGGTCGTCATCGGCGACGTCACCGGCCACGGCGTGCCGTCGGCGATGATCACCGCCGCCGCCAAGGCCGCGTGTGACGTGGCCCGGCAGGTCCACCACGCCGACGTGACCAAGCTGCTCGAGATCATGAACTACGCCATCTACGAGAGCGCCAAGCGCAAGTTCGTGATGACCTGCTTCGCCTCGATCGTCGACACCCGGGCCCGCACGATCACCTACGCCAACGCCGGCCACAACTTCCCGTACCTGTACCGGAGCAGCGACGGCAAGGGCGAGTTCGGCTCGCTCATGATCCGCGGCAACCGCCTCGGCGACGTGGCCGAGTCGACCTACGAGGTCAAGACCACCTCGCTCCAGCCCGGCGACATCCTGGTCTGGTACACCGACGGCATCGTCGAGTGCGAGAACGCCGGTGGCGAGGAGTACGGCGAGAAGCGGTTCCGCGCCTCGGTCCGCCGCGCCGCCGCGCTCGACGCCGCCGATCTGCGCGACGCCATCGTCGCCGACGCCACCGGCTTCTTCGCCGAAACCCCGCGCAAGGACGACATCACCCTGGTCGTCGGGAGGATCGCGTGACCCGCACCCGCACCCTGACCCTGGCCGCCGTGCTGCTCGGCGCCGTCGCCGGCCTGACGGTGGTCGCCGCCCCGGCCCCGGCCTGGGCCCAGGCCGAGGACGATCTGCGCGAGGGCGATCGCCACTTCGAGGAGGGCGAGTGGAAGCGCGCCGCCGCGGCCTACGACGGCGCCATCCGCAGGTACCCGACCCAGGTCCCGGCCGAGGCCTACGGCAAGCGCGCCGCCATCTACATCATCCTCGAGGACTACGCCGGCGGGCTCGCCTTCATCCGCGACGTCGCCAAGGCCCAGCACCCCGGCGCGGCCGAGGTGCTCGAGCAGGAGGCGCTGCTGCTGTGGCAGACCGGCAAGAAGGCCGACGCCGTCGCGGTGGCCGAGCAGGCGGTGGCCAAGAAGGCGTCGACCTTCACCAACCAGCAGCTCGTCGGCGAGTACTACGCCGGCCGCGACGCCCGCAAGACCGCGACCGCGTACGAGGCCTACCTGCAGCACCGGCCGGCCGACCTCGAGGCCGGCGACGTGTTGCCGCGCATCCGCCTCGGCTTTGCCTACCTCGGCCTGGCCCGCATCGCGGCCGATGGCGGCGCCGCCCTGTACGAGAAGGCCGTGACCCAGTTCGAGACGGTCCAGCGCAAGCACGGCAAGCGGCCGCACGCCCAGGTCAACGCCGACAACGGTCTGTGCGCGGCGCTGGCCGGGCTGGGCCGCCACGACCAGGCCATCACCGTGTGTGAGCGCGTGGTGGGCGACCCGCGCCGCGTCGACAAGAGCGGCTCGGTCTGGTTCAACCTGGCCAGCGCGCTGCTGGCCAAGCGGCAGATCGCCCGCGCCCGCACCGCGGGCAACGAGTTCCTGCGCCTGCGCAAGGGCGAGGCGCGCGGGCACATCCTGCTCGGCGACACCTACTACCTCGAGCGCAACTGGCAGGGCGCGCTCGACCAGTACAGCCGGGCCGAGGCGATGCTGCGGCCGGGTCAGCAGCGCGAGCAGATCCAGCTGTCGATCCGGCTCGGCAAGACCTACCGCCGCCTGCCCGGCGGCGCCGCCAACCTGGCGCTGGCGGTGCAGAAGCTGGAGGCCGGCGCCGCCGCCAACCCCAAGAGCGTCGAGCTGGCGGTCGAGCTGGGCGGGGCCTACCTGGCGTCGCGCCAGGACGCCAAGGCCCAGCTCATGGCCGAGCGCATCGCGACCGACGCCGGCTTCGCGGCCCAGCCGGCGGCCGATCGCGCGGCCATCCGGGTCCTGGCCGGCAAGGCGCACTACAACCAGGGCAAGCTGCGCGAGGCCCGGGCCCAGTTCGAGGCCGCGGTCGAGCTGCGCGGCAACGACGTGCAGATCAAGCGCGCGTTGATCGACACCATCAACAAGCAGGCGTCGGCCAGCGCGCTCGGCAAGGACGGCGGCAAGGCCGCGCACGCGCTGCTCGACCAGGCGCTCGCGCTCGATCCGGGCTCGGCCACGACCCTGACCAACCAGGTCGTGCTGGCGATCGACCGCGGCGAGTGCGAGCTGGCGCAGCGGCACGTCGGCCCGCTGCTGGCGGCGCAGGGCGCCGACCCGCTGCTCGCGCGCCGGCTGGCCGGGCGGGTCGCCCTGTGCGGCAAGGCCGCCGACCCCCGCCGCGCCGGCGAGCTGTTCGCCGAGGCCGAGCGCGAGGGCAAGAAGGGCGCCGGCGGCGCCGTGCTGGCCGAGGTGTACATCGAGTGGGCGCCGCTGCTGGCCCGGACCGACCTCGATGGGGCCGCGGCCCGGTTGACCGACGCGGCCCAGCTGGCTGGCGCCGCGCCCGAGCTGGCGCCGGCGCTGCGCCGCAACACCGCCCTGGTCCTGTTCCAGCGCGGCTGGAAGCTCATGCGCGAGGGCAAGGGCGACGCCGCCGCGGCCGACCTGACCCGGGCCGCCCGTGATGCCTCGGTGCTGCGCGGGACCGAGCCCGAGGCGTTCGAGTTCTCGCGCGGCCTGGCGCTGCTCGAGAAGGGCGACGCCGGCGACGCCAGCCGGGTGTTCCGCCAGCTGGCCGGGCGCGGCAACCCGGCCGACTACCTGAGGCCGGCCTACGCCAAGGTCGGCCTGGCCTTCTTCACCGCCTACGCCAACTACCGGGGCGGCACGCTGGCGACCCGGACCTCCGCCGCCGGCGAGCTGGCCAAGGCGCTGCCCAACGTCAGCGGGCCGTTGCTCGGCAAGACCCGCGAGATCCTGGCCTCGGCCTGGGAGCTGATCGGCGCCGAGCACTGGCGCGAGGGCAAGCCCGGGCTGGCGCAGAAGGCGCTCGAGAACGCGGCCAAGTACGCCGACGGCGACGCCAAGCGTCGGATCAGCCACGACCGCGCCGTGACCATCCTCGGCAAGGGCCAGCTCTCCACCTTCGAGGGGTTCGCGGGCAACCCGCCCGAGGCGCTGATCAACCTCGGCATCCTGTACGATCAGCTGGGCCGGCCGCGCGATGCCTACGAGGCCTGGGTCAAGGCCAAGGCCAAGGGCGCCAGCGCGCGCGACCTGCAGAAGTGGATCGACACCAAGAAGCGGATCTACGGGTTCTGACCATGAGCAAGCCCCTCCACAGCCCCCGCCGCCCGCGGCCCCGCACGCTGATCGCCACCGGCGCGATCGTGGCCGCGGTGGCGACCACCGCCTTCGTCACCGGGACCCGCCCCGGCCAGAGCCAGCCGACCAGCGCCAAGCTGGTGGTCGGCCTGTTCGCGCCGTCGGTCGAGTTCGGCACCAGCCAGGCCAAGCTGGCGTACGTGCAGGGCCTGGCCAAGGCCATCGAGTCGCAGGTCGGCATCAAGACCGAGGCGCAGTCCTTCGCCAGCCTCGACGCCCTGCGCAAGGGCGGGGTCGACTTCGCGATCGTCGACGGGCAGTGCGTGGCGTCCAACCTCGGCTGGAAGGTGCTCGCCAACGCCCAGATCGGCGGCGGCACGACCCGGCCGTGGGCGCTGTACGCGTCGACGGGCGCCGACATGCAGGCGCTGCGCGGCAAGAAGCTGGCGTTCGTGGCGACCGGCTGCGGCGACAACGCGTTCATCGATCACGCCATGCTCGAGTCCGAGGTCGACGCCGGCTTCTTCGCCGCCCGCGTCGGCAAGCCGGACCTGACCGCGGCCGTGGCCGAGGTGGCGTCGTACAAGGGCGCCCAGGCGGTGTTCGCGCCGGCCGGCAGCCAGAAGAACCTGACCAAGGTGTTCGACACCGGCGCCGTGCCCAACCCGGGCTTCGTCGTCGTCCGCAGCGGGCAACCCGAGTCGGTGGTCGACAAGGTCGGCGCCGCCGTGGTCGGCTACGGCGGCGGGGGCGCCATCTCCGGCTGGGCCGGGGCCAGCAAGCAGCCGTTCCAGGCGCTGGCCGGGCGGATGGGCCGGTCCAGCAAGCGCGGCGTGTTCGCCATCCCCGAGCCGGTCCGGTTCGACGGCCGCGACGTGCTGGTGGTGCCGCCGTCGCTCGACGAGCCGGCCACCACCGGCGTGCTGCAGCACTTCGTCACCCCACCCGACCGGATGGAGTAGCGTGGCCGAGTTCGAGCAGACCTCGCCCCCGCTGGCGGCCGGCACCGATCCCGGGCGGGCCCTGCACTGGGTCGTCACCGCCGGCAGCGCCGACGCCGGCGCGGCCGAACCCGGGCCGCTCCTGATCGAGCTGATCGGGTCGGTGGTCGAGGGCAACCAGCTCGCCACCCTGGTCGGCGAGCTGCCGCCTGGGCGGGGGCTGGTGCTGGACCTGGCCGGGGTGCGCCGTATCAACTCGATCGGCGTGCGCGACTGGGTCGCGTTCATGCGCACGCTGGTCGGCCGGGCGGTCGCGTTCCGGCGCTGCTCGAGCACCGTCATCTCGCAGCTCAACATGATCCACGGCTTCCGCGGCCACGCCCACATCGAGTCGTTCATGGCGCCCTACGTGTGCGACGCCTGTGGGCACGAGCGCGAGTACCTGCTCGACGCCCACGGCCTGCACGGCGCCGGCCGCGCCGTGCCGGCGCTGGCGTGCCCGGCGTGCCGGTCGCCGATGTGCTTCGACGACATCCCCGACCGCTACCTCGCCTTCCTCGATGGCTGAGCCGGCGGCGACGGCCGACGAGGTCGCGGCGCTGCGGGCCGAGCTGGCGCAGGCGCAACACCAGCTCGGGCACGCGCGCCGCCAGCTGGTCCAGCAGGACCGCATGTCCTCGCTCGGCCGCCTGGTCGCCGGCATCGCCCACGAGCTCAACAACCCGATCAACTTCGTGTACGGCAACGTCGACTTCCTGGCCGACTACGTGCGCGACCTCCTGACCGTGGTCGACGCCGCGCTGGCGCTGGTGCCGCGCCTGCCGGCCGAGCTCGCGGCCGAGCTCCTCGCGGTCAGCCGTCAGGTCGAGCTCGAGCACCTGCGGGCCGACATCCCGAAGCTGCTGCGGTCGATGCGTGCGGGCGCCGAGCGGACCGCGACCATCGTGCGTGACCTGCGCACGTTCTCGCGGCCGGTCGACGCGGTGCGCCGCCCGGTCGATCTGCTGGCCCAGGTCGAGACCACGCTCACGCTGATCACCCCGCTGGTTCGCGATCGCATCACCATCCGCCGCGCCGTCGCGGCCGACCTGCCGACGGTGATCGGCAACCCGGGCCACCTCGGCCAGGTGCTGATGAACCTGCTGACCAACGCCGCGCAGGCGGTGTCCGGAGACGGCTGGATCGAGATCGGGCTGGCCGCCAGCGCCGACGGTGGGCTGCGGCTGTGGGTGGCCGACTCCGGGGCCGGCATCGCCGACGACGCCATGGGTCGCCTGTCGGAGCCGTTCTTCACCACCAAGGAGGTCGGCGAGGGGACCGGCCTCGGGCTGTGGATCACCGACACCATCGTCCGCGCCCACGGCGGGACCATGGCCTGGCGCAACCGCGCCGGCGCCGGCGCCGAGTTCGAGATCGTGCTGCCGGCAGCGCCCGCGGCCCCGTAGCCCGGTAGCCCCGTTACAGGAGGACGCCGCCGGCGGGCAGCCCGGCGTCGGGCGGGGCGGCGCTGGCCGGTCCGGGCTCGGCGTCGGCGCCGACCTCCGGCGGGGCCGGGAGGGCCACGCCAGGCTGGGCGTCGACGCGCGGCGCGGGTGCGGCGCTCGGCCCTGGCGCGAACGGCGGCTCGTCGATCACCCCGCTCGGGCCGCGGCTCAGCCGCGCGGCCACGTCGCCGAGCAGCTCGCCCCAGGCCGCCGCGTCGCTGGCGTGGCGCGGGCGCCGGGCCGCGGCCGCGTCGAACTGCTTGCGCACCTCACCCAGCTGGGCCGAGGCGGCGCGGGCGGCGGTGACCGCTCGCCAGTAGGCGACGTCGCCGACCAGGCGCTCGATGTCGCGCCGCTGGTCGCGCCGGCCCGGATCGCGCGCCAGCAGCAAGGCCTGGTCGAGCAGGGCGGCGATCGCGTCGAGCTCGGTCACCTCGCGCGCGGTCAGGCGGCGATCGACCTCGGCCAGCAGCGCGTCGAGGTACCAGCCGGTCAGCTCGGCCACGCTGTCGGTGCGGCGGCTGATGCACTCGGCCGCCGGCGGGATGCCGATGGGGGCCCACTCGGCGCCGCCGAGCGGGATCGTGCCCCAGGGCGGAAACACCCGGCCGCGCTCGGCGTGGATCGCGGTCGCGCCGCAGCGCAGGGCCAGGCGGTCGGCGTTGGCGCGGCCGAGCAGCACCAGCACCGCCACCGTGGCGCCGACGGCGAGGATGGCGCCGAGCACGACCATCGGCTTGCGCGAGCGCGGCTCGGCCAGGTCGGGGTCGCGCTCGTCATCGGGCTCGCTGGCCGCGGCCAGGCCCGGATCGGTCCGGCGCCGGCGCCGCGGCGGGGTGGGGGCGAGGCCGGCCGCGGCCCGCAGCGCCGCGGGCGTGGCCTCGAGCGTGGCCGGGACCAGCGGCTGCGACGGGTCGTCGGCGCGGGCCGGCGTGGCCTCGCCGGCGCCGGGCGCGGCGGCCGGGTCGGTCGGCGGCGCGACGGCCGCGTCGACGGCGGCGCCGGCGGGCTCGGGCTCGGGCTCCGCCACGCTGGCCGCGCCCTTGCCGAGCGCCAGCGGTGGCGGCGGCGGGTCCTCGGTCACGGCGCGACCTCGACCCGGTCGCGGCCACGGCCCTTGGCCGCGTACAGCGCGCTGTCGGCCCGCTTGATGAGCTCGGCCGCGCTCTCGACCGGATCGATCCGCAGCTGGGCCACGCCGATGGAGACCCGGATGGGCAGCTCGTGTGGGCCGGCGCTGATGGCCTCGCCGCCGACCCGCAGGCGCATGCGCTCCCCGACCTCCCAGGCTCGGCCGGCGTCGGCCCGCGGCAGTACCACCAGGAACTCCTCGCCGCCGTACCGCACCAGGAGGTCGCCGCCGCGGATGGCGCTGCGCAGCCGGCGCGCCACCTCGGCCAGCACGTCGTCGCCGACGTCGTGGCCGAACCGGTCGTTGACCGGCTTGAAGTGGTCGACGTCGACCATCGCCACGCACAGCGGGTGGTCGTGGGTCAGCGCGGTGTCGATCTCGAGGGGCAGCCGCTGCCCGAGGAACTCGCGGTTGTAGGCCCCGGTCAGGACGTCGGTGACCGCGACCCGGCGCAGGCGCACGTTCTCGACGTCGAGCGCGATGGTCATGGCCAGGAAGCGGAGCAGCTCGAGGTCGGCCGGGGCGAACGCGCCGGCGTTGTGGGACGTCGCGGTGACCACCCCGACCGCCTCGGTGCGGGCCAGCAGGGGCACGCACATCATCGCCGCGATCGGCGTGCGCGCGTCGGGCAGCTGGACGAAGCGCGGGTCAGCGGCGACGTCGTCGATGAGCACCGCCTCGCCCTGGGCCACGACCCAGCCGGCCACGCCCTCGCCGACGGCGAACGACAGGGTGTGCATACGCTCGGTCCGCAGGCCGTACGCGGCCTTGGCCAGCAAGCGCTGCCGGCTGGCGTCGAGCAGCATGACCGAGCAGGCGTGGGCACCGACCAGCTGGCAGATCAGCTCGGCGATACGCGACAGCAGCACGCCGGGGTCGAGCTCGGAGCCGATCAGCTTGCCGATCTCGAACAGCGTCGCCGGCAGGCGCTCGAGCTGCTCGGGCTTCATGCGCCCGTCACGTACCCGATGTACGGCAGGTTGCGGTACTGCTGCGCGATGTCGAGGCCGTAGCCGACGACGAACTTGTTGGGGATGGTGAAGCCGAGGTAGTCGATCTTGACCTCACGCTCGCTCCGCTCCGGCTTGTGCAGGAGCGAGCACAGGCGCAGGCTGGCCGGGCGGCGGGTCGCCAGGTTCTCGAGCAGGTAGTGCACGGTGTGGCCGGTGTCGACGATGTCCTCGACCACGATGACGTGTTTGCCGTCGATCGGGCGGGTCAGGTCCTGGGTGATCTGGACCACGCCCGACGACACGGTGGCGTCGCCGTAGGAGGAGATCGCGATGAAGTCGAGGTAGACCGGCAGCGCGATGTGGCGGGCCAGGTCGGCCATGAACAGGACCGAGCCCTTGAGCACGCCGAGCACGACCACGTCGGCGCTGGCCGCCAGGGGCCGGTAGTCGGCCGTGATCTGCGCGCCGAGCTCGGCCACCCGCTTGTGGATCGCCTCGGCCGAGATGAGCTCGGCGAACGGGTCGACGGGGCGGTTCCAGGCCGGGGCGGCGGTCGTGGTCATGCCGGGCGAATGTACACAAATCGGACCGAGCTGGCCGACGGTGGGGCCGGCCTGGGACGTCATGCCGGCGGCGGGATCCGCCGCTGCCGCCAGCGCGGCGCCGTGGGTGTCGGGCCATGTAGGCCCGCCGGGTCGGCGCGGATGTCGCCGGTGCGATACAATTTGCAGCAATGGTCGCGACCCCGCCCGAGCTGGACGCTCAGATCGCGTCCCTGCTGGCCGATCCGGCCAGCGAGATCGACGTCCCCCGCAAGCACCGCGTGTTCTGCAACCGCAACCTGCGGATGGACTCGATCGAGCTGATCGGGTTCGACATGGACTACACGCTGGCCCTGTACCACCAGGACAAGCTGGAGAAGCTGTCGATCCAGATCACCCTCGACAAGCTGATCGAGAAGCACGGCTATCCAGAGGACATCCGCGACCTGGCCTACCCGTCGGAGTGGGCCATCCGCGGCCTGATGGTCGATCGCGAGCTCGGCCACGTGTTCAAGATGGACCGGCACAGCTACGTCGGTCGCTGCCACCACGGCTTCCGCACGCTCAGCCAGGACGAGCGCAAGCAGACCTACCACAACGAGAAGATCAACCTGTCGAGCGACCGCTACGAGTGGATCGACACGCTGTTCGGCCTGCCCGACGCCTGCATGTACACCACGCTGGTCGACTGGTACGACACCCATCGCCACGGCGAGGTCGGCTACTGGAAGCTGTTCGACGACATCCGCGCCGCCATCGACGAGGCCCACCGCGACGACACGCTCAAGTCGGTGATCAAGGCCGACCTGGCCGCGTACATCGTCAAGGACCCGCAGCTGGCCGAGACGCTGCACAAGTTCCGCTCGTCGGGCAAGAAGCTGTTCCTGCTCACCAACTCGCTGTGGGACTACACCGACGCGGTCATGACCTTCCTGCTCGACGGCGAGCGCAAGGCCTACCCGTCGTGGCGCAACTACTTCGACATCGTCATCGTCGGTGGCGCCAAGCCGGCCTTCTTCAACGACAAGCGCCCGTTCCACCAGGTCGAGCCGAGCTCGGGCCATCTGCTCGACGCCGAGGTCAAGTCGCTCGGCCGCGACAAGGTCTACCAGGGCGGCAACGTCGTCGCGTTCGAGGAGATGACCAAGATCCGCGGCGAGAACGTGCTGTACATCGGCGATCACATCTACGGCGACATCCTGCGCCTGCGCAAGCAGCACATGTGGCGCACCGCCATGGTGCTGCAGGAGCTCGAGCGCGAGATCCAGGTCGGCGACCGCCTCGAGGGGCAGGTGCGCGACCTCGACCTGCTCGACCGGCGCCGGCGTAACCTCGAGTCGGAGGTCGACTACCAGGCCATGCGGCTCAAGCGGGTGCAGCGCCTGCTCGAGGAAAGCGCCGGCAACGGCCACGGCAGCGGCGGTGGGGCGCCCGGGGCGCGGGCCAAGCTGGAGGAGGTCAAGCGCGCGACCAAGGCGTCGCTCGAGTCGCTGCGGGCCCGGCTCGAGCTGATGACCGAGGAGGTCGAGTCGCTCGACAACCGGATCGACCACACGTTCAACCCGCACTGGGGCTCGATCCTGCGCGAGGGCAACGAGAACTCGCGCTTCGGCGAGCAGGTCAACGACTACGCCGACCTGTACACGTCGCGCGTGTCCAACTTCGCCAGCTACTCGCCGCTGCGCTACTTCCGCGCCCCGCGCCGGCCCATGCCGCACGAGGTGTAGCCGCCGCGCCGCGGCGGTGCCCGTGCCGGATCCATCGCCGGCGACGCGGCGTCGACGTGATCGTGATCGGCGACGTGGTCGTGGTCGTGGTCGTGGTCGTGGCCGCGCCCGTGGTCGTGGCCGTGCACCCGAACGGGAACGACACCGTGATCCTGGTCGATCCCCGTGTACGAGGCCCAGAACGATCTCGACCGGTTGAACGATTTGAACGAAAAGACATTGCCGCGGGCCGGTTCCGACCCCAGAATTGCGTCATGGGTGAACTCGCCGTGGTCGCTTCGAACGGTTTGTGCACGAGCCATGGCCCGGCCAGTCCGGACCGCGCGGTCCGCCCGGTCGACCCGGCCCGGCTGGCCCGGGCCGTGCGCGAGATGCTCATCGCCATCGGCGAGGATCCCGACCGGCCCGGCCTGGTCGACACCCCGGCCCGGGTGGCGCGCGCCCTGATCGAGCAGACCGACGGCCTGCGCGCCGACCCCGGCCTGCACCTGCGCCGGACCTTCGAGGAGGGCCACGGCGACCTGGTGCTCATGCGCGACCTCGAGTTCTCCAGCCTGTGCGAGCACCACCTGCTGCCGTTCACCGGCGTCGCCCACGTCGCCTACCTGCCGAGCGACCGCCGGGTGGTCGGCCTGTCGAAGATCGCCCGCGCCCTCGACGCGTGCGCGCGCAAGCCGCAGGTGCAGGAGCGGCTCGGCCACGAGCTGGCCACCGCGTTCGAGGTCGAGCTGGCGCCGCGCGGGGTGGCCGTCGTGCTCGAGGCCGAGCACCAGTGCATGGCGCTGCGCGGCGCGCGCAAGCGCGGCGCCATCACCACCACCGTCACCACCCGCGGGGTGTTCGCGACCGAGCCGGGCCGGACCAGCGAGCTGCTCCAGCTCATCCGCGGCGCCGGCTCGAGCCGGAGCCGATGATGGGCACCGAGCTGCGGTTCACCGCCGACGAGCGGCGCTACGTGTTCGCGCTGTGCCGGCGCATCCTGCGCGACGACGACGCCGCCGACGAGGTGGCGCAGGACGCGCTCTTGCGCGCGTTCCGCCAGCGCGCCCAGTTCCGCGGCGACGCCCACCCGCGCACCTGGCTGTTCCGCATCGCCACCACCACCGCCTTCGGCTACCTGCGCGGGCAGCGCCGGTACCGGGCGCGGGTCGGCCGCGCCGACGACGCCACCATGGCCGCGGTGGCGTCCGACCGCGCCGACCCCGAGACCGCGCTCGGCCAGGCCGAGGTCGCCGCGCTGGTCCAGGCCGGCCTGCGTGGCCTCGACCGCCAGTCGGCGGCGATCCTGATCGGCCGGGCCGAGGACCGGACCGAGCCGGAGCTGGCGGCCGCGCTGGGCATGAGCGTGGCCGCGGTCAAGGCGCGGGCCCACCGCGGTCGTGGCGTGCTGCGCCAGCGCCTGCACGCGCTGGCGGCGTAAGGGCCCGGGAAGGGGCAACTCAATCGTTCTCGCGAACGATCCATCCCCGGGGGCTGCGTTGCGCCTCGGTCACGTCCCGACGGGTATGCTCCCTCGTCGCGCCTTGCCCGCGGGGCGGCTCGTTCGCGAGCTTCGATCGAGTCGCCCCTTCCCGGGCCCTATCGGCCCGCGCGCGCCTACCTGCGCTCGGTGATCGGGACCTCGAGCCGATACGCCTGGTAGTAGCTGGCGCGGGCCCGGGCCAGCGCGTCCTGGAACAGGGCCCGCACCTCGGGCGCCAGCTGCTTCTTCAGGCGCGCCTGGTACAGGCCCTCGTAGTAGTCGTCGGGGTGGACCTCGACGGTGATGACCGCTCGCGTCGCCGCCGCGACCCGGCCGCGCTGCCACGCCGCCGCCAGCTCGAGCGCCTCGCCGGGCGGGATGCGGGTGTCCTCGAGGTCGCGCCAGGCGCCGTCGGTGTACGCGATCTTGCGGCCGATGCGGCGCTCGGCCTGGGTCCCGGCGATGACCCGCCCGTCGGCGTCGACCAGTTCGCTGCGCAGCCAGGCGGCCGGGGTCGGCGTGGTCGGCAGGTAGTGGCCGGCGCCGGTGTTGCGGGCGAGCGCGCGCACGGTGACCGCGCCGCTGGCGCCGCGCACCGCGGTCGCGCTCACGGTCAGGCCCTGCCGGAACGTGTCGGGGTCGTGCACGCCGCGGAAGGTGTGCTCGCGGTTGGGCATGTGGCAGTGCTGGCACTGCACGCCGCGCCGCATGTACGGCCCCTCGAGCCACTCGCGGTAGGTGTTGAGCAGCGGCCGCCCGGCCACGGCCAGCCGCGGCTGCAGCTGGTGGCACGGCAGGCAGAAGTCGGCCCGCTCGTACAGCGCGAGCTGGCGCAGCGGGTACACCGGCAGCCCGAGCAGCGAGGGCGCCAGCACCGGCGGGCCGTGGCGGACGTGGTCGCGCACGTGGCAGGCGGCGCAGCTCACGCCCTCGGCGCGCAGCGCGGCGTCGAAGCCCGGGTTGGCGACGTAGGCGCGAGCGGCGTCGTCGCCACCGGAGTGGCCGGGCCGCACCATCGGCAGCTGCTCGGCCAGCGGGGCGTGGCAGCGCTGGCACGACTCGACCTCGTCCGCCGACATCGCGCCGCGCTCGCCGATCCGTACGATCTGGGCGATGAGGCCAGGCGACGCGGCCAGGCTGTGCAGCGAGCCGGTCCACTCGCGCGCCTGCTTGGCGTGGCAGCGGGTGCACTGCTGGCTCGACAGGCTGGCCTGGGCCGGCGCCAGCTCGGCCGGGGCCGGGCCCTGGAAGCGGATGGTGCCGCCGAACAGGGCGGCCTCGTCGGGCGCGCCGTGGCCGGGCCAGGTCCCGGCCGGCATGCGGGCCACGCGATCGGCGGCGATGGCCGCCGGTGCGGTGAGGGTGCGGTCGGCCGGCGGCGCCGCCGGGGCGAGCGCGAGGACGTGATCGGCCAGCGTGTACAGATCGTCGGCGGGCAGCACCTGCGCGAACGACGGCATGGCCGTGCCCGACACGCCGGCCAGCAGCGTCTCGACCACCGCGCGCCGGCGCGCCGCCAGGCTGCCGTCGGCGCGTGGCCGGCGTACCCCGGTCACGGTCAGGTCGTACGGCGGGTGCGGCCCGCCGGTGACGTCGCGCAGGGACGGCGCGGCCGGGCCATCGCCGCGCCCGGCCTCGCCATGGCACGCCACGCAGCCGGCGCTCTTCCACAACGCAGCGCCGCGGGCCGGGTCGGGCGGACCGGCCGGCGCGAGCGGCACCACCAGCGCCGGCGTGCCCTGGGGCGCGGCGGCCGGCGTGGGCGACCGGGCCGCGAACGAACGCACCACGGTGACCAGCCCGGCGAGCTGGCCGGGATCGAGGGAGAACCCGTGCATCGACGTCCCGGGGGCGCCCCAGCGGATGGTGCGGGCCAGGTCGTCGTCGCTCGGGCCGCTCATCGCCGCGTGCCACTTCCACTTGAAGTAGCCGGCGGCGAAGTCGCGCGGCGCCGGCCACAGCCATGGTGTGGCCGGGCCTCGACCGTCGCCGCCATGGCCGTGGCACGGCAGGCACAGGCGGTCGTACAGCGCGAGCGCGCCGCGGTCGGGGCCTGCCGCCGGCGCGGCGCCGACCGGCGTCGACGGCTGCGCCTGGGCCACCGCCGGGGCCGGGGCCATCAGCGCCGCCGCCAGCACGACCCCGACGGTGAGGGCGGGCAGCAGCAGCACGAGGAGGCGGGCCGCCGGCGGGGGCGGGCGGCAGGCGTCGAGCGGGTGGTCCATGCGCGGGGGGTACCCTGCCGCAAGTCGAGCGCGTCTCACAACCGGTTTCGGGCCCGACCGCCGCGGCGTGGTGGCGCGTGGTCGACGCTCAGCGCGTGCGGTCGGCCCGGGTCGCGGCCTCGGGGCTGGCGCACTCGTCAGCGTACTCGCCGCTCAGGCGCAGCGCGATCGTCGCCGGCTCGCCCGGCTTCCACGGCACCACGGCCAGCCCGCGGCCGGGGACGCCGGCGCACACCGTGTAGTGGTGCTCGGGCACGCCGTGCATACACAGCGGGGCGATCCGCTCGTCCTCGCGCACCTCGTCGGCGCGGAAGCGGCCGGTGTCGTCGGCCACGCCGCCGAAATGGTGGTCGATGCGGGCGTACGGGTACGACCAGTGCACCAGCATCACGTGCGCGCCCGGCACCGGCGCGCCCTGCGCGTCGGTGACCGTCACCACCAGGCCGGGCCGGGTCACGACGGTGCGGTGGCAGTGCCCGAGCAGGCCTGCGCCGAGCACCACGCCGGCCCGCACCAGCCAGCGCGCGCGGCGACGTGTCGAGGGCGGGGAAGGCATGGCGAGAGCCTACCGCAACCGCGCGTGGTAGCGTCGGCCGACGATGAGCGCGCCGATCGAGACCGACTACCTCGTGCTGGGCTCCGGCATCGCCGGCCTCAACTTCGCCCTGCGCGCGGCCGCCCACGGCCGGGTCCTGGTCGTGTGCAAGACCCGGATCAGCGACACCAACACCAACTGGGCCCAGGGCGGCGTGGCCGCGGTCCAGGCCAGCGACGACTCGCTGGCCCAGCACGTGGCCGACACCCTCACCGTCGGCGACGGCCTGTGTGACCCGGCGGTGGTCGACCTGTGCGTGGCCGAGGGGCCGGCCCAGGTCGAGCGCCTGCTCCAGCTCGGGGTCCAGCTCGACCGCGGCAAGGACGGCGCCCTCGACCTGACCCGCGAGGGCGGCCACAGCCAGCGCCGCGTCGTCCACTACGCCGACGTCACCGGGCGCGAGATCCAGCGCGCGCTCATCGCCGCCGTCGCGCGCGAGCCCAACATCACCGTGCTCGAGGAGCACATCGCGGTCGACCTGCTGTCGATGGCCAAGTACGGCGGCGACCCGGCCTGCTTCGGCGCCTACGTGCTCGACCGCCGCAGCGGCGAGGTGTCGACCATCGTCGCCCGCGCCACCGTGCTGGCCACCGGCGGCACCGGCAAGGTCTACATCTACACGTCCAACCCCGACGTCGCCACCGGCGACGGCGTGGCCATGGCCTACCGGCTGGGCGCCGCCGTCGGCGACATGGAGTTCATCCAGTTCCACCCGACGGTGCTGTACCACCCCAGCGTCAAGAACTTCCTCCTGACCGAGGCGCTGCGCGGCGAGGGCGGCATCCTGCGCCTGGCCGACGGTCGCTCGTTCATGGAGCACTACCACCCCCTCAAGTCGCTCGGACCACGCGACGTGGTGGCGCGCGCCATCGACAACGAGCTGAAGAAGTCGGGCGCCGAGTGCGTGTTCCTCGACATGACGCACCTGCCGGCCGAGTTCTTGCGCAAGCGCTTCCCCAACATCCACGAGCGCTGCCTGGCCCTGGGCATCGACATGACCAAGCAGCCCATCCCGGCGGTGCCGGCCGCGCACTACCAGTGCGGCGGCGTGGTCGCCGACGTGCACGGCCAGACCACGATCCGCAACCTGTACGCCATCGGCGAGGTCGCCTGCACCGGCCTGCACGGCGCCTGCCGGCTGGCGTCCAACTCGCTGCTCGAGGGCATGGTGTTCTCGACCCGGGCCGCCGCCCACGCCCGCACCGCCGAGCTGAGCCGGCCGCGTACGGTGGCGCCGTGGAGCTACGGCAGCGCGACCGACTCCAACGACGCCATCGTCGTCAGCCTCAACTGGGACGAGATCCGCCGCTTCATGTGGTCGTACGTCGGCATCGTCCGTAGCGACAAGCGGCTCGAGCGGGCCCGCCACCGCATCGAGATCCTGCGCGACGAGATCCGCGAGTACTACTGGGACTTCAAGATCACGTCCGACCTGATCGAGCTGCGCAACCTGGCCCTGGTCGCCCACCTCATCATCGAGAGCGCGCGCCGGCGCAAGGAGTCGCGCGGCCTGCACTCGACGCTCGACTATCCGAACAAGGACGCCGAGGCGCGCCGGTTCCAGCTCCAGCTCACCAACGGCCCGGCCGCGTGATCAACGTGCCTGTGCCCGCGCCCGCGCCCGTGCCCGTGCCCGTGCCCGTCAGCTCGCGGTGCCTGGTTCGACGCTGATCACGCGACGCTGTTCAACCTCGCGCGCCGGCGCGCGCCGCCATCGCGCGGCCGGCACGCCGCGGCACGCGTCGGCACACCACGGCCCATGAACCGCGGTTCACGGTTGGCGCCCTCGGCGCCCTGTCCGAGGCCTCAACTGCCTGGAATCGCTTGGGCCCGGTCCGGTCGCCAGCGATCCCCGGCGCCCCACGTCGGGTGGCACCGCGGTCGCAATAGCCAGGGTCACTCTCCACTGCATATCTGACGGACGGCCATGCAGTGAAGGGGACCGCCGGGGCATGGTGCCCCGGCGGTTGGTTTTTTCGGCGCGCGGCGGCTATCGTTCCGCGCATGCGCGCCCGCTGGTGGTCCGGACTGCTCGTCGCCGCGTTCTTCGTCGGCGCCGGCGCCGGCGCCGGCTGCACGCGCGGGCGCACCGGCGTCAAGGGCCCGGCCGCCGACGGCGTGCGTGGGCTCATCGTCGCCCTGCGTGGTGACGACCCGGCCCCGGCCTACCGGCTGATGAGCGAGCAGGCCCGGCAGGGCGTGACCTACGACCAGTTCGTGCTGGCGTGGAAGGACAGCGCGGCCGAGCGGCGCTGGCAGGCGCAGGCGCTCGAGGACGGCCTGCGCGGCGACCCCGACGTCGGCGAGACCGCCAGCGTCGGCTTCGGCGACGGCAAGGTCGTGCACCTGCGGCGCGAGGGCAAGGCGTGGCGGCTCGACGCCGCGCTGGTCGCCCGCTCGCGCGCGCGCAGCCCACGCGAGGCGATCAAGGTGCTGGCCGACGCGCTCGAGCGGCGCGACGTCGCCAGCGTGCTGGCCATCCTGTCGGCGCGCCGGCGCGATGGCCTGGCCCGCCAGGTCGACGGCTTCTTCGCCGGCCTGTCGCGCCACCTCGCCGGCGAGATCGAGCTGCAGGGCGTCGACCGCGCCGTGCTGCGCTGGGACGACGACGGCCTGCAATACCGCATCGTCCTGGTCAAGGAGGACGGCGAGTGGCGGGTCGACGACATCCACATCCGCGAGGCGCCGGCCGCGCCCGACGACGGCGGCGACGAGGAGAGCGAGGACCACGAGGACCGCGACTGACGAGCCGCGCGCGCCGACGACGAGGGGGATGCAGGTGATCCCAGTGTGACCTGGTCGTCGATCTCCAGATCACCTCGACCGCCGGGCGCCGAGCGGGCGGTCGACTGTGGTCGATCGTGCGACCTCGACTTCGGCCTCGACGTCCAGGAGGCCCGCTCCGAATGAGCCGCAACGGTCACGCCCCGGCCGGCGTCGAACCGGCATGACCCTCCCAGCCGGAAAACGCGTCGAGGTCTTCTACGACGGCGACTGCCCGCTGTGTATGCGCGAGATCCGCATGCTCATGCGGCGCGACCGGGCCGGCCGCATCCAGTTCACCGACCTGGCCGCGCCCGGGTTCGACCCGGCCCCGCTCGGGCCCGACCGCGCCGCCCTGATGGCCCGCATCCACGGCCGCCTGGCCGACGGCACCTGGATCGAGGGCGTCGAGGTGTTCCGCCAGCTGTACGCTGCGGTCGGCTTCGGCCGGCTGGTGGCGGTCAGCCGTGTGCCCGGCATCTCCCACCTGCTGCGCCTGGGCTACCACCTGTTCGCGAAGAACCGCCTGCGCCTGACCGGCCGCTGCGCCGACGCCGGCTGCCAGCTGCCGGCGGCCCGGGCCACCGCCGCCGCGCCTCAGATCGGCACGGCGGTGTAGGCGCCGAGCTCGGCCTGGAGCTTGTCGAGGAACAGCTCGATGTTGCGGCGCAGCGCCTCGTCGTCGCACACCGGCAGCGCGCGCTGCCAGGTGTCGATGGCGCGGCCGACCTGGCCCTGCCGGTAGTACAGGTACGCGACCCGGGTCAGCGCCGGGAAGTACGACGGCTCGGCCGCCAGCACCGCCTCGTACTCGCTGATGGCGGCGGTGAACGCCTGCTGCTTCTGCAGCAGGTTGCCGAGCACGAAGCGGGCCTTGAGGTTGCCGGGCTCGGCCTCGATCCCTTCGCGCAGCCGGGTGATGGCGGCGTCGAGCTCGCCGGCCTGGTAGTGGCGCATGGCCTGGGCGAAGGCCGGCTCGTTGCCGACGCGGCCGGCGCGGACCAGGGCCTCGTGCACCATGCCGGCCACGGTGTGGGCGTCGAGCGGCTGCTCGAGCACGGCGTCGACGCCATACGCGGTCATGAGGTCGACGCTGGGCGGCCCCGCGGGTGCGGCCAGCAGCAGCACCGGGAGCTGGGCCCGGCCGGCGCTGCGCTTGAGCGTCCGGGCCAGGCGGAAGCCGTCGAGCTTGTCGCCGGCCATGGTGATGACCACGTCGACGTGGTGCACACACAGCAGCGTCATGGCCTCGACCAGGCCGGGCGCGTGCACCACCTCGGCCCCGACCGCCTCGAGGGCGGCGGTGATGAAGGCGACGGTGTCGGCGTCGGGTTCGACCACCAGCACCCGGTGCGGATCGTCGGCCGGGCGCGCGGTCTCCGGCGGAGCCAGGTCGAGCTCGTTGGTGGGGAGCGTGACCTCGTTGGTCGCGACCTCGCCGGTGCCGTCGGCCAGCTGTGGTGGTGGCTCGGCCACCGAGGTGGTGTTGAACGCGCCGTGCCACTCGCCGGTGCCGGGAAACTCGGCCGGCTGATCGATGGCCAGGCCGTCGTCGAACCGGACCTCCATGGTGGCGTGGGCGATGAGCTCGCGCTCGGCCTGGGCCACGTCCTCGCCCGGCGCCTCGCTCGGCGCCACCACCGTGAGCCGGGCCGAGCCCGACCGGCGATCGCGGCCGGCGCCGGGCCCCTGCCACTGCCTCTCGCCGCGCTCGAACGCGCCGAACACCGCGCGGATGGCGCGCGCGAGCGCCAGCTCGACCGCGATGTGCAGCTCGACCGGCAGGCCGCGCCGTCGCTCCAGCTCGGTCGCCAGCGCGGTCGCGCCGTCGGGGTCGGCCACCGCCAGGATCAGGCGGCGGCGATCCTGCGCCACCGGCAGCGCCCGCACCGCGCGAGCCCACGCCAGGTCGAGCCCCTCGAGCACCGAGGTCTCGATGATCGACTCCTCGAGCACCACGGCGGGCCAGCCGGTCTGCTCCGACAGCGCCGCCGCCAGCGCCTTCTCGCTCGCCAGCTGGTGGGCCAGGCACGACGACGCCAGCCGCTGCCGCTGCGACTGCGCCGCCAGCAAGTCCTCGATGTCGTCGGCGCTGACCACGCCGCGCGTGATCAGAATCTGCCCGAGCGGCCTGACCCCCACGAGCGCCACGCTAACACAGGGCCTGTACAGGACCGAAATTGAGGAGCACCCCAGGAAATCCCGGTAGGCAAGCTGACACCGCATGGCGCACCACGAGATCGCCGCTGACCGGATCAACCGGTTAGCGCGCCGTGCTGGCTACTAAAGGAGCCTCAACGCGACAAATGCGTGGCCAGCACGCTCACGGCTGATATCCTCCCGCCCGACTTCGCGAAACCAACCCGCCATCGTCCGCCTCACGGCCGCGGCCACGTCCCTACTGTGACGATGTGGCGCACCCGGGAGCGGCGGGGCAGACCCGGTTTTGCGAACTAACTGACCAGATTCAATAAGGAAACCTGGAAGGACCCTGGCGGTGGCCTGGGGTTTGCTCAAGACCCAGCCGCCACCTGGCATGGACCCCCCGCAAGGGACCCAAGGAGCAGTCCGCACATGAGCGACTTCAAGATTGGCGACAAGGCCGTTTACCCCACCCACGGCGTGGCGGAAGTGGTCGGCATCGAGAAGAAGGAGATCAACGCATCTCTGTGCTCGTTCTACATCCTCAAGGTCATCGCGACCGGGATGCAGATCATGGTCCCGCGCGAGAAGGCCGAGCAGGTCGGCCTGCGCGCGCTCGCCACCACCTCGGAGATCGAGGAGGTGTTCGAGCTGCTGCGCGACCCCGAGGTGCACATCGACAAGCAGACCTGGAACCGCCGGCAGCGTGGCTTCATGGAGAAGATCAAGACCGGCTCGCTGTTCGACGTGGCCGAGGTCTACCGCGACCTGTTCCGCCTCAAGAGCACCAAGGTGCTGTCGTTCGGCGAGCGCAAGATGCTCGACCACGCCAAGCAGCTCATCGTCAAGGAGCTGGCCGTCGCCCGCAAGTGGCCCGAGGACAAGGTCGAGAAGGAGCTCGAGAAGGCCTGCGCCTGATCGCTTCGCTCGCTCGCTGACCGCAGGCTGTCGATCCCGACAGCCTGTCGTCGTTTTCGGGGGCGACGCGCCGCCGCCGCGCGCTCAGATGTTCTGCTGGGCGTTGCGCAGCGCCTCTTCGAACGCGGCGATCACCGAGTTCTGCGGGTCGACCACATACACCGTCTCGGGGTTGGGCCGCTTGTGCGCGCGCAGCTCCTCGACGATGGCCCGCACCGCCTCCTCGACCGGGACGTCGCCCAGGTCGGTGCCGATGCTGGGGATGGCGATGACCTTGAAGCCGTTGAGGTCGGCGGCGATGAGCGAGGCGCGGGCGGCCCGGCGCACGTTCTCGGCGCCGATCTTCATGCCCGGCTCCTCCATCGTCGGCACGTGCAGCACGTGTTTACACGGCAGCTGACCGGCGGTGGTGACCACCGCGGCGCCGATGGCGATGGGCGCCAGCGCCATGGCCGCTTGCTGGATGACGTCGCCGCCGTGCCGCTTGATCTGGCCGCTGATGCCGCTGCCCATGATCCCCATGGAGTTACCGGGGCTCACCACGGCGTCGACGGGCAGGGTCCAGATGTCGGCGCGGGCGACGTGCACAACCATGGTGGTTCGACCGGTAACACGTCGCCACCTGCGATTTCAACCCCTACCGCGGATTCCGGGGCCAGGATCGCTTGTGAATTCACATGCGATTACGGAGCCTTGTGCCGCAGCTCAGCGCCGCTCGAACCGGCTCACCAGCGCCCGCATCTCGTGGGTCGTGGGCACCACCGGGGGCATGAGGAAGTCGAGGGGGCTGGCCAGGCCACGCATCGTCGCGGCGACCACGAGCCCACTGGCGCTGGTGGCCACCAGACCCCGGTCGTCCTCTCCGTAGCTGGTCCCAAGGCGGCGGGTCCACCGAACGTCCCCGGTACCGACCGCAATACCAAGCACGAATGCGTCGAAGCCGCCCTGACTGGTCAGGGTGCCGACCCCGCTCTGGGACGAAGGCGACAGCTCACCTTCGAAGTGGCCGGCGAGCACCAGCTCGTCGTCCCAGATGCTCGCCGTCAAGAGGTGCATCGGACCCACCCCGGTGAGAATCTCGCGCCACATGACCGTCCCATCGGCGGCGATTCGTGCTGCGACCACATCGACCCCGGTCGCTGCCACGGCGGGAGGCGCCAGCTGCCCGGTGAAGGAACTGGCGACCAAGACCCCACCATCCACATCGGCGATCATCCGCCCAAAGCTCAGCGTGTAGTTGTCGCCGAAAAACGTGCCCACGCCCCCGAGGTGGGCGACCACGCTGAACACGCCTTCATCAACAGCCACCACCGAGATACCGGCCGGGACGTCGACGCCGGCGACCACGGTCGGGGCCCCCATCGAGAGGAGCGCCCACACGCGCGGGCGGCCAGGGTCGAGGGCGACGCCCATCGCCACGTCATCGTTGGCGCTGCCCAGCGTCAAGGCTTGCCAGGGACCGCCGGTGACATCTTGCCAGCCCACGAACGCGTCGCGCCCACCGGCGCCGGGTGTCGCCGCCGGCCCGAGGTCGAGCGTGCCGGTGAAGACCCCAGCCATCGCAGTCCGCTGGCCTCTGACGCTCACGGCCTGCACTGCACCCTCGCCGCACGCGAAGTCCGACCAGGTAGTCGTGCCGCTGCTCATGACACGGGCATGCGCGCACCGCCTCTGCGTCGCCCCGACCGGCAACCGCGAACCGACCAGCGCCACCTCTTCCGACGAGAGGACGACGAGGTCCCGGTACTGCGACATCTCCGGTAGTGAGACCTCGGCGGTCTGGACGAGGTCCGGACCGAGCCAGCGGAGACCGGAGAACGCAGTACTTGCTCCGGCGACCACAATGGTCGTGTCGAGGGCCGCCATCGCATCGAGGTAGGTATCGTTCGGTGCGCCCAGGTCTACCGCCTGGACTGGCAGCACCGGCCCGAAGTTGGCGGTCACCGTCTCCGGATCTTGGATCAGGAGCTGGCACGGCCCGGTGCCCGAGCAGGACCCGGCCCAGCCCAGGAACTGCTGGCCCGGATCCGGAATCGCGAGCAGCTCGACGTCGCTGCGCGGCGGGAAGTTGATGGCGCAGAACGCCCCGCACTCCAGGTCCCCGATCGCCGTAGTGCTGCCGCGGCTGACCACGACGCCGCCGCCCGCGTTGATGATGCTGAGCTCTCGGGAAGGGGCGCTCGCGCCGTCGGCGGCGCAGCCGACGGAGCCAAGGAGAAGCGGCCACACGAGCTGCGTGAGCCGCATGGGTGTTACCCTACGCCACGCGCATGTCGAAGGTGTGCCCCATCTTGCTGGCGGCGCTGCTTGGAGGCTGCTGTGTGTCACGGTCTGTGTCACGGTCGTGAAGACCTGATCACGGCGGTGGCCCCGCGGTGGGGAGCCGTGCAAGTCGTTGAGAACACTGGCGTGGGGCGTCCGGGAGTGGGCGAGCGTCGGACGCGTCGGACGGCGGCGTCCGGGGGGCCGGACGCCCGCGCGGGTAAGGTGGTGGAATGAGGCGAAAGGTTGCGGATGGCTGGGCCGACCGCGGAGGTGGAATCGGGCGTTGGTCGAGGCCGGCAGGTGTGAGCTAAGGCGTCGATCCCCAACGAATAAATCGGCGCGGGTCGGGTTGACCTGGCGCGCGCGATCGGGCTCTACTCGGCCCGCTTTGCAGCTCAACGCCTTCGTTCCTGCCGGGCTGGCCATCGTGCTCGCGCTCGGGTTTTGCGGGCTCCTCACGGCGCTCGCGATCCTGATCGGGCCCAAGGCCACCAACCCGGCCAAGCTCCAACCGTTCGAGTGCGGCAGCGAGCCCATCGGCTCGCCGCGCGGGCGCTACTCGGTCAAGTTCTACCAGGTCGCCATCCTCTTCCTGGTGTTCGACATCGAGGCCGCGTTCATGTACCCGTGGGCGGTCCTGTACAACCAGCTGTCGATCGGGCCGATGGGCGCGGTCAGCATCTTCGGCTTCGCCGAGATGCTGCTGTTCGTGGCCATCCTGGTGGTCGCCCTGGCCTACGTCTGGAGAAAGAAGGCAATCGGATGGGAGTAGAGCTCTCCACCACCCGCCTCGAGGACGCGGCCCGCTGGGCCAAGCAGAGCCTGCTCGAGAAGGGCGCCAACTGGGGCCGCAAGTACTCGCTGTTCACCTACCCCTTCGTGACCGCGTGCTGCGGCATGGAGTTCATGTCGGTGGCCGCGCCCAAGTACGACCTGGCCCGCTTCGGCGCCGAGTTCCCGCGCTTCTCGCCGCGCCAGAGCGACCTGCTCATGATCGTCGGCACCATCACCGAGAAGCAGGGCCCGGCGCTGCGCCGGGTGTACGAGCAGATGGCCGAGCCCAAGTGGGTCATCGCCTTCGGCGTGTGCGCCTCGACCGGCGGCTTCTACCAGAACTACCACGCCATGCCCGGCGCCGATCAGGTGGTGCCGGTCGACGTGTACATCCCCGGCTGCCCGCCGCGGCCGGAGCAGGTGCTCGACGCCCTCATCCTGCTGCAGCAGCGCATCGCCGACGGGCGTGGACACAGCCAGCTGCGCCACAAGCGCGACACGGCGATCGCGGCCGCGGCCGACGCCGCGGGCGATCGCTAGGCACCCGCCCGGAACGCCAGGAACGGAAGAGACAAGCCCATGGCCAAGAAGGTTGTTGACGCCCTGGTCGGCAAGTTCGGCGACGCCATCGAGCGGACCGACGCCCAGCACGGCGACGAGATCGTCACCGTCAAGCGCGAGCGCCTGCTCGACGTCGCCCGCTTCCTGCGCGACGACGCCGCCATGCAGCTCGACTGCCCGGTGTTCGTCACCTGCATCGACCTGCTGCACTGGCAGCACGACGCCACCCCGTCGGGCGCGCCGGTCACCCGCACCGCCGACGACGACCTGACCCACCGCTTCGAGGTGGTGTACCAGCTGCGCTCGTCGACCCACCGCCACCGGATCCGGATCAAGGTCCGGCTGGCCGAGGCCGCGCCGTCGCTGCCGTCGCTGACCCCGCTGTGGGCCGGGTTCGACTGGCAGGAGCGCGAGACCTTCGACATGTACGGCATCGTGTTCGACGGCCACCCCGACCTGCGCCGCATCTACCTGTACGACGAGTTCGTCGGCCACCCGCTGCGCAAGGACTACCCCAAGGACAAGCGCCAGCCGCTGGTGCGCCGCCCCGACCTGCCCGACCCGCCGGTCAAAGGATCGTTCTGATGAGCGAGCTCGCCGCCCTCAAGACCCTGGTGCTCGGTCGCCGCGAGGTGTCCGACCCCGATCTCGAGCAGGACGTCCCGCACGACCTGATGACGGTCAACATGGGGCCGTCGCACCCGGCCATGCACGGCACCGTCCGCATCATCCTCACCGTCGACGGCGAGCAGGTGGTGAAGTCGGACGTGCAGCCGGGCTACCTGCACCGCTGCTTCGAGAAGGAGTCGGAGTACGCGACCTACACCCAGGTCTTCCCGTACACCGACCGCCTCAACTACGTGTCGCCGATGATCAACAACGTCGGCTACGCGATGGCCGTCGAGAAGGCGATGGGCCTGGGCCCGCTGCCGCGCCGGGCCGAGTACGTCCGGGTCATCGTCAGCGAGGTGTCGCGCATCACCGACCACCTGACGTGTATCGGCGCGTCGGCGATGGAGCTGGGCGCGTTCACCCCGTTCCTGTACTTCCTCAAGGCGCGTGAGTGGCTGTACCAGCTGCTCGAGAAGGTGTCGGGCGCGCGCCTGACCCACTCGTACGTGCGCGTCGGCGGCGTCAACAAGGACCTGCCGGCCGGCTGGCTCGACGAGCTCGAGTTCACGCTGACCAAGATCGAAGAGTCCATGGTCGAGGTCGAGACCATGCTCAACCACAACAAGATCTTCCGCGACCGTATGGCCGGCATCGGCAAGATGTCGCGCCAGGACGCCATCCGCATGGGCCAGACCGGGCCCATCGCCCGCGCCTGCGGCCTCGACTACGACGTGCGCAAGGACTACCCGTACTCGGTCTACCCCGAGCTGGAGTTCGACGTGCCGGTCGGCACCACCGGCGACTGCTACGACCGCTACCTGGTCCGGCTCGAGGAGCTCAAGCAGTCGATGCGGATCCTGCGCCAGTGCCACAAGCAGATCCCCGACGGCGCGGTGGTCATCGACGATCCGCGGGTGACGCTGCCGGCCAAGGCCGCCACGTACAACACGATCGAGTCGATGATCCGCCACTTCAAGCACATCTTCGACGGCGTCAAGGTCCCGCCCGGCGAGACCTACACCTTCGTCGAGGGCGGCAACGGCGAGCTCGGCTTCTACGTCGTCGGCGACGGCACCGGCCGGCCGTACAAGCTGTACTGCCGGGCCCCGGCCTTCGTGCACCTGTCGTCGGCGTCGCAGCTGATCCACGGCCACCTCATCGCCGACATCGTGCCCATCTTCGGGATGATCAACATGATCGGTGGGGAGTGCGACAAGTAGCCATGAGCGAGACCACCGCCACCCCTCCCGCCGCCGCGCCGGCGCCCGCGCCCTCGGTCGACACCGTCACCCTGACCATCGACGGTCAGCAGGTCACGGTGGCCAAGGGCACCAACGTGCTCGAGGCCGCCAAGCAGGTCGGCGTCGACATCTCGGCCTTCTGCTACCACCCCGGCCTGTCCATCGCCGCGTGTTGCCGGCAGTGCCTGGTCACCGTCGAGAAGACGCCCAAGCTGCAGCCGAGCTGCCAGACCACCGCCGGCGACGGCATGGTGGTGCGCACGGCCGACCCGCAGAGCACGCTGGCCCGCAAGCAGATGCTCGAGTTCACCCTGGTCAACCACCCGATCGACTGCCCGATCTGCGACAAGGCCGGCGAGTGCACGCTGCAGAAGCTGTACTTCGAGCACGACAACGCCGACTCGCGGGTCGACACCCCCAAGGTGCACAAGAACAAGGTCGTCGACATCGGCCCGCACATCGTGCTCGACCAGGAGCGCTGCATCCTGTGCACGCGCTGCATCCGGGTGTGCGACGAGGTCGCCGGCCAGCACCAGCTGGAGATGGCGTACCGCGGCGACCACGAGCTCCTGACCACCGCGCCCGGCCAGCAGCTCGACAACCCGTACTCGCTCAACACCGTCGACGTGTGCCCGGTCGGCGCGCTCACCGCCAAGGACTTCCGCTTCACCATGCGGGCCTGGGAGCTGAACGCCACGCCGTCGGTCTGTAACGGCTGCGCCACCGGCTGCAACGTCGAGGTCCACCACCAGAACGAGCGGGTGTGGCGCCTGGTGCCGCGCGAGAACGCGCAGGTCAACAAGTACTGGATGTGCGACGAGGGCCGCTTCACCTACCACGACCTGCGCCAGGATCGCCTGGCCGCCGCCCTGGTCGACGGCCTGCCGGCCGGCTGGGACCGCGCGCTGGCCCGGGCCGGGGAGCTGATCGGCTCGGTGCCGCCGCCGCAGCTGGCCGTGGTGCTGTCGGCCGCGCACAGCAACGAGGAGAACTACGCGCTGGCCAAGCTGGCCAAGGCGTGGCGGGCCGGCTCGGTGTTCGTGGCGGCGCGCCCGCGCCAGCCCGACCGGGCCGACGACATCCTGCGCGACGCCGACGTCAACGCCAACCGCGCCGGCGTGACCGCCATCGCCGCCGCGCTCGGCATCACCGCGGTCGACGCCGCGGCGCTCGAGACCGCGCTGGTCGACGGCTCGATCAAGGTGGTGGTCGCGCTCGGCGACGTGCTGCCGGTGACCGAGGGCCGCCTGGCCGACGTCGACTACATCGCCCTGGCCAGCCACGAGCGTGGCCCGGTCGGCAAGGCCAAGGTCGCGCTGCCGGTGGCGGCGTGGGCCGAGACCTCGGGCACGGTCACCAACCGGACCGGCCGGGTCCAGCGGATGCACGGCGCGGTGCCGGCCCCGGGCCACGCCATCGCCGGCTGGGAGGCGGTGTGCCGCCTGGGCGGCGCCGCCGGCGTCAAGATGAGCTGGAGCTCGGCCCGCGACCTGTTCAAGGAGATGACCACGCAGGTGCCGGCCTTCGCCGGCGCGGTGTGGGGCCGCGAGGTCCGCCCGCTGCAGCTGCGCTTCGCCGGGAGCCGGGGCTAGCCGCCCGGGGAACCACCATGGACCTCGTCTACAAGATCCTCGACTTCCCGGCCACCAAGTGGGTGTTCCTCATCCTCGTGCTGGTCATGCCGCTGGCCTCGCTCCTGACCTGGGCCGAGCGCCGGCAGAGCGCGATGATGCAGGACCGGCTCGGTCCCAACCGCGCCAACATCGGCCCGATCAAGCTCAAGGGCATCCTGCACTTCGTCGCCGACGCGCTGAAGATGATCGCCAAGGAGGACTTCGTCCCCGGCAGCGTGCACAAGTGGCTGTTCGCGCTCGCGCCCATCCTGGCCCTGGCCCCGGTCTTCATCGCCTTCGCCATCATCCCGTTCGGGCCGACCATCTACCCGCACCAGTTCGGCCAGATCTTCGACGTCGTCGGCCAGGCCGCCGAGCCGGCCGCCAAGGCGTTCGACCACGGCATCCGCCTGCAGATGTTCGAGGTCGAGTTCGGGCTGATCTTCTACTTCGCCATCCTCACCCTGGCCAACTACGGCGGCACCATCGCCGGCTGGGCCAGCTACAACAAGTGGGCGCTCCTCGGCGGCCTGCGCAGCTCGTCGCAGATGATGTCGTACGAGGTGTCGATGGGCCTGGCCCTGATGGGCGCCTTCCTCATCGCCGGCACGCTCGAGCCGGGCGCGATCGTCAGCCACGGCGCGACCGCGACCATGGCGCCGTCCAACCCGGCCAACTGGCTGTGGCTGTGGCAGCCGATCGGCCTGCTGCTGTTCTTCACCGCGGCCATCGCCGAGACCAAGCGCGCGCCGTTCGACATCCCCGAGGGTGAGCCGGAGATCATCGGCTACTTCGTCGAGTACTCCGGCCTGCGCTGGGGCATGTTCTTCCTGGCCGAGTTCATCGAGATCGTGTTCGTGTCGGCGGTGGTCACCACCGTGTTCCTGGGCGGCTGGCAGTTCCCGTTCCTCGACCCCGATGGCTTCCGCATCGGCGGCGAGATGGTCATGGTCGGCGGCAACCCGGTCCACGCCGGCGGCATCGTCGCGCCGCTGCCGCACTGGGCCGTGGTCCTGCTGCAGTTCGCCGCCTTCGGCGCCAAGGTGGTCATCCTGTGCTGGTTCCAGCTCATGCTGCGCTGGACCCTGCCGCGCTTCCGGGCCGACCAGCTGATGAACCTGGGCTGGAAGGTGTTGCTGCCGGTCGCTCTCGGCAACATCATGGTCACCGCGCTGATCAAGCTGTTCTTCATCTAGCCCGGCTGCCGGGCCCGTCCTACGCCACGCCGACAACCCGCGCGGTCGACCGCGCGATCCGAGGTACCCCATGGGTGGAGCACACGCCGCACACGATCACGACGACAGCCCGGCCACGCCCGACGTGCGCGGCAAGGTCCTCGGCGTCACCGGCCGGCACCCCAAGGCCCGCACGATCCAGGTCATCCGGCCCGAGCCGGAGGACGCCTCGTTCCTGGCGGCCACCGTGGCCGGCCTGGGCGTGACCCTGCGCCACTTCGCCAAGAACTTGTTCTTGCCGCGCAAGAGCGCCAAGGACCTCGGCCAGGGCGGCGCCTCGCCCGACCGCAAGGGCAAGAGCGACATCGAGACCATCCAGTACCCCGAGGAGAAGGTGGTCTACCCCGAGCGCTTCCGCGGGCTGCACCGCCTGATGCTGCGCGACGACGGCCAGGTCCGGTGCGTGGCCTGCATGTTGTGCCCGACCGTGTGCCCGGCCCACTGCATCACGATCGTGCCCGAGGAGAGCGAGCACAAGGGCATCGAGAAGCGCCCGGCCATCTTCGAGATCGACGAGCTGCGCTGCGTGGTGTGTGGCCTGTGCGTCGAGGCGTGCCCGTGCGACGCCATCCGCATGGACAGCGGCCAGCACGCGCCGGCGGTGGAGGAGCGCTACGAGGCCATCGAGACCAAGGCCTCGCTGATGAAGCGCGGCGCGACCTCGACCGCCAAGCAAGGCGGGCTCGGTCCGAACTGGCGCGACGGGAAGTAGGGGCGCCATGACGACGCGGCTGGTCCTCGGCGCGAGCGCGTGGGTGCTGCTGGCGGCCTGCCCGGCCGAGGGCGACCCCGGCGGCACCTACCAGGCCAGCGTGACCCTCAGCCTGCCGCTGGCTGGCACCGACGTCAGCGGCGGCGAGCTCGACGAGCGGCGCATGGTCGGGGCCCTGGCCGGGGCGCCGTGGGCCGGCTTCGTCGCCGCCGCCACCGACAGCCTGGGCGTGGCGCCGGCGACCATCGATGTGCTGGCCGCCGAGCTGGCCATGACCCCGGCCTCGGCCGCCACCACCGGCCTGGGCGGCATCTTCACCGGCGACGCCGTGTTCGGGTTCGCCCCGAGCGGATCGAGCCCGGCCACGGTCGCCAGCTGCAACGTGGTCGCCAGCGACGGCGAGGGCCCGCTGCCGTGTGACCTGGCCTGGACCGGCGGGGCGGCGGCCAGCGCCATCGTCGCCGGCCAGTTCGACGTCAGCATCGTCGGCCTGGCCGCGCTCAGCTTCCCCAGCGTCGGCCCCATCAGCATCGATCTCGTGCTCGAGCTCAGCGCCGCCGACTGAGCGGCCGACCGAGGTGGGTGAGCCGTGGAGCCTCAGCTCGCGGCGACCCAGCGCTCGCCCTTGGGGGTCGCGGTCAGGCGAAGGGGCGGTGCGGTCGCCTCCGGATCTGCGGCTCGGCGCAGCGATTCGATGGGGTCGTGGGCGACGCGCTCAGCGCAGGCTGGTGAACGGCGACACCCGGTCGCGCGCGGCCAGCTGCGTCAGCAGCGCGCGCAGCTCGGCGACCCGGGCCGGCTGCTGCTTGGCCTGGTCGCGCGCCTCGTGCGGATCGGCCGCGAGGTCGTACAGCTCGGCGCCGCGCCGGGTCTCGATCAGCTTCCAGGTGCCCTTGATGACGGCGCGGGCGCCGCTGGCGACCGAGCGGTCGGTGATCATCGCGGCGTAGACCAGGCCGCCGGCCGGCTCGGGCAGGCGCGCGCCGGTGACCAGGTCGCGCAGGCTCTTGCCGTCGACGTCGGGCCCGGTCGGCGGCGCGAAGCCGGCCAGGTCGAGCAGGGTCGGGGCCAGGTCGACCAGGCCGACCGGCTCGCCCAGCCGGCGCGGCGACAGGCCGGGGCCAGTCACGACCAGCGGCACCCGCAGCTGCGAGTTGTACAGGTCGCTCGAGTGGTACGGCGTGCCGTGTTCGCCCAGCGCCTCGCCGTGGTCGGCGGTGACGACGACGAACGGCTGGCGCGGGCCGGTGGTCGGCAGGCCACCGAGGATCACGCCGAGGTAGCGATCGACCTCGGCCAGCGAAGCGTCGTAGCGGCGCCGGCGCTCGTCGTCGTCGGCCGGGTTGCCGGCCTGCATCCAGTTGTGTGGCTCGAGGAAGTGGACCCACAGGAACATCGGCCGGGCGTCGCCGGCGGCGATGCGGGCCCGGCGCGCCTCGAGCCAGGCCCGGGCCTGCTCCGACAGCTTGTCGCCGTCGGGCTCGATCACCAGGTGGTCGATGCCGCGATTGATGCCGAGGCGGTGGCGTGGGCCCCAGAACGACTCGCAGCAGAAGTAGCCGACGGTGTCGTAGCCGGCGGCGCGGAAGCGCTCGGCCAGCAGGATGTGGCGCGGATCGAGGCGCAGGGCCCAGCCGGCGACCTTGCCGCGGACCCGGGTCGGATGCAGGCCGGTCGCCAGCGCCGGGATGGAGCGCCGGGTCACGTTGCCGGGTGAGAACGCCCACGGCAGCACCACGCCGGCGCGGCCGAGCGCGGCCAGGTGCGGCATCTGCGCCGGCCCGCCCAGCAGCGGGGTGCGGTCGGCGCGGACGGTGTCGATGGTGACCAGCACGACGTCGCGCGGCAGGTCGGCCTCGCCCGGGCCAGGCGGGCGCGGCGCTGGCCGCGCCACCGTCATGCTGATGTCGGCCCGCACGTCCTCGAGCGCGTACAGCTGCTCGATCACGTCGGACGCCATGGTCGGGTGGCTCCACACCTCGAGCACGGTGATGGGCCAGCGCGCGCGCGCGACCAGGGCCAGCCCGACGGTGAGCGCGGCCACCGTCGCGGTGGCCACGCCGGCGCCGAGCAGGACGCGCGGGGCCAGGCTGCGGCCCCGGCGCCACAGCGGGTGGGCGGCGGCGGCGGCGGCCAGCGTGGTGAGTGGGTAGACCAGCACGCCGAGATCGACGTAGCCGACCCGGGGCGCGATCGACACGAACCAGCCGAGCGAGGCGAGCACGATGGCCAGCAGGATGGCCCAGGCCAGGATCCAGCGCGGCGTGAGCACGCTGCGCCGCGCCAGGCGGCGCGGCAGGCGGTCGACGCGGGCCGCCAGCCAGCCCAGCGCGCGCGCACCCGGGCGCGACGCGGCGACCAGGACCAGCCCGGCCAGCACCGCGATCGGCGGGGTGAACAGGGCGACCACCGTCGGCTTGAAGGTGGTGAGGTGGGCCAGCCAGCGGATGCCGTTGAACACCGCCCACGACATGACGAACGAGGCCAGGCCGACGTAGGCGACCCAGCCGGCCAGGCGCGGCGCGCTGCCGTCGGGCTCGACCAGCGTGGCCGCCAGCGCCTCGGGGTGCCAGCCGCGCCACAAGAGGTGCACGCCGACGCCGGCGACGAGCAGGGCCGGCCACGCCACCAGCGCGGCGTAGC
>JAGPCO010000018.1 GCA_018058095.1 Kofleriaceae bacterium
GTCAAGACCATTGCCCTCATCGGCGGCGGCAACGGCGGCAAGAGCTTCGTCGCGCTCGACGTGACCGAGACGATCTCGGCCAGCAACACGGTGGTCGGCTCGACCCCGCTGTGGGACTACACGCCCGGTGGTGGTGAGGCCGGCCAGGCCACGTCCAAGGCGGTCATCATCCGCACCAAGATCGGCGCCAACGATCGTTTCCTGGCGGTGATGGCGACCGGCGTGGCGTACGACAACCAGGCGGCGCCGTGGGGCAAGGGCCTCGACGTCGAGGCGGTCGACGTCGCCACCGGGACGCGGGTCTGGCGCTTCCGGGCCGAGTGCCCGGTCACGACCGACCTGGCGGCGTTCGAGACCGACGACGACCTCGAGCCGGGCAGCCCACTGATCGACAGCTACATCGATCGGGTCATCTTCGCCGACAACTGCGGCAACCTGTACAAGGTCGACCCCAACCAGGAGGCGCTCGGCAACGACACCACCGATGGCTGGATCACCGGCATGGGCCCGATCGACACCGGCGCTGACGACCCGGCCGGCAACAACATCACGGCGTTGTGGTCGGTGGTCGACACCAGCGGCGCCCTCGGGGTCGAGCGGCCCATCGCCGGCACCATGGGCGCCCGGCCCGACACCTCGGGCCGGATGACGATCTTCTTCGGGACGGGCGGCATCGAGAGCTTCGACACCACCCAGGCCAACGCCTTCTACGGCGTGTACGCCGACGACGGCACCATCCGCGACAAGGTCGACGGGGCCTGCGCCGGCACCGGCGGGGCGTGCGAGAAGTTCTACGGCGGCATCGTCGTCACCCCGACCCAGGTCCTGGTCACCCGCGCCTACGACCCGCCGGTCGCGACCAGCGGGTGCGACCTCGGCAGCGCCGAGCTGGTCGGCCTCGACCTGGCCGACCTCGACCAGCAGTTCGTGGTGGCCTCGGGCTCGTCGATCATGTCGGCGCTGTTCGGCGACGGCGGTGGCATCTACGCCACCACGCTCGAGGGCAGCGTCATCCGGGTCGGCACGCCCAGCCAGGGCGACCCCGGCAGCGGCAGCGGCCCGCCCACCCCGGTCGGCGGCGGCGGCACCGGGCTGGTCAAGCGGCAGTGGTGGAAGCAGGTCCAGTGAGCCGAGGCGGCGGCAGGCGAGGGCCACACGTGGCCCGACCAAGGCGTGACCAGGGTGGGTTCACCCTGGTCGAGATCCTGGTCACCGTGATCATCACGATGATCGGCCTGCTCGGCCTGATGGCGACCTTCACGGCGTCCTCGCGCGGCAGCCTCGACTCGCGTCGGACCGACCAGGCCCTGGCCCTGACCGAGGGCGCGATCGAGGAGATCAAGCAGCGCACCGTGGCCGAGATCGAGCTCGCCAACAGCGCGATCACCGCGACCGGCTGGACCGTGGCGTACGGCGCCGCCATCGCCGGCCCGAGCGGAGTGTCGTACACGCGCAGCCTGACCGCCCGCGCCCTCGACCCCGATCTGGTCCTGTTCCGGGTCACCACCGAGTGGGCCGCCGACGGCGGCTCGAGCGCCAACACCCAGTACCAGCGCAAGGTCGAGCTCGAGCTGGTCCGGGGGAGGGCCGAGCAGTGAGGCGGGCACCCCGGACCGCACGGGCGCTGGCCCGCGCCGAGCGCGGCTTCACGCTGATCGAGCTGATGGTCGCGGTCGCGCTGTCGGGCCTCCTCATCTCGCTCATCTTCGGCATCCAGCTCCGGATGACCACCGCCTTCCGCGGCCAGGCCCAGGTCGCCGCCATCGCCGAGATGGCCGCGGCCGCGCGCGAGCTCATCGCCGCCGAGGCCCGGCAGGCAGGTCGCGGCATGCCGCCCAATGGCCTGGCGGTCCCCGCCGCGGTGGCGCCGGCCGGGCGGGTCTGGGCCGTGCAGGTCGACAACGGCACCGACGCCGACGTCCTGATCTTGCGCCGGGCCGACACCGACCCGGTGCGCGGCACCATCCTCAACAGCACGGTCACGGTGACCTCGGCCGCCGGCATCGTCGCCGGCGATCTCCTGATGTTGGTCAACAACGATCCCGGCAACCCCGACGGCTGCATGGCCCGCGCCAACAGCGTGGTCGGCCAGCTCATCGACTTCGACATCGCCAATGGTGGCGCGCCCATCAACCAGGTCGGCATGCCCCACTGCGCCAACCTGGCGGTGTCCGCCACGGTCTGGGTGTCGAAGCTGCTGGTGACCCAGTTCCAGCTCAGCGCGGGCGACCCCGCCAACGGCATCCTCCAGGTGTACTTCCCCAAGACTTCGCTCGGGCCGGCGTCGGACCTCGGCATCGGCTTCTCCAACCTGCAGTTCGCCATCCGCCGGTTCGAGGCCGGCGACCTGGTCGACGCCGACGGGGATGGCGACCCGATCCGCGACTGGTACTCGGGCAACAACCAGGAGGACCCGATCACGCTGGGCAACCTGACCGGCCGCCCCATCGCCATCGGCGTCACCGTCGAGGGCCGCAACCTGACGCCGATCCGGCAGGTCTTCGCCGAGGCCACCCCGCCGCTGACGGTCATGGCCGACACCGACAACAACCCGGTCGGCGACTGGGGCCACGCCTGCAGCGGCAATCCGCAGTTCGATCCGTGCGGGGTCGACCTGCTGGCGCTGCCGATCCTGACCCGGCCGCCCCGCTACCGCGGCGACTTCATCTACCGGGCCACCTCGACGGTGGTCGTCCTGCGCAACACCAACGGGACCGACCTGTGAGGCAAGCGCGCTCTCCCCAGGCCGGGTTCACCCTGACCGAGCTCATGGTGGTGGTGGCGATCATCGCCGTGCTCGCCGCCATCGCCGGGCCGAGCCTCGACACGCCAGCCGACGTCGCCTCGTCGGCGCGCACGGTGTCGTCGAGCATCGGCGAAGGGGCGCGGCTAGCGGTCAGCCGGGGCTCGGTCGCGCCGACCGTGGCCGCGGCCGAGTCGCTCACGGCCCGGACCCGGATCACGATCAGCCAGAACCCGCCGCACCAGGTCCGGCTCGAGGTCCGGGTCGAGACCGGGGCGACCACCTCGGGCTGGCAGCTGGTCAGCCAGACCACCCTGGCCCGCGACCTGGTCATCGTCGGCGACGACACCGCGGCCCGGATCAGCCCTGGCAACACGCCAATCGCGCTCACCAGCAACGTGGTGATCGACTGCCAGCCGAGCGGCCAGTGCCGCCCGACCACGCTGTACATCGCGCGCGGCGCCGCCAGCCGCAACCCGCACCGCATCGTCGTGCTGCCACTGGCGGCGGCGCCCCAGGTCCTGAAAGGTTGGTAGCGCGCATGCGTCGACCCGAGCGCCGGCCCATGGCCGGCTTCACGTTGATCGAGCTGATGATCGTCGTCGCCATCGTCGCCATCCTGGCCGCGGTGGTCGTGCCGAGCTTCTTCCGCGAGGCGCAGAAGACCAAGGGCGCGGCCGAGGTCGGGCCGATGTTCGCCGAGCTGGCGACCCGGCAGGAGGCGTACAAGGTCGAGAACGGGGTGTACCTGTCGACCTCCGCCGCCGAGGGCACCACCTTCCCGGCCGCGACCACCGGCACGACCGCGCAGGACCTCACCGCCAGCCCGCCCGCGACCTGGGCCGCGCTCAAGGTGCAGCCGCCGGTGGCGATGGCGCGCTGCGTCTACGTGAGCATGGCTGGCGCCGGCGGTGACGCCAGCAACATCGGCGCGCAGGGGACCGCGTTCGGGTTCACCGCGCCCGGCGTGGCCTGGTACTACCTGCTGGCGCGGTGCGACCTCGACAACGACAGCGGCGTCGACTCCTGGTACTTCCAGAGCAGCGTCGACCCGACCCTGCGCAAGCTCAACCCCGGTCACTGAGCGAGCATCGAGGCGCGAGCCCGGCGCCGCGCCGCGCCGACCTGTTGTAGATTTCCGGACGTGAGCATCACCCGGCGCATCCTCGACAGCGCGCAGTCGGGCCTGTCCCGGCTGACGTCGATGGTGATCGTCGACGACGAGCCGCTGTCGAACGTCGAGAGCGCGATGCTGGCGAGCGAGCTGGCGGCGCGCCGGGCGGCGCGTGAGGCCAACCCGGGTGGTGCTGACCAGAACCCGCTGGCGGTGCTGGCCGGCACCAGCACCAGCGCACGGGCCGAGCGCGCCCGCCTGGCCGAGCAGCGGGTCGGCAAGGTGCGGCGCGAGCGTGAGCAGCGGGAGGCCGCGCACAAGCGGGCCGCCGACGAGGCGTTCGCCCGGGTCCGGGCTCAGGCCGCGGCCGGCGGCGGGGCCTCGGCGTCGTCGTCGGCCGGCGCGAGCTCGTCGTCGTCATCCTCGTCGAGCCGGCCGCCGCGGCCGGGCAGCAGCGAGGCCCAGCTGGCCGAGCACTACCGCACGCTCGACCTGCCGATGGGCGCCGACCTGGCCCAGGTCAAGACCGCCTACCGCAAGATGATGCGCAAGTACCACCCCGACATGCACGCCGGCAGCCCGCAGAAGCAGAAGGCGGCGACCGAGCTGTCGATGAAGGTGACCGGCGCGTACAACGCCCTGACCACGCACCTGGAGAAGAAGGGATGACCCCGGGCAGCGACCCCTCGCAGACCGCGCTGATGGTGTGTGCGTACCGGGCCCGGGCCTCGCGCTGGCCGCGCCCGATCTTCGTCGACCCGTACGCCGAGGCGCTGGCCGGTCCAGATGGCCACGCCGTCGCCGCCGCTCTCGACGCCAGCTTCCCGGCCATGGAGCTGTGGCTGGCCCTGCGCGTCGCGTACCTCGACCGTCTGGTCCACGCCGCCGTCGATCAGCTCGACACCCGGCAGGTCGTGATCCTCGGCGCCGGCTACGACACCCGGGCCGCCCGCCTGCCCCGGGCCGGGGTGCGCTACTTCGAGGTCGACCACCCGGCGACCCAGGCGGCCAAGCAGGCCCGCCTGGCCGCCGTGCCGGGTTACCCGGTCGAGGCGGCCCGCTACGTCGCGTGCGACTTCGAGCACGACGACCCGGTCGCCAGGCTGATCGCCGCCGGCCTGCGCGTCGACGATCCGGCGCTGGTGTTGTGGGAGGGCGTGGTGCCGTACTTGACCGAGGCCGCCGTGCGCACGACCGCGACCCGGCTGGCCGCCGGCCTCGATCCGCGCTCGCTGGTGGTGTTCGACTTCGTCGGCAAGCGCTTCGCCAGCGGCGCCGACCTGGGCGAGCAGGCGCGGGGGGCGCGCGACTTCGTCGGCTCCCTGGGTGAACCGGTCCGGTTCGGCAGTGACGACATCCTGCCGCTCCTGGCCGGGTGTGGCTTCCGCTGGGTCCGGGTGGTCGACTTCAACGAGCTGGCGCTCGAGCTGGTCGGAGACTACGACCGCGCGCGCGCGTTCCGCTTCCAGCACGTGGCGCTGGCGGCGGTGCGCGGCCCCGACCTCGCGCTCTGATCCTGGGCGGACCGGGCCGGGCTGCGCGGGCCTGGCAACGCGCCGGGCTCAGAAGAAGTAATAGTGCACGCCGGCGCCGCCGAGCAGGTTGCCGCCGAGCGACACCCCGTCGGCGTCGGCGGTGCCGATCGCCACGCCACCGCTGAAGGAGAGGGCGACGTTGGTCGAGATGAACGACCGGATCTGGAAGCCGGCGTCGAGGTAGAACCCGGTGAAGTCGGCCGCGCCGGCGTCGAACGTGCGCAGGCCGAGCTCGCCGCCGACGCCGAAGTCGGCCAGGGTCGAGCTGTGCAGGTGGTAGAAGAACCGCCCGCCGACGCGCAGGTCGGTGTCCTCGAAGCCAGCGGTGTTGTCGGCGAAGCCGAGCACGCCGCCGGCGTGGAACTGGCCACCGTCGTAGTCGACCGAGACGCCGCCGACGCTGCCGTTGAGCTGGACCTCGGCGCCGACGCCGATGGTGCCGGCCGAACCGCCGGCCCGGGCCGTGCCGGCGGCGCCGGCGGCGAGGAGGAGGGAGACGCTGCAGGCTGCAAGGAGGGTACGCATGGGCGGCATGCTACCCTGAGTTTCCATGCTGGGGCGCGACCTCGACCTCGCGGACGTCGACGCCCGCCACTGGGCCAACGGCTGGCGCCTGCTGGTGCCGCCGCGCTGGTGGGATCGGCCGCGCTGGGCCCTGGTCATCGTGCAGCCCGCGGCCGAGGGCGGCGCGGCGCCGGTGGTCGAGCGCGTCATCATCGCCGGCGCCGGCGGCGAAGGCCGCCTCGAGGCGCCGCCTCCGCTGGCCGGCACGAGCAGTCGCGACCTGGCCGCGCTGGCACGCGCGCTCGACGTGGCGGCGGTGGTGGTGGTGGCGACCGACGTCGTCGCCGCGCTGTCGGCCGACCTCGAGCGCCGGCTCCGCTTCGACCAGGATGGGGTCGAGCAAGGCCTGCTGGTGCTGGCCGCGCTGCGCCGGGTCGCCGGCCGCGGCGTGTGGACCGAGCCGGCCCTGCTCGACCTGTTGCCGGCGCCCGGGTTCGACGGCCTGCAGCGCACCTTCGACCTGCTGGTGCCCGACGCCACCACCCTGGTCGGCTACGTGTTCGACGACGATCAGCGCGCCGTCCACACCTCGATCATCGCCGAGAAGCGGCGTGGCCACCTGGTCCGCGTCGCGACCCACCGCGCCATCGCCGACCTGGTCGACGAGCGCGCGCTGGCGGCGCGCTGGGCCAGCCGCACCGGCGACGTGGTCGACGCGGTGACGCAGCGGATCGCCCGTCCCAGCATCGCCGTGTTCGCCGAGCACGGCGCGGTCCAGCGCATCGTGACCGGGCCGCCCGATCAGCTCGGCCGCGAGCTGTCGGCGCGCCGGGTCATCATCGACCCCGCGCCGGCCTGGCTGCTCGGCCTGCTCGGCGGCGCCACCGTGGCGGCGGTGGCCGCGCGTGGGGCGCGGGCCCTGGCCGGGCTGCTGCCGAGCGCGACCCGTGACCGCGCCAGCGCCCTGGCCGGTCGAGCCCAGGCCGCGCTCGAGCGGTCGGGCGCGCACCCGTTCGCCCTGCTCGGGTTCGATCCCCTCGAGCTGTGGGCCCGGCTGCGTTACCTGTACCGGGCGTGACGGCTACTCGTCGCCGGCGCCGACCGCCGCGGCCAGCGCGATGTCCTCGGCCTTGACCTTGGTGGGGTCGAACGCCTTGGCCCCGGCCAGCATCTTGGCCAGCGTCTTGTCGAGGTCGGGCCGGGCCTCGCCCGGCTTGGTCTTGACGAAGCGGAGCGGGTTGATGCGGGCGACGACGATGGGCTTGAGGTAGCCGCTGTTCCAGCCGGCCTCCTTGAGCCGGCCGACCGCGGCGGCGACGGCCTCGTCGAGCTCGAGCAGCAGGGTGGCGTGGGCCGCGCGCCGGGCCAGGCTCTTGCCGAGCGGCTCGTCGGCGAAGCTGTCGCACGCCTTGACCACCGGCAGGTAGGCCCCACCCGAGAAGCGGCCGTTCTGCTCGTAGCAGATGCCCAGGGTCAGGTAGGCCGGCTGCTCCAGCTCGAATGCGTAGTCGACCTCGCGCCCGCCGGCGGCGAGCGGCTCGGCGGCCAGCGCGTGCGCCATGCGGATGGCCTCGAGCGCCTTGTCCTTGAGGTTGTGCGCCTTCTCGGTGTTGAGGGCGAGGATGCGGAACGCGACCTCGGCCTCGGGCACGATCAGCGCGGTGATGGCGCGCGCGCCCAGGCTGCGCATGGCGCCGAGGCGGTGCATGCCGTTGGGCGTGATGTAGCCGTCGCCGCGCTCGACCGCGATGATCGGATCGAGGAAGCGGCCGACCTTGGGGATGACCTCGGCCAGGCGGTCGGCGTGGGTCTTCGACAGCTCGCGCTGGTACGGCGTCGGCTCGACCCGCTCGATCGGGACCGACGCCAGCACCACCCAGTGCCCGCCGAGCGGCTCGCGGTAGCTGGCCAGCGCGACACCGCCGCGGCTGGCCAGGCGGGCGCCCAGCGCGACCACGCCAGGCGGCACCACGCCCTGGCCGCACTCGAGCGCGGTTATCCCGGCGCTACCCGGCTCGGCCTTCTTCTTGCGCGGCGCTCGCGGCGTGGCCGGCTTGCTGCTCTTGGTCGTCGCCTTCTTGGCTTGGGCCATGGCGGACTCTACACTGCACGCCATGAAGTGGCAGCGCGGCACCCGCAACGATGACGTGGTCGACATCCGCGGCCAGAAGGCGTCGCGGGGCCCAGCCTCGGCCGCCAAGCTCGGCGGCGGCGGCGCCATCCTGGTCGTGGTGATCGGCCTCATCGCCTCCGCCCTCGGGGTGAACATCCCCGGGCTCGGCGGGGGAGGAGGAGGCGGCGGCGGTGGCCTCGGTGGCCTCGGCGGCGCGGGCGCGCAGGCGCAGGGTGGCGGCGGGACGCCGAGCCAGCCGGTGCCCCCGAGCGGGCCCGACCCCGACGCCGAGATGGTCGACTTCATCCGCTTCGTGATGAAGGACATCCAGGACACCTTCGTGCGCAAGTTCGCCGAGGCCGGCCAGACCTACCAGAACGCCAAGCTGTACATCTTCACCGACGCGGTCGACACCCAGTGCGGGTTCACCAGCGCCCAGGTCGGGCCGTTCTACTGCCCGCCCGATGCGTCGGCCTACATCGATCTGTCCTTCTACCGCGACCTGCGCTCGCGCTTCGGCGCGCCCGGCGACTTCGCCCAGGCCTACGTGCTGGCCCACGAGATCGGCCACCACATCCAGAACCTGCTCGGCACCGACGACAAGGTTCGGGCCCGGAGCCGCGGCCAGGGCAAGGCGGCGCAGAACGAGCTGTCGGTCCGGCAGGAGCTGCAGGCCGACTGCTACGCCGGCGTGTGGGCCTCGGCCGCCGGCGACAAGCAGCTGCTCGACGTCGACGACATCCAGGAGGCGGTGCGCGCGGCCCAGGCCATCGGCGACGATCGCCTGCAGAAGCAGGCCGGCGTGCCGGTCGACGCCGAGACCTGGACCCACGGCTCGAGCGAGCAGCGGGTGCGATGGTTCACCACCGGCTTCCAGTCCGGGCAGCTCGCCGTATGTGACACGTTCGCCGCCAGATCGCTGTGAGCCGCTGACCCAGGAGCGTGCGCCGGGCCACGATCCGGGGCGGCTTGGGCCTGCTACGCTTGGGCTGCCGATGCCCGGGTCCGTCGCTCAGTTGCTCCTCGCCGCCGTGGCCGTCGCCGGGGCGGCGTGTTCGTTCACGCCCGCGGCCGGCCCTGACGACGCGCCGAGCGGTGGAGCGGATGCGCCCCTCGTGGTCGACGCCGCCGCCACCGGCGCCGATGGTGCGGCCGGTGACGCCCCGAGCGATGGTGGGATCGACCCGTCGGTCGACGCCGGGGCCGACGCGTCCGTGCCGCCGATCGACGCCGGGGTCGATGCGCCGCCGCCGCCGCCGGTCGATGCCGCGGTCGACGCGCCACCACCGCCGCCGGTCGATGCCGGGGTCGATGCGCCGCCGCCGCCGCCGGACGCCGCCGCGCCGACCTGTCCCGGCGGCTACGTCGCGGTCGATGGCCTGGCCTCGCGCTACCGGGTCGTCACCAGCCAGTACCGGCGCTGGACCGGCGCCGAGGCCGACTGCGAGGACGATGGCGCCGGCACCCACCTGGTGGTCCTCGACAGCGCGGCCGAGCTGGCCCTGCTCGACGCCCGCCTGGGCGAGACGTTCTGGGTCGGCGTGAGCGACCGGGTCAACGAGGGCACCTGGCGCACCGTCACCGGCGTGCCGGCGCTGCTGCCGTGGAACAGCGGCGAGCCCAACGACATCCTCGGCGAGGACTGCGGCGAGATCGCCGGTGGCGGCCTCAACGACCTCGACTGTGGGGCCTTCCGCCGCTACGTGTGTGAGTGCGACGGGCTGCCCGCAATCCCTGGCGCGTACTGAGCAGCGAGCGGCGCACGGAGCGTGTGGCCGGCGCGCCATGCCGAGGCCTCCGGCGCACCGATTGCAGCCACCGCGCCCGCTGCGCGATTCCGCGCCACGGCGGCCGAGCCCGGTGATAGCGTAGCGGCATGATGCCCCGCCTCGTTCGCCCCATCCTGCTCGCCGCGGCCACCCTGTCCGTCCCCGCGATCACCGCCGGTGTGGCGCGCGCCCACATCGAGATGGACTTCCCGACGGCGCGGACGCTCGACCAGAAGACCATGCACTGCGGCAACACCACCACGCCGCGTGGGGTCGGCCACGTGTTCGCGCCGGGGGCGACGGTCACCCTGCGCTGGCACGAGACCATCAACCACCCCGGCCACTACCGCGTCAGCTTCAACCCCAACGGCGACACCTTCGGGTTGCCGCCGACGGCGACCGACACCACGCTCGGGATCGATCCGCTGGTGCTGGTCGACCTCATCCCCGACGCGGCCGGCGGCGCCGGCACCTACAGCCAGGACATCACGCTGCCGAACATGGAGTGCACCAACTGCACCATCCAGGTCATCCAGCTGATGACCGACAAGCCGCCGTACAGCATCAACTACCCGGACCCGGCGGCCAACGACATCTACTTCCAGTGTATCGACGTCGTGCTGTCGGCCAGCGCGCCCGACGCCAACCCAGGTGGCGGCACGCCCGACGCGGGCGGCGGCGGCAACGCCAACCCCGACGCTGGCATCGGCGGCGGCGAGACCGGCGGCACGACCGGCGGCTGTGCCGCGGGCGGCGAGCCGGCCGAGTTGCTGCTCGGGCTCGGGCTGGTCGGCGCCGCGGTGGCGCGGCGCCGGCGCTCGCGCTCGCGCTGATCGCCGGGGCCACGGATCGCCCAGATCTGGCACGGGCACGGGCACGGGGCAGGCGTAGAACGCCTGCGGCGTTCGACGCCTGCTAGCGAATGCCGGCGGGCGGGCGGGCGAAGCGGTCACCCGGGAACGGGTCGGCCGTCTCGCGGGTCGAGATCTCGTCCGCGTCGGGCACCGGCTGGACCGGGATGCCGAGGGCGATGAGGCCGGCGGCGTCGTTGTAGCGCAGCTCGGCGATGGCGATGGGGCGGGTCGAGGAGCGGGTGAACCGCGTGTACTGCGCGGCCGAGTAGCGCTGCTCGCCGTACTCGGTGCCCAGGCCAGGCCGCTCGCGCCGCTGCTCGGCGCAGCACTCCTGTGACGACGGCGCCCGGCTGATCGAGGGCGCGGCCTCGGCCGAGTCGGCGCCGGCGCCACCTCCGCCACGATCACCGTCGGACGGGGCGACCGGCTTGGCCGCGACCTTGCCAGCGGCACCGTCGCGGCTGCGGGTCGCGCCACCGACCGGGCCGTAGTAGCGGTCGTCGTCGTACTCCTCGTCGATGATGATCTGCGGCGGCGGCGGCGGCGGCGGCGGCGCCTCCTCTTCGAACAGGGCGACGGCGATCACGCCGACGTTGCGCGCCTTGCCCTTGCGGCCGGCGTACGAACTCGCCACCGACGAGAAGCGGAAGGTCGCGACCTCGGTGGTCGAGGTGCGGAAGCCCTCGACCCGGAGCTCGCCGTACGGCTGGATGACGTAGCCGCGCTTGTGCAGGTCGCCACCCTCGCCGTCGATGACGTCGAGGCCGTCGACCGTGACCACCGCCTCGATCCGGCGCGCGGTCGGGTTGCTGACCCGGATGATGTAGCGCTCGCCGGTGTCGCCCAGCAGGTAGTAGCGCCCGCCGCGCCCGAAGGTCTGCAGCGTGTCGCCGCCCTCGCTGAGGATGCTCACGTCGTACGGGGCGCGGATCCGGGCCGGAGCGATGGCCAGGGCCTGGGCTGGCTGCCAGGCGGCGCGTGGCCCCGGGCGGTCGGCGTAGGCGCGGGCGCAGCCGAGGCCGAGCAGCGCGCTCGACAGCACGGCGGCGCCAAGGACGGAGGAGACCAGCTTGTTCATGCCCTCTTTCACGGCCCGACCCAAGGTTCGATCTACTCCGGGTGTTCCGGCCGGCACTTTTCGGCCGCCAGCCGATCGACCGCCCAGGCGGCGTGGTCGGGCCGCCGCCCGCGCCGGTTGTGTGTATAGTGCCGGGGCCATGCCCGCGAAAAAGCCGTCCAAGACGGCCAAGAAGCCGAAATCAAAGGCAAAAGCACCGGCCGCCCGACCCGCGGCGGCGCCTCCACCTCGGGGTGGGCGACGCGGCGCCCGGCCGGCCGCGGACGTGGCCCTGGCCGATCCGACCCTGTTTGCCCCCCTCACCGCCGGTGAGATCGCCGACGCCCTGCGGACCCTGACCGAGGACCGCCGGGTCGCGACGATGGCCAAGGTCGGCCGCTACCGGGTCATCGCCACCGAGCCGCTGGTGGTCAAGCCGCCCAACCCGCTGGCCGGGCATCGCCTGGCCCGGGTCGTCGTGTACGACTACGCGGCCGATCGCTGCGTCGACGCCTGCGTCGATCTCGACGCCGGCGTGACCGCACACCTCGACGTCAACCGCAGCCAGCCCATGCTGTCGCGCGACGAGGAGGCCGCGGCCATCGCCGTGGCCATGGCCGACGACAACGTGCGCAGCAAACTGACCCTGGGCGAGGAGCCGCAGCTGGCCATGCACTACTGGGCCGACACCCCCAACGACATCGCCTACAGCCGGCGCTCGGCCGCCGTGCTGTTCGGCCGGCCGCAGGGCCACCCGTCGCTGGTGGCGGTGGTCAACCTCCTCGACAACACGGTGACCCAGGTCGTCCCGGCCGGGCAGTGGTGAGGCGCTCATGAGCAACGTCATCAACGAGGCCGGCTGGCGCTTCCACTGGCGGCTGACCGAGTCGGCCGGGATCATGATCTACCTGGCCGACTACAAGGGCCGGCGTGTGTTGTGGGAGGGCTCGCTGCCGTACGTCACCGTCGACCACCAGGAGCAGTCGCTCGACGTCGACACCGACCACACGCCCGAGCCGCACGGCCCGTGGTGGGTGCCGCTCGGGGCCCGCACCCTGGTCGGCAGCGTCCGCGTGCAGTCGTTCCGCGGCGGGGTCGAGCTGTCGGCCACCTTCGCGGCCGGGCCCTACAACTACGTCCAGCTGTGGCGCTTCCACGACGACGGCCGGCTGTGCCCGTGGCTGACCATCTACGGCTCGGGCGTCCACGACCACCACACCTACCACCCGCACTGGCGGTTCGACTTCGACCTCGACGGCGCCGGCGCCGACGCGATCGAGCGCTTCGATGACGGCCGGTGGAACCGGGTCGAGGAGGAGGGCTGGTTCCCGTACGGCGGCGAGGCCGACGAGCACGGCAACGTGTGGCGCCAGATCGACTTCGCGTCGGGCGCGGCCATCAACATCCGCCCGCACGTGTGGGACGACGCCGAGATGTTCGCGGTGCGCTACCACGACGGCGAGTGGGCGCCGTTCTCGCCACGGTCCGAGGCCGGCGCGCAGCCGTTCCCGGCCGGCTACCTCGGGCACGAGCCGCTCGACGATCAGGACGTGACGCTGTGGTACGTCGGTCACATCCACTACGACCAGTCGTTTCCGTACACGGCCGGGCCGTGGATCCGCGTCGAGGGCCTGAGCTGAGCAGGCGGTCAGGCGCCGCGTGGTCCCGGCGTCGACGTGAGCGTCGACGGTTTCGTGGGCGCCCTTCGTGGCCGTGGCCGTGCACCTGAACGGGAACGACACCGTGATCGTGGTCGGGTCCCGTGGTCGCCGCCGCTGCCCTGTGGCGATTCCCCTCACCCTCGACGGTCAGGCCATGCCCGGCGCCGTCGGTGTCGAGCTTCCCGCCAGCACTGGCGCCGCAACCCGCTGGAACCACGAGCCTCGGCCCCTGGCACGTGCCCTGCTTGATGGGGCCGCGGCCAGTCGATCACCGGCCAGGGAGATCAACGTTCATGTACCGACACCTAGCTTCGCATCTTCTCGCCTCGGCCCTCCTGGTCACCGCCGCCTGTGGCGGCGACGACGGCAACGACGTGACCCCGACGCTCATCCCGGGCGGCGGCGTGTCCGATCCGGGCATCGATGGTGAGGTCAACGTCTACGTCATCGACGAGGACACCGACGCCCCGATCAGCGGCGCCACCGTGCGCGTCGGTGCGATCGAGGGCACGACCGACGCCACCGGCCTGTTCGTCGCCGCCGGCGCCGACCTGGTCGGGCCGCAGACCATCCTGGTCAAGGCGACCGGCCGCGGCTCGGGCATGTGGGTCGGGGTCGGCGGCGCCAACATCACCATCGGCCTCGGCCTGAACCCGGAGCCGATGGTGGACCCGCCGCAGGCCGAGCTGTCGGGCACCATCGCCGGCTGGGACAACCAGACCGTGGCCGAGGGCCACATCCGGGTGGCCCTGGTGACGTACTCGCAAGGCAAGAACCTCGACGACGCCGGCAACGACATCGAGCAGCCGGCCGGGACGAACAACCTCCCCGCCGGCGCCTGCGTCCGCCTGCCCGACGGCACCCCGGGGCAACGCCCCTGCGCCTGGCGGGTCGCCGCCCGCACCGGCACCATCGCGCTCGGCGCCGTCGTGGTCGACGTCGACACCAACGGCACGCCGCTCGATGACAGCGACGACACCCAGGCCGTGATCGGCGCCGCCGTGCTCAACCCGATCACCGTCGTCGCCGGGACCAACCAGGCCGGTCTCAGCCTCGACCTGCTGGCCCCGGCGCAGCTGACCACCGCCGCGGTGGCCTTCGGCACGCTGCCGGCCGGGTGGACCCTGGCCCAGGGCGTCGTCGGCCTCGACCTCGGCGCGGGCGGGGTGCTGCGGACCCAGCTGGTGACGCCGGCGGCCTCCACCGTGGTGGTGCCCAGCCTGTCGGTCGCGACCGGCTCGAGCTATGAGCTGCTGGTGGTGGCCAGGGAGAGCGACGCCGCCGACGCCGCCGAGAGCGTCGTCATCCGCCGCGGCCTGGCCTCGGCCAGCGGCCTCGACGCCGGCGCGTTCCTGACCCCGCCGACCGGCCTGGCCTCGGATCGCGCCACCATCTCGCTGGCCCGCTCGGCCGGGGCCGACCTCGACATCATCGAGATCAGCACCTCGTCGGGGAGCGGCACCAGCAACCAGGTGTTCGGGATCGCCATCCTCGACGGCACCACCAGCGTGACCCTGCCGACCGACTTCGCGCCGCTGCCGAGCGGCGCGCTCGAGGTCAAGGCGACCTCGGCCGACCTGGCCGACGGCGTCGAGCTCGACGACTTCGCCATCGACGACTTCGAGACCCTGCTGCTGCGGGCCGCCAGCGACAGCATCCGGCTGAACTGAGCCTGGGCCTGGCGCGCCGGCCCCGGACCAGGCGAAACTGGGGCCGCGCCGATGTGTCGACCTGTCATGACCAGATCCGCGCCGCTGCTCCTGCTGGTGGGCGCCGTGGCCTGTTCGGGCCGGGCCGGGCCGACGTTGCCCGGGCCAGCCGCAGCGCGGGCCGGTGCGAGCGCCGACGCCGCGCCGGGGGCGGACCAGCCGGATCAGGGCGAGCCGCCGCCACCTACCAGCCCGCCGCCACGCGTCGACTGGGCCGCCGCCCGCATCGACAGTGACGCCGAGCTGGCCGCGGTGTGGCGACGCCTGGTCCCGGTCGCGCTCGACTGGGACCTGGCGGTGGCCGACATCCCCGACGACGCCACCGCGCGCGCCCTGGCCATCGGCCTGCTGCGCGCCGGCAACTTCGTGTGCACCCGGGTGCACCAGGCCCCGGTCGGCTGTCGCGCCGGCGCCGGCGCCGAGCTGGCCGACGTGGCGCCGACCGCCACCCTCGACGACCCGTGCCTGCGCAGGCAGGTCGCGCTGTGGGCGATCGAGCGGCTGTCGACCGAGGACGTCGTCGCCCTGGCGCCGACCCTCGAGCAGCTGGTCCGGATCGGGCCACCCGAGCCGGCGCTGGCCGACGCCGTGCTGGAGGCGGCCATCGACGCGCCCGAGCCGGTGCGGCTGCGCCTCGTCGCCGCCGCCAAGGCCGCCGGCCAGGACCGCGCCGCCGACGACAACCTGGGCGGGCTGTCCGACGCCGCCATGATCACCGCGGCGCGCGACTGGCACCTCGACGGCGCCGTCGAGGCCATCGACGCCGGGCTGGCGCGCCCGACCTACCTGGCCGCGTTGACCGACCTGCGCCTGCGGCCGGCGACCCGGCTGCACGCCCTGACCGAGCTGGTCAGCCTGCTCGACGTCACCGCGACCGCGCTGCCGCGCGACCTCGAGGCGGGCCTGGTCAAGGGCAGCGCCGACCCCGACTGCGGCGTGGCCATGGCCGCGGCCGAGGCCCTGGCCAGCTTCGGCAAGGTCGGTCACCTGCCGCGGGCCCCGGCCAGCCGCCGCCCGGCCGACCTGCTGCGTACGTTGTGCTTGCTGGTCCACGCCGAGGGGCCGGCGCCGCTGCCGCGTGGGCTCATCGCCCCGCGCGGGCTGACCGTGATCGAGCGCGTGTACGACCCGACCCAGCTCGACGACGCGCCCGACGACGGCGACGGCGATCCACGCATGACCCGCACGGTCACCACCACGCCGGCCAGCGAGGTGGAGGTGGTGCCGTTCGACGACGAGCTGGTCACCGCCCTGGCCGGGTGCCGGGCCTCCCCCTGCGTCGACCCCAGCACCGGCGTGCGCTTCAGCTTCGGCCTGGCCACGGTGGCCGGCCGCCTCACCCTGGCGTCGATCGAGCGCTTCGAGGGGCCCGACCGCTGCGGCGAGCCCGAGCTGCCGTCGCCGTGACCGGCCGGCGTGGCTCGCGACAAAGCCCCTGCGCCGGGGCCGGGGCTGTGGCAGGATCACCGACGATGTCGAAGCTGACGCTGGTCATGGCCGTCGCGTTCGGGTTGCTGGCCCCGGCCGGCTCGGCGGGTGCGCAGGTCGTCAAGCTCAAGCCGACGTCTGCCGCCCCCGCCAAGAAGAAGCCGGCGCCGGCGCCGCGCCGCAAGGCCCCGGCCCGGCCCAAGAAGAAGAAGCCCACGCCGGCGGCCCGGCGACCGGAAGTGAAGCTGGTCCCCGACGACGACGAGCCGGTGGCTCGAACCAGCCGTGACGATGGCGGGGTCCGGGTCAAGCTGAGCTTCCGCGACGCCGACGACTGATCGAGCCTGGCCGGCGGCGCGCTGGCGCCGCGCTCCCACCTGAACGCCCGTGCGGGCGAGATCTCGTCGCCGCGCCCGTCGGCGAAAAGATCGTGCGTGGCGGACGGCAAAAATTTGCCCGCTCCTCGGGGGCATGCGCAATTTCGCCATCATGGATCGATCCCGCCGGCCAGGGCCGCGCTCGCAGCTGGCCTCGTCCGAGGTCCCGGCGGCGTCGCGCCTGGTGATCAATCGCCCGGCCCGGAACCGGCGGCGCGGTCCGTCGGTGTGGCGCCGCCTGCCCGGCCCCAAGGTCGTGGCCATCGCCTGCGGCCGCGGGCTGCGCCGCTCGGCGCCGACCCTGGCCGTGCTCGGCGCCGTGTCCGGGGTGGTCACGCTGACCTACCTCGGCATCCGCTTCCTGACCCACTCACCGCGCTTCGGCATCCAGACCATCGAGGTGCGCGGCGTGTCCGCGCACAGCGCCGACGAGGTCCGCGCGCTCTTGCCGGTGGACCTGGGCGACAACGTCTTCACCGCCGACGTGCGGCGGGCCGAGGCCACGCTGCGCGCGGTCAGCTGGGTCGCCGCCGCCGAGGTCCGACGCGAGCTGCCGTCGACCCTGGTGGTCGAGGTGCGCGAGCGCCACGCGGTGGCGTTGCTCGACCTCGGCGAGCTGTACCTGGCCGACGCCAGCGGGCACCCGTTCCAGCGCGCCGATCGCACCGCCGCCGCGACCCTGCCGGTCATCACCGGCTGGGAACGCGCCGACTACGCCGCCGACCGCGCCGCCGTGGCCAGCTCGGCCGTGGAGGCCCTGGCGGCCATCGCCGCCTGGTCGGCCCCGGCCGGTTCGTCGGCGCGTCCGGCCGTCTACGGCGTCGACGTCGACGCCGGCCGCGGCCTGACGCTACTCACCACCACCGGCCTGGCGGTCCAGCTCGGGGCGCCGTCGCCCGAGCAGCTGCCGGCGCGCCTGGCCAGGTTCGACCTGGCCTGGGCCAGCCTGGGCGCCGACGAGCGCACCCGGGCCCACACCATCCACCTCGACCGCTCGACCCGTAGCGAGCAGGTCATCGTCGCCTTCGCCAAGGACTGAAGTACCCGCCATGGCCAAGCCCAAGAGCAACGAGATCATCGTCGGCCTCGACATCGGCACCACCAAGATCGCCTGCATCGCAGGGGAGGTGACCGATGACGGGATCGACATCATCGGCATCGGCACGGCGCCGTCGCGTGGCCTGCGCCGCGGCGTGGTCGTGAACATCGACGCCACGGTCGCCGCCATCCAGCAGGCGGTCGACGAGGCCGAGAACATGGCCGGGTGCGAGATCACCACCGTGTACGCCGCCATCTCGGGCGCGCACGTGCGTGGCCTCAACTCGCACGGCATCGTCGCCGTCAAGGACAAGGAGGTCCGCGAGGCCGACGTGGCCCGGGTCATCGAGGCGGCCAAGGCCGTCGCCATCCCGATGGACCGCGAGGTCCTGCACGTCTTGCCGCAGCAGTACCTCATCGACGACCAGGACGGCATCCGCGACCCGCTCGGCATGGCCGGGGTCCGGCTCGAGGCCAAGGTGCACATCGTCACCACCGCGGTGACCAGCGCGCAGAACGTGGTCAAGTGCGCCAACCGGTGCGGGCTGCAGGTGGCCGACATCGTGCTCGAGCCGCTGGCCTCGGCCCAGGCGGTGCTCGAGGACGACGAGAAGGAGCTCGGGGTCGCGGTGGTCGACATCGGCGGCGGCACGTGCGACCTGGTGGTCTACGCCGACGGCGCCATCGTCCACACCGCGGTGCTGCCGCTCGGCGGCGGCCACGTCACCAACGACATCGCCACCGTGCTGCGGACCCCGCTCGAGTCGGCCGAGCGCATCAAGCGCAAGTACGGCTGCGCCACCCGCGACCTGGTCGAGGAGGGCGAGACCATGGAGGTGCCGTCGGTCGGCGGGCGCGGGCCGCGGGTGTTGCCCCGGCTGTCGCTGGTCGAGGTCATCGAGCCGCGCATCGAGGAGATCTTCGAGCACGTGCGCAAGGAGCTGATGCGGTCGGGCTACTTCGACGGCCTGGCCGCCGGCGTGGTCCTGACCGGCGGCGCCACCGCGATGGAGGGCATGCAGGAGGTGGGCGAACACGTGTTGCGCCTGCCGACCCGGCGCGGCCTGCCCATCCGCATCGGCGGCCTGGTCGACGTGGTCAAGGGCCCGGCCTTCGCCACCGGCGTCGGCCTGGTCCAGTTCGGCGCCGGCCAGGGCCGGGTCATGCCGTCGCGGTCGGTCGCGACCGAGGCGATGCCGCGCGGGATGTTCCGCCGCGCCTTCTCGCGGTTGAGCGAGATGTTCTAGCAGGCTGTCTCGAGACGCCGCAGGCGGCTCGAGGTCAGCCTGCCCCGTGCCCGTGCCCGTGCCCGTGCCCGTGCCCGATCTGGGCCCGTGGCCGTGCCCGACCGACGCCGTGAACGCTTCGGCTCAGGCCTGCGCGGCGCCAACCCGCCGCCCGCGCCCGACCCGGTGCAGCCGCTCGACCCAGCGCGCCAGCACCAGCCGGCCGCTGACCGGCCTCGCCCTGGCCACCCAGGCTGGGCGCTCGTCTCCGCGCCAGGTCAGGCCCGGCCGCGGCGGCGCTGGCGGCGTGACGTAGGGGTTCCACGGGCGCTGCATCCACCACCAGGATAGCGCTCCCGCCCCAGCCGGCCCGGCCCGACGCCGGCCGGCGCGGCCTTTGCGTATTCCGCCGGTGCACGCCCGCACCCGCACCCGGCGCCTCGCGTCGGCTCGATCGGCGCCAAGAAAAATGCGCGGGGAGATCCGGATCGCAAGAAAAGTACGGGCGTCGCGATGAAAAAGTTGCCCGAGGGGATCGCCCCCTTTCATATGGGCTTTACCAACGGGGAGAAACCAAGCAATGGGACTCATCGAATTCGACGAGGTCAGTCACGCCAAGATCCTGGTCATCGGCGTCGGTGGCGGCGGTGGCAATGCGGTCAACACGATGATCGCGGGGAATCTCGACGGCGTCGAGTTCGTGGTCGCCAACACCGACATGCAGGCCCTCGAGGCCAACATGGCGACCCACAAGATCCAGCTCGGCGACGCGCTGACCAAGGGCCTGGGCGCCGGCGCCAACCCCGAGGTCGGCCGCCGCTCGGCCGAGGAGAGCATCCAGCAGATCGCCGACGTCATCTCCGGCGCCGACATGGTGTTCGTCACCGCCGGCATGGGTGGTGGCACCGGCACCGGCGCCGCCCCGGTCATCGCCCAGGTCGCGCGCGACTGCGGCGCGCTGACCGTCGGCGTGGTGACCAAGCCGTTCGGCTTCGAGGGCAAGAAGCGCGGCCGCCAGGCGGTCGATGGCATCGAGCGCCTCGAGAAGGCGGTCGACACCCTCATCGTCATCCCCAACAACCGCCTGCTCGCGCTGGTCGGCCAGGGCACGTCGATGGTCGAGGCCTTCCGCAAGGCCGACTCGGTCCTGCTCAACGCGGTCCAGGGCATCAGCGACCTGATGACCGTGCCCGGCCTCATCAACGTCGACTTCGCCGACGTGCGCACCATCATGAGCGGCATGGGCCGCGCCCTGATGGGCACCGGCGTCGGCAGCGGCAAGCGCCGCGCCATCGAGGCGGCCGAGACCGCGATCAGCTCGCCGCTGCTCGAGGACGTGTCGATCGACGGCGCGACCGGCATCCTGATCAACATCACCGGCGGCCCCGACCTGACCCTGCACGAGGTCAACGAGGCGTCGTCGCTGATCCAGCAGGCCGCGCACGAGGACGCCAACATCATCTTCGGCTCGGTGATCGATCCCAACATCTCCGACGAGGTCCGCATCACCGTCATCGCCACCGGGTTCAACCAGGCGGCGCGCACGGCGGTGATCGAGCCGGCCCCGGTCGCGGTGCACCGCAGCAGCGGTCGCCACAGCGCCCAGCAGATCGCGCTGCCGTACGACGTGTCGAGCCAGGTCACCCGCGAGTACGCCTCGCCGGTCGCGCCACGCCGCACCAGCACCGAGCCCGGCTTCCGCCCGGCCCCGGCCATGGTCGTCGAGGAGCCCGAGATCAACATCACCTGGAGCGGCGAGAGCACCGACGCCGGCGCCATCGAGCGCGCCCTGGGCGAGCTCGACGAGTCACCGGTGGTCGAGGCCGAGCCGTCGGCGCGTATGGCCACCGGCTCCGGCCCGCAGCCGGTCGACGGCACCCCGCTGGTGCAGCCGGCCGACCGCAAGAAGGCGCTGCCGCGGCCCAGCCTCAAGAACGTGCTGGCGCCCGACCTCGACGGCGACAGCGAGCTCGACGTCCCGACCTTCATCCGGCGCCACACGGCGTCGCCGACCTGATCGGCGCGCCACCCGGCGCGGAGCGAAGGTGTTTGCGTTTCACACTAGCTTGACGCGCGCCTGACCCGGCGACCCCGGGGCGGGCGGCAGCGAACGGGGGGCCTGACCGGCCCCCTTGCTGCGTCCGGACCCGGAGTACGGTACAAGGCGCGTCCATGCACCAGCTCCAGTGGGCACGGGTCAGGGCCGACTCGCTCGAGGACGCGCTCGCGTGCGTCCAGGCGCACGTCGACGCGCATGGCAGCGCGGACAACTGGTGGAGCTGGGTGATGGCGCACGACGGCGAGGGCGTGCGCGTGCGCGAGCGCGAGGGGTGGGAGGTGCAGGACGAGCACCCCGCGGACCAGGCCGCCCGCGAGCAGGCGGCGCGCGCCGCGCCCGTTCGCTGGGCCTCGATCGAGGCCTGGATCCAGGCCGCCTGGATCGCGGTGTGGGCGCATCTGGGCCTCGACGGGGTCGAGCCGATCCAGCTCGGCGCACCGTCCGCCGAGGCGCGGGCGACCACGCAGCTGCTGCACACGCTGTCGGCGGCGCAGCTGCGCGAGCGCTTCCTGCTGGTAGCGCCGGCGGTCACGCCGCCCCCGCCCGACCTGCCGGGCATCCTGGCCGACCACCGGCGGGCGCTGAACGAGGCCCGCCTGGAGGCCGTGGCCGCGCTGGGCGACGCGCCTGCCGCGCCCTTCCTCGCCGGCCGACCACCGTGGGCCTGGCCGTGTCACCTGATCGACGGCGTGGGCGGGCGAGAGATCTGGCTCGCGGTGGACATGCACGTCTGAGGACGCGCGGCTTCGCCGTGCGGCTGCGGCCTCACATCGCGCGCGTGTTGCTCAGCACCACGCCGATGATCGCACACGCCCACAGCCCGGCCGCGGCCACGGTCGCGGCCCAGAACGCGATCGGGCCCAGCACGGCGGCATCGCCCGCGTCGGCCTCCTCGTCGGCGCCGTCGTCGCTGGTCCGGCGTGGCGTGCGCCAGGCCGCCAGCACCACGAACACGCAGGCCGCCAGCAGCGTGGTGAGCGCGGCCCAGTGCTCCTTGATGTCGAACCAGCGGGTCAGCCGGGCCGCGCCGAGCGCCCGCGCCCGCGCCACGTCGGGGCTGACCTCGCGTGGCCCGGGTTCGACCCCGTGCCGGGTCGCCAGCTCGGCCCGCACCACCTGGGCCCGGCCGAGCTCGTCGGCGAGCACCGTGGGCTGGTCGAGGTACTCGGCCCGGACCCGGGTCCGGTAGGTCGGGTAGATGACGAGGCCGAGCACGAACGTCGCCACGCACAGGGTCGCGCTGATGGCCGCGAACCGGCGCGCCGCGGCGTGCCGGCGCGGCCGCCCGCGCCGGTGCCCGCGCAGCCACACCACCAGGTGGGTCGCGGCGCCGACCGCCGCCACCGCCAGCACCAGGTGCAGCACCTGCAGCGGCGCGGCCAGGGCCTCGCCCCACACCGTCGATCCGGCGCCTGCGCTCGACATCGCGGCGACGATATCGCGCCGGCCGGCGGCGCGCCTACCAGCTGAACGCCAGGTTGGACGTGAACTGCAGCGAGGTCTGGTACTCGCGCCGCATCGGCGTGGTGCCGCCGGCGGCGCAGGCCACGCCGCGGCACACCGCGTACCCGGTCGGCGCGTCGGGCGCGCCGTTGAGGCGCCAGCCGAGCAGCCAGCCGACCCGGTTGGGGATGCCGCGCGGCCGCTCGAACCGGTGATCGATCATCACGCCGACGCCGACGTGGGCCTCGGAGTGGGTGCCGCCGTCGAGCACCACCCGCGGCACCTCGTTCGCCGTGGCCGGGTACCAGGTGTCGTGCTGGCGGGCCGCGCCGACCTCGGTGGTGAGCGCGAGCATGGAGTTGGGCCCGACCCACGCAGAGCCGACGCGGAGGACGTCGGCGCGGACGATGCCGCCGAGCCGGAGCGCCTCACCCAGCGCCAGCGACGACGGCCCGAGCTCCTGGAACGCCAGGTAGGCCAGCTCGACCTCGAGGGTCACCCGGCCGAGGCGCTGCCCGGCCGCCACGGTGCCGCCGACCGCCTGGGCGTCGAGCCGGCGGCCGTAGACCGGTCCGACCGTGGTGCCGACGCGGACGGTCGGACCCCAGGTGTGGTGCGGAGCATAGGCCGCCGCGCCGGCGGCGAGTGAATCCTCGGCCCACCCGGCCCGCGGCAACGTGACAGCAAGGCACAACGCAGCCCAGGTCGCGAGCGAGGTTCCACGCATTTGCCCCTCCGATGGTGTCGTACCGGGCGCCCCGCTGCATGAGGTGTGCCCCCGCCAGGGTTGCCGCCCGAGGCCGGCAATCCGGCCTCGAGTGTCGCACCCCGGTTGCGAGGGGAATCGACGAGTTGCGACTTGGCCAGGTGGTTGCACAACCGACAGCAGCACCCACACCCGAGGTTCCCATGACCAAGCTCACGACGCTGCTCCTCACCCTCGCCCTGGCCCTGACTGGCTGCGCCGGCGGCATCGACGATCCAGATGATGGTGGTGGGGGTGGTGATGGCACCGGCGGCGGTAACGGCAACGGTGGCGGCGGTGGTGGTGGCGGCGGCGGTGGTGGCGGTGGCGGGGACGGCGACAACGCAGCGGCCTACCTCGACACCTTCTCGGCGGCCGATTGCGGCAAGGCGTTCGAGTGCCAGGGCTCGTTCCCGACCGACGCCGGCGTCACCTTCGCCGAGGCGTTCGGCGCCTCGGAGGCCGAGTGTGTCAGCGTCTCGGCCGAGGCGTTCCAGTTCGCCGAGATCGTCACCAGCGTCACCGCCGGTCGGATCACCTTCGACAGCGCGGCGGCCGCGACCTGCGTGAGCGGGCTCGACTTCGGGACCTGCACCCAGTACTGGGATGGCACCTCGAACCTGCCGGCCGCCTGTGACACCGTCCTGATCGGCACGGTGCAGGTCGGCGGCGCGTGCACGATCGACTTCGACTGCGCCGGCGCCACCACGGTGTGCGAGGCGGCTCGCTGCGCCGCGGGCAGCTGACCGGCCGGCCGCGCGCAGCGACGGCCACGCGGCCGTCCGGACGCCTACTGGCAGCGGACCGCGGTCGGCTCGAGCGCGCCGTCCCGCACCGCGAGCGGGGCGTGACAGGCGACGACCCCGACCAGGTCGCTCAGCGCCGTCCCGGCCGGGGTCAGGACCAGCGTGGCCACGTCTTCGTCACCGACGAGCTGCAGCAGGTCTCCGCCGGGCGCGCTCAGGACCAGGCGCAGGTCCGACCCGAGCGCGCCGGTCCGGACCAGCTCGATCCCGGTCGCGGTGTCGAGCAGCACCAGCTCGCCACGGTCGGCGGTGGCGAGCAGGGCCCCGCCGGCGGCGAACACCGCGGGCGCCGCCATCGGCAGCTGCCGGACCCGACTCCAGGTCGACACCTCGACCAGCGCGCTGCCGCGCTCGTCGGCCCCGGCCAGGAGGTGCCGGTCGTCGGCGCTGACCGCCAGCAGGCGCGGCGTCAGCCCCAGGGTGAGCTGGTGGGTGATGCGGTCGCCCTCGAGCGCCAGCAGCTCACCCGCCTCGGTGCCGACCACCAGCAGGTCGCCGACGACGGCCAGGGCGGTGGCCCGTTCGGTCGCCAGCGCCTCGGCGGCGATGGGCTCGGCGTGGGGGGTCGCGACGTTCCAGGCCAGCACCTGGCCGCCGTAGGCGACGACCAGGTTGCCGTCGGCGCGGAAGGCGAGGGCGTCGACCCGGCGCCCGGCCAGCCTCGGTAGCTCGAGGCGCGCGGTCAGCTCGCCGCGCGGGTTGAGCAGCACCACGCCATGGGCCACGCCGACGGCGAGCCGGTGCGTCGTCGCCTGGTACGCCACCGCGTCGTCGGCGCGGCTGACTCCGTCGGCGTCGGCCGGGATGCGGATCGGGCCGGCGTCGGGGCCGGCCAGCCAGGCCAGCACGCGCCCATCGGGGCAGCCCAGCACCACGGCGTCGACGTGGGACCTCACGCGCTCCGGGCTGCACGGCAGCGCGGCCCGGCGCAGCAGCGGCTCGGACCGCGCCTGCGCGGTCAGGCCGGCGCCGGGGGCGAAGGCCATGGCCAGGTCGGCGGTCAGCGCCAGCTGGGCGATCGCGGTCGGCAAGGCCGGCACGTAGTCGACCACCCGGCCGTGCTGGAGGTGGCGGACCACGCCGCGCTCGTCGCCGACCCACACCGATGCTCCGCCCGGGCCGACCGCCAGCGCGGTCACGCCGGCGCCGTCGACCGCCGCCACGCCCTGGCGCTCACCGTCGAGCGTGAACCGCTCCAGCTGGTTGCCGGCGGTGAGCACCACGAGCGCGTCGTCGCTGGCGCTGACCGCGGCCAGGCGCGGACGGTCGATGGCCCAGCGGGCGCGACCGGCGCCGTCGGGGTCGAAGCTGCGCACCTCGCGCTCGCCGATGGTGAGGATCCGGGTCGGGGTGATCAGGACCTGACCGACGGCGCCGGCCGGCTCGACCAGCACGTGGGTGTCGCCGCTATCGGTCCGGGTCAGCACCACGCCACGGTCTCGATCGAGGCTGACCAGGCCGACGCCACCCGGCGCCGCCATCACCTCGGTGCGTTCGCTCAGGTCGAGCCGGCCGCCGGGCCGGCGTGCGCCGGTGGCGTCTACGACGTCGAAGCCCTCGCCGTACACCAGCGTGAGTTCGCCCGCGCCGGGGCCTGACCACATCGCCCGAGGGACCGGGTCGATGGCCAGCTCGCGGTGTTGCCCGTCGTCGGGGCGGAGCGCGGTCACCCCGCCGACGTGGCCGATGAAGACGGTGGAGCCGTCGGCGCTGGCGCCGAGCACCTGCCCGGCGCCGCCGGGCACCGAGTGGGTCCCGCTCGGGCGACCGGCCGGGTCCCACCAGCGCGCGACGCCGGTCCGCCCGGCCAGCGCCATCACCCAGCGACCGTGTGGTGGTGCGACCAGCGCGTCGAGGGCGGGGTCGCGATCGGCCAGGCGCTGGCCCGCCCACGCGCGCGCGAGCAGCCCGAGCAGCGTGTGCAGGCCGGGATCGTGGATGCCACGTCGGGCCGCCTCGGCCAGGTACGGCGCCGCCGTCATCCACGCCCCGGCGCCGAGCTCCCGGCGGCCCTGCGCGTACAGGTTGCTGGCCAGGCGCTGCTCGGCCAGCGACGCCGCGGCCCGGGCCTGGCCAGCCGACGCCGTCGCCTGGGTCCGGCTGCGCCGGGCCGCCACCATCAGCAGGGCCATCACCGCCGCGACCGCGCCCATCACCACCAGCGCGCCGACCACCAGGTTGCGCCGGCGCCGACCGGCCCGTCGTTCGGCCTGGATGCAAGCGTCGGCGAAGCGCAGCTCGCGATCGGCCAGGGTCAGGTTGTGGCCCAGGAGCCGGCGCAGGTCGCCGACGGCCTGGCCGCGCCAGAGCAGGTCCGGTCGGCGCCCGCCATCGTACCAGCGCCGCGCCGCCGCCCGCAGGTCGTCGAGGGCGGCGCGATCGGACGCCTCCTCGCTGCGCCACCGCACCAGGCGTGGCCAGCGCTCGGCCAGGCACTCGTGCACGATCTCGACCAGGTCGTCGTCGCTGGCCGCGCCGGCGTCGCCGCCAGCGGTGACCTCCGGCTCGCCGTCGCGCACGACCAGCAGGCGGGCCTCGATCAGGCGGTCGAGCGCGCCCGTGCCGGCGTCGAGCGCGGCCAGCTCCGACCGCGCCACCGGGACCCGGGTGCCGTCGCGCGCGACCAGGCGCGCGAACACCTCGCGCGCCAGCTGCTGCTCGCGCTTGCCGAGGTTGGCGTAGACCTCGTCGGCATACCGCGCCAGCGCGCCGGCCACGCCGCCCAGCTGGTCGTACGCGGCCCGGGTGATGAGCCGGGACTTGGTGTCGCGCGTGGCCCACAGGCGAGCCGCGGTGAACGACAGCAGCGGCAGCGCCGCGGCACGACCGGCGACCTCGCCGACGATCTGCTCGACCAGGCCACCCTCGATGGCGACCGCGGCGCGCCGGGCCGGCTCGATCAGGATGCGGCGCAGCGCCTCCGGCGGCGGCGTCGCCAGCACGAACACCTCGAACCGGCCGCGCAGCCCGTCGATCGACTCCAGCACGCTGGCGAAGTCGTCGCGCAGGGTGGCAACGATCCGCACCGGCGCGGACGGGCCGTGGGCGGCGCCGGCCAGCAGCTGGGCGAAGCGGGTCGCCTCGGCGGGGTCGCCGGCCAGGGTCGACAGCTCCTCGAGCTGATCGACGACGAGCGCGCAGCCGCGGCTGGCCTCCTCGCCGAGCGCGGTCAGCTCGCGCACGACCGCGGCCTCCGGGCACGGCCGGCCGGTGTGGGCGGCGATGGCCTCGCACAGCGCCGCCACCGGGTGCCGGCCTGGGCGCATCGACAGGACCGTGTACTGGTCGCGCAGGCGCGCGGCCAGGCCGGCGTGGACGAACGACGACTTGCCGACCCCCGATGGGCCGACCACCGCGACCAGCGGCGCTCGCACCAGGCGGTTGGCCAGGGCGTCGATCTCGCGCTCGCGCCCGAAGAAGCGGCCGGCGTCGTCGACGCCGTACGCGGCCAGGCCCGGATACGGCGAGCGCTGCTCGAGCGCGTCGTGGAAGGTGTCGGTGTCGGTCGTGCCGAGCGCGGCCAGCAGCAGGCCGGCCTCCTCGTCGTCGCGCTCGTAGCCCCACGGCGCCGCCGCCAGCCGGGCCGCGCCCTTGTCGGTCCGCCAGATCACGAACAGCTCGAGGTCGGCGTGGGGCAGCGGCCGCTGCGCCCGCACCAGCGGGGTCAGGCGCAGGGCGATCCGGCCGGTGCCGTCGAGCAGCACCACCTCGCCGACCGCCACCGCCTCGCCCCACAGCAGGACGCGGGGCCGGCTCGGCTGGCGCACGCCCATCCACGCCTCGGGGCCGGTCTCGCCGCCGACCACCAGGCGGTACGCCAGCAGCGGCTCGAGCGGGCCGAGCGCGGCCGCCAGCGCGCCGACGTCGGCGCTCAGCTCGGCGCTGGTGCGGCCGCGGCCGCCGCGCCCAGCCAGCCGGCGCAGCTCGGCAGTGGCCGCGATCATCGCCGGCAGCTCGGGCAGGGCCGGGCGCGCCGCGCAGGCGGCGGTGGCCAGATCGAGCCAGGCCGCCGCGTCGTCGCGGCCCCACAGCGCCGCCGTCCGCTCGCGCACGTCCTGGCTGGTGGCGTTGCGCGCCCCGGCCAGGGCGACCGCCGCCAGCCACCGGCACGCCACGTCGATGAGCGCTCGCAGCGCGCTGTCGACCTCGACCGTGGTCGCCGCCGCCGCCACCTTGGCGACCGCCTCGGCCAGCGGCTGCGGCCCGCCTCGCTCCCACACGTCGCGCACCATGCCGTCGAGGAGCGGCAGGCTCTCGGCCGCGCCGGCGCCGACCGCCTTGCGCACCGCCGCCGCGAAGTCGAGGGCGCTGGGGTAGCGCTGGTCGCGATCCTTGGCCAGGGCCCGCCCGACCGCCTCGCTCAGCGCGGGCGGGCCGGCCGCCAGCGCCGCCGGCTTGGCGTACAGGTGGACCTGGGCCCAGTCGGCCCGGGTCGTGGCCCACAGCGGCGGGTGCCCGGTCAGGCAGCGGTGGCACAACACCGCCAGCGCGTAGATGTCGGCCCGGCGGTCGACGTTGCCGGGGTCCGACCACTGCTCGGGCGCCATGTACGGCGGCGAGCCGATGGTGGCGCCCTGCGAGGTGACGTTGGCCGAGGTCGGATCGAGCGCGCCGTCGGGCAGGTCGCCCGGATCGAACGCCGCGGTGGCCTTGGCGATGCCGAAGTCGAGCAGCTTGGGCAGGAGCTGGCCCGAGCGCTCGATGACCATGACGTTGGCCAGCTTGATGTCGCGGTGGATCACGCCCAGCTCGTGGGCGCCGTGCACGACCTCGCACAGGCGCTCGAACAGCGGGGCGAACACCGTCGGCGGCAGCGGGCCGCGTCGGGCCACCAGCTCGTCGAGCGTGGTGCCGCGCACGAACTCCATGGCGATCCACATCAGGCCGTCCGGCTCGACGCCGAACGCGTAGATGTGGGCGGCGTACGGGTGGTCGAGGCGGGCCGCCAGCGTCGCCTCGCGCAGGAACCGCTCGACCCGCTGCGGCGTCTGCCGGATGTCGGTCCGCAGCACCTTGATCACCGCCGACCGGCCCAGCGCCTGCTGCTCGGCCCGGTACACGTCGGCCGAGCCGCCGCGGCCGAGCCGCTCGACGATGGCGAACTTGCCGAGCGTCCGCCCGACCAGGTCGGTGCTCTGCGCCGGCGCCGGCTCGTCGCCGACCGCCGAGCCAGCCATCGACTGCGACTGCGAGTGTGCCTGCTGCGAGGCCTCGGCGCCCTGGGCCGCCGACAGCGCCAGCGAGCTCGACTGCGACAGCGAGGTCGGCTCCTTGCTGCCGGGCAGGATCTCGGTGTGAGTGTCCTGATCCTTGCGGCGATCGTCGTCGGTCAAGCGGGCTTGGCCTCGGCGGCCTGGGCCTGGTGGTCGCGGGCCTGGGCCTGGGTCACCACGTAGGCGGTCATGTTGACGATCTCGTCGACCGACGAGTCGCTCTGCAGCGCGGCGATGGGGCGACCGAGCCCGAGCAAGATCGGCCCGACCGCCGACGCGTTGCCGAGCGCCTTGAGGGTCTGGTAGGCGGCGTTGCCGGCGCCCAGGGTCGGGAACACCAGCACGGTGGCGTTGCGCTGCAGGCGCGAGAAGCCGTAGTGCTCGCGTCGACGCTCACCGTCGAGGGCGATCTCCGGCTGCATCTCGCCGTCGATCTCGAGGTCGGGCCGGCGCGCGCGCACCAGCTCGACCGCGCGCTCGATCTTGGCCACCTCCGGCGAGCGGACCGAGCCGAAATTCGAGTACGAGATCATCGCCACCCGCGGCGTGACGCCCAGGTTGGCGCAGCAGTCGGCCATCTGCACGGCGATGTCGGCCAGCGCGCTGGCGTCGGGGTCGATGTTGAACACCACGTCGCCGAAGAACTTGACCGAGTTCTTGAGCACCATCATGTACATGCCGACCGCGGCGTGGACGCCGGGCTGCAGGCCGAACACCTGCAGCGCCGGCCGGACCGAGTCGGGGTAGTTGAGCCGCAGCCCGGTGACCACGCCGTCGGCGTCGCCGCGCTCGACCATCATGACCGCGTAGTAGTTGCTCTTCGACACCAGGCTCTGCGCCGTCGGCAGGGTCACGCCCTTGCGCTGGCGCAGCGCGTACAGGCGGTCGGCGTAGCCATGGGCGGCGTCGGAGGTGCGCGGGTCGATCAGGCGGGCGCCGCGGTCGAGCAGGTCGAGGTCGAGCTCGCTGCACATGCGCTCGATCTCGGCCGAGCGGCCGAGCAGGATGGGCTGGGCGATGCCCTCCTCGACCACCTGCTGCACCGCGCGCAGCACGCGCGGGTTGGCCGCGTCGGGGAAGACGATGCGCTTGGGCTCGCGCCGGGCCGCCTTGCCCATGTTGCGCATGATCGAGAACGCGGCGTTGGACGACTTCGAGATGAGCTGCTCGCGGTACTCGGCCACGTCGAAGTGCAGGCGGGCCGCGCCCGACGCCATCGCCGCCTCGGCCACCGCCGGGGCCAGCCACCACAGGACGCGCGGATCGAACGGCTTGGGGATGAAGTAGTCGGGCCCGAACTTGATCGGCTTGCCGCCGTAGGCGGCGACGACGGACTCCGGCACCGGCTCGTGCGCCAGCGCGGCCAGGGCCTTGGCGGTCGCCACCTTCATCGCCTCGGTGATCGAGGTGGCGCGGACGTCGAGCGCGCCGCGGAACACGTACGGGAAGCCGAGGACGTTGTTGACCTGGTTGGGGTAGTCGGACCGGCCGGTGGCGACGATGACGTCGGGCCGGGCGGCGATGGCGTCGGGGTAGCTGATCTCGGGGTCGGGGTTGGCCAGCGCGAACACGATGGGGCGGGCCGCCATCGTCCGCAGCATGTCCGGCGTCAGCACGCCGGCGACCGAGCAGCCGAGGAACATGTCGGCGCCGATCACGGCGTCGGCCAGCGTGCGCCGACCGTCGTCGGGGATGGCCAGGCGCGCCTTCTGCTTGCCGAGGTCGGTCCGGCCGCGGTGGACCACGCCCTTGGAGTCGACGAGGACGACGTGCTCGCGGGTGACGCCGAGCGCGATGAAGAACTCGACGCAGGCGATGGCCGCGGCGCCGGCGCCCGAGACCACGACCTTGAGCTCGGCCAGCGCCTTGTCGGCCAGCACGGCGGCGTTCATCAGGCCGGCGCCGGAGATGATGGCCGTCCCGTGTTGATCGTCGTGGAAGACCGGGATGCGCAGGCGCTGGCGCAGCCGCTCCTCCAGCTCGAAGCAGGCCGGGGCGGCGAAGTCCTCGAGGTTGATGCCGCCGAAGGTCGGCTCGAGCGCGGCGATGATGTCGACCAGCTTGTCGACGTCGAGCTCGGCCAGCTCGAGGTCGAAGCAGTCGATGTCGGCGAACTTCTTGAACAGGCAGGCCTTGCCCTCCATCACCGGCTTGCCGGCGCTCGGGCCGATGTTGCCGAGGCCGAGCACCGCGGTGCCGTTGGTGATCACCGCGACCAGGTTGCCGCGCGCGGTGTACTCCCAGCTCTTGTCGTCGTCGGCGGCGATCTCCAGGCACGGCTCGGCCACGCCGGGGGTGTACGCCAGCGACAGGTCGATCTGGCTGACCAGCGGCTTGGTCGGGACCACCTCCAGCTTTCCCTTGCGACCGCGGCGGTGGTAGTCGAGCGCATCTTCCTTTCGGCCCATGCGCGCACGGTATGCCGCCGGCACACCGGGGCGCAACGCCGCGGCGCCCACACCCACGCACCAGCGCGCACGGCGTGGGCCGACCCCCAGGGCCAGGCAAGGCCGGCGCCGACAAAGGTGCGGTGTGAGTATCAAGATCGGCCAGGCCTGGCCGACAGTCCGGATCACGTGGAGTACTTGCAGGGCGAAGCGCTCGAGGAGCTGGCCGCGGCCTGGATCGCCGCCCTGACCAGCGCCGTCGAGGCGGTGGCCACCACCACGCTGCGCCTGCCCCGACCCGAGGAGATCGCCGAACCAGCCGAGCTCGGCCCGCTCGGCGGCTTCCTCAGCGTGGTCGCCCCCAGCTACGCGGTGCAGCTCGGCCTGATCGCCGACGAGGCGCAGATGCAGGCGCTGGCGACCGCGTTCCTGCGCGGCCTGGGCGGGCCGGCCTCGGCGCGCGAGGTGGTGACCGTGCTGTGCGAGCTGCTCGAGCTGCTGGCCGGGCTGGCGCTGGCGGCCCCGCCGCTGAGCGGCCGCCCGCGCGGCGTCATCGGCCCGCAGGCGTTCGGCGTGCCGTTCGTGGCGTACGGGCCGATCGACGTGCCCGATCGGGCGCTGGTGCGCCGGCGGACGTTCCAGGTCGGCGCCGGGCCGGTGGCGATCGTCGTCGTGGTCTACCCCCGGGCGTGATCGGGCGCGTGCGGGCGCCGCGCCGGAGCTGGGCGCGCTATCCTCACCGGGTGAGGGCCATCGCCTGGATCCTGGTCTGCTCCGCCGCGGCGGCGCCCGGCTGCGCCCAGCTGCTGGGGCTCGACCCGACCTCTCAGGGTGGGGAACCCGATGCTGGCGTCGACCCGTCGCTCCTGACCTTCCGCTTCGTCGTGCGCGAGATCAACGGCCAGGTCACCGACGCGCCGGGCGAGCTCGAGCTCGACCAGAGCTACGTCCACATCCGCGACGCGGCCGAGCCGGGCGGCTGGCGCCGGGCCCCGCTGGCCCTGGCCAGCGCCGGCGTGTACACCGCGCAGGTCCCACCCGGCGCGGACTTCTCGGTGGTGTGGGACCCGCCGTACGACGACGGCATCGTGCGCGTCACCACCCTGCCGGCGCGGGATCAGACCTGGTACTTCAACATCCTCGGCCGCCGCGACGAGGCGCCGCCGCTGCCGACCTCGACGCTGGCGTTCAACCTGACCCTCGACACCCCATACGCCGGCGAGGCGCTGCAGGTGTACACGCTCGGAGCCTGGGCGGCGCGTAGCCTCGACGCACCGCCGCCTGGCGCGACCACGCTGGCGCCGGCGCCGCTGGCGGCCGAGTCCTTCAGCAGCATCAGCGGCCGGCCGCTGGCCAACCTGGTCGGCAGCCGCGGCGACGCGATGACCGTGTTGCGCTACGTCGGCAACAAGCTGCGCGGCGCGCTCACCGTCCCGTCGTTCGACGTCGTCGACGGCGAGAACGTGGTGACCGGCACGCTGCTGACGGTGGCCGACGCCCCGATCAACCTCAACCTCGGCGACGACAGCCCGGCCACCCGCCTGCCCGCGGTGGTGCCCGCGCCGACCAGCGCGATCACCACCTCGTGGAGCGTCAACGCCGCCCCGGCCGCGGCGCTCGCCTCCAACTCCGGGCCGCAGCTGGCGGCCAACGAGCCCCCCATCACCGGACCGGGCCCGCTGGTGTCGGCCCACGGCAACCCGTTCCCGTGGCCGGCGGTCCTGACCTACCAGTACTACGCCTCGCGCACGCACACCCCGCCCGGCCTGGCCGCGGTCGCCTCCTCCACCGGCATGTACGTCGTGGCCGATCAGCTCGGCACCGCCGACGTCGCCCAGGACCTGTCCATCGACGTGCCCTTGCCGGTGGCCATCACCGCGGCCGGCACGACGTTGACCATCGACGGACGCGTGGTCACCGCCGACCTGAGCCAGCCGATCGAGGTCACCTACACCACCGACCGCACCGGGGCCGACTACTACTCCCTCGCCGTGTACGCGCTGGAGGATCGCGCCGGCGCCACCGCCTACGTGACCAAGGTCAGCATGGGCCAGGTGGCGTCGGTCGGCCCACCGCGCTTCGTCATCCCGGGCGGGCTGCTGCAGGTCGGGGTGCCGTACATCCTGCGCGCCAACGTCGCCCGCGGCTTCCCGAACATGCCAGCGGGTGACACCAAGCCGGTGCTGCCGTACCGGGTCGGCTACCTCGACGCCGGCTCGGTCATCTTCCAGTAGGCGCGGGCGCCGCCACCACCCGGTACAGCGCGCCGTCACGCGTCGAGCCGGCCCACAGCCCGTCGAGGCCGGCCACCAGCGGCGCGCTGCAGAAGGTGTCGCCCCGCCCGAACGGGTCCCCGGCCGGCGCCGCCGCCACCTGGCGCCACGCCTGGCCGGGGCGGGCGCGATACAGGCCGGCCCGCGTCAGCAGCCAGTGGACGCCGTCGACGATGACCAGGTCCTGCGGTGCGCCGGCGCCAGGCGGCAGCGGCACCGGCGTGAACCGCTTGCCGTCGTCGCTGCGCCACACGCCGCCGCCGCCCCGACCAGCCGGCCCGGGTCGGCCGGCGATCCAGTACAGGGCGCGGGCCGGCCGGTCCGGGGCGCCCGCGTCGATCGCGAAGCGTCGGGTCACCAGGCCACCCTCGGCGCTGACCCGGGCCACCACCGCCGGCGGCGTGGCCGGGTCGAGCGGGTCGCCCGTCCACACCGCCAGGTCCCAGCGCAGGCGACGCTCGTTGTTCTGCAGGCCGGCGTACAGCCGGCCGCGGAAGCGCACCATCGACGTGGTGCGGACCACGCCGACGGCGGCGCCGGCGCCGGGGAAGCAGCGTGGGGTCAACTCGCCGCCCGCGAGCGGGCCGGCGAACAGCGCGCCCGGGAACGAGGTGCCGCCGCGCCGCTCGAGGTCGACCGAGCCGCCGCTGACGACGATGGCGCCGCGGTAGCGGATGACGTCGAGCGCGTGGAACGCCCACGGCACCAGCCGGGTCCCGGCCGGCGGCTGGTCACCCACGGTGAGCGGCGCGAACTGGCCGCCGGCGTCGGACACGAACACGTAGTCCTCGAAGCGGGCCGAGGTCAGGCCGAAGCCGCCATACGCCGGCGCGTCGGCGTCGGTCGCCCACAGCCGGTCGTCGATGACCCGGACCCTGGTGATGCCCTGGCCGCCGACCTCGTGGGTCACGCCGGTGGTGCCGCCGCGGTCCCAGTCGAGCAGCGTGGTCCAGCCAGCGTCGGGCTGATAACGCAGCAGGCGCGCGCCGTCGAGCTCGATCGGCTGCGCCGCGCTGGCGACGACCAGGCCGCCTCGGAACTCGACCAGGTCGCAGGTGATGGCGTGGGCCCCGGCGGGCGGGTCGATCCGCTGCCAGCGCAGGTGTGGCGTCGTCGCCAGCGCGGCCAGGCCCGGGCCGAGGGTCGGTCGGCCCAGGTCCTCGCCGTCGGGTTCGTCGCGCGGCGCCGGCGGCAGGTCGAGGCTGGCCAGCAACGGCGGCAGGCCGGCGCCGGCGCGGGTGACGGCCATCGACGGCGCGATCGGGGTGGACCCGCAGCTGGCGCCGAGGGCCACGCTCACGGCCACCGCAGCGCCGGCGCCAGGCCGCGCCCTCACTCGGTCGCCGCCGCGTCGGGGCCGCTGCCCTCGTCGACGTCCTGCGCCGCCAGGTGCGCCGCCACCGCCGCCGCGGCGACCCGGGTCATGCCGGGCGCGCGGGCCAGCTCGTCGACGCTGGCGGCGCGGATGGCGCGCACGCTGCCGAAGTGGCGCAGGAGGTGCTTGCGCCGGGTCGGGCCGATGCCGGGGATGTCGTCGAGCGCCGACGCCAGCACCCGCTTGCCGCGGCGGGCGCGGTGGAAGCTGTTGGCGACGCGGTGCGCCTCGTCGCGGATGCGGGCCAGCACGTACAGCTCGGCCGAGCTCGGCCGCAGGGCGACGGCGTCCTTGACGCCGCGCCGGAACACGCGGTCGGGCGCGGTGCGGTCGGCCAGGTCACGCTCCTTGGCCAGGCCGATGACGTCGATGCGCCGCTCGCTGTCGAGGTCGAGCCCGAGGTCGGTCAGCGCCGCCACCGCGCTGGCCAGCTGGCCCTTGCCGCCGTCGATCACCACCAGGTCGGGCGCGGCCCACGGGTCGTCGGGGTCGGTCGCCTCGGCCGCCCGCTTGAAGCGGCGCCCGATCACCTCGTACATCGACGCGAAGTCGTCGTTGCCGGAGGTCCGGACCTTGAACGTGCGGTAGCGGCCGCGCGCCGGGACGCCGTCGACGAAGGTGACCATCGACGCCACCGTCTCGCTGCCCTGGATGTGGGCGATGTCGTAACACTCGATGCGGCGCGGCGGCCGGGCCAGGCCGAGGCGCTCGGCCATCCGCACCAGCGCCTCGCGCACGTCGTCGTCGCGGTCGGTCCGGCTGGCCGCGGCCGCCGCCGCGTTGCGGTCGGCCAGCTCGACCAGGCGGGCCCGGGTGCCCCGGCGCGGCTCGAGCAGGCGGACCCGCTTGCCGCCGCCGCGCAGGCCGCTCAGCCAGTCGGCCACCAGCTCGCCGTCGTCGAGGTCGACCCCGACCACCACCTCGTCGGGCACGACCGTGCCGCTGGCGTAGTACTGCTGGACGTGGGCGCCGACGACCTCGGTGTCGGGTAGCTCCTGCTGCTTCTGGTGGAACACGCGCCGGCCGACCAGCTTGCCGGCGCGCACGAACAGCACGATCACCGTGGCGACGTGGCCCTCGCGGTGCAGGCCCCACACGTCCTGGTCGACGAAGTCGTCCTGCACGACGTGCTGGCGGGCCAGCGTGCGCTCGACCGCGGCGATCGAGTCGCGCAGGTGGGCCGCGCTCTCGAAGTCCTCGGCCCCGGCCCGGGCCCGCATGCGCTGGCCGAGCCGGGCCACCAGCTCGCGGTCCTTGCCGGCCAGGAACATCAGCACGTCGTCGACCTGGTCGCGGTAGGCGGCCGGGTCGACCGCGACCGCGCACGGGCCGACGCAGCGCTTGATCTGGTACTGCAGGCAGACCCGGCCGCGTGTCTCCAGCACGTGATCGGTGCAGGTCCGCAGCTGGAAGTGGCGGTTGAGCACGCGCAGGGTCTCGCGCGCGCTGGTGGCCGAGTGGTACGGCCCGAAGTAGCGGGCCTCGTCGTCGCCGATGTTGCGGGCGACCTCGACCCGCGGGAAGCGGCGCCGAGCCGGGGTCGCCTCGGTCACCGCCGGCGGCGGCGGCAGCACCCGCAGCACCAGGTACTGCTTGTCGTCGCGCAGCTTGACGTTGAAGCGCGGCTGGTGCCGCTTGATGAGGTGGTTCTCGAGGAGCAGGGCCTCCTTCTCACCGGCGACGACGATGGTCTCGACCGTGGCCGCGGCCCGGCGCAGGTAGCCGGCGGCGACGAAGAAACGCTCGTCGCCGCCCGGCCGGAAGTACTGCCGGACCCGGGTCCGCAGGTTCTTGGCCTTGCCGACGTACACCACCTCGCCATCCACGGCCGCGAACAGGTACACCCCGGCCGCGGTCGGCAGGCGGTCGAGCACGTCGTCGTCGATCATGACCCGACCCGGCCGCCGGCCCGGCTAGAAGAAGCGGCCGACGTCGCCGACGGTGACCAGCACCATCAGCACGATCAGCACCAGCACCCCGCCCATGTGGATCGTCGCCTCGATGCGGGCGTTGGCGCGGCGCCGGGTCACCAGCTCGTAGCCGAGGAAGACCAGGCGGCCACCGTCGAGGGCCGGGATGGGCAGCAGGTTGAACAGGCCGAGCCAGACGTTGAGCATCATCAGCAGGCCGACGAACTGGACCCAGCCCGCGTCGATCGACTTCTTGAACTCCTCGGTGATGCGGACCGGGCCGCCGAACTCGGCCTTCTCCTTGCCGGTCACGATCGACCACAGGCCACCCAGCATCATCCGGGTCTGGTCGATCGGGAACCGGGCCGCCGCGGTGAGCGCGGCGCCGAGGCCGACGTCGCGCAGCTCGTGCTCCTCGCTCGGCTGGATGCCGAGGATGTACAGCTGCTTGCCGGCGGGGTTGCGCACCGGCGCGCCCTTGTCGTCGGTGCCGAGCTTGGGCGTGATGTCGACGTCGAAGGTCTTGCCGGCGCGCTGCACGGTGACCTTGACCGGGGCGCCGCCCTTGGCGGTCACCGTCTCGGTCAGGCTGACCAGCGTGCCCTGGGGCGAGTTGAGCCAGACCGGCTGACCGTCGATGGCGAGGATGCGATCGCCCGGCGCCAGCTTGCCGGCGGCGTCGTAGCCCTCCTTGACCGCGGCCACGCCGTACCAGCGCTCCGCGCTCTTCATGCCGTGGAAGGCGTACAGGCCGAGCGCCAGCACCGCCGCCGCCAGGTAGTTGGCGCCGGGGCCGGCGAAGATCGCGGCCATGCGCTGCCAGGTCGGCCGGTTGGGGTAGGCCCGCTTGTCGTCGGGGTCGACGTCCTCGATGACGTTCATGCCCTTGATCTGGGCGTAGCCGCCGAACGGGATGGGCGCGATCTGGAACACCGTGCCGGTCTTCTTCGACTTCCACTTGAGCAGCCCCGGCCCGAAGCCGACGCTGAAGACCTCCACGTCCATGCCGCACCAGCGCGCCACCAGGTAGTGCCCGAACTCGTGGACCACGATCAGGAAGCTCAGCGCGAGGATCGCGACCACGATGGACATGCGCCCGGCACTATAACAGGCGCCCTCCGAAGCGCTCGTCCCATCGCCCCGATCCACCTACATCGGCGCCACCAGAAACTCTGAGGTTCCCGGCTGGCGCCGCGGTGGGACCCGGTACCATTTGAACGGCATGAGTGACGATTCAGGACGGCGCGAGAACAGCGGGGTGTACCGGCTCAAGCCGAACGAGAAGACGCAGGTCCTCGGCCCGGCCGGCGCGGCCAGCCGGCCGACCACCTCGTCGTCGTCGGCCACCACCCACGGCGTGATCGATCGCGACCGCCACGTCCGCCCGACCCGCCAGGTCCCGGTCGGGCCAGCCCCGGTCGCCAGCGCCCATGGGGTGATCGAGCTCGACCGCGAGGCGCCGCCCGAGAGCTTCCTGCCCGAGCTGGCCGCCGCCCGCACCACCAGTCGCCAGGCCGTGGCGGTCCCGGTCGAGCTGGCCGGCGGCACCCCGGCCCCGGTGCCCACGCCCGCGAGCGCCACGCCCGCCGCGCCGCCGCCCGGCCACAGCTCCGGCGCGACGACGCTGCTGCCAGCACCGGCCGCGCCGATGGCCCCGGCCGCGGCGCCGCCGACGGTGGCCGGGATCGGCAAGCGGGCCAAGCGCGACAGCGTCGAGGCCTCGAGCGCCGCCCTCGGCCTGGGCGCCGGCGACGGCGCGGGTGGCGACTCGGGCCTGCTCGACACCGGCGGGCCGTCGGGCGCCGGCCTGGCCTGGGTCCCGGGCCAGCCGCCGGTGCCCGGCGTGCGCATCGCTCACTACGAGATCATCCGCGAGCTCGGCGCGGGCGGCATGGGCGCGGTGTACCTGGCGCGTGACCTCAAGCTCGGCCGCCGCGTCGCGCTCAAGATCCTGTCGGTCCAGCACCCCGAGCTGACCCGGCGCTTCCTGATCGAGGCGCGCGCCACCGCTCGCTGTCACCACGACAACATCGTCATCATCTACGAGGTCGGCCAGGTCGGCGATCAGCCGTACATGGTGCTCGAGTACCTCAAGGGCCACGTCCTGACCGACCTCATCTCCAAGGGCCGCCGCCTGCCGCCGGCGCGCGCCCTCGAGCTGATGCTGCCGGTGCTGCGCGCGCTCATCGTCGCCCACGAGCAGGGCATCGTTCACCGCGACCTCAAGCCCGACAACATCTTCCTGACCGACGCCGGTGGCATCAAGGTGCTCGACTTCGGCATCGCCAAGGTGCACGACCGCAGCGCGGCGCGCGAGCCGGGCGCGGTGGCGCAGGCTTCGTCGGGCGCCATCTCGCTGCCGGAGATCAACCTGCTCGGCGAGGGCACCGACGCCGGCAACACGATGGCCGGCGTCATCATGGGCACCATGAAGTACATGGCGCCCGAGCAGTGGGGCATCGGCGTCGACATCGACCACCGCACCGACGTGTGGGCGGTCGGCCTCATCCTGTTCCGCATGCTGGCCGGACGCCACCCGCTGTACCCGATGACCGGCAACCAGCTGGTCGTCACCGCCATGCTCGACCAGCCGATGCCGCGCCTGCGCGAGGCCGCGCCCGACGTGCCGGGGGCCCTGGCCGACGTGGTCGACCGCTGCCTGCGCAAGGTCAAGGAGGAGCGCTTCGCGTCGGCGCGTGAGCTGCTGCGCGCGCTCGAGCCGCTGGCGCCGACGCGGACCAGCGCGCGGGTGCTCGAGGGCGACCAGAGCCCGTACGCCGGGCTGGCCTCGTTCCAGGAGAACGACGCCGACCGCTTCTTCGGCCGCAGCCGCGAGATCGCCGCCGCGGTGGCCCGGGTGCGCGAGCGCCCGGTGGTGGCGGTGACCGGCCCGTCGGGGGTCGGCAAGTCGTCGTTCGTGCGCGCCGGCCTGTTCCCCGCCCTCAAGGGCGGCGGCGAGACCTGGGAGACCATCGTGCTGCGGCCGGGGCGCAACCCGCTGGCCGCGCTGGCGGCGATCACCGCGCCGCTGGTCGGCACCTCCAACACCCTGACCGACGACCTGTCGGCCCAGACCGCCGAGGCCAAGAAGCTGGCGGCGGAGCCGGGCCACCTCGGCATGGTGCTGCGCAGCCGGGCCCGGCGCGAGAAGAGCAAGATCGTCCTGTTCGTCGATCAGTTCGAGGAGCTGTACACGCTGGTGCCGGATGCGGCCGAGCGGCGCGCGTTCACCGCCGCGCTCGGCGCCGCCGCCGACGATCCGAGCGCGCCGGTCCGGGTCGTGCTGTCGCTGCGATCGGACTTCCTCGACCGCGTCGCCGAGGACCCGGCCTTCGTGGCCGAGGTCAGCGCCGGTCTGTTCCTGCTGGCCAACCCCGGTCGCGACGGCCTGCGCGACGCCCTGGTCCAGCCGGCCGAGATGGCCGGCTACCAGCTCGAGTCGCCGGCCATGGTCGACGACATGCTGGCCTACCTCGAGACCACGCCGGGGGCGCTGCCGCTCTTGCAGTTCGCGGCCAGCCGGCTGTGGGAGCGGCGCGACGTCGGCCGGAAGCTGCTGACCAGCGAGGCGTACCAGGCCATGGGCGGCATCGCCGGCGCCCTGGCGACCCACGCCGACGCCACCCTGGCCGAGCTGCCGGCGTCGAGCCAGGCCCTGGCCCGCACCGTGTTCATGCGCCTCATCACCCCGGAGCGGACCCGGGCCGTGGTGTCGATGGCCGAGCTGTTCGAGCTCACGACCGATCGCGGCGAGCTGCAGCGGCTGGTCGATCAGCTGGTCGCGGCGCGCCTGCTGGTCAGCCAGACCGGGGCCGACGGCAAGGCGGGCGGCGCCACCATCGAGATCGTGCACGAGTCGCTGGTCCACAGCTGGCCGGCCCTGCGGCGCTGGCTCGACGAGAACCAGGAGGACGCCGCCTTCATCGATCAGCTGCGGGTGGCGGCCAAGCAGTGGGTCAGCCGCGGCCGGCCGAGCGGCCTCTTGTGGCGCGGCGACGCCGCCGAGGAGGCGCGCCGCTTCGTGCGCCGCAGCCGGGCCCCGCTGGCCGAGACCGAGCGGGCCTACCTGGCCGAGGTGGTGGCGCTGGCCAGCGCGGCCGAGCGCCGGCGCCGCACCATCACGATCGGCGTGGTCAGCGCGCTGACCGTGCTGCTGCTGCTGGCGGTGGCCGGCCTGGTCAAGATCCGGGGTTCGGAGCAGAAGGCCGGCGAGGAGGCCAAGACGGCGCGCCGGGCCGAGTCGGCGGCGCGCCTGGCCCTGCAGCAGCGCGAGGAGGAGGAGCGGCAGCGCAAGAGCGCCGAGCAGGCCACGACCAAGGCGGTCGAGAAGACGCAGGTGGTGCAGGGCCAGCTCGACCAGACCTACGAGCAGCTGCGGCAGAAGGCGTCCGCGCTCGAGCTGGCGCTGATCGAGGCGACCGAGGCCAACGGCAAGGCCGTCGCTGCCCAGGCCACCGCCGAGGCCAACGCGACCAAGGCCAAGGCCGCCCAGGAGGCGGCCGAGGCCGCCCAGGGTGAGGCCAAGCGGGCCCAGGCCGAGGCCGAGCGCCTGTACAACAGCGAGAAGGACCGCCGCAAGAAGCTCGAGGAGCAGCTCGGTAGCCCGATGGTCGACACTCTCAAGTAGGGCCCTGCCCCCGCGATGACGTCGACTCGTCAGCGGCGCGCGCGCCGTCGCCGGCCTGGCCCGGCCGCGGCCGGGGCGGCGCCTTCGGTCGCCGCGCCGTCGGTCGCCGCGTCGTCGGTCGCGGCGGCGGCCCCCGCGCCGGCCGTCTCCCTCGGGCTCACCGACGAGGTGCTGGCGACGTACGCCGGCGCCCTGTACGCGGTGGTGCGCGCCGACGGCCGGGTCGGCGGCGAGGAGGGCGACGCGGTGCGTGCGGCCATCCGTCGCCGCTTCGGCGTCGACGTCGATCCCGAGGCCCTGTTCTTCGCCCGGGTCACGCCCGAGGTGCTGGCCGCGGCGCTGCGGCCGGCCGACGCCTTTCGCGCCAGCGCGCCACCGGATCCGCGTCAGGTCGCGCGCACCTTCGTCGCCGACGCGGTCGCCGTGGTCGACGCCACCGAGGGCCTCGACGAGGCCACCGCCGGCATCATCAGGCGGTACGCCCAGGCCCTGGGCGCGTCCGCCGAAGACGTACGCGAGGCCGCGCCGGCGATGCGGGCCTGGGTCTAGCGTCCTGCCAGGCCTCGGTCCCCCGGCGTGTGACCGGCCTGATGTCGGCATTCGCCTGACCGCGAGCGAAGGTGGGGCATGCACAACACCCAGACCACCAGCACCCTCCTCGTCGTCCTCCTCGCGGCCACCGCCGGTGCCTGCGCCGGTCCGGCCCCCGCCGTCGGCGTCGCCAACCAGGCGCTGTGCCCGGCCTCCGACCTGCTGGCACAGGCCGTGTGCGTGTGCGGCGACCTGGTCACGGACGGCGCCCTCCGCGTCGGCGACGGGGCTCCCGGCAACGCCGACCTGGGCGTGGCCGGAAGCCTCCACCTGAGCGGCGCGGTCGACGTCGACGGCACGGTGCGCGCGCTCGGCTCGGTCGACCTGCCGGGCAGCATGTCGACCTCCGCCCTGCTCAGCAACGGCGACCTCGACGTGTCCGGATCGCTCGACGTGGCCGGGGACACGCACGTCGCTGGCGACCTGGTCGTGTCCGGGTCGGCGCTGATCGGACAGGAGCTGCAGGTCGGGGGCAGCGAGGAGGTGACCGGCTCGGCCGAGGCGTCGGTGCGGGCGCCGTTCGCGGCGCCGATCGCGCCGCCGTGCGGCTGCGATGAGGCCCAGCTGTTCGACGTCGCCGGGGCGGTCGCCGCCGCCGCCGCCAGCAGCGGCGGCGCCGAGAGCTGGTCGGTCGACGGCGCCTACCAGGTGACGCTCGCGACGGGTAGCTACTACCTGACCTCGGCCACCCTGAACGGGGCGACCTCGGTCACCGTCGACGGCGCGGTGGCCCTGTTCATCGACGGCGACCTGATGAACGCCGGCGCCACCGAGTGGATCTTGAGCGACGGCGCGTCGCTCGACCTGTTCGTGGCCGGCAACCTCGACGTCGCCGGCGCCCTGGAGATCGGGGACGCGGCTCACGCCGACGCCGTCCGCGTGTACGTCGGCGGCGACGCTGACGCCACCGTCGACCTGTCGGGATCGACCACCCTGTACGGCTCGCTGTACGCCCCGCGCGCCGCGGTCACCTTCACCGGGTCCGGCCAGCTGGCCGGCGCCCTGTTCACCCGGAACCTCGACGTGAGCGGCAGCCTGGCCGTGTCGTCCGGCGCCGCGACCACGCCCCCGCCGTCGTGCCAGCAGCCGCCGAGCGAGCCGCCGGCCGGAGGCACCGCCCCTGGCACCGAGGTGGTGCAGTAGCCGTCGCCTACGGCGCGCCGGTGGCGACGCTGCAGGACTCGGGCCCGCACAGCTTGTAGCCGTAGGTGTCGTCGACGCAGCAGTCGGGCTCGTCGAGCGGGCACTGGCTGCTGGCCGAGCACAGCCGCGTCGAGCACTCGCCGATGGGCTGGCACGACGGCGTCCCGCGATCGCAGCAGACCTGGCCAGCGTCACAGTCCTCGCTGCCGTCGCACAGGAAGGCCCAGCCCGGGCACGACTCGTCCTGACCCAGGCAGCTGTAGGTGCCCTCGTAGAAGCAACACGCGGTGCCGGCCGCGCAGGTGGTGGCCCCACACACGACGCCGTTGGCGCCAGCGCCCAGGCGGGTACAGCTCTGGTCGATGCAGCGCAGGCCGTCGGGGCACGGGTGGCTGCCGTCGCAGCGCATCGGGGCGCCGCCGAGGTCGAGCGGGCTGACCTGGCAGGCGGCCGCGGTCACCAGGGCGACCAGGGTGGCGGCGAGGCGAGCAGGCGACACGCCCGCAGCGTATCATGGCGGCCCCCAGGCCCCCGATGTCCCCTCCCCGCGTTCGTTGCGTCCTGACCGTCGATGACGGCACCTCGCGCCAGGTCGGCGCCAGCGGCCTGATGATCGGCCGCGAGCCCGACTGTGACCTGGTCGTGGTCGACCCCCGCGCCAGCCGACGCCACGCCCTCATCCGCCTCACCACCCACGGCGCCGAGCTGGTCCCGCTCGGCCGCACCCCGGTCGAGCTCGGCGGCAAGCCGGTCGACCGGCCGACCGCGCTGGCCAGCGGTGATCGCCTGGCCCTGCCCGGGCTGTCGGCCCAGATCGACATCACCCTGGTCGCCGCGGCGGCTGGCCGCGGCCGGGTCCAGCTGCAGCGCCCGGGCGGCAGCAGTTTCGGCCTCGGCCACAGCCCGTTCGTGCTCGGCGGCGGCGAGCGCGACGACCTCATCGTCAAGCGCTGGCCGGCCGGCGCGGTCGAGCTGCACGTCGGCGCCGACGAGGTGCACCTCGAGGCCACCGTCGAAGGGGTCACGATCGACGACCAGCCGGTCCCGCTCGGCGAGCTGTGCCCGCTCGGGCCCGGGGCCCGCCTGGCCCTGGCCGGCGAGGTGTTCGTCGTCAGCGCGCCGGACCCAGGCGTGGCGGCCGCGACCACCGCCCTGGCGCAGGCGCCGGCGGTGCCCAGCCGCGTCGTGGTCGAGACGCTGCCGCGGGGCGGGCGGGTCTTCTTCACCATGCCCGGCGGGCAACACGCGGTGTACCTGGCCGACCGTCGCCTCGACCTGCTCATCTGCCTGCTGCAGCCGGCCCACGGCCAGGCCGGGGACTACGTCACCGACGACGTGCTGCGGGCCCGGGTCTGGCCGCGCTCGAGCGGTGGCTCCCGGCAGGAGATCAACATGCTGATCAGCCGGTGCCGGCGCGACCTGCTCGAGGCCGGCCTGCCGGCCCGCCTGCTCGAGCGTTCGCCCGGCGGCGGTGGGACCCGCCTGGTGGTGCAGCCGGGCGCCGAGATCGTCGTCGGGTAGCGGGCGGCGTCCGGGTCTCGGGGGCCGGGTGCGTTATGCTGCGCCGGCGATGAGCGCCTCGCCGTCCGTGGCGACCCCGTACGAGCTGCTGACGCTGCTCGCGCGCGGCGGCATGGCCGAGCTGCACCTGGCGCGGCGGGTCGGGCTGGGTGGGTTCTCGCGCCTGCTCGCGGTCAAGCGCATCCTGCCCCACCTCAGCGAGGACCCGCAGTTCGCGCAGATGTTCCTCGACGAGGGCCGCATCGCTGCCCGCCTGACCCACCCCAACATCTGCCAGGTGTTCGACCTCGGCGAGGCCGACGGGCGGCTGTTCCTGGCCATGGAGTACCTCGAGGGGGTGGCGTGGGACCTGTTCGCCTCGGTGTTGCCTCACGACGCCGGCGGCGCCTACCTGCGCCTCCTGGCCGGCGCGATCACCCAGTTCGCGGCCGGCCTGAGCTACGCCCACGAGCTGCGTGATCCGCACTCGGGCGCGCTCACACCGGTGGTCCACCGCGACGTGTCGCCGCAGAACCTGTTCGTCACCACCGCCGGCATCTGCAAGGTGCTCGACTTCGGCGTGGCCAAGGTGCTGACCGAGGGCAAGCGGACCCGCAGCGGCGTGGTCAAGGGCAAGCTGGCGTACATGGCGCCGGAGCAGATCCGCGGCCAGGCGGTCGACGCCCGCACCGACGTGTTCGCCCTGGCCACCGTGCTGTGGGAGGCGATCACCGGCGTGCGCCTGTTCGAGCGCTCGACCGACTTCCTGGTGTGGCAGGCCATCAACGAGGAGCCCATCCCGCCACCGTCGCAGCTGCGGCCCGAGGTGCCGGCCGCGCTCGACCGCGCCATCCTGCGTGGGCTGGCGCGCGACCCGGCGCACCGCCCGGCGACCATCACCGAGTTCGCCGACGAGGTGCGCGACGCCACCGCCTGGCTCGGCCCGTCGGCCGACCCGAGCGAGCTGGGCGCCGCGGTGCGCGAGCTGTGTGTCGTCCCGCTGGCGGCGCAGGCGGCCAAGGTCAACGCGGCGCAGCGCCACGGCGCCACCACGCCGGGGCCGGCGCCAACCCACGCCAGCGAGGACGGCGGTGCCCGGCACGGTCGCGCCGGGTCGACCCTGCTCGACCTGCCCGGCGAGGCCTCCGGCGCCGGCGAGCTGTCGGCCAGCGTCGGCCTGCGCGCTCGACCCGTCGCGGTCGGCCGCGACACGCGCAGCCCCAGGCGGTGGCTCGGGTGGGGCGCGGCCGCGCTGCTGATCGGCTCGCTCGGGCTGGCGGCGGCGCTGGTCTTGCGCCCAGGTGGAGGCGCGCCGGCAAGCGAGCCGACGACGCCGGGCGCCGGGCTGCTACCGGCCGGGACCGACGCCGGCGCGGTCGCGGCCAGCGCTGCGGCGGCGGTCGACGCGGCGTCGGCGCCGGCGCCCGCCTGGCCGGTCGACGCCGGCGCGGTCGCGGCAGCGGCGCCGCGGGACGCCGGGTCGTCCGGGCGGGTCGGTGGCCGCGGCCCCGTCAGCGCCGCCGAGGAAGGCACCGGCTTCCTCACCATCGACTCGAACCCCTATGCGACCATCTTCGTCGATGGTCGACGCCTCGGCGACACGCCGCTGTTCCGGGCCGAGGTGCCGGCCGGGCGCCGCCGGGTGCGCGCCGTCCGCGCCGATCAGCGCAGCAAGACCTTCACGATCACCATCGCCAAGGACAAGGAGCACGCCCATGGCGCGATCGCGTGGTGACCACCGAGGTGGCTGGTCGCTGCCGGTGGTGCTGGTGGTGGTCGGGCTCCTGGCTGCGGCGCGACCGGCCCTGGCCGAATCGGACGCCCTGATCGGCGCGCGGCGCGCGATCAAGGCGGTCCGCTACGACGAGGCGCAGCGCGCGCTGGTCGCGGCGATCGAGGCCGGCGGGCTGACCCCGGCCGAGCTGGCCGAGGCCTACGTCCTGTCCGGGGTGGTGGCGGTGGTGCTGGGGCAACGCGCGACCGGCGAGCAGTACTTCGCGCGGGCGGTGCTGCTCGACCCCGACAGCACGTTGCCGGCCGGATCGGCGCCCAAGCTGGTCGAGGCCTGGACGGCGGCGCGGGCCCAGGCCGGCGCGTCGGGCCGCCTGGTGGTCGCGGTCCGGATCGGGCCCGACGCCACCCAGGTCGTGGTCGAGCGTGACCCGCTCAAGATGATCGCCGTGGCCGAGCTGCGGCGCGACGGCGCGCCCGGTCAGCGCAGCGACGGTGGCCTGCGCCTGGGCGGGCGGCCGGGGCCGGCCGACGAGGTGGCGCTGCTCGACGAGCACGGCAACACCCTGCTCGTCGTCCCGCGTGCGGCGTATCGCGAGGAGCCGCCGCCGCCGCCGACCGGGGACCGGGGCGGCGCGCCGCCGCCCGACCCGGAGCTGGGGCCGGGTGACGATCCCGCGCCGGTCCCGGCGCCGTCTTCGCGCTCGCGCTGGCGCCGGCCGAGCACCTGGTTGCTGATCGCGGGCGGCGCGGTGGTGGTCGGGGTTGGCTTCGGCGTGGCGGCCGGGCGGGCCGAGACCGACCGCGACGCGCTCGTCCTCGAAGGCGCGTTCTACAGCGACATCGCCTCCGCCGACGCGACGGCCCGGCGCGACGCCACCATCGCCAACGTCGCGTTCGCCAGCGCCGGCGCGCTGGTGGTGACCGGGGCCATCCTGGTCCTGACCGCGCCGAAGGCGCCCGCGGCCGGCCGCCCGGCGCCGGCCCGCGCCGCCCTGGTCCCGCAGCTCGGCGCCGGGGTCGGGCTGGCCGCGGTCGGCCGCTGGTGACGGCCGGCGCCCGCTACAGCTCGAGGGCGTAGCCGACGACGAGCGCGTGCACCACCGGCTCGAGCGGGTCCTTGTGCGCGCCCTCGAGGCGGTAGCCGACGCCGACGTCGCCAGCGCCGAGCGGGGTCTCGACGTCGAGCCCGAGCCGGACCTTGTCGAGCTCGACCCCGCCGTTGCCGTCGGGGTCGGAGATGGTGTGGAAGATCTCGAGCGAGGCGCCGGGGCGGACCCGGTCGAGCCCACGCCAGGTCGCGCCCAGCTTGGTGCGGACGCCGTGGCGAAGCTCGTCGCTGGCCAGGCCGCGGATCTGCTCGGTGAACAGGAGGCGGGCGCTCACGCGCATCTTGCCGAGGTCGGTCCGGGCGCTGGCGCCGAGGTACGGCCGGTGCCGCAGCGCGAAGTCGCCGCTGCCGGTGCGGGTGTACTGCAGGCGGTAACCGACCATGGCGCGCAGCCACTTGTTCAGGCGCGCGGTGGCCGCCAGGTCGGGCATGACCTGAGACACCCGCGACACGTCGGCGTCGAAGCGCAGGTGCTGCTCGAACGCGAGCGACCAGGTCTTCGACAGCTTGTGGCCGACGTCGAGCTCGAACCAAAGCTGGGCGTCGGATTCAGCCCGGGCCGGGGCCGACCCGGCGGCGAGGGTCATCAGCACGGCCGCGGCGGCGCCGGCGGTCGCCCGCCGCGACCTCACGAGCTCGCTCCCGGCGTCGACGTCGGCGCGGCCGCCGCGTCGGCCAGGGTGTAGAACACCGTCACCTCGGCGGCGTCGCGCAGGGTGTCGATGCGGTGGACGGCGACCCGGGTCACGGTCACACCCAGGCGCTGACCGAGGTCGGCGTGGAGCGCGGCCTCCTTGCCGGGGTGGAGCAGCGCCAGGTTGTCGTAGAACACCGGCATGACCCGGCTGTGCCGCATCGACGGCATCAGCTCGAGCACGAAGCACATGCCGGCGACGATGAGGTTGACGGCGACCAGCTCGGCGAAGCTGACCTTCTTGTTGGCGACGGCGTTGAGGATGCCGATGCCGATGACCACGAACTGGTAGTTGAGATCGCGCAGCTTGATCTCTTCGGTCCGGTAGCGAAGGATGCCGAACACCGCGAACAGGCCGAGCGCGAAGCCGAGCTCGATCGGCACCTTGCGCAGCGACGCGCACAGCGTGAAGGTGATCACGTTGAACACGAAGTACGTGAAGACGAACTCGCGGTTGCGGTACAGCCGGTAGTACAGGCCGACGATGGCGCTGGTGACGACGAGGTTGAAGCCGAGGCGCACCAGCAGCTGGAGCAGGTCCTTGCTGTCGATCAGGCTGTCGGTGCCGAGCAGTTCGGTGAGGTTCATCGGGCCATCCTGTGCAGGCTGCGGAGATCGGGGAGCAGGCGGTTGGCCCGCACCTCGGGGTGGAGTGACGTGACGGCGAAGATGTACTTGCTGGCCGAGCGCGGCCGCTGGTGGATCGCGGCCAGGCCGCGCATCACGGGCGACGACAGGTCGACCATCGGCTGCTTGACCTCGACGAAGACGATCTTGTCGAGCGCCGGCGCCGACCGGGCCCGGTCCGGCGTGGACACCGCGAGGGCGACGTCGAACGTGCAGCGCTCGTCGCGATCCCGGCCGATCAGCATGAGGCGGCGGTAGTCGACCCACAGCTCTGGCCGCAGCACCTCGGCCGGCACCACGCTGTGCTTGTGCAGGAAGTGCCGGCCGCGCTCGTCGATGGTGTCCTGCCCGTAGTCGATCTGCCGGCGGTGCTTGTCGGTGTGGCTGGCGTTGCGCCGGCTCTTGACCTCGAGGTAGCTGACCCGGCGATCGTCGTAGTGGCGGATGCGGATCTTGTCGCGGATGCGGCGCCCGCGCCGATGGTCGTGGAAGCAGCGCAGGTCGTCGGTGTCGAAGTACAGCGTGCGATACGGCGCGCCCGGGCCGCTCTCGGCCGAGGCCCGGTACGGCGAGCCGGCGGTCGGGGCCCTCGGCTCCGAGGCCGCGGCCGCCTGGGCCAGGCCGAGCGCGGCGTAGTGCTCGCCGAGCGGCGCCAGCAGCCCGGGCAACAGGTCGGCCGGGATGACGAACTTGGTGTCGACCCGGCGCAGCAGCGCACGCTCGCCGAGCAGCTCGGCGCTGGCCGCGGTGAAGCCGGCGAGGGCGTGGGTCAGGTCGAGCGCTGGCATGGAGCGGTGGACCGGCGGCGCCGCCGGTCCGGGCCTTCAGTTGACGGTGAAGCTCTGCAGGTCCTCGATCTGGTCGGTGCCCTGCTCGCGGATCTTGCCGACCCCGCGCACGAACCAGAACACCTTGTCGGAGGTGCTGCCGCCGGCCGAGCTGCTGGTCCGGCCGACCCGCAGCGCGCAGTACGAGCCGGCGCCGACGGTGATGACGTCGTCGACCATCTCGACCCGCCAGTTCTCGGTCTTGCCGACGGTGACCGTCATGTTGGTCGCGGTGTTGGTGACCGCCTCGTCGTAGGTGATGGTCCAGGTCGCGCCCATCGCGGTGTGGGCCGCGCTCTCGTCGACCCGCAGCTTGCTCGGCGTGTAGACCTCCTCGGTCATCTGCGCGCCAGCGGCGTCGGTCTCGCGGTGGCGCACGATCGCCTCGCCGGTGTCCTGCTGCCAGCTGGTGACCGCGCCGCCGACCTTGGTCGTGCTGACCCGGAACGCCATCGTCCCGGCCTTGACCCCGCCGACGTCCTCGACCGCACCCACCGTCTGCGTCTTGCTCTCCATCGCCCCGGTGCCGACGTCGGTGACCTGGTAGGTCCAGCTGTTGCCGGTGGCCAGCGGCAGGTAGCGGCCGGTGGTCGGGCAGTTCACGTTGGCCGGGGCGTCGGGGGTGACGACGCCGTCGTCGCCGCCGCAGCCGAGCAAGAAGGCGACAGGCAGCGCGAGCGCGGTGGAGAGCTTCATGTGTCGATATTGTCGCACGCGCGCGACGACGTCAGCAATCCAGCGGCGCGAGCGTGCGTGCGTCACGGTGTACGAGGCGTGAACGTTTCGGCGCATCCGGCCACAGCGTGCCGGCCGTAGCTTGCGAGATCCCGAAGCCCGCCCGGGGCGGCGGGCCGCGGTGTGCAAATCTTGGACGGTCGAGCCGCCGGGCGGAACAGTCTGTCGCCGGCGATCGCGTCAGGGCAGCGCCGGCGCCAGGTAGGCCCGCACGTCGTCGATGAGGCCCGGCGCCAGGGCCGCGGCGGCGCCCTTGCCACCGCGCTGGACCAGGATGGCCAGCGCCAGCGGCACCTGGCCCGAAGGTGTGGCGAGAGAGAACCCCACCACCAGCAGGGTGTCGTCGGCGGGCGCCTGGCCGCACCGCATCCAGTACGGCTGCGCCGCGGCCTCGGCCGGGCGCCCCGGCAGGGTGTGGCGCCGGTTCCAGGCCTTGCATCGGCGCGGGCTGGTCGCCACCTCGGCCAGGGCGTCGATCGTGCCGGTCTTGGCCCCGTGCAGGCGCACGCGGGGGTCGGCCAGCACCGGCGCCAGCGCGCGGTGGGCCGTGCCGCCTGGCCGGACCGCGCCGCACAACCCGCCGTCGGCGCCGCGCACCGTCGCCGCCGCCGTCGTGGCCTGGCCGCAGTCCCAGGCCGGCGCCGCCGCCACCGCCGGGGCCGGGAACCACGAGGCGGCCAGGTGGTGGTGGCCGTCGGGGTCGGGCTCGTCGTACAGCACGCGCGCGAAGGCGTCGGCCAGCTGCAGCAACGAGCCGACCGGGTGCACCCCGGAGCCGCGCAGGAACTGGAGGTACTCGCCGACCGGGACGCGGCGCTGATCGGGCCGATCGTCGCCGTAGACGTCGAACCGGTCGGGCCCGGTCGCGACCAGGTACCGCAGCGCCGCCGACGGGGCGGGCACGGGCAGGGCGCGCGCCGCGCACAGATCGCGCCGGTCGCCAGCGCGCTGGCACGTCGCCTTGTCGCCGTCGGTGCACAGCGGTCGGCCCAGCACCTGCTCGAAGCGCCGCCACAGCGGCGTGGCGCGCAGGCTGTCGATGCGGACGCCGCGTGACCCCAGCAGCACGCCGCCCTCGATGGTCAGCGGGCGGTCGCGTGACCAGGCGTCGAGCGCGTCGACCGGCGTGGCGGCGCGCGGCCAGTCGAGCGCGAGCAGACCGAGGCCGGCGTGGAACCAGTTGAGCGAGCGCGCCAGGTAGCCGTGCAGGTCGGCCGTGTCGGCGTGGTCGACGAGCGGGGTCGGTGGGCAGTACCCGAGCAGGGCGGTCGTGGCCGGGCCGCGCCGGCGCGGGCAGACCTGGCCCGGGCCGGTCGCGCCGTCGACCCGCAGCACCAGGGCGCGGGTGTGGTCGGGCGCGGCCAGCTCGGCCGCGCGCGCCAGCATCGGCTTGAGCGTGGAGCCGATGGCGATCGCCTGGTTCCACGGCGCCTCCTCGCCGCGGCCGGTGCCGGGAGCGGTCGGCGCGCCGGTCGCCGGATCCCGATCGTCGAGCAACCGGGTCAAGGCGCGCTCGGCCAGCGCCGTCGTCGGCGCGAAGGCCGATGGCGCGCGGGTCGGATCGTGGTCGACCACGGCCAGCACCTCGCCGGTGTCGCCGCGCATCAGCGCGAGCGCGGCGCGGGTGGGCGGTGCGCCCGGTCCGGGTGTGGTGGCGGCGACGAGGCGCTGGCGCAGCGTCGCGACCAGCTCGGGCTGCACGCTGACCCGACACTCGAGCACGCCGTCGTGAGGGCTGGGCGAGCAGACCTGGTCGCGGCGCGGCCGCGGCGCCGCCACCGCGCCGCAGCTGGCGTCGGCGCTGGCCGGCGGCGCGGCCGGGCTGGCCAGGGCCGCCGCGACCCAGCCGTCGAGGCCGTACGAGCGCAGGGGCGCGAGCGGGTTGCGCCAGCCCACCATCGGCACGTCGTCGCCGTGCGGGTACAGCCGGCGGTCGCCGCCGCTGGTGGAGACGTCGTCGGCCAGCAGCGGATCGACCACCGGGGCCGCGGTGCCCCAGCTGCGGGTCGGGCGGAACGACCACACCACGCCGGGCCGACCGAGCGGCAGGACCAACGCCGCGCGATCGAGCGTGGTCGGCGTCGTCGCCAACCGCCGCCAGCCCTCGCCGTCGGCGACGAGCACCGCGGCGGCGTCGGTCACCACCACCCGCCCGTCCTCGGTCGTGGCCACCACCGTCCGCGGCCCCAGCGCCACCCGCGCGCTGGCGAGCTGCCGGCGCGGACCGGCCTCGGCGCTGGCCGGCGCGGCGCCGGGGCGCAGCCGCACCACCGCGGCGCCGGCCTGCAGCTCGCCGAGGTCGAGCGCGGCCACCCCGAGCGCGGTCGCGACCAGGCGGACCGGGCGGGGCGGCGCCGGCGGCGGTGGCCCGGGCAGGGTGATCGCCGTCGCCGGCTCGAGCTCACACCGCGCCGTCATCGCGCCGCCCGGGCCCGGCTCGGCGGTCCAGCGCACGGCGACCGCGCCGAACCGGAACCGCGCGTCGCAGCCGTCGCCGGTCGGGGTCGGCCCCAGCGTCCAGCGCGTATCGCCGCCGCTGCACCCGGCCGGGTCGCCGGCGAGGTGCCGCGTCAGCGCGGCCTGGGCCGCGCTCGGGCGCCACGCCTCGAGCAGCTGGTGGTGGAAGCGCGCGAGGACGGGGTCGGTCGGCGCGGCGACGGGCGGGGCCAGGACGAGCGGTCCGGTCGGGTCCGGCGGCGTGGGGCAGCGCAGGTCGCGCAGGTACGTGACCGCCGCGGCCAGGCGCGGATCGTCGGTCAAGAGGCTCGCGACCGGCCGACGCAGCGCGGCCACGGTGGCGCGCGCGACCAGCAGCGTGGCCGTCAGCCCGACGGCGAGGCCGGCGAACGCGACCCAGCGCCGGGCTGCGCGCACGGCCGGGGACGTGGTGAGGTGGGCCTCGCGCCGGGCCGTGGCGGTGACGGGCGCGCTGGCCCAGGCCATGGCCAGCACCAGCACCCACAGGTCCGACGGGCTGTCGATGCCGAAGCCTGGCCAGCTGATGCCGGTCAGCGGGACCAGGCCGAGCGCGGCCAGCGGCTGGTACAGCGCGACCGCGGTCAGCGCGCCCGCCAGCACCAGCCGGGCCCGGGCCTGGGCCGTCCCGGCGGGGTGGGCGCTGGCACCGGCGACGAGCGTGCCGGCGCACAGCAGCAGCAGGACCAAGGTGGCGGTGACGCCGACCGCCCCGACCTCGCGCCCGACCAGGACCGGCAGGTAGTCGTTGTCGATCGACGCACGCACGCCTCGATCGACGATGCGGGCCGCGAAGTAGCCCTGCCCGGCGAGTGGATCGAGCGCCGGCACCTGCCCGGGCTCCGTCCTCTGCGCCGAGGGCGCGGCCGCCTCGCGCCAGGCCCCGGCCGTGGCCAGGAACTGCTCGGGATCGCGCAGCAACGCGTAGCCGGGCGCGAGCAGCGCGGCCAGGCGCTGGCCGGCGACCCGCTCGCTGTGCCAGGCCCGCTCGAGCACGGGGCCACGCGCCACCAACGTCGCCAGCGCGAGCGCGCCGCCGACCAGCCACGGGCCGACCCGGCGTCGGCGTCGCCACGCCACCACCGCGCCGACCGCGAAGGCGCCGACCAGCAGCCAGGGCGCGGCCAGCCAGCCCCGGCTGGCGCCGGCCAGGAGCGTGGCGTCGTCGCGCGTCAGCAACCAGGTGCTGACCAGCGCGGACAGCGCGATCGCGGCGATGGCGTGGGCGCGCAGCAGCGCGGGGTGATCGCCCTCGACGGAGCCGAGCAGGTGCCGTCGGCCGGCGTCGTACCAGCCATCGTAGGCGACCAGCAGCACCGCCGCGCCCAGCCCGGGCAACACGATCGCGCACGCCACGCCGGTGTCGTGTCGGAGCGAGGCGATCACCATGACCACCACGCCGGCGAGCGGGCCGGTCCAGCGCGCGGGCGCGGGGATGGCCGTCGCGCGCACGGCGAGGTAGCCGGCCAGCACCGCGGCGTAGGCCAGCAGCAAGGTCAGCGTGACCTGGTGGCCCGGCACCTGGCTGAGCCCGACGGTGGCCAGCGCCACCAGCCACGGCGCGTAGGTGCTCGCGCGCGACCTCGGCGCCGGGGACCGGGCGCCGCCGTCGTCGCCGCGCGCTCGAGCCGTGCCCACGCCCGCGCCAGCGCCGGCGCCGGCGATGATCAACGCGGCGAACGCCGCCTGCGCCCACCAGCGGGGTGAGGCCCAGGCCGGCGCCGCCAGCACCACGCTGGCCACGACCAGGGTCAGGACGGCCGCGCCGAGGCGCACCACCAGCGCGCGCGGCTGCAGGCGTGGCGCCAGCGCGGCCAGGACCAGGCCGGCCAGCACCGCGGCGACGAGCCCGACCAGGCGCAGGTTGTCCTCGACTCGGCCGACCGCGCCGCCGCCGTCGACCGTGGCGCGCAGCGCGTCGAGCCGATAGGCCCAGGTCAGGCGCCAGCACGCGACGGCGACGAGCGCGACCGCGATCAGCGCGACGCGGACGAGGGCGGCCACCCGCGCCCCGGTGCGGCGGCTGCGCCGGGAGACCAGCAGCAGCAGCAGGGCGAGCCCGAGCGGGCCGACCAGCACCACGGCGGCGAGCGCGCCGCGGCGCACCACCAGGCCAGGCGCGGGCGCCGTCGCCACCACGTCGAAGCTCAGGCCAGCCAGCTCGATCCGGCAGCGATCGGCCCGGGTCCTGGTGACGCCCGGCGTGGCGCCGACCACGGCCGTGCGCCAGTCGTCGCAGCGCGTGAGGTCGACCGGGACCAGCACGACCTCACCGGCCGGGCCGAGGCGGGGCAGCAACCAGGTCGACAGCCCAGGCACCTCGGCCCCTTCGCCGAGGCGAGCGTTGCCGCCGGCGGCCACGGCCAGCGCCGGCGCCTGCAGCCGCCCACCACGGCGCACGCGCGGCGCGACCTCGAGCCCGTCGCCGGCGGGGCGGACCCGCAGTGCCAGGTGCGGCACCACGCCGACACACGCGACCAGCGCGACCTCGGCACCGGTCGCGCTGCGGTCGGCGACCGGGGCGCCTGGTGCGGGCTGCGCGCACGCCGCCGCCAGAGCGCGGCCTTCGATCTGATCGCGCTCACCGTCGAGCCGGACGACGCGCAGGCTGGCGCCGGCCGGGTCCGCGGCCGCGGTGACGGTCACGCCCGCACCGACCCGGCGCAGGTGGCCGAGCGGGCCGGTCACGACGACCGGCACCAGGGCCGCTGGCACATGCAGCGTGGCCTCGTCGTCGCGCTCACCACCCGGACCGATCACGACCGCGACCTCGACGCGGTCGGTGCGCAGCGTGGGCTGCACCAGCTGGGCCGAGCTGCGCGTGCGCCGGGCCTGGGCCAGGCCGTCGCTGGCCTGCTGGCCGCCCCACACCCAGGGCGCGCTCGCCGCCAGCAGCGTCACGATCACCAGGTCGATCGCGACGACGGCCCGGCCGACCGTCGGCAGCGTGCCGTCGCGCTCGGCCCGGGTCCGGGTCGTGGCCCGCGCCAGCAGCGTGGCCAGCCCGAGCAGCCAGCAGGCCAACAGCATCACGGCTGCCGATCCACCCGGCGACCACGCCGTCGCGGCACCGGCGTCGGGCGAGGCGCCGGCGCCGGGGTGGTGGCCACGTCGGCGGGGCGGCTGGCGTCGGCGCCGGCGCCGGCGGTCGCCGCGTCGGTGAGGGCGCCGGCGTCGGCGCCGGGGTCGGGGTCGGCGTCGAGCCCGGCATCGACAGGGCCCCCGGAGCGGCTCGCCCCGGTCGCGCCCGGGCTGACGGTCGAGGCCGGCGCCTCGGGCCGCGCGTCACCGGCGCGCCCGGCCAGCCACAGCGTCGAGCCGAGCTGGACCAGCACGACGATCACCAGCGCCATCACCAGCCGCCGGTCGTGGCGGCGGCGCCCGTCGTCGCGGGCCCGGGCCATCGCCGCGATCCGGGCCTCGGCCTGCACCACGCCCTGGCGGAGGCGGTCGAGGCCGGCGCCGACCGCACCGGCCATCGCCAGCTCACACGCCGCCTCGGCCCGGCGCGCCGACCGCGCCGCGGCGGCGGCGGTGGCCTGGTCGACCGCGTCGGCCAGGCTCTGGCCCAGCGTCGACACCTCGCGCCGGACCTGGGCCCGGACCTGCTCACCCAGCTGCTCCCACTCGCGCAGCAGCTCGTCGCTGGTGCGCAGGAGCTCGGCCAGGTCGGCGCTCACGTCGGCGCGCGCATCGGGTGCGGCCTCAGCCATGGTCCAGCTCCAGCGCCAGCGCCGGGACCCGGGCCCGCAGCGTCGCGTGCAGGTGGTCGCGCCGGACGGCGGGGAGCAGGCTGGCCCAGCCGATCTCGGCGCGCAGCCGGCTGGCCCACGCCGGCGTCAGCGCCGCGCGCAGGGCGATGACCTCGGCCAGCCGCGTCGGCAGCGAGCGCGCCGACGGCGCCGCGTCGAACACCCCGCGGCCCCAGTAGTGGAGGAGCCGGCGCCACGCCGCCTCGGCGTCCGCCAGCTGACCGAGCGGGCGCACGCCGGCGCGCGCCAGGCAGGCCACCTCGTCGTCGGTCAGCACCCGCGCCACCAGCGCCGCCACCCCGGCCGCATCGCGGAAGGCCTCGGCCACCGCGGCCAGCTCGGGCTCGAGGTCCGGCACCGCGGTCGCGCGCGCCGCGGCCAGGTCGACCAGCACGCGCCAGCTGGCCGCCGCCGTGGTCGGCCCCAGCGCCGCCGTCGCCAGGATCCGCGCCGCCTGGCCGCTCGCCGTCGCCGCGCCAGCGACGAGGGTGGTGAACCCCGGGCGGGGCGAGACGACGATCGGCTCGGCCCGGGTGATGACCCGGGCCAGCCAGCGCGGGAGCCGCGGCGAGCAGGCAGGCACGACCGCGACCGGGCCGGGCCGTAGCACCAGCGCGGCCAGCGCCGTGGCCGTCCGTGTCGGACGCGAGGCACCGTCGTCGTCGTCGTCGTCGTCGCCGTCGTCGTCCTCGCTGGTCGCGTCGTCATCCTCGCTGTTCGCGCCGTCGTCGTCGTCCGCGTCGTCCTCGTCGAGCGGCGACCAGGGCCGCGCCACCCGGGTCGGCACCTCGCGCAGCGCGCCGGCCACGCTCGGGGTGCCATCGACGCGGGTCACCACCAGGCCGCGATAGCTCCGTCCATCGTGTGGGGCCCGGGCCGTGAACACCGAGGCCCACAGCAGGTGCGCGTCGTCCCAGCGCCAGATCGCCGTCGCGCCGGCCTCGCCATGCAGGCGCTCGGCCAGCCCCGCGCGGTCGTGCGCCGGCACGAGGTCGAGCGGCCCTCGCCCGTCGCCGGGCCTGGCCACGTGCCAGTGATAGGCCCCGCCGCCGCTCGGGCTCGGGTCCTGCTGCAACCAGGCGCGGGTGATCATCCAACCCCGGGCGGGCGGCCCCACGTCGACGCCGGCACGGCCGGGCCACTCGGCGTCGCGGCGAGGGGGCTGGGCTGACCCGGCGCTGGCGCATCGACGCCGAGGGCCGTGACGGCCACCCGCTCCGGGCTCATCCGCGCCGGCCCCGACCAGCGCACCAGGCCGGTCAGCCAGCCGATCCAGGTCCGCTCGGCCTCGCCGGTGAACCAGCCGGGGCCGTCGGCGAAGCGGTAGGCCAGGCGGCCGTCGGCGCCGTCGAGCTCGACGTCGGTGGCGGCGTCGTAGCGGAGGTAACGCACCACCACCTCGCCGTCGCGGTGGTCCTCGCTGTCGACGCAGACCTCGCGCACCACGTCGCGCACCACGTCGCGACCGGGCGGGCCGCCGTCGCTGCCGGTGGGCCCGGCCGGGCCCGGGTGTGGCCGGCCCTCGTCGTCGACGGCGATGGCCTGCACGGTGACCACCTCGTCGCGATCGGCCCCGGCGGTGGTGAGCGCACACGCGACCGCCCAGCGGTTGACGGCGATCATCGCCTGCTGCGTCGACGGCTCGACGCCGGCGTACAGCGGCAGCAGGCGGCGCAGGCGGTCGAACGCGCTCGCGCTCGGTCGGGTCCCCAGCGCGAGCGGGTTGCAGATCAGGATCGGCGCCAGGGCGTAACCACGCCCGAGCGCCTCGGCGCGGCGGCGCCGGGCCTCGGCCAGCGCGGTCAGGAGCGCGTGGTAGTCGGCGGCGGCGGCCGAGTAGATCTGCTCGCCGGCGACGTCCCACAGCACCAGCTCGAGGTCGCCGTGCCCGGCCAGCGCGCGCCGCGCCGCCAGCACCACGCCCACCGTCGCCAGCGCCAGCACGCTGCCGCCGACGAGCAGCGACGGGACCAGATCACGGCTGACCGCGGCGGCGACCAGCCCGGCCGCCAGCGCGACGACCGCCCACAGGGCCAACCAGCGCAGCGCCGAGGTCGCCCGCACCAGCAGCGCGGCGGCGCCACCCAGCCCGAGCCGCGCGGTCAACGCGCCGGCGCGGACCCGGAACGTGTAGTGCGGCACCACGCCGGGCGGGGTGGCCTCGCTGCGCGGCCCGCGCGGGTCGAGCACCACGCGCAGGATGGCGCGGTTGGCGGCCTGCTCCTCGTCGGTGAGGGCCGGCGCGTGCGCGCGCAGGGTGCGGATGGCGTGGACGATGAACTGGGTCTTGCCATCGCCGCGCGCGCCCAGGATCGGCAGGTCGATGACCGCGGTCACGCCGGCGTCGGGGTCGGTCAGGCCGCGCAGGCCCCGCAGCTCGGGCACCGGCTCGCGTTCGAACAGCGGCGTGCGCACGACACCAGGAGCCGGCAGGCGCCGGCTCGGTTGACACCGATCGCGACCGGGGCCGGCGCCGCGCCAGGTGCCGGTGCTACGTGCGCTGCCGCCACGGCGGCGTCGCGAACGCCGCCACGCAGTGATCGAGGAAGGCCCGCACCTTCGGTGACAGGTTCCGCGTCGAGGGGTACACGGCGTACAGCTCGCTCTGCTCGGTCTGCCAGTCGGGCAGGACCTGGCGCAGCGCCGCGGTCGGGCACTCCGGCGGGCACAGGAACTCGGGGACCAGCGTGATCCCGCCGCCGGCGACCGCGAGGTCGAGCGCGGCCAGCAGGCTGTTGCTGACGAAGCGCGCCGGCGGCGCCAGCTCGACCGTGCCGGTCGGGCCACTCAGGCTCCACACCAGGCGCGAGTTGGGCGAGAACAGGATGAGATCGTGCTCGGGCAGCTGGCTGATCCGGGTCAGGGGAGGCCGGGTCGCCAGGTAGCTCGGCGCCGCCACCAGGAACATGCGCAGCGAGAACAGCTTGCGCGCGACCAGGCTCGACTGCGGCAGCGGACCGAACCGCAGCGCGACGTCGACGCCCTCCTCGATCAGGTCGACCATGCGGTCAGACGCGTCGAGATCGATCTGGATGTCGGGGTGAGCCGTCGCGAACGAGGCCAGCACCGGGCCGAGCTGGCTGGCCGACAGGTCGACCGGCGCGGTGACCCGGAGCAGGCCCCGCGGCGACTCCTGCATGTCGGTCACCAGCCGCTCGGCCGCGGCGATGTCGTTGACGATGCGCTGGCACCGCTCGTAGTACAGCTGCCCGACCTGGGTCAGGGCCAGCTTGCGGGTCGTGCGCTGCAGCAGGCGCACGCCGAGGCGCTCCTCGAGCTGGGCGATCTTGCGGCTCACCGTCGACTTCGGCAGACCCAGCTCGTCACCGGCGGCGGTGAAGCTGTTGGTCTCGACCACCTTCGCGAACACCACCAGCTCGTTGAGGTCCATGCCGGCGTGACTCTAGCAGGCCGCTGACAAACGCGGCGCAGCCGCGTCTGCAGCGACCTGCCCCGTGCCCGTGCCCGTGTATGGGCGGTCAGGCTCCGGCCAGACGAGCCAACATGGCGACGACCCGCTCGAGCAACGCGAGCGCGGGCGCCAGGCCAGCTGCCACATACAGACCGCCAAGGTGCCGGGCGGTCGCGGCCGGCACCGCCCGGCGATCGGGCACGGGCACGGGCACGGGCACGGGCACGGATGGGCTGGATCGGGCATCCCCCTGGTGCCGCCGCCGTGGTTGGATGCCGACCATGCCCGACCCCGACCCGCGCCTGCAGGCGCTCGCCGCCAAGGTCGACGCGTTCTTCACGCGCGTGAGCGAGCGTTACCCGGGTGATCTCCAGTGTGGGTCGGGCTGTGCCGACTGCTGCCACGCCGAGCTGACCGTGACCGCGGTCGAGGCCGGTGCGGTGCGGGCGGCGGTGGCCACCCTCGGTCCCGCGGCGCGCGCCGCGCTCGTCGCGCGCGCCGCCGCGGCGCCTGACCCGGCGCGTCCGCGCTGCGTCGCCCTGGGCGACGACGACCGTTGCCAGATCTACGCTGGCCGCCCGCTGGTGTGTCGTTCGCACGGGGTGCCGGTGCGGATCCGCACCGGGGCCGACGCCCGCACCAGCCGGGCCGAGCTGGTGGTGTGTCCGCGCAACTTCACCGGCCGCGAGCTCGACCGCGTCGACGCCGACTGCGTGCTCGACCAGACCACGCTGTCGGCCACCCTGCTCGCGGTCGACCAGGCCGCCTCACCGGACGCCGCCGGCGCCCGCGTCGCGCTGCGGGCGGTCATCGCCGCCTGTCGGTGAGGCGCCGGCCGGTCCGGCGGCCTGCGCGGTCAGGTGGTCGAGCGTGGCACCAGCACCCGCGCCGCCTCGGTCGCGGCCAGGCTGGCCTGGGCCGCGCCAGGCTCGTCGGCGGGGTGCGCGCCGTGCACGCGCCACCACGCCTGGGCCCGCTCGTCGGTCCAGGCGTGTTCGGGCGGGATCGTCAGCGCGCGCAGCGCGTCGGCCAGCTCGCGCGCGCTGGCCGGGCGATCGGCCGGGTCCTTGGCCAGACAGCGCCGCAGCAGCGGCTCGAGGCCGTCGGGCATCCATCCCTCGACCCGGTCGCGCAGGGTCGGCACCGGCTGGTGCACGTGGTTGAACACCGCGACCAGCGGGGTCGGGCCGGCGAACACCTCGTCGGCGGTGAGCAGCCACCACGCCACACACGCCAGCGCGTACAGATCGCTGCGCCCGTCGAGGCTGCGCCCGGTCGCCTGCTCGGGCGACATGAAGCCGGGTGTGCCGAGCACGGTGCCGACCTGGGTCAGGCGTCCGGTCGACGGCCCGACCAGGCCGGCCGCCGGCGCCGCCATCGAGCCCACCGCCAGCGTCGCCGGGACCGGCGGGATCATCGCCGGCGCCGCGTCGTCGCCGACGGTGTGGACCAGGCCGAAGTCGAGCACCTTGAGCACGTCGACCTCGTCGGCCGCACGTGAGGTGATGAGGTTGGCCGGCTTGATGTCGCGGTGGAGCAGGCCGGCGTCGTGGGCCTCGGCCAGCGACGCGCAGGCCTGGCGCAGGAAGTGGACGACCCGGGCCGCCGGCTGCGCGCCGTGCCGGCGCACCAGGGTGTCGAGGTCGACGCCGTCGAGCAGCTCCATCACGTAGTAGAACGTGTCGTCGTCGGCCACCCCGTAGTCGAAGATCTCGATCGTGTGGCGCGAGCGCATCGACGCCAGCACCTGCGCCTCGCGCCGGAACCGCTCGCGCGTCTCGGCGGCGCCATCACCGGCGCCCCCGCCGTCGGCGTCGGTCCGGATCATCTTGATGGCGGCCTGGCGCGCCAGCAGGCGGTGTTCGGCCCGCCACACGTCGCCCATGCCGCCGGCGCCGAGCCGGCTCAGCAGGCGGTAGCTGCCCAGCTCGCGCGCGCGCGCCTCGGCGCTGTGGGCCCGCGCCTGCGACGCGGCGACGTCGCGCCGCATGCGCACCAGGTGCCAGGCGAAGGCCAGCGCCAGCGCGACCGCCGTCGCCAGCGCCAGCGCGCTGACCCACAGGCTGCGCCGGGTCAGGCGCCGGGTCGGGCCGAACAGCGCGTCGGTCGGCACCATCGTCGCCACGAACCAGTCGAGCGGGCGCGCGACCTGGGCCCGGCGTCCGGCGATGGGCGCGACCGACACCAGGTGCCGGATCCCGGCGGCGGTGACCTCGAGCGTGCGCAGCGGCGGCGCGCCGCCCTCGGCCGCCGGCGTGTGCTCGACCGGGCGCGACCCCAGCGCCGCGAACAGCGCGGCCAGGGTGGGATCGTCGAGGTCGGTCGCGCGCAGCGGCCGGTCGGCCGGGCCGGGCGCGGCCGCGACCTTGGCCGCCGCCGACGGGTAGGCCAGGATCGAGCCGGCGGCGTCGAACACCACGGTGCGCGCGCCGGCGATCGGCGCGCGGGCGATGAACGACGACATCGCGCCGACGTCGAAGTCGACCGTCAGCACCGCGGTCAGCGCGCCGGCGGCGTCGTACATCGGCTCGACGCAGGTCACCCCGGTGGCGTGGCTGCCGAAGAACGGGTACGGCTCGGTCCAGGCCCGGGCCCCGGCGCGCACCGCCAGCTGGTAGAAGGCGCGCTGGCGCGGATCGTACCCGGTCGTCTCCTCGCGCAGCGGCCGCAGCCGGCCGCCCTCGACGGTGAAGCGGCGCACCAGGGTGCCGGTCGGGCCGACCCGGCTCTCCTGCACCTCCGGCGCGCCACCACCCTCGCGGTAGGCGGCCCGGAAGGTGCCGTCGGGCAGGCTCACGCTGACCCAGGCCACGCCGCCGCGGCCGATCAGCAGATCGTACAGGCGCGGGCCGACCACCTCGAGCGCCTCGCCGGAGGTGGCCAGCGCGGCCAGCCGGGCCAGGAGGGGCTCGGCCTGATCGAGCGCGAAGCTGACCTCGTGATCGACCCGGGCCGCCTGGTCGGCCAGCTGGCGCCGCGCCATCTGCGCCGACACGTCGGTGGTCGCGTCGCGCCCGAGCACGAACACCACCAGCCCCGCGGCGGCGACCAGCAGCGGCACCGCGATCAGCACGCCGGCCGGCGACGCCAGGGCCCGCAGCGTGCGCGCGACCGCGCCGCTGGCGGGGGCCGGCTGAGTGGGAGCAGACACGCGCCGACAATGTAGCGCGCCGAGCGCGCCGCCAGCGAGGGCGGCGCCGCCGCGTCAGCTCACGGCGCGATGTTGATGCGGGCGCCGGCCTGGCCGGCCGGGCTGTGGCAGCTGTTGCAGTTGCCGTCGGCCGCCGTCGCGGTCATCGCCTTGGTGGTCGGGCACAGGCTGGCCTTGGCGGTGACCGGGAAGGTGACCGCCTGGCTGGTGTAGAAGTTGCCGTTGGTGCTGGTCACCACCTTGACCTCCAGCCCGGCGCCGTCGACGAGGATGATGGTCGAGCCGGCCGAGGGCGCGGCGCCGGCGCCGGTGGTGTACAGCGTGCCGGCGACCGTGAACACCGTCGAGCCGGGGGTGGCGCCGTGGCAGCCGCCGGCCTGGGTGCAGGTCTCGCCCGGGCGGTGGTGGCCATCGCCGCGCGGCGTCTTGGCGGTCTCGCACAACGCGTTGCTGCCGCCGTCACCACCCCCGCCACCGGCGTCGACCCCGCCGCCGCTCCCACCCGGCCCCGGGAACTCGCCGACCGAGCAGGCGGAGAGCGCGATGACCATGGAAGCGAGGGCCAGGCGGGTCATGTAACAGCATTATGCACTGCCCGTACCGGGGCCCCGGCGTGGTGGGGCCGGTGATCGGCCTCGATCTTCTCGCTGGTTGCCAGCGTCTCACCTACATCCACGCCGCCGGGCCCTGGCGCCGGGTGGGGCTGTCCCCCCCGCCAGCCGTCACGGCCGGAGGAACCGCGCGAGCGTGGCCACCACCCGGTCGGTCTCGGCCGTGGTGCCGACGGTGATCCGCAGACAGCCCGACAGCGGCGCGTGTGGGTCACCCGGGCGATCGAATGTCCGCACCAGCACGCCGGCCGCGACCAGCGCCCGCCAGGCCGCCGAGGCCCGGCCGTCGCCGGCCTGGCCGACCCGGACCAGCACCAGGTTGGCGGCCGAGTCGAACACCTCGAGGTCGGGCAGGGCGCGCAGGGCGGTGATCATGCGCGCCCGCTCGGCCACGATCTCGGCGCAGCGCGCGTCGATCCACGGCTGCGCGTGATCGAGCATCCAGCACGCCGCCGCCTGGGCCGGGCTGCCGAGGTTGTACGGCGGGCGCACCCGCTCGAGCACGGCGGCGATGGCCGGCGACGCCACCAGGTAGCCGACCCGGAGCCCGGCCATGCCGATCTTCGACAGCGTGCGCATGACCACCAGGTTGGGCGGCGCGGTGCCAGCGACGACCTCGGGCAGGACGGTCACGCCGCTGTAGGCCTGGTAGGCCTCGTCGGCGACGACCAGCAGCTCGGGGTGCGCGGCCGCCAGCGCGACCACGTCGGCCAGCGGCCACAACGTGCCGGTCGGGTTGTTGGGCACGGCGAAGAAGGCCAGGTTGGGGCGCGTCGCCGCCACCGTGGCCGCGACCATGGCCGGATCGAGCTGCCAGCGCGGCCCGAGCGGCAGCTCGATCGCGCGCACCCCGCGGGCGGCGCAGGCCAGGCGGTAGTACACGAACGACGGCGTCGGGAACGCCACCCCGGCCTGGTCCTGGCCCGGGCCTGGCGCCGCGAACGCCTCGACCAGCAGCGCGATCAGCTCGTCGGAGCCGTTGCCCAGCACCAGGCGGTCGCTGGCCACGGCGTGGCGTGCGGCCAGGCGCGCCCGCAGCGCGCTCGCCTGCGCGTCGGGGTAGCGGTGGATCGGCAGCGCGGCCAGGGCCCCGGCCAGGCCGGCCGCCAGCTCGGGTGGCAGCGCGATGCCCAGCTCGTTGGCGTCGAGCTTGGCGTCGATGCCGGCCGGGGTCGGCACGTGGTACGCGTTCGCGCCGCGCAGCGGCGGCGACACCAGCGCCGCCAGCGGGCCGAGCCCGTCGTCGGCCGCGGTCACGACCGGCCCGGTCCGGACCGCAGCGCGGCCGAGCGCCCGTGGCCGCGCAGGCCCTCACACTCGGCCAGCGCCTCGATGATGGGCGCGTGCGCCGCCGCCGCCGCCGCGCTGTACTCGATGGTCGAGGTCCGCTTGCGAAAGTCGTACACCCCGAGCGGCGAGGCGTAGCGGGCGGCGCCGCCGGTCGGCAGCACGTGGTTGGCGCCGGCCAGGTAGTCCCCGGCCGCCTCCGACGCCCACCGGCCGACGAAGATGGCGCCGGCGGTGGTGATGCGTGCGGCCACGGCGCGGGCCGGGCCGAGGTCGTCACCGCCGACCTGGACCTCGACGTGTTCCGCCGCGAACTGGTTGCACAGGGCGATCGCCTGGTCGAGATCGGCGCACACGATGGCCGCGCCGTGGTCGGCCAGGGCGCGAGCGGCGATGTCCGCACGCGGCAGGGTCGCGAGCTGGCGCGCGACCTCGGCCGCGACCGCCGCGGCCAGCGTCGCCGACGGCGTGAGCAGCACGGCCCGGGCCAGCGTGTCGTGTTCGGCCTGGGCCAGCAGATCGGCCGCGATCCACGCCGGCGGCGCGTCGGCGTCGGCGACGATGACCACCTCGGATGGGCCGGCGATGGCGTCGATGTCGACCGCGCCGAACACCAGCCGCTTGGCCGCCGCCACCCACTGGTTGCCCGGGCCGACGATCTTGTCGACGCGCGGGATGCGGGTGGTGCCGTAGGCCAGCGCGGCCACCGCGTGGGCGCCGCCCAGCTCGAACACCCGGTCGACCCCGGCCAGCTCGGCCGCGCGCAGGGTCTCGGCCGAGGCGCCCGGGGTCACCATGATCACCTCGCCGACGCCGGCGACCCGGGCCGGCACCGCGGTCATGAGCACGCTCGACGGGTAGCGCGCGGTGCCGCCCGGCACGTACAGCCCGACCCGGGCCAGCGCGGTGACGCGCAGCCCCAGGCGCACACCGCCGGCGTCGAGGTCGAGGTCGGGCTCGACCTGGAGCTGGTGGAAGGCGCGGATGCGATCGGCCGCCACCACCAGCGCGGCGTCGACCGCCGGGCTGACGGTGGCGGCGCGGGCCCGCCAGCTGGCGCGGTCGAGCTCGAAGCCGCCATCGGCGCCGGGCTGGCGCTGATCGAAGCGGGCCGCGTACTCGCCGACCGCGACGTCACCGCGCGCCCGCACGTCGTCGACGATGGCGGCGACGGCGCGCTCGATCGCGGGGTCGCTGGCCAGCGACCGGGCCAGCAGCTCGGCGACGCGAGGATCGTGGGCGGTGACGATTCGCAGGGACATCGGCGCCAGCGTAGCATCCCGTCATGCGGTCACCGTCTGCGCCCGGCTGGTCGGCGTTGCCGTGGCAGCACCCGCTGCTGGCCGGCCTGGCCGACGTCGTCGCCCCGGTCGCGGCGCTGCCGGCGTGGCCGTCACCGGCCGAGCTCGGCCGGGTGCTGGCGGCGGGGTTGGGCGCGGCCGGGGTGGAGCTGCGCGCGGCCAGCAAGGCGCGGGCCCGGCGCGGGCGCGGCGCCCGCATCGACCCGGCCTCGATCTACGAGCTGGTCATCGCCGACGCCGGCGTGGTGCCGACCCGGCCGAACAACCTGCACGATCTGCTCAACGCCCTGGCCTGGGCCGCGTTCCCGGCCAGCAAGCGGGCGCTGACCGCAGCGCTGGCGGTGGCGCAGCGGGCCCGCATCGCCGGCGCCGAGCGGATGCCGCCGGCGCGCAGCCCGGGGCACGACCGGCTGGCGCTGCTCGACGAGGGTGGCCTGGTGGTCGGCGCCGACGTGGCGACGCTGGCGCGGGTGCGGGCGGGCGAGGCCGAGCTGGCCGACGCGCTGGCCGCGGCGGTGGCCGCCGGCACCGCCGGCGTCGTGGTGTTCGGCCACGCCGTGCTCGAGCACGGGCTGACCGGCCGGCCGTGGCCGCGGGTGGCGCTGGTGACGTTGGTGGTGCCACCCGCGGCCGGCGAGCCGGTGCCGTCCTGGCGCCGCCGCGTCGACGCCGCCCTGGCGCGTGCGCTCGCCAGCGACGAGGTCGCGCTCCGCCCCGGGCCCGGTCTGGTCATCGACCCGCGCTGGCTGCGCGGGCCGGACGCGGGCGGCGCCGCCGCACCGGCGTGAGCGCGATCAGCACCAGCGCCGGCAGGCCCCAGGCCGCCGCCGTCGGCGTGGCCGCGCAGCCACCAGGCTCCGGGCCGGCCCCGGCCGCGTCCTGGCCGCCCGCGCCCGGGCCCGGCGCTGCGTCGGGCTGGGGCGGCGCCATCGCCACCAGCACCGAGCCCCAGGTGAGATCGTCGGCGGCGACGAACACCGCGCGCTCGCCGCGCAGCACCAGCCCGGGCTGGTCGGGCGCTGCGCCGACCACGGAGATGGTGACGTCGCCGGCGGCGACGTCGGCGATCTGGTAGCGGCCGTCGGCGTCGGTGACGACGGTCTGGCCGGTCGACAACGTCACCTCGGCCCCGGCCACCCCAGCGCTGGCGTCGTCGAGCGCGCCGGCCCGGACGTAGCCGGTGAGCTCGCCGATCGGCTCGACCACGCACAGGGCGAGGTGGTTGGCGACCACCCGCTGGGCGCCGTCGGACGGCGTGTTGATGACCCCGCCGGCGCTGGCCAGGTACATCGTCGACGAGCCCCCGCCATCGAGGCCGAGGCCGCGATGCGCGCCGAGTTCGACCAGCAGCGCGGCGAGCTCGTCGAGCGACATGCCGGCGGCGCCGGGGCGGCGGCCGTCGACCACCACCAGGTACAGGGTGGTGCCGGCGGCGTCGACCCCGAGCGCGCTGCGCGGGTTGCGGCCGCAGAAGGCGCCGCAGCCGGCGTTGCTCACCGCCACCCCGTCCCGCACCAGCAGCGGGCGGCCGCCGACGATCTCGCTCATCCACGCCGCTGGCTCGGCCACCACCGATGGCGCCATCACCTCGACCCGGTTGTCGCGGCCGACCGCGACGAAGCCCTGGCTGTTGTCGTCGGCCGAGCCAGCCCAGCGCGCGCCGCCGCCCATGGCCAGGCCGGTCGGGGCGAACCCGGCCGAGAAGAAGTCGCCGTTGATCGCGGCCTGGCAGCCGCGGGCGCGGGCGAAGCTCGACACCACCTGGCCGCGTTCGGCCCGCGTGGTGGCGCGCAGCCGGAGCGAGCGCCGGGTCAGGTCGACGACGAGGACGTTCAGCGCCTGGGTCGCGGTGCGGCGCTCGAGCCGGCGCACCCCGGGGTAGGGGTCGGTCCAGGTGTCGGCGGCGAACGCTCGCCTCGGTGTGCATACCAGCGTGAGCAAGGTCGCCACCACCACCAGCAAGCAGCTGGAACCACGAGCGCCGGGGACCTCACGCGCGACCATGCCGTCGCCTCGTGCAGCCGCCGTGCCCGAAGCGGCCCGGTCGACCTGCTATCCTGCCACGCATGATGCGCCCGGTCCCCACCCTGTCCGCGCTGGCGATCCTCGTCGCCGCCTCCACCGCGTTCGCCGCGCCGCGCGTGGCGCCGACCCCGGTCAGCCCGCCGCGGGTCGGCGAGCCGCTGCCATGGCCGACCGTGAAGACCTGGCTCGACGACGCCCCGGTCGCGGCCGACGCCGCCGGCAAGGTGGTGGTGCACTGGTTCTGCACCGCCAAGGTGCCGGCCTGTCGCGACGACCTGGCCCGCATCATCACCATGCGCGAGGCCGGCAAGATCTACGTCATCGGCTACATCGTCGGCAGCAAGCGCGACGCCAAGAAGCTCGATCCGGTCCGCGGTGAGGTCGGCGGCGGCGCGGTGGCCTACGGCGGCAAGCCGATCAGCAAGCTGCTGACCAGCCTCGGCCTCGGCAAGGGCCCGGCCGCGATCGTCGTCGACGTCGACGGCAAGGTCGCGCTGATCGTCAACGGCACCGAGCCCGACGCGCTCGACGGGCGCGACGCCAAGGTCGCGGCGCTGGCCGGGGCGGTGCGCGAGTTCGTGTTCGACCAGGCCGGGCCGACCAGCGCGCGCGTCGGCGAGCTGTTCAAGCTGTCGGTCTCGGTCGAGCTGGCGGCCTGGCTGTCGTTCAGCGCCAAGGCGCCGACCCGGCTGGCCTTCACGCTGCCGCCCAACGTCACCTGCGACAAGACCACGCTCGAGCGGGCCGACCTCAGCCTGAGCGGCCGCCGCCTGAGCGGCACCGTGACCTGCAGCGCCGCCAGCAAGGGCAGCTACGAGGCGCGTGGTGACGTGCGCTTCGGCTACGACAACCCCAACGGCTCGACCGGCATCGGCGCCGACGGCGCCCGCTGGAAGTTCCAGATCACGCCGTAGCCGGGCGCTTGCGCACGGCGATCAGGCGGGCGTAGGCGGCGGCGACGGCGTCGCACGTGGCCTGCACCGCGCGCACCTCGTCGTCGGCCAGGGCCCGCTCGCGCCGGTGGCCGTACAGGATGTTGACGACCCGCTTGCCCAGGCTGACCGCGACCGCGGTGGCGTGCCCCGGCTCGGCCACTCCGAGCACCTTGAACATGTGCGCGTGCAGCGGCGACGGCGGCAGCGCCCCGCTGACCAGCGTGGTCTCTCCCTGGCCGATGCCGTGCAGCAGCGAGGGCAACTCGAGCGGGATGAGGACGTGGTCGACGTGGGCGCGCCCGGGCGCGGCGCCGGCGATGCGCCAGCCGAACGCCATGTTGTCGCGCACGATGAACAGCACGGCCAGCTCGAACATCCCGGCGGCGAAGCCCATCAGCGCGTCGGCCACGTCGCCGCGATCGTCGGCGCTGGCGATCAGCGCCAGCGCCGCGCTGGCGGCCAGCGGCTGGTAGTCGCTGACCGCGGGGGTGGTGCTGGGCGCGGGCGCCGACGCCACCGCGGCGCTGGCGATGGGAGCGGTCTCGGCCCGGGCCGCCTCGTCGGCCTCGAGCGCGACGATGAGATCCTCGGCCTCCAGCTCGAGCGCCTCGCCGTCCTCGACCGGCTCGGGCGTCTTGGCGCGGCGCAGGTGCAGCTGCGGCGCGACCGGGCCTGGCCCCTTGGCCACCGGCGGCAGCCCGGGCAGCGGCGGCGCCGGCAGGTTGCCGGCGGTCGGGCCGTCGCCGCGCGGCTTGTCGCCGAAGCGGAGGTAGCGGGCCGGGCGCGGCACCCCGTAGTAGCGCTCGAGGTAGTAGAAGATGCGGATCTCCGGCGCGACACGCGGGATGACCCGATAGCCGGTGACCTCGACGATGGCGTCGAGCGTGTCGAGCTCGTGCGGGTTCTCGACCGCGACGATGAGCTGGTGGTCCTGGATCATCAGCGGCACGCAGCGGTAGCGAAAGGCCTGGGCCGGGGTCAGCAGGCGCACCGCCGACTTCTTGGCCCGCTCCAGCATGGCGCCGGTGGCGATCGGGATGCCGAGCTCGAGGCCGAGGTAGACCGTGAGGGTGTCGAGATCGACCAGGTCCTGCTCGTACAGGATCGTGCCGATGCGGCCGCCGTCGCGCGACTGCTGGGCGAGCGCGGCGACCAGCTGCCCTTCGTGCAGGCGGCCGTCCTCGATCAGCATCTCGCCAAGCTTCATCGCCGGCCGATCATCACCCGGCCGGGCCAGGACCGCAAAGTTACCGGCGAATTGCTGCGGCATCACCGGGGTACCACCGGCCAGCACCCCTGGAGCGCCCGTGCTACCAACAGGCATGAACCGCCGTCGCCCCGGCGCGCCCAGCGCGCGTGCCCGCCTGGGCGCCTGCCCGGGCGCCGCGGCGCTGGCGGCGCTGGCGGCCAGCGCGGTCGCGTGTGGTGACCGCACGGCACCGGCGCCCACCCCCGGGCCGGCCGTCACCCCGGCCGTGCCGGCGCCCGCGCCCGCCGCGGCCCGCCTGTTCCCGGCCGACACCCGATCGCTGCGCCTGACCCGCACCATCGCGGTCCGGCTCGAGCCTGACGCCGCGGCCCGGCAGATCGGCACCATCGCCCAGGACACCCGGGTGCGCTGGACCGACAGTCGGGCCGGCAAGGGCTGCACCAAGCCGTGGGTGGCCATCACCCCGCGTGGCTGGGTCTGCGCCGAGTACCTCGAGGCCTCGACCAAGGTGGCCTCGGGCGTCGAGCTGCCGCGCCTCGACAAGGGCGAGCTGGTGCCCGGGGTCTACGGCAAGGTGTTCGACGCCGGCGCCACCACCTTCACGCTCGAGCGGCCCCGCAAGGGCGACCGCGCCGACGCGCGGGACAAGGGCCGCGGCCCGGTGACCGATCCGGACGACCTCGACGGACCGAGCGCGGTCGCCGACGACGTCCCGGGAGCCAAGATGATCCCGGGCAAGCCGGTGGTCGGATCGGTCACGGTCCGGCAGTTCGGTGAGCTCACCGTCGGCGGGAAGACGTTCTGGAAGATCAGCAACAAGCCGGAGGAGTACCTGGCGCGCGCGGTGATCAACCAGCACCGGCCGAGCGAGTACGCCGGCGTGCGCCTGGGTGACGACACCGGCCTGACCCTGCCCATCGCCTTCCTCGATCGGCCGTCGTGGACCCGGGGCGCGGTGCGCGGCGGCGGGACGGTGCGTCAGCTGCCGACGCGCTCCGCCGTCCCGCTGCTCGAGCCGGTGCTCGGCGCCGATGGCAAGCCGACCGGGTATCGGGTCGGCGACGCCGAGTGGATCGACGCCCGCGGCCTGCGCATCGTCGAGGCCGCGCCGCCGCCGGCGCTCATCGGCAAGGCCGAGCGCTGGCTCGACGTCGACCTCGACCGCCAGGTCGTGGTGGCGTACGAGGGCCGGCTGCCGGTGTACGCCGCGCTGGTGTCGACCGGGGCCAAGGACACGCCGACCACGCCGGGCGTGTACCGGATGTGGCGCAAGGTGGCCGAGACCGACATGCGCGACCTGCAGAGCGAGGACCCGTACTCGGTGGCGACGGTGCCGTGGACGCAGTTCTTCTCTCCCGAGGAGGAGCTGGCGCTGCACACCGCGTACTGGCACGACAAGTTCGGGGTGGCCCGCTCGCACGGCTGCGTCAACCTGGCGCCGCGCGACGCCCGCTGGCTGTACTTCTGGAGCGAGCCGCTGGTGCCGCCCGGCTGGACCATGGCGACCGGCGTGGTCGAGGCGCCCGGCTCGATCGTCCGGGTCCGCTCGCGCGAGGTGCCCGATCCCCCGCACCTCGGCTACGCCAAGCGCGTGCAGGAGGAGCGGCAGCGCAACCGGCGCAAGTACGAGTAGCAGGCGCGAGCACCGCCTGCTAGGAGTCCGACTCCGTAACGACTTCGGATCGCCCCGGGGTCGGCCTTCGGCCTCGCGCTGTGGACAGGCGCCCGGCGAAGCCCGGCGTGAGTGCACGCCAGCCCCGATGGCGGCGCCTGCCCACAGCGGTCTCCCCGGGGCTGTCGTGGCTCCCCCAGCCGGATTCCTTCGAATCCGTCCCTGACCCCACCCGGCGAAGCCGGGTGTCAGGGGTCTTGGGTGGAAAACACCCTCAGGGTCCGCATGCCCAGGCCCGGGCGGACTGCTGTGGGCAGGCGCTGCCCCTCTCCACGCCCGTCACCACCCGCGCCACGCCCTACGCCTGTCCACAGCAGGAGGCTTCAGCCGACGCCCGGGCCGGTCCACGCCGCGGCGTCCGCGCCGTCCCGAAGATCGTCGGATCTTCGACGAAACCCCTTGTCGCCAGCGGTGCGGTATTATATACGCCCTAAATGGTTTCGTCGGCCACCCGCCCCCGCAGCGACCGGCGTCGCCGCGCCGTGCCGGCCGGGGCCCAGGTCAGCTTCGACGACCTCGTGCGCGGCATCACCACGCCACCGCGACGTCCGCGGCGGCGCCGGCGCGGCCGGCCGCCCATGCAGCACCGCAACTCGGTCAAGCGCTGCCGGAGACCTCGCTTCGCGAGGACCACCGTCCACCACGTCAGCCTGCGCACCGTCGACACCCTGCCCAGGCTGCGCACCCGCGCCGGCCTCG
>JAGPCO010000129.1 GCA_018058095.1 Kofleriaceae bacterium
TGCGCCTCGAGCGCGTTATTCCGTGAGGCACGGTAGCCCGTGACCTCGTAACCCAGGGGGACAGCCGCTTTTTGCGGCCCGCCGGCGCTCGAGTCGTCCGCCACTACATCCGTTCTTGCCCGATCGCTCGGGCGGTGCCGGCCGCGACCGCCCGGCACCTTGGCGGTCTCTATGTGGCAGCTGGCAGGCGCAGCCGAGCGACGCGCAGCAGGTTGTAGGCGGCGCCAACCAGATGCGCCACGAACTGCGTGTGCCTTTGGCCGCGGTAGCGCGTGCGCCGGAATCCAGCGACGGGATGAGATCCTCGACATCCTCGACCGCCGCAAGGCCGTCGCCGCCAGCGTCCTGACGCCCGCGCTCGAGTTGCTCGAGCGCGTCGTCGCCATGCTGGCTCGTCTCGCCGGAGCCTGACCGCCCAGATCGGGCACGGGCACGGGCACGGGCACGGGCACGGGCACGGGCACGGGGCAGGTCGCTGCAAACGCGGCTGCGCCGCGCTTGCAGCGACCTGCTAGCGCGCCCTGCCAGGCCTCACGGCACGTCGTCGGCCAGGTGGACCCGCACCAGCGCGGCGTCGCCGACGTCGATGCGCCGGGTCAGGCGGGCCGATCGGCCGGCGGCGTCGAGCTCGATGTCCAGCTCGATCGCCCCGCGCGGCAGCGACAGGCGGGCCTGGGCCGGCACGCCGGCGCCCTCGCCCCGCCGGTAGTGGCCGATGACCGTGGCGCCCCGCCGCAGCACGACCTCGAGCCGGCTCACCTCGGCCGCGCGCGGGCCGAGCTCGAAGCCGATCGTCACGGTGACCCGCTCGCTCGGCTTGCAGTTCTCCCACGCCAGCACCGCCAGCGCGATGATCAGCGCCAGCGGCGCCAGCCGGCGCCGGATGCGGTCGTAGCGCGACGGCGCCGCCGCCGGTTCGGTCGGGCTCACGTGATCCACCCGCCGGCCACTACCTGGTCGCCGGCGTAGATGACCGCGGCCTGCCCGGGCGCGGCCACCGTCGGCTCCTCCAGCACGACCCGGGCCACGTCGGCGCCGTAGGCGACCGCGCCGGTGATGGGGGGGCTGCGGTAGCGCACCTGCACCGCAGCGTGGACTGGCCCGGCGTGCGCCACCGGACGCGCCGCCACTGGCACCAGCCAGCGCAGGTCGGTGATCGCCACCTCGGACCGCTCGGCCGCGGCGCGCGGGCCGACCCGGACCGTGCCGGTGGCCGGCTCGAGGGCGGTCACGAACATCCGCTCGCGCGTGCGCAGGTTGCCCAGGCCGCGGTGCTGGCCGATGGTGAAGCGGTGGCTGCCGTCGTGCTGGCCCACGACCTGGCCGTGGTCGTCGACGATGGGCCCGGCCGCTGGCCCGGGCCGGCCGCGCCGGAGGGCAGCCGCGGCCACGAACCCGGCGTGATCTCCGTCGGGCACGAAGCAGATCTCGTGCGACTCCGCCTTGCGCGCGTTGGGCAGGCCGAGCCGGGCCGCCTCGGCCCGGACCTGGCCCTTGCCCAGGCCGCCGAGCGGGAAGTGCACCGCCGGCAGCGCCTCGGCCGGCATCGAGAACAGGAAGTACGACTGGTCCTTGCCGGCGTCGACGCCGCGGAACAGGCCGAGCCCGCCGGCGCCGTCGTCGGCGATGCGGGCGTAGTGGCCGGTGACCAGGGCCTGGGCCCCGATCTGCCGGGCCTGGGCCAGGAGCGGGGTGAACTTGATGTGCTGGTTGCAGCGCACGCACGGGTTGGGGGTCGCGCCGGCCAGGTAGCCGTCGACGAAGTCGTCGATGACCGCGCGCTCGAACGCGTCGGCCAGGTCGACCACGTAGTGCGGGATGCCGAGGTGGGCACACACCGCGCGCGCGTCGTCGATGTCGCGCGGCCCGCAGCAGCGCCCGGCCGCCGCGCTGGTGCCGCCGGCGTCGTACAGCCGCATCGTCATGCCGATCACCTCGCACCCGGCCTCGACCAGCAGGGCGGCGGCGACCGCGCTGTCGACGCCGCCCGACAGCGCCGCCACCACCCGCACGCCGCGGCCGGGCAGGGCGCGCGGCGGCGGGGTGGTCGCCTGGGTCGTCAGCACCGTCGCCATGGGTGCAAGCAATGCCCCATCCCGGCGGCCGGCGCAACCCCGCGTCGACGGGCACCACCTCGTGTTACCACTGCCGCATGAGCCGCGCCGACGCCGAGGTGGAGGCCTCCGCCCTCGACGAGCACGGCGCCGGGGTGGCCCAGGTCGCCGGCGTGACCTGGCACGTGGCCGACCTCTTGCCGGGCGAGCGGGCCGAGGTCGCGCGCGACCACCAGAGCCCGCACCGGGCCGAGGCCTGGGGCCACGTCGTGCAGCGCCTCGGTCCGGCCGCGCCCGATCGGGTCGCGCCGGCCTGTCCACGCACAGGCCGCTGCGGCGGCTGTACCTGGCAACACCTGGCCTACCCGGCCCAGCTCATCCACAAGCAGCGCCGGGTCGAGGCGGCGCTGGCGGCGGTGCCGGCGCTGGCGACCGGCCAGGTCCGGGTCGCGCCGGTCGTCGCCTCGCCGCGCCAGCTCGGCTACCGCAACAAGGGCAAGTACGTCATCGGCCACACTGGCGCCGACCGCCGCGGCGCCGGCGGCGAGCGTATCGTCCTGGGCGCCTTCGCGCCGCGTACGCACCAGGTGGTCGACACCCTCGGCTGCCGCGTGGTGGCCCCCATCCTCGACGAGGTCGCGACCTGGGCCCGGGCCGCCATCGAGCGATCGGGCGCGGCGCCGTACGACGAGCGCACCGGCGAGGGCGAGCTGCGATACCTGGTGGTGCGGGCCAGCGGTGACGACGACGTGCTGGCCGCGCTGATCGTCACGTCGCGCACGTCGCGCGCCACGCTCGACGCCATCGCCCAGGGCCTGGTGCGGCACCCGGCGCTGCGCGGCCTGGTGGTGGTGCGCAACGATCGCCGCGACGGCGCCATCCTCCCGGCCGGCAGCCCGGCCATCGTGCTGCACGGCGTCGGCGCGATCGTCGAGACGCTGTTCGGGGCCCGGGTCGAGGTCGGGGCCGGGGAGTTCGTGCAGGTCAACCGCGACCAGGCCCAGGCGATGTACCGCCGCGTGGTCGAGCTGGCCGAGGTCGGCCCCGGTGCCCGCGCGCTCGACCTCTACGCCGGCCTGGGAGGGATCGGGCTCGGCCTGGCCCGGGCCGGAGCCGAGGTGGTGGCGATCGAGGTCGACCCCGACGCCGTGGCCGCCCTCGGACGCGCCGCCCGCGCCGCCGGGCTGAGCGTGACCGCCGAGGTCGGCGACGCGGCCGGCGCGGTCCGGCACGGCCCGGTCGACGTCGTGGTCGTCAACCCGCCGCGTAAGGGCCTGGGCGAGGACACCCGGCGCGCGCTGGTCGCGCTGGCCCCGGCCCGCATCCTGTACGTGTCGTGCGGTCCGGAGTCGCTCGGGCGCGACCTGGTGGCGCTGGCCGCGGCCGGCTACCAGGCCGACGTGATCGAGCCGTTCGACCTCATGCCCGGGACCGGGCAGGTCGAGACGGTGGTCCGCCTGCGCCGCGCCCCGTGAGCGGCCGCGCGGGCGCCCCGGGCGCGGCGTCGGTCAGGGCGCGGGCGCCCGGCTGACCAGCATGGCGTCGCCGTACGAGAAGAAGCGGTAGCCGGCGCCGACCGCGTGCTGGTACGCGGCCATCACCCGGGCCGTGCCGGCGAAGGCGCACACCAGCATGAGCAGGGTCGACTCGGGCAGGTGGAAGTTGGTGATGAGGTGGTCGACGGCGCGGAAGGTGTGGCCGCTGCCGGGGTAGACGAAGAGGTCGGTCTGGCCCGGGCCCGGCGTCACCTGGTGGTCGCCGGTGGCCGCCGCCTCGAGCGCGCGCAGCGAGGTGGTGCCGACCGCCACCACCGGACGACCGCTGCCGACCAGCGCCGCGGTCGCCGCCGGCAGGTCGAACCGCTCGACGTGCATGCGGTGGGCGCGCACGTCGACGACCCGCACCGGCGAGAACGTGCCGAGGCCGACGTGCAGGGTCAGGCGCGCGACCTCGTGCCCGGCCGCGGCCAGCGCGCCCAGCAGCGGCGCGGTCAGGTGCAGCCCGGCGGTCGGCGCCGCCACCGCGCCCGGCGTCGCCGCGTACACCGTCTGGTAGCGCGCGCGGTCGTCGTCGCGCCGCGGGTCGGTGCTGGCGGCGGCGCCGCGCTCGCGGCTGATGTACGGCGGCAGCGGCATCAGGCCGTGGGTGTCGAGGAAGGCCAGGGCGTCGCCTGGCACCGCCAGGGCCACGGTGGCGTCGTCTCCCCCCTCGGCCCGGCCGCGCACGATCGGCAACACCACGTCCCCGACGTGCAGCTCCTGGCCGGTCCGCAGCGGGCGGCGGGCCCGGGCCAGGCAGGTCCAGGCGACGTGGCCGGGCGGCGCCGCGGTGGCCGGCTCGGGCTCGACGAACAGCAGCTCGCAGCCGCCGCCAGTCGGCCGCACCGCCACCACCCGGGCCGGGATCACGCGGGTGTCGTTGACGACCAGCACCGAACGCGCCGGCAGCAGCTCGAGCAGGTCGGCGAACTGCCGATCGACCGCCACCTCGCCGCGCAGGTCGAGCAGGCGGGACCCACCACGCTGCGCCGACGGCGCCTGGGCGATCTGCGCCGGCGGCAGGTCGAAGCCGTAGCGGGCGCGCGCGAACTCGTCGGCGTCGACGCTCATCGGTGCGGTGCCGGCGCCGCCGGCGGCCTCGGGTGGCACGGCCTCACTTGATCGTGATGACCAGGGTCATCGGCCTGCCGCGGCGCAGCAGCGTGAGCTCGAGGCGGCGGGCGGTCCGCACCGTCGTGTACACCTCGAGCGCCTTGTCGGCGGTGCTGAGATCGTGGCCGTTGACGGCCTGGATGGTGTCGCCGTTGCGGAGGCCCAGGCGGGCGACGGCCGAGCTCGGCCGGATCGCGTACAGCTTGAAACCATTGCTGACGCCGTCCTTCATCGACGGCACGACCCGCGCGCCCTTGGACACCGCCATCGGGTTGGCCAGCAGCTTGTCGACCAGGGCCCGCCGCACCTCGACGTGGCCTTCGTCGATCGGCTTGATGCCGGCTTCGATCTCCGCGGTGGTGAAGACCTCGGGGGCCGGATCCGGCAGGCGAGGGTGGGCCGAGTCGAACGGGTTGCCGCCCAGCTCGCCCTCGATCACGTCGGGCTTGCTGGCGCGCGCCAGCGCCGCGCACCCGGCGGCGAGCGCGCGCCCCGGCTTGATGAGCACGGTGCCGGCCTTGTCCTCGACCACCAGGCCAAGCGCCTCGACCGCGGTCACGAACAGGCGCTGGGCCTGCTTGGGGCTCATCGGCGCCGGGGCCAGGATGTTGACCTTGGCCCCGACCTGGGCGACCTCGGCCGAGAACACCACGTTCTTGCACGTGAACGTGGTCAGCCAGGCGGCGAGGTCGCGCAGCGACGTGTCGGGCTGGAACTGCACGGTCAGGCGGGTGCTCGCCCCGGCCGCCTTGCAGGCCAGCCGCGGCGTGAGCGGGTCGGCCACGTCGCCCTCGGCCGCGGCCGGGGCCACCTGCGTGGTGAGCACCAGCAGCGCGGCGGCCGGGCCGGCGAGGGGGGCGAGGCGAGGGCGCCGAGGCGATCGCGACATCCTCGCGTTGTAGCACGCGGCGCGGCGGTCCTTGCCGCGCGCCGCGCCGCCCTGGCTCGGCGTAGGATCGGCCCATGCCGACGTCGACCCGGTCCCGCTGCCCGCTCCGCGCCGGCGCCGTCCTCGTGCTCCTCCTCGCCGCCGGGTGCCAGGCGCCGCGCCAGTACGTGGTGGTGCGGGCCGGCGCCCTGGCGGCGCAGGCAGCCGCGCTCGAGGACACCGGCACCGCCCAGCTGGCGACCGAGGTGGTCGACGCGCGCCACCGCCCGGTCCGCGCCGGCGAGCCCGAGACCGTGTTCCTGCAGCAGCCGGTCCGGCGCGACGGGTCGTTCGTGCTCATCGAGGACCTCATCGCCGGGTGCGCGCCCGACCGGCCCGACCCGCTGCCCGGGGTGGTCATGCCGACCCCACCGCCGTCGCCGCTGCCGGCGGCGTGCCCGCTGGCGCCGGACCTGGCCGAGCCGCTGGTGGTGCGCGAGCTGCGCCTGGCCCCGGCCGGCGGCCGCGGCCAGCACCCACGCAGCTCGGTGATCGTCTTCACCGCGCTCGCCCTCGGCAGCCTGGGCGGGATGGTCTACTGCATCGCCGACTGCGAGTCGAACAAGGGCCTCAAGTCGATGGGCCTCGGCGGGGCCGCGGCCCTGCTCGGCCTGGCCGCCCACGTCGCCGCCGGCGGCACGATCCGCGACTGAGGACCGCGCCTCGATGACGAGGGAGCATCCCCGGCCCGGCGATACGTGAGCGAGGAGCCACGACGCCCCCGGCGATGGATCGTTCGCGAGAACGATTGAGTTGCCCCGTCGCGGGCCCTAAGGTCCGCGCCGCGCGATGCCGCCGTCCACCACCACGCCGCTGCCCACGCCCGGCTTCTCGTTCGAGCTGCTGGCCACCCTCGGCCACGCCCGCGCCGGCGTGCTGCACACCCCACGCGGCGCCATCCCGACCCCGGTGTTCATGCCGGTCGGCACCGCCGGCACGGTCAAGGCCATGACCGCCGACGAGCTGCGGGCGCCGCCGATCGACGCCAAGATCATCCTCGGCAACACCTACCACCTGTACCTGCGGCCTGGCCTCGACGTGCTGGGCGCCGCCGGCGGCCTGCACCGCTTCGCCGCCTGGGACCGGCCCATCCTGACCGACTCGGGTGGGTTTCAGGTCTTCTCGCTGGCCGGCATCAACCAGATCGACGACGACGGCGTCACCTTCCAGAGCCACCTCGACGGCAGCCGGCACCGGCTCGATCCCGAGACGTCGATGCGTATCCAGGGCGTGCTCGGCTCGGACATCGCCATGTGTTTCGACCAGTGCCCACCCGGCGACGGTGGCCCCGAGCTGCACGACCTGGCCCTGCGCCGGACCACGGCGTGGGCGGCGCGTTGCCTGGCGGTGGCCCGGCCGCCCGGCCAGGCCCTGTTCGGCATCGTCCAGGGCGGCGTCGACGTCGGCCGGCGCCGGGCCCACGCCGCCGCCATGACCGCGCTCGGCCCGGGCGGGCAGGTCGCGCCGGGCGGGCAGGGGCCGATGGGCTTCGACGGCTTCGCCCTCGGCGGCCTGTCGGTCGGCGAGCCCATCCCCGACATGTACCGGGTCCTGGACGAGTTCGCCCACGAGCTGCCGGCCGACCGGCCGCGCTACCTGATGGGCGTCGGCACCCCGGCCGACCTGGCGCGCGGGATCGCCGCCGGGGTCGACATGTTCGACTGCGTCATGCCGACCCGCAACGCCAGGAACGGCTACCTGTTCGTCAGCGCCGGCACCGAGGCCGAGCCGGCCACCGGCAAGGTCGTGATCTCCAACGCCAAGCACAAGGCCGACCTGGGCCCGGTCGACCCCGAGTGCCCGTGCACCACCTGCCGGCAGCACTCCCGGGCCTACCTGCGGCACCTGTTCATGGCCCGCGAGATCCTCTACTCCCGGCTCGCAACCCTGCACAACCTCACGTACTACGCCCGCTGGGTCGGCCGGCTTCGGGCCCGCATCCTGGCCGAGGGCCAGCCCGCCTCGGGCTGAGCGCGGCGGCGACGACACCGCCGGATCGGGCAGGCGGCCTGGCCGCTTGGCGCCCTTGACCTGGGCCGGGGGCGGTGCTACCTCACGTCGACTTTTCGGCCCTCTTCCGCGCACTTCTGCGCCGTCCACTCACCGGGAGCTCGACCATGAACGCCGCCGGCCTGCTGATGCCCCTCGCCCTCCTGGGCATCATCTACTTCGTCATGATCCGTCCGCAGGTGAAGCAGCAGCGCGCCCACCAGGCGATGCTGAGCAAGCTCACCAAGGGCGATCGCGTGATCACCCGTGGCGGCATCATCGGCACCATCTCCGGCGTCAAGGACGACGTGATGGTCATCGAGCTGCAGGAGAAGGTCCGCGTCGAGATCCGGCGCGACTACATCGAGGGCAAGTACGAGCCCAAGTCGGCCGAGGCCGTCAGCGGCAAGGCCGCGTCGGCCGCCTGAGTTTTCGCACTGGCTTCGCGCTGGCGGACGCGCACGCATCGGCGCCGCGTCTGGTCTCATCTGGCATCGGTACTCGTCGAGGTTACTCCATGGATCGCAATCTCAAGTGGCGCACGCTCGGGCTCTTCGTGCTCGTGCTCTATGCCGTGGCGGCCCTGCTGCCCAGCCTGGTCCCGTCGGCGTCGTTGCCGTCCTGGTACGGCTCGCTGTTCGAGTCGAAGATCGCGCTCGGCACCGACATCGACGGTGGCGCTCGCTTCGTCTACAGCATCGACCTCGACAAGGCGGTCGACGACCGTGGCTCGGAGATCAAGCGCGACCTCGACACCAAGTTCAGCGACGACGGCATCAAGGGCACGGTCCGCACCCCGGCCAGCCCGGTCGGCGCGGTCACGGTCATCGTCGACGACGCGGCCCGGCGGCCCGAGGTCGAGAAGCTGCTCAAGAGCGACTACGGCGACACCATCGCCACCCGGCCGTGCGCGCCGACCGACCCGGCCGGCGCCATCTGCTTCCGGGTGTCGTCGAGCTTCGCCGACGGCGTCAAGAAGACCGCCCTGCGCAACGCGGTCAACACCATCCGCGAGCGTATCGACGAGAAGGGCATCGCCGAGCCGAGCGTGATCGAGAAGGGCGACGACATCATCGTCGAGCTGCCCGGCCTCGACGACGCCGCCATCACCCGCATCAAGGACATCATCGCCCGCACCGCCAAGCTCGAGTTCAAGGTCATCGACAACGGCGCGCCCTTCATGCAGGGCCTGTACGCCCAGGTCGCCGGCGGCGACCCGGACGCCGTGCGCGAGGACATCATCGTCGACGAGGACGTGTGGACCCCGGAGGAGGGCGGCGGGCAGCAGCGCGACTACCACCTGCTGGCCAAGGGCGACTCGGCCGAGGAGAAGATCACCGCCGAGTACGCCAAGCAGATCGAGTGCGACGTGTCGGGCCAGCGCGCCGACGCCGACGGCAAGTACACCTGCCAGGTCCCGGGCTGGCGCCGCATCGAGCGCTACGTCGCCGCGCTCGCCGCCAAGGACCCCAAGTTCCGCATGCCCGACGACCGCCAGCTCGGCTACGAGTTCATGGAGGCCGATCGCGACGCCGAGCGCGGCGCGTTCTGGAAGGCGTACTACCTCGATCGCACCGTCCGCCTGACCGGCTCGGCGGTGTCGCAGGCGATGGTCAACTACGACCCCAACACCAACCGGCCGCTGGTCATCGTCAACTTCAACCGCTACGGCGGCCGGGTCTTCGGCGAGCTGACCGCCAAGACGGTCGGCAAGAAGATCGCGACCATCCTCGACGGCAAGATCAAGAGCGCCCCGGTCATCAACCAGGCCATCCGCGGCGGCACCGCCCAGATCTCGATGGGTGGCGGCTCGCCGGAGGTGATGGAGCGCGAGGCGGCCGACCTGGTCGCCGTGCTCAAGACCGGCTCGCTGCCGGCCCCGCTCAAGCTGGAGAGCGACTCCAAGGTCGGCCCCAGCCTCGGCCGCGACGCCGTCGACAAGGCCAAGCTGTCGTTCGGCCTGGGCATCCTCCTGGTCGTCATCATCATGATCGGCATCTACAAGTGGTCGGGCATCATCGCCGTCGGCGCGGTGGTGGTGAACATCCTGCTCATGATGTCGGTCATGGCCATCTTCGGCGCGACGCTGACCCTGCCTGGTATCGCCGCCATCGTCCTCACCGTCGGCATGGCGGTCGACGGCAACATCCTCATCTACGAGCGCATCCGTGACGAGCTGCTGCTCGGCAAGAGCGTACGCGGCGCGGTCGACCTCGGCTTTGCCCGCGCGTTCTCGGCCATCCTCGATGGTCAGCTCACCACCGCCGCCGCCGGCTGGGTCCTCCTGTCGTACGGCTCCGGCCCGATCAAGGGCTTCGCCGTGATGCTGCTGGTCGGCATCGTCACCACCCTCTTCTCCAACATCTGGGTCAGCCGCCTCTTCTTCGATTGGTACCTCACCAACAAGAAGGGCCAGATGGCCACGATCTCCATCTGATTCGAAGACCGGGGACCCAGGAGCACGTCATGGCCACCGAGCACAAGTTTCGCTATCTGCTGCCACCCGGCTCGAACTTCCAGTTCGTGGCCCGGGCCCGCACCTTCTTCGTCGTCTCGCTGCTGCTGCTGGCGGCGGCGATCGGCTCCTTGTTCGTCAACAAGGCGGTGCGCGGCAGCTACATGAACTGGACCATCGACTTCAAGGGTGGCACCGAGGTCATCTACGCCTTCCGCGACCCGGCCGACCCGAGCAAGTACCTCAAGCCCGACGCCGGCGCCGTGCGCGCCGCCCTGAGCGCGGCCGGCGAGGACGGCTTCGACGTGTCGGAGATGAGCTGGACCGACGGCAAGGCCGCGGTCACCGGCATGGTGGTCAAGACCCCGCGTTTCTCGGCCCTGTCGAAGGACCAGGCCGACAAGACGGTGGCGGCGTTCCAGGCCCAGTTCGCCGACAAGCAGCTCGAGAAGGTGGCGTGGTCGGGCGAGCGCCTGTTCGTGCGCTCGAAGGCCAGCTTCGCCGGCGTCGACGTGGCGGCGGCCTTCACCGCGGCCGGGCTCGAGGTCAAGCCGTGGACCGAGGAGGACACCGCCCGCTATGGTCACCCCGACGAGGGCACCGGCGAGTACAACGCGACCTTCGCGGTGTGGGGCATCGATCGCCAGCTCGGCCAGGTGCTCGAGAAGGCGCTGGGCGGGGCCAAGGTCTCGGTCGTGCAGTCGTACGGCGTCGGCGCCAAGGCCGGCGACCAGCTCCGCAACGACGCCATCAAGTCGCTCATCTACGCCATGTTCCTGGTCATGCTGTACCTGGCGGTGCGGTTCGACATCCGCTACGCGCCGGGCGCGGCCTTCGCCACCCTGCACGACGCCATCATGGTCATCGGCGTGTTCGCGGTGACCTGGACCGAGGTGTCGCTGACCTCGGTCGCCGCCGTCCTCACCGTGATCGGCTACTCGGTCAACGACACCGTGGTCATCTTCGACCGCATCCGCGAGAACGTGGCCAAGCACAAGGACAAGAAGCTCGAGCGCATCGTCGACCTGTCGGTCAACGAGACGCTGGTCCGGTCGATCCTGACCTCGCTCACCGTGTTCGCCACGACCCTGATCATGAACATCTTCGGCGAGGGCCTGGTCCGCAACTTCGCCTTCGCCATGAACATCGGCGTGATCGTCGGCAGCTACTCGTCCATCTTCCTGGCCGCGCCGATCTTCCTGTGGATCTCGAAGAAGTGGTACTCGGGCCCGGCCCGGGTCCGCGCCGGCATCACCCCGGCCGCGGCCGCGACCGTCGGCGAGACCTGAGCGCGCGGCCAGGCGCCGTGGTGCTCAGCCCGCGTCCCCGCCTCGTCGGCGCCACGCCGGCCGGGCCCGCCCGTGCGGCGCGGTTGGCGGTCGCGTGCGTGCTGGTCGGCGCCCTGGCCCCAGGTTGCTCGTTCCAGCCCGCGCCGCCGACCGGGCCCGGGGATGGGGCGGACGGCCGGGTCGACGCCGGCGCTGGCGGCGACGGCCGGCCTGACGCCGAGCGCGCCGACGCCGGGGTCGACGCCGCGCCGCCGTGCCCGCCGACCTACGCGCAGGTCGGGGTGGCCAGCCCGGGCTCGCGCTACCGGGTGCTGAGCGTCACCGCCAGCTTCCGGGCCCAGCACGACGCCTGCCTCGCCGACCGGCCGGGCTCGACCCACCTGGTGGTGCTCGAGACCGACGCCGAGGCGGCCGAGGTCGGGGGCCTGGTCGGCGGCGGCGAGGAGTTCTACGTCGGCGCCGTCCAGCGCAGCAGCGGCGGCGGGGTCGGCGACGGATGGGTCTGGCTGACCGGCGCGGCGGTCGCCGTGGCCTGGAGCGCGGGCCAGCCCAACGACGAGGCCGGCGTCGAGAACGGCGATCAGGACGTGGCCTCGGCCTATCCCGTCGACGGCTCGCTCAACGACGTCAGCGGGGACTGGTCGTACCGGGCGGCGTGCGAGTGCGACGGCCTCGCGCTCGACCCCGCCGCGATCGCGGCGATCCCGTGAGCGCGGCCGGGGGCCGCTGTCAGGCCCCGCGCGTAGGCTGCGGCCCGTGACCTTCACCCTCGCCCCCGTCGACGACGCGCAGGCCCGCCGGCTGGCCGACCGGCTCGGCGTGCATCCGGCGGCGGCGCGCTGCCTGGCCGTGCGCGGCATCGATGTCGACGGCGCGGCCGGGTTCCTGGCGCCGACGCTGGCCGGGTTGCGCCGGCCCGACGGGCTGGCCGGCTTCGACGTCGCGGTCGGGCGGCTGGTCCGGGCGGTGGTGCGGGGTGAGCGCATCGGCGTGTTCGGCGACTACGACGTCGACGGCGTCACCAGCGCCGCCGTGCTGACGTCGATGCTGCGGGCGTGTGGCGCGGCGACCGAGGTCGCGGTGGCCGAGCGCGACGCCGGCTACGGCTTCTCGCCGGCGGCGGCGGCGGCGTTCGCCGACCAGGGCTGTGCGCTCATCGTCACCTGCGACTGCGGGACCAGCGACCTCGAGGCCCTGGCCGTCGCCGCCGGGCGCGGGGTCGAGGTCATCGTCATCGACCACCACACCGTGCCGGCGGCCGGCGGGCGCCACCCCAGCGTGGCCCTGGTCAACCCGCTGCGGGCCGACTCGACCTTCCCGTTCCGCGGCATGGCCTCGGTCGGGCTGGCGTTCTACGTGGCGACCGCGCTGCGCACGGCGCTGCGCGGCGAGGCCTGGTTCGCGCGCAGCGGCCGGCCCGAGCCCGACCCGCGCGACCTGCTCGACCTGGTCGCGCTCGGCACGGTGGCCGACCTGGTGCCGCTGCGGGCCGAGAACCGCATCCTCACCAGCGCCGGCCTGGCCCGGCTGGCGACCCGGACCCGGCCCGGCCTGGCCGCGCTGCTCGACGCCGCCGCGGTCGATCGCGACCGGCCGATCGACACCCGCACCATCTCGTGGAAGCTGGCCCCGCGCCTCAACGCGCCCGGTCGGCTCGGCGCCTCGCTGCCGGCGCTCGAGCTGCTGCTGGCCGATGCCGCCCAGGCGCCGGCCCGGGCCGCGGTGCTCGAGGACGCCAACGCCCGGCGCCGGCTCGCGCAGGACCACGTGTGGGCGGAGGCCAGCGCAGCGCTGGCGGCCGGCGCGCCGGGCGACACCGACGACCTGGTGTTCGCGGCCGGGCGCGGCTGGGCCCCGGGCGTGGTCGGGGTGGTGGCATCGCGCCTGGTCGAGCAGTACGGCCGGCCGGCCTTCGTCATCGCCCTCGGCGACGACGGCGTCGGCCGCGGCTCGGCCCGCACCGCCGCCGGCGTCGATCTGTACGCCGCCATGGCCACGGCGGCGCCGCTGCTCGAGCGCTTCGGTGGCCACGCCGCGGCCGCCGGGCTCACCGTCCGCGCCGACCAGCTGGACGCGCTGCGCGCCGCGCTCGGCGCCGCGGTGGCCGGCCAGCTCGCGGCCGGCTCGGGGCCGGTGGCCCAGCGCGGGCCGGGGCAGGCCGCGCCGGCCGACGCCGAGGTCCACCTCGGCGACGTCGACGAGCGGCTGGCGGCCGAGCTGGGCCGGCTGGCGCCGTTTGGTCAGGACAACCCGGCGCCGCGCCTGCTGCTGCGCGGGCTCACCGTCCGCGCCGCCCGCAAGGTCGGCGACGGCAGCCACCTCAAGGTCGACCTCGGCGATGGCCGCGGCAACCAGCGCGGCGGCATCGGCTTTGGCCTGGGCGCCCGCGACCTCAAGCTCGGCGATCTGGTCGACGTCATCGCCACCCCGACCATCTCGACCTGGCAGGGCCAGCGCCGGGTCGAGCTCGAGCTGGCCGACCTGGCGCCGGCCGCGCCCTGATCCGCGCCGCGCCCTCGCGTGGCCGTGCCCGTGGCCGTGCCCTCGCGTGGCCGTGGCCGTGATCCCGCACGTGGCCGTGGCCGTGGCCGTGGCCGTGATCCCGCACGTGGCCGTGGCCGTGGCCGCGCTCGTGATCGGGAACGCTCGCCGTGGACCTGATCGACGCCGGGAACGTGCGACCTGCGCCGCAGTCGCCGAGGCCGGAGCGGAGCCGGCCCACGCGCGCGCGCGCGCCTTCCAGCAGGCGGCCGTCGGCGAGGGCAGTCTGCGGCAGAGCCACGCAGGTGCGCGCGCGGGTGCGCCTACCAGCCGGGCCGGGCGAGGAAGGGCCCACGTGCGCCGGCGTACGGGACGTCGCCGAACAGGTGGTAGCTCGAGCCGGTGGACAGCACGTCCGGCAGCTGGCCGACCAGCGTGACCTGGCCACGCCGGTCGAGCGCCGCGCCGGTCACGCCGATGTACGGCCCACCGGCGACGCCATCCATCACCTGCACGCCGAAGGCCCGCGCCTGGGCGACCTCGCCGGCGGCGTCGAGCCGGGTCATGCGGCCGGCCTCGACCACCAGCGTGTCGGCGCCGCGCCGCAGCAGCGCGACGACGTTCGCGCTGGGCTCGAGCACCCGGGCCCAGCGCGGCGTCCCGTCGGGGCCGAACCGGCCCACGAACGTCGTGTAGTGCGTCGCGCTGGCCAGGTGCTCGGCCGGCCCGGGCAAGAGGTCGGCCTGACCGTCGAACACTCCGGCCAGCGTGATCGCGCCGTCGGCATCGACCACCAGCTCCTCGATCACCGGGTGCCCGTCGTAGCGCTGGCGCCACCGCGGCAGCCCGGCCGGGTCGAGCTGCTCGACCACCGTGTGCTGGCCGGTGGCGTCGGGGACGTGGCCGACCCAGGTCACGTTGCCGGCCTGGTCAGCGGCGATGCCCTGGCACTCGCCGACGGCGGCGACCCGGCGCGACCAGCGGACCGCGCCGGTCGGGCCGATGCGGTCGATCACCACCCCCGCGGACCGCCCGGCGCGCACCGTGCTGCACACCAGCGCGTCGCCGTCGGCGGTGCCGGCCAGGTCCGACATGGTCCGTCGGTCGACCTGGCCGCGGTGCAGGGGCACGGACCAGCGCCAGGCCCCGGTCGCACTCAGGGCGATGAGGCGCACGCCGGTGGGACGTGCCACCGGCAGGCGCGCCAGCGCAAACACCGCGCCGTCCGCGGTCGCGGCGACGTCGACCACCGATGGGTGGGCGTGGTGCCACAGGGTGGCCCCGTCGGCCCCGGTGCGCAGCACCCCGCCGGCGGCGACGACCAGCCCACCACCGGGGTGGCTGACCACCGGCGAGTTGGCGCCCTCGCCGAGGCGGTGCACCGGCGGCGCCGGCAGCACGCGGACCGAGCGGTCGGCGGCGGCGCCGTCGGTCCCCCCAGGCGGAGACGGCGCCGTCGCTGGCGCCCGCTGCGCGGCGGCGTGGGTGGTCAGGCCGACCAGCGTGGTGAGGGCGACGAGGGCCACGCGCATCGTCGGGTCGACGGGGCCGAGCCGGCGAAATTCACGGGCCGCACCGGCACGGGCCGTCGACCGATCAGGATTCCGGGCAGGCGCTGCGCTGGTGCGGTTGTCGTGCCCGGCCGGACGCGCTACCACCGGGCCGTGGCCGATCCGGATGATCTCAAGCTGCCGCGCGGCCGGCGTGGCCTGAGCCTGTCGGGGCCGATGGTCTTCCGCATCCTGTTCACCGCGGCGCTGCTGTTCGCCGTCATCGTCCTGCGCCAGCCCTGCGCCGACGCGACCGGGCGCTTCGTCAACTCGTTCGACCCGGTCGACGCCGGCGCCGGCAGCGGCGCGACCACCGGCGCCGGCAGCGCCGGCCCGCCCATGCCGGGCCTGCCGCCGGGGGCCGAGCCCGGCGCGGTCATCCCGCTCGGCGATCTGAGCGAGGCCGAGGTCCGCGCCGTCTACGAGCGCCTGCAGCGCGAGGCCGGCATCGGCACGGACGCCGCGCCGGCTGGCGGCGACGCCGCGCCGGGCAGCGGCGCGGACGCCGCGCCGCGCTGACCGTACTTGCCTGCGCGACGCGATTGCGCGGCCCGTCCCGGTTCGCCGATGCTCGGCGCCAGGAGGACGTGGTGAATCAAACCTTCAGCATCGGCAACGTACTGGCGACCGGGTTCCGGGTCTGGCTCAAGAACCTGGTGCCGTTCTTCCTGCTGTCGCTGGTGGTGTCGTCGCCGCTGCTGCTGTGGGGCGTGTCCATCCTCCAGGGTTCCTGGGACCTCGAGCAGATCCAGACCTTCCTCCTCGTCAGCGTCGTCGCCGGCATCGCCATCGACGCGTTCGTGACCGCCGCCCTCACCTTCGGCGTGGTCAAGGAGCTGCAGGGCCAGCACGCCACCTTCGGCAGCAGCCTGGCCACCGGCCTGGCCCGCCTGCTGCCGACCCTGGGCGTCGCCATCCTGGTCGGCCTGGCCGTCCTCGGAGGGTTGATCCTGCTCGTCCTGCCCGGCGTCTTCTTCATCTGCATGCTGTACGTGTCGACCCCGGCCTCGGTGATCGAGCGGCCCGGGGTGCTGGGCGCGCTCGGGCGCAGCCGGGCCCTCACCGCCGGTCACCGCCTCGAGATCTTCGGCATCGTCGTGCTGATCTTCGCGTTCAACTACGCGGTCAGCTGGATCATCGGCGAGGTGATCACCGATCTCGAGACGATGATGTACGCCAACATGGTGCAGGGCGTGCTGCGCTCGTCGCTCGGCGCGGTGATGGCCGCCGTCGCCTACGCCACGCTCCGGTCCGAGAAGGAGGGCACCTCGGCCGCCGAGCTGGCCCGGGTGTTCGAGTAGCGCCGCGCTGGGCGATCGGGCACGGGCACGGGCACGGGCACGGGCACGGGAGCAGGGCGCGAGAAACGCCGCTGCGCGGCGTTTCTCACCGCCCTGCTAACCGCGGTCGTACTTGTCGGCCCGGCGCTTGCCCAGCAGCAGCTTCTGCTCGAGGTGCGCGCGCAGCGCGGCGTAGAACTCGCGCAGGAAGCGGGCGTCGTCGCCGCGCGGGCCGGTGTAGCCGATCTTGGCCCGGATCTTCTCGGTCACCGTCGTCACCGCGACGTCGGTCGACGGGCCCGGATCCTGGCGCAGCAGGTCCTCGAGCACCTGCAGCTCGTACACGCCGTACACCGCCAGCTGGTCGGGCCCGAACCGGTGGGTCACGCCGGGGCCGCGCCGCATCGCCGCCGTCTCCGCCACCAGGTCGGGCAGCAGCACGACCTTGGGCCGGACCACGACCCGGGTCCCGGCGATGAGATCACCGACGCGGGCCCGGTCGCGGTTGAACAGCGGGAACAGCAGGAACACGAAGGTCCAGAGCACCGCCAGCAGCTGGCCCCAGCCGGGCGCGCCCGGCCACACCGTGCTGCCGGCCACGAGCGCGCGCAGCGGCATCCACACCTCGAGCTCGCGGATGAGGTTGCGGGCCATCACCGCGCTGCCCTCGAGCTGGCCGCCGCGAGCGTCGACCACGCGCAGCCCGAGCGCGCGCTTGCCCGGGGTCGTTCCGCGCCAGCGCAGCTCGAAGAACACGAAGTAGAAGTTGGTCAGGAGGAACGCCGCCACCACCACCAGCGGCGCCAGCCAGGACTCCTCACCCTCGCCGCCGAGCGCCAGCGAGGCCACCAGCGCCAGCGCGAACAGCACGCCGATCTGGATCATCGCGTCGATCACGAAGGCGCCGGCGCGATCTCCAGCCCGGGCCAGCTGGAGGTTGAGCGGCACGCCCTCCGGGGTCACGACCTGGCGACCCAGGCGCGTCCGATCGAGCGCGGCCTGCTGGCCGGCGGTCAGCCCGCTCACGCCGCCCCCGTGCGGGGCGCATCGCCCTGGTCGCCACGCCTGACCCGGCCGACCCAGCCGAAGTACCCCAGCCACCACGCCGCGGTCGCGATCGCCACCGCGTAGCGGACGTAGAGGTTGGTCACGGTCTGCCGGAACACGCCCTCGATCAGCCCGGCGATGAGCAGCATGAGGACCGCGGTGATCACCAGCACCGCGGCGGCGCGGCCGCGCTCGCGCAGGGCGTCGAGGCGCGGCTTGCCGGCCGGGAAGACCAGGCCGTGCGCCAGCAAGAGGCCACCGGCGCCGCAGATCATGACCGCCAGCAGCTCGGTCACCCCGTGCGGCAACAGCCAGCCCCACAGGTCCCAGCCCAGGCCGCGCTGGTGGTACAGCGCCGCGAACGCGCCCAGGACCAGGCCGTTGTAGAACAGCAGCAGCACCGTCGGCAGCCCGGCCACGAAGCCGAGCGCGAAGGCCATGATGCCGATGCGGGCGTTGTGCGAGAACAGGCTGGCCGCGAACGTGGCCAGGCTGCTGCCGCTGCTGCCGCCGCCGTCGTACAGGCCGCCGCGCAGCTCGGCCGTCGACGACGCCGGGGTCCGGCCCTGGGCCATGTCGCCGACGAACGTGTAGTAGTAGTCGGCGTCACCGCGGGTGAGCTGGAACGCGACCAGGCCGCCGGCGATGGTGATCAGCGCCGACAGCGCCAGGTGCCAGCCGGCCGCGCGCAGGGTGCGCGGGATGGTGCGGGCGAAGAACTCGGCCAGCTGGCGGCGCAGCGACTGCCGGGTGCCGTACACCACGAAGTAGGCCCGGCTGGCCAGGCTCTCGAGGTACGCCACCAGCGCGCGGTCGAGCGAGATGCTGCGCGCCACCGACAGCGCCGACAGCGCGGCCCGGTACAGGTGCGGCAACCGGGTCAGCTCGTCGGCCGACAGGCTGCGCAGCCCGGCCTTGTCGGCGCGGGTGATGAGGTCCTCCAGCTCCAGCCACGACGCCTCGCGCTCGCGCCGGAAGCTGACCGAGCGCAGCCCGTCGTCGCCGCCGCGCCGACCAGGTGGGGACGCCAGCGTGGCCATCAGAACAGCTCCCGGCGCTTGAGGTCGAGGTAGCGATTGACCAGCGCCATCGAGAAGGTGGCCGGGCTGGCGTCGAGGCAGTACGCGCCGACCCGGCGTAACCGCTCGAGCACCACGGCGCGCTCGCGCGCGAAGTCGGCCGCGACCACCGCCTGCTGCATGACCAGCAGCGAGCTCGGCCGGGCCAGCGCGCGCGCCTCCAGCGACGGGTCCCGCACCGCCACGAACAGCACCAGGTGCCGGCGCGCCAGCCGGGTCAGGTTCTCGATCATCAGCTCGGCGGTGATGGTGTCGAGGAAGTCGGTGAACACCACCACCAGCGAGCGCCGGCGCAGCCGGGTCGACAGCTCGGCCAGGCTGAGCGCGTAGTTGGTCTCGACCGCCTGGTAGTCGACCTCGGCGCTCTGCGCCTGCAGGCGGCGGAACGCGTGGATGCCGCCGGCCGGGTCGGCCCAGGTCCGGACCCGGTCGTCGAAGCCGACCAGCCCGACCCGGTCGCCGGTGCGCAGCGCGATCCAGCCGAGCAGCAGCGCGGCGTTGAGCGCGTGGTCGAGCTTGGGCACGCCGTCGATCGGCTCGGCCATCAGCTGGCCGGCGTCGACCGCGAGCACGATCTGGTGGTTGCGCTCGGCCCGGAACTCCTGCACCAGCAGCTTGCGGTGGCGGGCCGAGGCGCGCCAGTCGATGGCGCGGTGGTCGAGGCCGGGCACGTACTCGCGCAGCGACTCGAACTCCGAGCCGTCGCCGAGGAACCGCTCGACCTTGAGGCCGGCCAGGAAGTGCGGGTCGGCCGCCATACGCAGCGCGACCGCACGCACCGCGCCGACGTTGGGCACGACCGCCACCGCGGCGTCGACCGGCTGCCGGCGCAGGCGCTCGATGAGCCCGAACGGGCCGCGCCAGCGCAGGTGCAGCACGCGCAGGTGGTGGCGGCCGCGTCGGCGCGGGATGAGCGGCACGGCGAGCGCGGCCGCGGCCGGGGCGGCGCCGTCGCCGGGCTCGAGCCGGGCCTCGGCCTCGTCGACCTCGGCCAGGTCGGGGTCGAGCTCGGCCAGCACGCCGATGCGGGTCGGCCGGCGCCAGCGCCGGGTGGTGAGCCGCACCGTGCCCACGCCGCGCTCGCCGATGTACAGCTGCGGCGGCAGCTCCACCTCGGCCGTGAGCCGGCGCCGCGGCAGGCCGAGCGCGACGTCGAGCCCGGCCAGCAGCAGGGTCGCGCCCAGGTAGGCCAGCCACACCGTCCACAGGCGCTCGTCGAGCGCGACCGCGCCGAGGGCGACCGGCACGCCGAGCAGGAAGACGACGAGGAGGCGCGGGGTGGGGCGCATGGTCGGGGAGGGCGGCCGCGCTCAGCGCGGCGCCGGCACCTGGTCGAGCAGCTGGGTGATGACCGCCTCGGCGGTCAGGCCCTCGATCTCCGCGCCCGGCGCCAGCACCACCCGGTGGCGCAGCGCCGGCACCGCCAGCGCCTTGACGTCGTCGGGCAGTACGAAGTCGCGCCCGGCCAGGGCGGCGTAGGCCCGGCACGCCGTGGTCAGCATGGTCGCGGCCCGCGGCGACGCGCCGAACGCCAGGGTCGGCCGCTCGCGGGTGGCGCGGACCAGGTCGACCACGTAGTCGAGGATGGGCTCGGCCACGGTCAGGCCGGCCACCGCGGCGCGCATCGCCCGCAGGGTCGCCAGGTCGGCGATCGGGGTGACGTCGAAGTCGGCCAGGGTCGGCATGCTCGAGCGGTGGCCGTGCCGGCGGACGATGGCCCGCTCCTCGTCGCGGCTGGGGTAGCCGATGACGATCTTGAACAGGAAGCGGTCGAGCTGGGCCTCGGGCAGCGGGTAGGTGCCCTCCTGCTCGATCGGGTTCTGGGTGGCGATGACCATGAAGCCGTCGCCGAGGTCGTGGGTCTGACCGTCGACGCTGACCAGGCGCTCCTGCATGGCCTGCAGCAGCGCGGCCTGGGTCTTGGGCGGGGTCCGGTTGATCTCGTCGGCCAGCAGCAGCTCGGTGAAGATCGGGCCCTTGGTCAGCGTGAACGAGTTGGTCTGGAAGTTGAACAGGTTGGTGCCGACGATGTCGCCCGGCATGAGGTCGGGCGTGAACTGCACGCGCGAGAAGCCGAGCGACAGGCCGGCGGCGAAGGTGCGGGCCAGGAGCGTCTTGGCCACACCCGGCACACCCTCGAACAGCACGTGGCCCTCGCACAGCAGCGCGGTCATCAGCAGATCGAGCGCGTGATCCTGGCCGACCACGACGCGCTGGACCTGCGCGCGCAGCTGGGAGGTGAGGTCGCGGACGGTGGACAACTCCATGGGGCGGGCTCCTGACGCGCTGCTCGTGCTGTTGCTGTTGCTGTTGCTGTTGCTGTTGCTGTTGCTGTTGCTGTTGCTGTTGCTGTTGCTGTTGCTGTCCGCTACCCCTTGCCGCCGCCGCCGCCGGCGCCGCTCCCCGTCGTCATCGCCGCCGGCCTGCGGTGGGTCGCGTCGGCGGCGG
>JAGPCO010000019.1 GCA_018058095.1 Kofleriaceae bacterium
CTGCGACAACCAGACACCTGCACGACAACCGAAACCGAGGGACGGGCCTGTGCCGAATCGCCGCGAAAACGGCAAGAGGGCACGGGTCTGCGCTTGACCACTAGGCCACTACATAGTCGGGCACGGGAGCAGGGCGCGAGAAACGCCGCTGCGCGGCGTTTCTCAGCACCCTGCTAGAGCGTTGGCGGGCTCGCGCCGGGCGCGGGCCGGGTAAAGCGGGTAGGATGGCGGCGCGATGAAGAAATGCCCCTTCTGCGCCGAGGAGATCCAGGACGAGGCCATCAAGTGCCGGTTCTGCGGGTCGTACATGTCCGCCGCCCCGGGCGCGGCTGCCCCCGCAGGCGCGGGCGCCGCCGCCCCGGCCGCCGCCGCCCCGGCGCCGCAGCCGGTCGCGGCCGCGCCGACCAAGGCCGGGCCGCCGTTCGCGCAGGCCAAGCCGGAGATCGTCGCCGCTGGCCGCAAGATGCTGTACGACGGCTCGCCGTCGTGGCGGGCCTACCTCGGCTACTACGTGGTCGGCGTGCTGGGCGCGATCATCGTGCCGGTCATCTTCAACTGGATCGGCGCCAAGGTCGACGCCTCGACCTCGGGCCGCGTGCTGTTCGTGCTCATCCCGCTGTCGCTGGCGGCCATCTACTTCGCCGGCCTGTACTTCTACCGGAAGTCGATCCGCCTGCGCGTGACCAACACCAACATCGAGACCGAGCGCGGCATCCTGTCGAAGAAGATCGACGTGCTCGAGCTGTGGCGCTGCCGCGACGTCCGCTACAAGCAGACGCTGATCGACCGCATGCTCGGCATCGCCCACATCGAGATCTTCACCACCGACGCGACCACGCCCAACATCGAGATGGTCGGCCTGCCAGCCTCGCGCGAGCTGTTCGAGAAGATCCGCGACGCCATCGAGATCCAGCGTCAGTCGAAGAACGTCTACGGCGTCGTGTCGTAGCGGCCCACGTCGAGCGCCGCGCCGTCGGCGTCACAGCCGGCGCTTGAGCTCCTCGATCGCCTTCTTCACCCGCGGCCGCTCGCGGTCGTCCTTGGCGGCCAGCTGGAGGAACTTCTCGTAGGCGTCGATGGCCAGCTTGAACTTGCGGACGTGGGCATAGACCGCACCCAGGTAGTAGTAGTTCTGGCCGTTGCTGGGATCGTTGCGCAGCTGGGCGGTCAGCAGGACCTCGGCCTCGTCGTAGCGGTTGGCCTCCATCAGCACCATGGCCAGCTTGCCCGGGGCCTTGGGGTGCGGCGGCTTGAGGTCGACCGCGCGCCGGTACGCCGTCGCCGCCTGATCGATCTTCTTGTTGAGGCGCGAGATCTCGCCGTACGCGTACCAGAACGTCGAGTCATCGCCGCCGAACTCGACCGCCTTGGCCAGCGCGGCCTCGGCCTGCGCCGCCAGATCCGCCTTGGCGGCCGGATCGCCCTGCTGGCTCAGCTTGTTGAACAGGATGCCGAGCTCGAAGTAGGCCCGCCCATCGGTCGGATCGATCTCGATGGCCTTGTCGAGGAACTGGCGCGACTCCTCGATCTCACCTTGCTCGCGCAGCGCCGCGCCGAGCAGCGCCGCGGCCCGGGCGTTCTCGGGCGCCTGCCGGGTCGCGCTGCGCAGGCGGAGCGAGGCCTCGTCGATGCGGTTCACCTTGAGCAGCGCCTCGCCCAGGGCCAGCAGCAGCTCCGGGCTCTTGCCGTCGATGGCGACCGCCCGCTGCAGCTCCTCGATACCCTCGTCGGCCCGGCCGAGCAGGAGCAGCGCCCGCCCGCGCAGGCCGTGACCGCGCGGGTTGGTGTCCTCGAGCTGGACCAGCTGATCGGCCACGTCGAGGGCCTCGCGCGCCTGCCCGGCCGCCAGCAGCGCGCGTGCGTACAGCTCGAACCCGCGTGGGTCGGCGCTCTCGCTCTCGAAGAAGCCGCGCGCCAGCTGGACCGCACGGTCGAACCGAGCCGAGCTGATGAGGAAGTCGACGTGCTCCTGCAGCGTCCCGTACCGGGCCTTCTGCTGGTACGAGGTCTCGTACAGGCGATCGGCCTTCTCGACATCACCGGTCCGGGCGGCGTCACGCGCCTTGCCGAGGGTGATCGTGCTCTCGTTGCTGGTCTTCTTGGGCTTCTGGCTGCCGCCGCAGGCCAGCGCCGGCAGCACCAGCGCCAGCATCAGGCTGCGGGCGCCACGCCGCCATCGGCCCAGGACCCCGGGGCGGGGGCGGTGTCGTGGCGAGGAGGCGGTGGGCACGAAAATAATCGTAGCCAATGTGCGCAGGCCACGCCACCCGCGCGGCCCGCGGCGGGCGATTGCGGTATCATTACGCCTGCCGATGGCGCGTATCCGAATCGTCGACGAGTGGGTCCGCAGCCCAGCCTCGCCGCCGACCCACTACCGGACCGTGATGGTGGTCGCGGAGAAGTGGGCCGAGCAGCGCGTGCTGATGCGGGCCTACGCCGAGTGCCGCGACCAGATCCGCCCGACCATCGTCCTGCACGGGGTCGAGCTGGCCATCGGCCCGGCTGGTATCGACGCCCACGGCCCCTGGGGCATCCACGTCATGCCGCCGAGCGACGGCCGGGCCCAGGAGCTGGCCGACCAGCTCGACGGGGCTGCCCGCCGGCTGGCCGGCTCCAAGGGCAACCCTCCCCGCCTGGCCGACGAGGAGAGCGCGTTCGACCGCAAGCCGACGCACAACTGGTCGCCCGGCACCCCGCGCGACCTGGCCGAGCCGCTGGCGCCGACGATGGTGCCGGGCGGGCGCGACTGGCCGCCGACCAACGCCCCGTACCAGCCGCCGGTGGCGCACCTGCCGGCCGCCGCCAGCGCGGTCCCGGTCCGCGCTGCCGCCGCCGAGCTGGTCGGGTCCGGGCCGGCCATGCCGCCGGTGGTGGCGTCAGCGCCGGCCAACCCGAGCCTGCGCCGCACCCCGCTGCCGATGCGGCACGAGCCCCGAGCGCGCAAGCCGACCGGGCCGATGGCGCCGACCGGGGCCGGCTCGGGAGCCCTGAGCGGCGCCCGCACGGCCCTCGGCTACCAGTCGGGCGCCGGGGCGCAGTCGGCCGTGGTCCGGCTCGGCCTGTCGCCCGCCGTCTCGGCCCGCCTCGGGCGCCTGGTCGGCCAGGTCGTGCCGGCCGACTTCCAGGTCACCCACGCCGAGCGCAGCGTGCTCAACGCCATCGGCGAGCAGACTCAGCTGACCGCGCGCGCCATCGGCCAGATGGTCGGCGTGACCGATCCGGTCGGCTGGATGGAGCAGCTCATCTCCAAGCTCGAGTCCTTCGGCATCGAGCTGATCGAGCCGGGCGACGCCCGCGGCGGCGAGCCGACCTACGTCATGCGGCGCTAGCAGGCTGCTGAAAGACCCGTGCCGGCGGCATTTGCCGACGGGACGGGCTCCGTGTTTTCAGCAGGCTGCGAGATCAGAAATGACTAGCAGGATGCTTCTTCGGCATCCTGCTAGTCCGGACCCGCCGCGGACGGCGAATCCGGACCGGCGACATCGCCTGTGGTCCTGGCGTCTGGCCTGTGGTACACGCGGTCGTTTCTCAAGGAAGGCCCCATGCAGGTTCGCTTCGAAGACGTATCGCCGGTCGAGAAGAAGATGTTCGTCGAGATCCCGTGGGACACGGTCAGCGCCAAGCTGGGCGAGGCCTACCGCGATCTCGGCCGCGGCGTCGCCCTCAAGGGCTTCCGCAAGGGCAAGGTCCCGCGGCCGGTGCTCGAACAGGTCTACGGCGCCCGCATCCACTACGAGGTGGCGGTCGGCCTGGTCCGCGAGTCCTTCTTCCGCGCCACCACCGAGCACAAGATCGCCGCCGTGGCCGAGCCCCGGGTCGACTCCGGCGCCGAGATCAAGAAGGGCCAACCGTTCGCCTTCTCGGCCATCGTCGAGGTCCGCGGTGAGGTCGAGCCGAAGGACTACCGCAGCCTGCCGATCGAGCGGCGCCGCCTCAAGGTCGGCGACGACGCCGTCGAGGCCGCCCTCAAGCAGCTGCAGCGCGAGCACACCGAGCTGGTCCCCCTCGAGGGCCGCGACGTGACCGCCGCCAGCGACGTGATCGCGGTCAACCTGACCGGCACGATCGGCGAGCACGCCATCAACCAGCCGCGCTTCGTCATCGATCTCGATCCGGCCGAGAAGGAGCCGCTGCCCGGCCTGCGCGCCGCCCTGACCGGCATCCCGGTCGGCAGCAAGGAGCTGGCCATCAAGCTCGACGTCCCGGCCGACTTCGAGGACGAGAACCTGCGCGGTCGTCCGGCCACGCTGGTCGCGACGGTGCTCGAGGCGCGGGCCAAGGACGTGCCAGCCCTCGACGACGAGTTCGCCAAGGACACCGGCAAGGGCGAGGATCTGGCCGGCCTGCGCGCCGCCGTGCGCAAGGACCTCGAGGAGCGCGAGACCCAGCAGATCCAGCGCGAGTGCCGCGAGCAGGCCCTGCGCGAGCTGGTCAAGCGCAACCAGGTCCCGGTCGCGGCCTCGCTGGTCGAGCGGGCGATCGAGGTGCAGTACAACCGCCTGCGCTCGATGCTCGGGATGAAGCCGGAGAAGAACGATCCGGGCCCGAACGACGAGCTGCGCGCCAAGATGCGGCCGGGTGCGGCTGACGAGGTCCGTGGCCAGCTGGTGCTGGAGGCGGTGGGTGAGCGCGAGAAGGTCGAGCTGCCCGACGCCGAGCTCGACGCGCACATCGCCGAGGTCGCGCGCAGCCGCAACACCACGCCGCAGCGGGTCCGGGCCGAGTGGGCCAAGGACGGCCGCCTCGACAACACCGCGTTCCAGCTGCGCCAAAGCAAGGTGCTCGACTTCCTGGTCGGCGCCGCGGCGGTGACCGAGGTCGACGCCCTGACCAAGCCGGTCACCGGCGACGGCGGCACCGGCGAGCCGCTGGCGATGGCGCACGGCGAGGCCGGCCACGTGCACGGCCCCGACTGCGATCACTGACAACCGCCGCGGGCGGTTGGCCCGTGCCCGTGCCCTGTGGTGCTCAGCGCCCTGCGGCGCGGCCGGCCAGCCAGCGCAGCAGCTCGTCGTCGACGGCCTCCAGGCTGTCGACGATGTGGTCGGCGCCGGCCTGGTCGTGCCCGGCGAAGTTGCCGGCCCGGACCGCGACCACCAGGCAGCCGGCGGCGCGCGCGGCGGCGATGCCGGCGACCGAGTCCTCGAACACCAGGCAGGCCGCCGGGTCGACCCCGAGCCCGCGCGCGGCCTGCTGGTAGCCGTCGGGCGCCGGCTTGGACCGCGCCACGTCCTCCGACGCCATCATGAGCGGGAACGCGTCGCCTAGCCCGATCAGCTCGAGCGCGTGGCTGGCCTCGCGGCGCGAGCTGCCGGTGACCAGGGCCCGGCGCGGGAACCGGCGCACCGTGGCCACCGCGCCTGGCAGCGGCGTCAGCCCGCCGTCCCCGAGCAGGCGCTCGCGGGCATCGGCGGTGGCCGCGGCCAGCTGCTCGACCGACCAGCGCAGGGCCGGGTAGCGCAGGCGCAGCCGCTCGTGGATGGCGACCCACGACCGGCCGACGATGAACAGCTTGTCGTCGGCGTCGACCTCCACATCCTGACCAGCCGCCAGGGCGATGGCCATGGCGTCGGCGCTCTGGCGCTCGGTGTCGACCAGGGTGCCGTCGAGGTCGAACAGGACGGCCGCCGGCCAGCTCATGGCACGAACAGCGCGTCGCCGGCGACCAGCACCAGGTTCATGTCGGGCCGCTCGCCGCTGGCGAGCAGGTCGTACGCCAGCGGGATGGCGCGGATCTTCCCGGTCTTGGGGTCGCGCCGCATCAGGGTGATCTCGTTGCGCTTGGCGAAGCGCGAGAAGCCGCCGGCGAGGGCGATGGCCTCGACCACCGTGACGTAGTAGGCCGAGTTGTAGACGCCAGCGCGCGACACCTCGCCGGCCAGGGTGAAGCGGTAGCTGTTGGCCTCGCGCACGGCGACGGTGATCTCCGAGCCCTGCAGCTTCACGAAGTCGGCCACCCGCTTCTTGATCTGGTCACGCAGCGAGCTCGGGGTCTCGCCGGCGGCGCGCAGGTCGCCGACCAGCGGCATGGTGATCGTGCCGTCGGGGCGGATGGTGGCGTCGGTCGACAGCCCGCCGTTCTCCCACACGTTGATGCTGAGCGCGTCGCCAACGCCGAGCACGTACTCGCTCTTGCGCGGATCCGGCTCCTTGGCGTAGTCGTACACCGGCGCCTTGACCGGGCACGCCGCCAGCAGCACCACCACCGAGCACACTGCGATCGAGCGGAGCGGGTTCACGCCGTGAGTGTCCTGCAATCCCCGGCCTCGCGCAAATCGCGGCCGGGGCCATTCGCCCCGCCCTGTGCCCGTGCCCGTGCCCGGGCCTGGGCCTGTGTCTGGGCCTGTGTCTGGACCCGGCCCGACGGCTGGCTCGAACCTCGAGCCTCGAGCGGCTGACCCTGATCGGGCACGGGCACGGGCACGGGCACGGGCACGGGGCAGGATGACCGAGCAACGCCTGCGGCGTTTCTCGGCATCCTGCTAGCGGCCCTGGGCCATCTTCAGCATCACCAGCGGCGTGCGGGCGATGATGCTGAGCTCGGTCCGCAGATAGCTGTGCAGGTCCTCGAGCGACGCGGTGTACGCCAGGTCGTACAGCAGCTTGATGCGCATGTCGTCGGCGAGCGAGCCGCGCGTCTCGTCGAGGTCGTACGGGTTCTGCAGGGTCGCGGCCAGCTTGGCGATGTCGCTGTCGGGCGGCGGCTCGCCGGTGTAGCCGAGCGAGATCTGGGCCAGCCCGGTGATGCCCGGCTTGACGTCGCGCATGCGCTCCTCGAACAGCGGGATGGCGTAGGCCAGGTGCTCGAGCAGCTCCGGCCGCTCCGGGCGCGGCCCGACCAGGCTCATCTCCCCACGCAGCACGTCCCAGAACTGCGGCAGCTCGTCGAGCCGGCTCTTGCGCAGGAAGCGGCCGATGCGGGTCACCCGCGGGTCGTCCTTGCCGGCGATGACCGCGCCGGTGCCGCGCTCGGCGTCGGTCTGCATGGTCCGAAACTTGTGCATCGTGAACTCGTGGAAGCGCATGCGGCGCACCCCGTTCTCGATGGTCACCGCGCGCAGGCTGCCGGCCCGCCGCTGCCGGTAGAAGATCGGACCGGGCGAGTCGACGTAGATCGCCGCGGCGATGACCGGCATCAGCGGCGCGGTCAGGGCGAGCCCGGTCAGCGAGCCGACGACGTCGAGCGCGCGCTTGGCCAGCCGCACGACGGGCAACATGGGATCATCCTACCCTCGCGGTCCGCTAGAAGTCATCGACGCCAACCTGTATGATTGCGGGTGATGAAGGGTGAGATGCGGGGCAGGCCCTCCATCCAGCTGACCGTGCCCGGCTCGCTCCGGTACCGGCAGGTGGCGGTGCGGGTCGTGGCCGAGGCCGCACGCATGGTCAGCGAGGGCACGTCCGAGCCCCCGGTCAACGGCGCCGACGGCTACGACCTGCGCAACCCGTTCGATTCAGCCTTCGTGTCGGCCTTCGCCGAGATCTTCAACAACATCGCCATCCACGCCTACCAGCGCACCGCCACCGGCGCGATCGAGCTGATCATCACCATCGGCGAGGACTACCTCGAGGTCGAGATCCGCGACGACGGGGTGGCGTTCGATCTCGACGCCGTCGCCCCGCTCGCCCTCGACGAGCTGCACGAGGGTGGCATGGGCATCCACATCGCCCGCACCATGCTCGATGAGCTCCACTACGAGGCCGGCCCGCCCAACCTGTGGCGGCTGCGCAAGGCCCTCCCCGTTGCGTCCGCAAGCGACACGCCCTCTGGCTCGACCCTGACGATGAGCTGAAAGACCCCACCGTGGCCAACGACACCTTCGACATCCAGCGCGGCGCCGCCGAGACCCGGATCACCATCCGGCGCATGCTCGACATCAACACCGCTCCGGTCCTGGCCGAGCAGGTCGACAAGGTGCTGGCGACCAAACCAGGAAAGGTCGTCGTCGACCTGGCCGGCCTCGACCTCATCGACAGCTCCGGCGTCGCCGTGCTGGTCAAGCTGTACAAGGGCCTGCGTGGTCAGGGCGCCACCTTCCAGATCACCGGCGTGCGCGACCAGCCGCTGGCCATCTTCAAGCTCCTGCGCATGGACAAGGTCTTCGGGCTGTAGGCCCGGGCCGCCCGCTCGTGCTGCGCGTCCTGGCGATCACCAAGATCTTCCCCAACCGGGCCGAGCCGCTGTCGGCCCCGTTCAACCGGCAGCAGTTCGCGGCCCTGGCCCGGCGCTGCCAGCTCGAGGTGCTGGCCACCATCCCCTGGTACCCGGGCGCCGGCCTGCTCGGCCGCTGGTCGAGCGCGGGCCGCCTGGCCAGCGTGCCGGCGGTCGACACCATCGACGGGGTCGCGGTGCGGCACCCGCGCACGCTGTTCATCCCGCGCACCGCCCAGGTGTTGTGGGGCCCGCTGTACGCGGCGTCGATCGCCCGGGCCGTGGCTCGCCACCGCGGCCAGGTCGACGTGGTGCTCGGCTCGTGGGCCTACCCCGACGGCTTCGCCGCGGTGGTGGCGGCACGCGCGCTCGGCGTCCCCGCGGTGGTCAAGCTGCACGGCTCGGACATCAACGTCATCGCGCAGCAGGCTGGACCGCGCCGGCTGGTCGGGTGGGCCCTGGCCCAGGCCCGACGGGTGGTCGCGGTCAGCCGACCGCTGGCCGAGGCCGCCATCGCGCTCGGCGCGGTCCCCGACCGGGTCGCGCTGGTCGGCAACGGGGTCGACCGCGAGCGGTTCCACCCGCGCGATCGCGCCGCCGCCCGGGCCGAGCTCGGCCTGCCCGCCGACGCGCCCATCGCGCTGTACGTCGGCAACCTCAAGCGCGACAAGGGCGTGCTCGACCTGGCCGCGGCCTTCGTCGAGGTCGCGGCGCGGATCCGGTCCGCGCGCCTGATCGTCGTCGGCGACGGCCCGGCGCGCAGCGAGATGGCGGCGGCGCTGGCGCCGCTGGGGGACCGTGCCGCGCTGGTCGGCGCCCGGCCGCCGGCCGAGGTGGCGACCTGGATGGCGGCCGCTGACGTGGTCACGCTGGCGTCGTGGGCCGAGGGCACGCCCAACGTGGTGCTCGAGGCGCTGGCGTCAGGCCGCCGGGTCGTCGCCACCGCCGTCGGCGGCGTGCCAGATCTGTTGACCGCGCCGCTCCTGGGCACGCTGGCGCCGGCGCGGGACCCGGCCGCCTTCGCCGCCGCCCTGGCCGCCGCGCTGACCACACCGTACGACCCGACCGAGGTCGCCGCGACCGGCGCCCGTGGCGGCTGGGACGCCAGCGCCGAGGCCCTGCTGGCGGTGCTCAACGCCGCCGCCGCCGACCCCGGCTGAGCCCGGCCGGCCCGGCCGCGCCGGAGACGGCGTGGTACCGTCGCCGCCGTGGGTGCACCTGGTGACGGCCGCGCTGGCTCGGACACGAGCACCGAGGCCGACTGGCTGGCCAGCGAGCCGGGCCTGGTCCGCTCGATGGTGGTCGAGCTGCAGCGCATGAAGCGGCGGGCCAGGGCGCGCTGGCCGCTGGTGCTGGCGCTGGGGCTGGTGCTCGGCGCCGGCCTGACCTACCGCATGGGCAACAAGCCGCACCAGTACACGGCGCGCCTGGTGCTGGCCCTGTCGGAGGGGTCGGCGGCGCGGCGCAACTCGCCGCTGCCGGCGCGCGAGCTGCGCGACTACGTCTTCACCCGCCTGCTCCCGACCAGCAAGCTGCAGGCGCTGATCGAGGCGCGCAACCTGTTCCCGCTGCGCAAGACCCAGGGCGCCGAGTTCGGGCTGGCGTCGCTATACGACCTGATCGAGCTCGAGGTCTTCCGCAACTACTTCCTCGACGGCTTCCAGGAGGGCGCGCCACGCACGGCCCGCATCGAGCTGACGGTGCGAGCGACCGACGCCGCCTTCGCCTGGCGCACCGCGCTCGACCTCGAGGCCATCATCCAGGCCTCGATCGCCGAGGAGAACGTCCGCATCGCCGAGGCGATCTCGACCGAGACCGACTTCGCGGTCGACCAGGCCCGGCGTCGGCTGGTGACGCTGCAGGAGGAGGCCAGCCGGCTCGGCCAGGACGCCCAGGCCGCGCTCGAGGCCGGCGACGAGGGCCGGGCCGCCGTGCTGTCGCTCGAGGCGTTCACCGCCCGGACCCGGGTGCGGGAGGCCAACACCGCGGTCGGCGAGCTGACCCGGCAGCTCGAGGACGACCGCCTGGTCGGGGCCCTGGGCGAGGCCGGCCTCGGCCTCGGCGCCACGGTGGTGGCCGAGCGCAAGCCGGAGGAGGTGCCGGAGCGCCGCCTGCGCCAGGCCTTGCTGGCGGCCAGCCTGGTCGTGGCCATGATCCTGGTGTGCGCGGTGGCCATCGCCGTGTTCGACCCGCGCATCCACGAGGCCGACGACGTGACCCGCCTCGGCATCCCGGTCCTGGGTCACGTCCCGCCCTTCGCCGGGGACGGCGTCGGATCCCTGCGCGGCCGTGGCGTGCGGCGGGCACATGGTGCATGGTGGAAGCGATGGCTGTGACCCGCGCGACGCCCCGCGACCGCCTCGAGCGCCTGGTCGACCTCGGCCGCAAGACCCTGCGCTACTGGTGGCTGGTGGCCGGCTTCCTCGTCCTCGGCGCCGGCCTGTCGGTGCTGTTCGCGGTCAGCCGGACCAACCAGTACAAGTCGTGGTCGGTCCTGTACTACCAGGAGCGCATCCAGACCTCGCTGCTGCAGGGCCGCGACCAGGCCGCGGTGCAGCGCAACATCGGCGAGCGCTACCGCGAGCTCCTGCTGGCCCACGGCCAGCTCAGCCAGATCGTGAACGACCCCGAGCTCAACGCCTTCAAGGACGTCCTGGCCGAGGAGGGCACCGACGCCGCGGTCGAGGAGATGCGCCGCGCCGTCGAGTTCCAGATCCGCGGCGCCAACACCTTCCGCGTCTCGTACACCGACCCCAACCGCGACCGCGCCAAGGCGGTGACCGAGAAGCTGGTCACGCTCCTCACCAAGAAGGAGGAGGACATCCGGCGCGACCAGGCCGAGGCCACGGCCAAGTTCGCCGAGGAGTCGTACGCCAAGGCGCAGGCGGTGCTGCGGGAGGCGCAGAGCAAGCTGTCGGGCTTCCTGGCCAAGCACCCGGAGTTCGCCCAGGACGCCATCGAGGGCTCGTCGGAGGGCGCCGCCATCCGCGCCAGCCAGCGCGCCGGCAGCCGGCCCAGCGCCGAGCCTGGCAACCCGCGCCTGCAGGCGCTCGAGCGCCAGCGCGCCCGCCTGCGTGCCCGCCTCGATGCGGCCGACAACCCGGGCGCGCCGCCGCCGCCGCGGACGCCGGCGCCGCCGACGCCGGAGCGCCTGGCCGCGCTGGCCCAGGTCGACGCCGTCAAGCGCGAGGTCGACGGCGCCGAGCGCACGCTCGAGGAGGCCGCCGCCAAGTACACCGACAAGCACCCGGCGGTGGTCAACGCGCGCGAGCAGGTCGCCGCCGCCAAGGAGCGCCTGCGCCGAGCCCAGGCCGCGGTCCCGGCCCAGCCGGCCGACCCCGAGGTGGCGATCGCCCCGGCCACGGCGGCCGATCGCGCCGCGATCGAGCGCGAGCTGGCCGCCATCGAGGGGCAGATCACCCAGGAGCGGCGGCGCAACCCGGCCACCACCGCGCCGACGCCGGCCATCGACGAGAGCACCAGCCGCGTGGTCCAGCTCGAGACCGAGCAGGCCGACCTGCGCGGCGCGGTCGAGCAGGCGCGTGAGCGGGCCGAGGCCCTCGGGCAGAGCCTGTTCCGGGCCCAGATCGAGACCCAGCAGCAGATCGCCGAGCAGGGCTCGCGCCTCACCATCGTCGATCCGGCGTTCCGGCCGACCCGCCCGGTCGGCAAGGGCAAGCGGCTGGTGGTCATGGCCGGCGTTGCCCTGTTCGGCGCGCTCGGCCTGGCGCTCGCGCTCGGCCTGGCGCTCATCGACGACCGGCTGTACCGCCGCATCGAGATCGAGGAGCTGGAGCTGGCGCCGGTGCTGGCGGTCATCGGCCCGGTCGCGGCCGGCGCCCGCCGTGGTGGCCCCGGCGCCACGCCAGGCCGGGCCCGGCGCGCCTCGGCCGGGCCCGGCGCCGAGGGAGGACCGACGTGAGCAAGCCCCAGCCCCCCCGCTTCGGCGAGCTGCCGCCGGGTGACACCGGGCGGGTCCCGGCCGCGAGCCCGGGCCACGGCGGCCATGAAGGCCGGCGCGGGCCGCTGCCGCTCATGACCCAGCCGATGGCGGCAGCGCAGCCGAGTGGACGCCTGCTCCCGACCGACCTGCTGTCGACCCGGGTCGGGCCCGATCCGAGCGCCGGCCCAGGCGGCGGCGCGATGACCATCCGCCCCGACGAGGGGCTGCCGTCGGCGCCGCCGGAGATCGGGCTGACCCAGCACCACCTGCCCGAGGAGGCGCCCGATCCGCGCCTGGTCCTGGTCCACTCACCCGACTCCGAGCGCGCCGCCAACTTCCGGGTCCTGCGCCACCACCTGCTCGAGGCGGGACGGCCGCAGGTCATCGTCGTGTCGAGCCCACGCGCGGGCGAGGGCAAGACCACCACCGCGGTCAACCTGGCGCTGGCGCTGGCCGAGTGCGACCGCGCCAAGGTCCTGCTGGTCGAGTGCCACCTGCGGCACCCGCAGCTGGCGACGATGCTGCGCCACAACCCGAGCTGGTGCTTCGCCGAGCAGCTGGCCGCGCACCGGCACCAGCCGATGCTGCCGTGGAGCTTCGTCGACATCCCGCAGCTGTGGCTGCACGTCGCCGCGCTCAGCCCACGGGTGAGCCAGCGCCAGATCCTCGACGCGCCGTCGTTCGCCATCGCCATGGAGCGGCTGCGCCTGGCCGGCTACGACCACATCGTCGTCGACGCGCCGCCGGTGCTGGGCTCGGCCGACGTCAACCTGATGCAGGACGCTGCCGACGGCGTGGTCCTGACCCTGCGGGCCCGGCAGTCGACCGCGCGCGACCTGCGGCGCGCCTTCGAGCAGCTGTCGCCCGGCCGCGTGCTCGGCACCGTGCTGCTGCAGTAGCGACGCCCGGCGCCGAGGCGGCGACCGCGCTCAGCGCGCGGTGCCGTCAAAGAACGCGCGGGCGCGGGTCAGGGCCCGCTGCCCGACCAGGCTACCGACCCGACGGCCGACCAGGTCGTCGGGCGTGATGTGGATGCCACCCCACAGGCGCGACTGCCCGGCCTGGTCGGCGGCGTCGAAGTAGGTGCCCCACTGCAGCTCGAAGGCCTGGCTCGGCCCGCGCTCGAACACCAGGTAGCTGGTGGCGGGGAAGGCGTGCCGGCCGAGCCCACCTGGGAAGAACGGCGTGCCGGTGATGCCGGCCAGCACCTCGGCCGCCGACCGGCTGAACGTGCTGTGGCCGGACACGAAGCCCGGGAAGGCCGGCGTCACGAAGTTGCGCCGCTGGTACGGCATCCACTCGGCGGCGCGGACCCAGCCGACGCCGCCGACCTCGAGCGCCCGGTTGCCGGGCTCGCCGCGCCAGGACACCGCGGCGACCTGGCCGACGTAGCGGCGCAGGTGGGCGTGGCGCTCGCCGCGCGCGCTGCTGGCCTCGGTGATCAGCTCGATCAGGCCCGGCTGCAGCGGCAGGCCGTCGGGGTGGTACGACGGCAGCTGGGGGTCGCTCGACTGCCCCAGCGTGGCCATGTACCGCACCCAGGAGATGGGTCGGCCACCCAGGGTGGCGCGCTTGAGCTCCCACGCGGCGATGGCCGCGTCGTGGGTGGCGCCGTTGAGGGCGAGGTACACCTTGACGTCCCACTCGAGCGGGTCGACCGGCGCGCCGGCCCCGAACAGGCGACGGGTGGTCAGCGGGTTGTCGGCGACCTGGTTGGCCAGCGTGTCCCAGTGCCCGGGCGGGGTCTCCGACTTCGGACCGTCGGCCCAGAACTCGGCCAGGACCCGGCTGAAGTCGGCCAGCTTGACCACGTTGGCGGCGTAGGCTTGCCCGGTGACCGGGTTGGTCGGGTGACCGGTGCCGTCGTCGGTGCCGAGCGGGCTGTTGCCGATCGCCCCCGGCGAGATGTCGATCGTGTCGGCCAGCATCGGGTCGAGGCGTGACGAGCGATCGATCATGTCGGCCACGAACGGGACCAGGGCCGGCCCGAACACCGGGGCCGGCTCGAGGTCGTGGTACAGCGCGCCTGGGGCGGGCCGGACCATGGCGAACGGGGTGACCGCGCGCCAGTGCGCGCCGATGTAGCCCTGCGGGCCGGCGTCGATCGGGATGCCGTTCTGGGTCTCGGCCTCGGCCAGGTTGAGCTGCTGCCAGACCGACGGCATGGCCAGCTCGGTGCCGCCGGCGTCGACCACCAGCGGGGTGTTGACCGGGGTCCAGCCGGTGGTGTCGGCGTAGTTCTCGGCCTCGTTGGCGCCGTCGCCGAGGCCAGCGGCGATGACCGCGGCGCCGACGCGGTTGCCCAGCGCGCGCGCGGTGGCGCCGACGGCGACGGTGTCGGCGGGGTCGTAGCCGAGCGCCTGCATCTGATCGGCGAAGCAGTGCTGCGACACGGCGAAGCCGACCGCGATCGGATCGGCGTAGCGGTGCGACAGGATCCGGTAGGCCGCGTACGAGATGGCCTCGGCCCGGGCCGCGTCGACGTCGGTGGCGGTCAACTTCTCGGTGACGAACACGCCGTCCGCGCTGGGGTGGTAGGCCGCCCACGCGTCCCACATGGCCGCGGCCAGGTGGTAGAGGTTGCGCGCGTGCACCGGCGGGCGTGGGATGTCGCGCCGGATCGCGTTCAGGATCTGCTCGTTCCAGCGCCGGGCGACCGACGCGCCGTCCGGCGCCGGATCGACGGCGTCGGCCGGGCACTCGACGCTCGCCGGCGGCGGCAGCGGCGGCTGGCGGAAGCGGGCGACGCTGGCCTTGCCGCGGTGGACGATGGCGCCGCGTGCGAGCGAGGTGTCGAGCACGTCGCCGCCGACCGCCCAGACCCCGCCGCTGGGATCGATCCAGCCGGCGTGGAACGACTGCAGCGTCGGCGTGTCGTCGAGATCGCTCACGCGCCAGCCCTCGGCGCCGCGCTCGAGCACGACGCCGCGCTGGCCGGTGGCGATGGCCTGGCCGTCGGGGCCGGCCGCCACGCCCTGGAGGAAGCCGACGCCGGTCGGGGCGACCTGGCGCGGCGCGCCGTCACCCTCGAGCTCGAACAGGACCGAGCCCTCGGCGCCGAAGCCGACGATGTACGTGCGCTCGGGGTCGCCAGCGACGGTGAACAGCGTCGCGCTGGTGCCGAGGTCGACCCGCTCGAACGCCGCGCCGGCGCGCGAACGCAGGGCCAGCCCGCGCGCGCCGACCATCCACACCGTGCCGGCGCCGTCGCCCCACACCTTGAACAGGCCCGGTGTGTTGCCGAACTCGTCGACCGGCAGGTCGGACGGCAGCTCGACCACCCCCCACGCGGTGCCGTCGTAGTGCCAGGCGAAGCCGTTGGCCGGGCCGACGCTGCCGACCGCGTACACGTCGGTCGGCGCCGCGCCCCACAGGCCGAACACGATGTGGCGTGACAGGCCGGGCGTGGCCATGCGCTCGAACTGCCCGCCCTGGTAACGCAGGATCGTCGACTTGGCGCCGGACAGGAAGACCGGGCCGCCCGCGAAGGCGTGGACCCACCAAAGGTGGGCGTGCTCGCCGGTCTCCAGCTCGTTCCAACGGGTGCCGTCGTAGTGCAGCACGAGCGGGCCCTCACCCTTGTCGGCCCCGACCGCCCACACGTCGTCGGCGCTGGTGCCGCCGATCGACAGCACCGCCTCGCGCAGGCGCTGGGCCGCGACCGTCTCGACCTCGACCGTCAGGTTGTCGCCACAGCCGGCCGCCAGCGCGACCGCCAGGCTGAGCGCGACCACCGCCCTGGAACGAGACCCTGCGTTGTCCTGTTGGCCTGGTCTGACTTGGCTCCCCATGGCCGGAGCTTGCCAAGAATCGACGCCGAGCGCGACGCTGCGCGCGGCCCACGTGCGCCAGCGCACGCCGCAGCAGATCGGGGGCGGAGCTCCCGACCTCAACGCGCCGGCGCGCAGCGCTCGAGCGCCGCGAACAGCGCGGCTCGCCCGGCCGCCCACCCTGCGGCGTCGCGCGGCCAGGTCGCGCGCTGGCCGCGCCGGACGTCGCCCAGGGCCCGCGGCACGACCTCGGCGGCGACGGCGTCCGCGGCGGCCCGGCCGGCGCACGCCGCCAGCGCCTCGAGCAGCGCCCGCTCGACCAGGCCCTGCCGCAGCACCAGCAACCGCACCGTCGGCGCGCAGCCCGTGCGCGGCTCCGGGCTCGGCACCGCCAGCACGCCGTCGAGGTTGCCGTGGTCGTCGCCGTCGTCGAAGCTGACCGCGTCGCCCGGCCGCGGCGCTGGCGGCCCGCCGAGCGGGTCCTCGCCGCGCCGGCGCCGGTTGTGCCGATCGTGCCAGTACAGAACGTCCCACACGTACCAGACCGGGATCTGGTACCGCCAGCCGATCCAGCCCCAGGTCCGCAGGTCGGCGCCGCCGGCGTCGACGACCATCGATCCGGCCCACGGCGGCGTGCCGTTGTAGGTCCACACCGCGGCGCCCGGCGGGACGGCCGGCCCCGCCAGCGTCGGCACGAACGGCGAGATGTACAGGTCGACGCGATCGCCGTACTCGGCGCGCGGCCGGTCGGTCACCGCGTACAGGAAGCGGCCCGGACCTCCTCCGGCGGCGCGGACCCGGTCGGCCAGGGACCGCACCTCGGCCCACGCCACCGCGCCCTTGGGCTCGTCGATCGGGATGGCGAACGGGACCTGGCCGGTGCCAGCGGTGGCCTGGACCCACCACGCCACCGCGCGCTCGAGCTGATCCGGATCGCGCGGCAGCAGCACCGGCACGTACGGGAAGGCGGCCGCGCGCAGCGCCGCGCCGTCCTCGGCCCAGCTGGCCTCGGTCATCTCCGGGCTGGCCATCACGCCATGCCGCGCGAACATCCCGACGCAGGCTCGCTCGCCGTCGGCGTCGACCCCGTGCGCGCGCAGCTCGCGGCGGTCGTAGTAGCCCCAGGCCGTCGGCGCCGACCGCGGCACCACCGTCGCCGCCACCGTCAGCTCGATCGGCACCACGCGATCACCGACGGTGATCGCCAGCCGGGCCAGCCCCGGGGCGGCGCCCGGCTCGACCTCCAGCTCGAGCAGCAGCGGCCCGCTCAGCGCGGTCAGGTTCGCGCCAGCGCCAGGCGGCGACGGCTGCAGCGGCGGACCGACGACGTCCGGGTAGGCGCCGCGGCCGCGCCCGCCGCCGTACATCGTGGTCGAGCCCCGCGTCACCTCGACCGCGCCGAGCTGCGCCAGCTGGAGGTGGAGGCCCGGCGGGGCGGCCGCCAGGCTGACGTCGCGCCGGCCCCGGTACCACACGACCAGCGCCAGCGTCTCGCCGCGCGCGGCGCGGGCCCGCACGACCTGGCCATCGAACACCGGCGAGGTCGCCGGCAGGCGGTCGCCCAGGCGCAGGCGCTGGTCGACGCCGACCACCACCAGGTCGGCCTCGGGCCCGGGCGGCGCGGTCCGACAGGCCGGGCTCGCGACCGCCGCCGCCAGCAGCGCGAGTACCGCTGCGCTCGGCGCGAGGTGAGGCGCGCGCACCGCCTCACCCCCGCGCCTGGTCAAGCCTCGACCAGGTCGGCCATCGTGACCAGCTCGAACCCGGCCGCGCGCAGGTTGTCGATGATCGCCGGCAGCGCGGCCAGCGTGGCCGGCTGGTGCTCGTGCAGCAGGATGACGTCGCCGGCGACGACCCGGTCGGGGCGGCACCGCGCCACCACCGCGGTCGGATCAGTGGCGGCGTAGTCCATCGCGTCGACCGACCACAGCGCGGTGACGTAGCCGCGCCGGGCCAGGTGCGCCAGGACCCGCGGGCTGACGGCGCCATACGGCGGCCGGACCCAGGGGGTGCCGGTGCCCTGGCCGCCGATCGCCGCCTCGGTCATCACCAGCTGGCGATCGAGCTCGGCCGCGCTGAGCGCGGGGAACCGCGTGTGGTCGTAGCCGTGGCTGGCGACCTGATGGCCGCCGGCGCGGTAGGCGCGGACCAGGTCCGGCCGGGCGCTCGACAGGTCACCCATGATGAAGAAGGTGGCCGGCACCTCGTGACGGTCGAGCAGCTCGAGGTACGCCGGAGTCAGGTCATCGGGCCCATCGTCGAACGTGAGCGCGACCCGCGGCGGCCCCGCGCGCGAAGCCCGGACCCGCGTCACCACCCCGGGCAGGGCCCCCAGCACGCGGGTCTTGAGCCGCGACAGCGGCGCCGGGCGGCCGGGCATCGGCTCGAATGTCGACGAGGAGGCCGGCAGGGTCAATGCTTGCGCCGATCGAACGTCAGCCGCTACCGTGGCCGTACCCCGTGCCCGCGCCGCTGCCGATCATCGCCTTCGCCAAGGACTGGCACGAGGATCCCACGTCCAACCATCACGTGCTGCGCCACCTGGCCCGCTCGCGCCGGGTGCTGTGGCTCAACTCGGTCGCCACCCGCACCCCGAAGCTGTCGTCGGGCCGCGACCTCAGGAAGATCGGGCGCAAGGTGCGCGAGCTGGCGCACGGGGCGGTCAACGTCGAGCACGACCTGTGGGTGTTCACGCCGCTGGTGCTGCCCTTCCCGCACAGCGCGGCGGCGCGCGCGGTCAACCAGCGCCTGCTGCGCGCCACCGTGCGCGCGGTGCGCCTGCGCCTGGGCATCGGCGCGTTCCACCTGTGGACCTTCCTGCCCGGCGTGGCCGACTACGTCGGACTACCGACCCGCGACGGCGCCGGGCGCCGTGGTGGCCTGGGCGAGGCCCTCGCCGTCTACTACTGCGTCGACGAGTGGTCGATGTTCTCGTACCTCGATCGCCAGGCCACGGTCACCGCCGAGCGCCGCCTGCTCGAGCGGGTCGACTGCGTGTTCGCCATCAACCACGCCCTGGCCGAGAGCAAGCGGGCGATCAACCCCGAGACCCACGTCGCCCCGCACGGGGTCGACCACGCCGCCTTCGCGGCCGCGTTGACCGACACCACCGCGGTCCCGCCCGACCTGGCCGCCCTGCCCGGCCCCCGCCTGGGCTTCTACGGCACCATCCAGGACTGGGTCGACCTCGAGCTGCTCGCGGAGGTGGCGCGGGCCCGCCCGAGCTGGTCGATCGTGCTGCTCGGGCAGGTCATGGTCGACACCTCGCCGGTGCGCGGGCTCGGCAACGTGCACCTGCTCGGACGCAAGCCGCACGACCAGCTCGCCGCCTACTGCAAGGGCTTCGACGTCGGCCTCATCCCGTACCGCCTGGGCGAGCGCATGCGCTTCGTCAACCCGATCAAGCTGCGCGAGTACCTGGCGGCCGGCCTGCCGGTGGTGTCGACCGCGGTGCCGGAGGCGGTGCGGATGGCGGCCGCGCCCGACGAGGCGCCGGCCGGGGCCATCTCGATCGCCGGCAGCGCGGCCGAGGTGGTGGCGGCAGCGACGGCGGCGATGGCCGCCGACAGCCCGGCCGCGCGCGCCGCCCGCTCGGCGGCGATGGCCGGGCAGAGCTGGGCCGCGCGGGTCGACCGCGTCGCCCGCATCGTCGATGACGTCGCCGCTCGCCGATCACCCCTCGGAGCCTGACCGCCATGCACCCAACCCACGTCGCACCCGGCTCGACCGGCGCACCGCCCGACCGCACCCTGTACGCCGAGGCCGGCTGGATCAGCCCCTGGGTCTTCCACGCCCTGGTCGCGCTCGAGGAGAAGCAGCTGCCGTACCGGCTCGAGGTGCTGCCGCTGCCGCTCCCACCCGCCGCGCGCGACGGGCTCGAGGCCGCGGCGGTCCTCGGCAAGGTGCCGGTCCTGGTCGACGGGCCGCTCGCCTTCTCGGAGTCGCTGGCGATCTCCGAGTACCTGGCCGAGCGGTACCCGACACCTGACCACCCCCGCATCTTCCCGGCCGACCTCGGGCACCGTGCCCGTGCGCGCCAGGTCATGTCGTGGCTGCGCACCGACCTGCACGCGCTACGCGAGGCCCGGCCGACCACGGCGGTGTTCGGCCCGCCGGTGGCCACCCCGCTGTCACCGGCGGCGATGGCCGACGCCAGCACGCTGATCCGGGTCGCGCAGCGTGTGCTGGCCGAGCGCCCGGCCGACGCCGGGTTCTGCATCGCCGACGCCGACCTGGCGCTGGCCGTCATGCGGCTGGTGCGCAGCGGCGATCCGGTGCCGGCCGACGTGCGCGGGTTCGCCGAGGCGGTGTGGGCCCGGCCGTCGGTCCAGGTGTTCCTGCGCCTGCGCGCCCAGGCCGAGGCCGCCGCCGGCCGGCCAGGGTCGACAGCGCCGCCGGGATGACCCAGGATGGTCGGGCATGAGTGACAAGCGGTTCCGGGTCGGCATGGTCGGCGCCGGCGACACGTGCGAGGTCCACGTCGCCGCCGTGCAGGCCTTGCCCGACGTCGAGCTGATCGGCGTGTGTGACCTCGACCGCGAGACGGCGGAGGCCCAGGCCCTGCGCTGGGGCACCCGGGCCTTGCCGTCGATGGACGCGTTGATCGAGGCCGGCGCCAACGTCATCCACGTGCTGGGGCCCGCCGCCGCGCACGGCAAGCTGGCCATCGCCGCGCTCGAGCGCGGCTGCCACGTCCTGGTCGACAAGCCCCTGGCCGAGGACGAGGCCGAAGCGCGCCGCATCGGCGAGGTCGCGCGCGCGTGTGGCCTGAGCGCGAGCGTCGTCCACGCGCTGCTGTTCGATCCTCAGGTTCAGGACGCGCTCGACCAGGTCCGGTCCGGAGCCCTCGGCCAGGTCGTGTCTGTCGACCTCCGGCGCAGCGCCGTGTACCCGCCGTACCAGGGCGGGCCGCTGCCGCCGTGGTACGGCCACGCCGGAGCTCCCTTCCGCGACCTCGGCCTGCCCTGCCTGTACCTGCTGCGCGAGCTGCTGGGCCCGATCGAGGACGTCGAGGCCGACTGGAGCAGCCTCGGCGGTGACCCCAACCTGGCGTTCGACGAATGGCGGGCGATGGTCCGCTGCGCGCGTGGCCTCGGTCAGTTCCAGCTGACCTGGAACACCCGGCCGCCGCCGAGCCAGCTCACGATCCATGGCCGCAAGGGCGTGCTGGAGGTCGACCTGTCGGCCCGGTACCGCGGCAAGCGCTCGTCGACTCTGCTGCCACGCGCGGCCGAGCGCCTGGTCAACGCCGTCGCCGGTTCGCTGCCCCCGCTGCTCGACGTGCCGGCAGCGCTGCACCAGGTCCTGCACAAGGAGGTCCGATCGGATCAGGGGCTGCCCGAGCTGGTGGCCGACTTCTACCGCCGCCTCGCCGCCGGGGAGCCGCCGACGGTGTCGGTCGACGACGCGGCCAGCGTCGTCGGTTGGGTCGAGCGGGTCGCGCGCGCCGCCGACGCTGATCACGCCGCCCGCCGGGCGCGGTTCCCGCGCAGCGAGCGGGTCGCCTTCGTCGTCACCGGGGCGTCCGGGGCGGTCGGCCGCGCCACCGTGGCCCGCCTGGTCAGCGCCGGCCACAAGGTCCGGGCCTTCGTCCGCCGCATCCCGGAGCGGCCCTGGCCCGGCGTGGAGTACGCCTTCGGCAACCTGGGCGACCCGGTCGCGGTCGACGCCGCCATCGCCGGGGCCGACGTGGTCATCCACGCCGGTGCCGCCATGAAGGGCGGCTGGCCCGAGCACAAGGGCGGCACCGTGGTCGGCACCGACAACGTCATCGCCGCCTGCCGCGCGCACCAGGTCCGGCAGCTCGTGCACCTGTCTTCGATGTCGGTGGTCGACTGCGCCGGCGCGGTCGGCAAGGGGGCGGTCGACGAGCGGGCCGGCCTCGAGCCACGCGCCGACGAGCGCGGCAACTACACCCGGGCCAAGCTCGAGGCCGAGCAGCGGGTGATCGCCGCGGCCGGGGCCGGCCTGCCGTGTGTCATCCTCCGGCCCGGGCAGATCTTCGGCGGGGGCATCCCGCTCATCGGCGGCGCGGTCGCCCGCGGCGCGGCCGGGCGCTGGCTGGTGCTGGGTGACGGTCGCCTCGAGCTGCCGCTGGTCTACCTCGACGATCTCGTCGACGCCATCCTCGCCGCGGTCGACCGTCAGCTCGTCGGCGGCCAGGTCATCCAGGTCATCGACCGGGAGCACCTGACCCAGACCGACGTGCTCGACCTGGCCGGCGGCGACCGCAAGGTCGTCCGTGTGCCGCGGCCGCTGGTGTTCGCGCTCGGCAAGCTCAGCGAGCTGCCGCTCGGCCTGCTCGGCCGGCGTTCGCCGGTCGCGCTGTACCGCCTCCGCTCGGCCCTGGCCCGCCTGACCTACGACAGCGACCGGGCCGAGGACCTGCTCGGCTGGAAGCCGCGGGTCGGCGTGCGCGAGGGCATCCGCCGCGTCACCAGCGCGCCAGCTCAAACCGCTCCGGGCTAGGAGTCCGACTCCGCAACGACTCCGGCGAAGCGGGGAGTCTGGGTCACGGTCCAGGGTGAAGAACACCCCTCAGGGTCCGCACGTCCAGGCCCGGGCGGACTGCTGTGGGCAGGCGCTGCCCCTCTCCACGCCCGTCTCCACCCGCGCCACGCCCTGCGCCTGTCCACAGCAGGAGGCTTCAGCCGACGCCCGGGCCGGTCCACGCCGCACACCCCCGCCGGCGTCTGCACCCCTCGTTGTTCAAGCACAGACATCCCTGACACTTCTGCCCACGGACATCCCTGACACTCCACGCGCGCGATGACGGTGCCCCGCCTCGACGAGGCCTGAGCGAGTCCGGCTTTCGCGGCGCCCAGAATACGGGGTCGGACTCCTAGCGCCGAACGCGTGCGGTCGGCACCTACATGGTGGGGCGCGCCACGCCGCCGATGACGGGCCGCCTCCACCCGGTTGGTGGTCCGGGGGATCCGGCCCTATCATGGGGCGATGAAGTACGCCCTGGCCCTGGTCCTGCTCGCCGCCTGTGGCGAGGTCGACGCCACGCTCCCCGACGCCGGCCCGCCGCGTGACGGGACCGGCACCGGCGCCGACGGCGCCCCCGACGCCGCGCCCGCCCCGGTCAGCGTGACGGTGTGGACCGACGACGGCACCGAGCTGCCGGTGCCAGGCGCGACGGTGGTGTTCGTCGACGCCGATGGCACGGTCACCCGCACCACCACCGACAGCGCCGGCGTCGTCACCGCGCTGGTCGGCCCGGGCAGCAGCGTGACCGTGGTCCGGCTCAGCCCTGGGGGCGGCGCCGAGCTGACCACCACGCTCGGCGTCATGCCCGGCGACCAGCTCCGCTACGGACGGCGCGCCAACCGCTTCGACTACGGGCCGACGCTCAGCTCGACCCCCTTGGGGTGGGGCCCGCCCCCGGGCTCGAGCGCCTACCAGCAGGTCTTCACCGGGTGCGGCAGCGCGTTCGTCATCGGCGGCACCACCACCGCCACCCTCGACGTCGGCGCCCGGTGCGGCACCAGCGCGCGTGACCTGATCCTGGTCTCGTACGACACCAACGGGCTCCCGGCGTGGTTCCAGCACGAGCCGAACTTCACGCCCGGCGCGCCGTACACCTTCGCCGGGCCGTGGCAGTCCTCGGTGTCGGGCACGGTCGGCCTGGTCAACCTGCCGACCAACGTGAGCAGCGGCAACGGCCGCCTCGACCAGGTCGTGCGCGGCATCCCGGCCAGCAACACCTACTACGGCGTCACCACCGGCGGCCCGACCGCCGCCGCCACCTTCACCCTGCCCAACCTGCCGGCGTCGCAGCTGGCCCACAACTTCCGCCTGTACCGCGACAGCTTCGGTCAGGTCGAGATCCTGACCACCACCGGCTTCTCGACCCAGCTCTCGCTCGACGTCGGCGCGGCGATGCTGCCGTGGCTGATCCAGCCGACGCTCGACCCGGCCACCCGCCGGCTGGCCTGGACCGACGAGGGCCCCGGCCAGCCCGACATGATCGTGCTCGACGCCAGCTACTACCGAGCGCAGGCGTTCTACCGCTGGACGGTGTTCGCCCCGGGCACGCTCGGCGTGACCAACCTGCAGCTGCCCGACCTGCCGCCCGAGGTCGGCGACCTCGAGCCGCTGGCTGGCGACACCGGCAATGGCAACGTTCGCTACTTCCGCTTCGTCGGCGGCAACTGGGACTCGGTGCGCGGCGAGGCCGACCTGCAGGTCGACCCATACAACTTCGACTTCTCGTCGCAGCCGGACCTGACCCAGATCACCGCCAGCGGGTTCATCCTCAAGGGCTGAGCCAGCAGCCTCAGGCCCACCCCTGCATCCACGGCTGCGCCCGGTAGCGGTCCCAGCTGTCGGGCAGGACGGTGACCACCGGGCCGATCAGCCCGCCCCGCGCGGCGACCCGCAGCGCGGCGACGACGGCCACGCCGGCCGAGCCGCCGACGAGGAGGCCCTCCTCGCGCACCAGGCGCTTGACCATGGCGAACGCCTCGGCGTCGCTGACCCGCTCGGCGGCGTCGGCCACGCCCGGCAGCAGGTTGCCGGGCACGCTGCCGCCGCCGATACCCTCGACCGCGTACGCGCCGTCGGCGCCGAGCCGCCCGGTCTCGACCCAGTCGGCCAGGGCCGAGCCGACCGGATCGGCCAGCACCACCCGCACCCGCGGGTCGTGCGCCTTGAGCCGTCGCCCGACCCCGGTCAGCGTGCCGCCGGTGCCGACGCCGGCGACGAAGGCGCCGATCGGGCCGTCGACCTGCGCCAGCAGCTCGGCCCCGGTGGTGTCGTGGTGGGCCTGCCAGTTGGCCGGGTTGTCGAACTGGTCGGCCAGCCACCAGCCGCGCTCCTCGGCCAGGCGCCGGGCCACGTTGCGGAAGTTGTCGGGGCTGGTCAGCGGCGCGTTGGCGACGACGATGACCTCGGCGCCGAGCTGCGCCAGCGCGACCCGCTTGTCGACCGACATCTTGGCCGGCAGCACGCAGGCCAGGCGATAGCCGCGCCGGGCCGCGACCAGGGCCAGGCCGATCCCGGTGTTGCCGGCGGTGGCCTCGACGATGGTCATGCCGGGACGCAGCACGCCGCGCGCCTCGGCGTCCAGCACCAGGGCCCGGGCCAGGCGGTCCTTGATGCTGCCGCCCGGCTCGAGGTGCTCGCACTTGACCAGCACCGCCACCGGCAGGCCTGCGCCGACGTGGCGCAGGCGCACCAGCGGCGTGTTGCCGATGGCGCCGACCAGGTCGAGGCCGGTCACACGTCCTCGTCGGCGTCGGTCAGGTGCCAGCGGGTGACGTCGGTGACCTCGGCGGCGGCCGCCGCGGGCAAGGATGGGCCGGCGGCGACGACGATGGCGCGCCCACCGCCGCGGGCGATGAAGCCGCGGGTCGCCAGCGCGGTCGCCAGCCAGGGCTGGCCGAGGTAGCGGATCGACAGCGAGCGGGCGCCGCGCCGGTAGGCCGCCGCGGGCAGGCGGTCGAGCAGGCCGAGCACCCCGGCCCGAGTCCCGAACAGGTCGCGCAGGTGGAGGTGGCCGTCGACCATCTCGACCACTGCGTAGGCCACCGGCGCGCCGCCGGCGCGCTGGCACGCCAGCACCAGCGTGCATCCCGGGCGGGCGAAGAAGCGCCAGGCCAGGAACCGCGCGGTGCGGGTCGCCACCACCGGGTAGTCGACCCGGGCCCGGGCCCACACGTGATCGATCCGCTCGTCGACGTCGGCGCCCCAGCGCAGCGCGAGCTGGCGGGTGGCGCCGACCACGGCCCCGGCCTGGCGACCGAGCGCGAGCACATCGAGCCCGGCGGCGGCGAGCGCGCGCCCGGCCGGCTGGCGCAGCACCCACGTGGTGGCCGGGCGCAGGCCGACCGGGACCCGGGCCAGCTCGGCGTCGCCGACCCGGTCCAGGTAGTCGGCGTGGCGCAGGACCCGGACGTGGCGCTCGATGGTGCCCAGCCGACGGTAGCCGGCGCGGGCGAACACGCCCTCGGCCAGCTTGTTGGGGAAGCCGTAGGCCAGGGCGTGCTCGGCCAGCGCACACGCCTTGCCCTCACGCACCAGCGCCAGGGCCGGCGCGACCGAGCGATGGGCTCGATCGACCGCCAGATCGGCCATGAGCGCCGCCCGCACCGCGGCACCCGCGACCTCGAACCGACGCACGCCGACGCCGGCGGTGCCGACCACCGCCGGGCCACCGTCATCGCCGTCGCCCCCGCGCGCGAGCAGCATCAGCACGGTCGTCGCGGGCTCGGGCGCGTCCCGGTAGAGCCACGCGAACTTCGCCGCCGCCGTGGACTCGAGCGTGAGGTTGTCGGCCCACACCCGGCACAGCTCGGCCTCGACCTCGACCGGCCGCCGCCGCTCGACCTGGTAGCTCACGGTCGACATCTGGGCTCCTACCATTGCTCCGGCGCGCCGCGGGCGGCGAGCTGGGCCGGTTGGTCTGGGCTGCGCCGGCGGAACCGGCCGACCCGGACCCAGTAGCGACCACCCCGACGCAGCGTCCAGCGCTCGTCGGCCTGACGCAGATCGTGACCGCCGTAGCTCGGCCGCTCGCCCGGCAAGGTCAGGATGGCGACCGGCGCGTCGCCCAGCTCGTCGGCGATCTTCCAGCCGTCGCCCGGGAACCGGGCCAGCCCGACCACGGTGAAGGTGATGAAGCCGTCGTCCTTGCCCTGGCTGACCGGCCGCGCCCCGGCGGGCGGGTCGCCCTTGCCGACGACCAAGCCGGGCGGCGCCAGCGCGTCGCTCGTCGCCGGCGCCGGCGCGGCTGGCAGCTCGGTCATCGCCTCGCCCTTCCAGTACCAGCGCCGGGTCAGATCGAGCGCCCACGCCCCGCCCAGCGCCACGCGCGCGCCTGGTCGAGCGCGGCCGAGGCCGCTGGCGCGGATGGCCAGCGCCCCGGCGCCCTCGGTGTCGTCGACGAGCCAGCGGAAGGCGAGGCCCGGCTCGGCGTCGGCGCCCGAGCCGGCGCCGGTGACGGCGGCCTGGGGCACCGCCTCACCGACGAGGCCGTACACCACGCCGCGCTGGCCCCGACGGGCGAGGTACTGGGCCCGGTCGATCACCGCCTGCCAGGCCGGGATGGCGCCGAGCTCGAAGATGGGGTCGGGCGCGAGCGGGGCGGCCGCGTCCGCCGGGGCCACCGGCGGCGCGCCGTCGACCCTGCGGGCCCCAGCCGCGCCACCATCCGTACGCGCGGGCGCGGCCCCGCCATCGCCAGGCCGGGCGTCGCGTCCACCCTGGCAGGCCGACAGGATCACGGCGACGACCGCCAGCTGCAGCGCCGGCGTCACCAGCGCAGCTCCGCCAGCACCTCGGCCACCGCGGTCAGGCCGCTGGCGTCGTCCTGATCGAACGCGGCCAGCGCGTAGCTGTCGACGTCGATCACGCCGACCACCGCGCCGGCGCGGACGATGGGCACCACGATCTCCGAGCGCGACCCGGCATCACACGCGATGTGGCCGGGGAACTGGTCGACGTCGGGCACGACCAGCACCCGGCGCTCGGCCGCCGCCGTGCCGCACACGCCGCGGCCCCAGGCGATGCGAACACACGCGACCTTGCCCTGGAACGGCCCGAGCACGAGCTCGGCACCGACGGTGCGATAGATGCCCAGCCACGACGCCTGCGGCACGCACTCCCGGACCGCCGCCACCGCGTTGGCCAGGTTGGCGACCAGGTCCGGTTCGCCCTCGAGCAGGGCGCGCAGCTGGGGCAACAGCGCGTGGTAGCGCCCCGGCTTGTCGAGCGCACCGTCGGCGGGAAGCTCGATCGACTGCACCGGGCGACTGTACGCGATTTCGGCGAGGCCGGCCGCCCGGGGCCCAGGGACGCTGCTATACGATCGGGTCATGGCCCTCCCCCTCCGCGCCGCGCTTCGCTCCGCTGGTCGCTTCGCGATCAAGAACCCGGGCACCATGTTCAACATGGCGCGCCACGCGCTCGGCCTGCGCATCGCCGTCCCGCTCGACTCGCTGCGCTGGCTCATCGCCAACACCCCGCCCAGCAAGAAGGCGCCGCAGGACGTCTCGATCACCTCGCGCCCGCCGGCCATCGCCGTGGGCGCGACCATCGACCTCATGGGCACCACGGTGCGGGCTTCGTCCGCCATCCGCATCGATCAGATCCTGGTCGGCTCGGATTCGCTCAAGATCGCGCTCAAGCTGTCCAACGTGGAGATGAAGGTGCTCGGGGAGTCGCTGACCCCGGTCGCCGGCCTGCTCAAGTCGGGCGCGCTCGACCTGTCCAAGCCGGGCAACCTGGTCAAGTTCATGCCGAAGAAGCCGGAGATCCTGGTCGAGGCCCATGACGACGTCATCGTCATCGACCTCATGAAGAACCCCAAGATCGCCGCCAACGACAAGGTCCGGCGCATCCTCGACACGCTGACCCCGGTGGTCAACGTGTCGGGCCTGTCGACCGAGGGCGACTTCCTGATCATCCAGATGCGGGCCACGCCGTTCGGCCTGCCGCGCGCCCTCGGCGCCGCCCGCGCGCTGACCGCGGGCTGATCGACGCGGTGTGGCCCGGCCTGCGGTTGGCGTGGCGACGCGAGCGCCGGTGAGCGGGCCGGACCAGGTCGCCGCGCTGCTGGCGGCGGCGCCGGTGGTGCTGGCGCCGATGGAGGACGTGACCGACGCCGGCTTCCGCGCGCTCTGCCGGGACGCCGGCGCCCGGGTCTGCGTGACCGAGTTCGTGCGCGCCGAGGAGCTCGTCGCCGGCGCGCGCCGGGCCGCACGCAAGATCCACCTCGGCGCCGACGACCAGCCGACCGCCATCCAGATCTACGGCAGCAACCCGGCGCTGCTGATGCAGGCGGCCGCGGCGGCGGCGGCGGCCGGCCCGGCCTTCATCGACGTCAACTGCGGTTGCTGGGTGCCGCGGGTGGTGCGCGGTGGCGCCGGCGCGGCCTGGCTGCGTGATCCGGCGGCGATGGTGGCGATGGCGGCCCAGGTCGTGCGCGCGACCAGCCTGCCGGTCACGGTCAAGACCCGCATCGGCTGGGGCCCGGCCGCGCCGGGAGGGCCGGGCCTGCCCATCGTCGAGCTGGCGCGTCGGCTCGAGGACGTCGGCGTGGCCGGCCTGACCATCCACTGCCGCCTGGCCACCGCGGGTCACAGCGGCGCCGCCGACTGGAGCTGGGCCCAGCGCGCACGCGAGGCGGTTCGCCTGCCGGTGGTGGTCAACGGCGACGTCGCGACGGGCCCCGACGTGGTGCGGGCGCTGGCCGAGACCGGCTGCGCCGGCGTGATGATCGGCCGCGCCGCCATCAGCCACCCGTGGGTGTTCCGGGAGGCGACCGCGCTCCTCACCACCGGCCAGGCCGCACCGCCGCCCAGCACCGACGAGCGGCGCGCCGCCTACCGCCGGCTGCTGGCCTGGCACGTCGGTCAGCGCGGCCCGAAGTTCGGCGTCACCGTGACGCGCCGCCACGCCGGCTTGCTCGGGCCGATGCTGACCCCGGCGGTGCGCGCCGCCCTGATGGCAGCGACAGCCCCGGCCGAGGTCGAGGCCATCGTCGCGTCGGCGTGAGGCCCGGTCGAGCGCCCCGTGCCCCGCCCACCCGGCCGGTTCTGGTACCGTGGGCGCGGAGGTGGCGATGAGCGAGTTCAAGATCGGACGGGCCCTCGGGCTGAGCTTTCGCGCGTGGGGACGTAACCTGGTGCCGTTCACGGTGCTGGCGCTGGTGCTGTACGCCGCGCCGGTGGTGTGGATCCTCACCACCGACCTGAGCAAGGCCACCAGCGTCGACGACCTGGCCAACCGCGCCTTCGTCTACCCGATCTACGCGTTGACGCTCGGCGCCACGATGATCTCGCCGCTCCTGACCTACCGAGTGGTCCAGGATCTCAACGGCCAGCGCGTCGCGATGTCGACCAGCCTCAAGTACGGCCTGCGCGGCATCCTGCCGGCGATCATCCTCGCCGTGGTGGTCAACGTCCTGGGCCTCATCCCGATGGGCGGCATCATCGCCTCGGTCATCACCTGCATCTGGTTCGTCGCCGCCCCGGCGGCCGTGGCCGAGCGGCTCGGCCCGATCCCGGCGCTGGTCCGCAGCGCCGCGCTGACCAGCGGCCGTCGCTGGGGCATCTTCGGCCTCAACTTCCTGATCGGGCTGGTGGCGGTGATCCTGATGGTGGCCTGGCTGGTGCCGATGATCTCCGAGGGCTCGGGCGACCTCGAGGGCTCGATGCGCACCGGCGGCCTGGTCCTGATCGGCGTCCTCGGCCTGTTCCAGCTGTTCTCCGGCATCGTCGCCGCCGTCAGCTACGCCCTGTTGCGCCAGGACAAGGACGGCATCTCGCACGAGGAGCTGGCCCGGGTCTTCGAGTAGCCCCGGGCCAGGCCCCGCACCTCAGGCCTCGCGCATGAACGGGTAGCGGTAGTCGGTCGGCGACACCAGCACCTCCTTGAAGGTGCGGGCGCTGACGAAGCGCAGGAGGTTCATCGGCGCCCCGGCCTTGTCGTTGGTACCGGAGGCGCGGCCGCCGCCGAACGGCTGCTGGCCGACGATGGCGCCGGTCGGCTTGTCGTTGATGTACACGTTGCCAGCGGCGTGGCGCAGGGCGTCGAGGGCGTGGACGATGGCGCCGCGGTCGCGCGCGAACACCGCGCCGGTCAGGGCGTACGGCGAGGTCTGGTCGACCAGCTCGAGGGTCTCGTCCCAGGCCGCGTCGGGGTAGACGTGGCAGGTCACGATCGGCCCGAAGAACTCCTCGCGCATGTGCCGCACGCCGGGGTCGTCGGTGTGGAGCAGGGTCGGCCGCACGAAGTAGCCGTCGCGGTCGTCGCAGCCGCCGCCGGCGACCACCTGCATACCCGGGCTGGCCTTGGCCTCGGCGATGGCCCCGGCGTGGCGGTCGAACGCGCTCTTCTTGATGACCGCGCCCATGAAGTTGGAGAAGTCGCTGACGTCGCCGACCTTGATCGCCTCGATGGTGGCGACCAGCTGGTCGCGCACGCCCGGCCACATCGAGCGCGGCACGTACACCCGCGACGCCGCCGAGCACTTCTGGCCCTGGTACTCGTAGCCGCCGCGGACGATGCCGGTCACCAGCGCGGCCGGCTCGGCGGTCGGGTGGGCAAGGATGAAGTCCTTGCCGCCGGTCTCGCCGACCAGGCGCGGGTAGCTCTTGTAGCGCGGCAGGCCGGCCGCGACCTGCTGCCACAACGAGCGGAACACCTCGGTCGAGCCGGTGAAGTGGATGGCGGCCAGGTTGGGATCGGCCAGCACGACCGGCGCGATCTCGTGGCCGAGCCCGGGCACGAAGTTGATGACGCCCGGCGGCAGGCCGGCCTCCTCGAGCAGCTGGTAGGTCGCCCACGCCGCCAGGGTCTGGTTCTCCGATGGCTTCCACACCACCGTGTTGCCCATCATCGCCGGCGCGCTCGGCAGGTTGCCGGCGATGGCGGTGAAGTTGAACGGGGTCAGCGCGAACACGAAGCCCTCGAGCGGGCGCAGCTCCATCGAGTTCCACACCCCCGGCGCCGACACCGGCTGCCAGCGGTACAGCTCCTGGGCGTGGTGGGTCATGAAGCGCCAGAAGTCGGCCAGCTCGCAGGCGGCGTCGATCTCGGCCTGGTGCGCGGTCTTCGACTGCCCGTGCATCGTCGTCGCGTTGATACGCGCCCGCCACGGCCCGGCCAGCAGCTCGGCCGCGCGCAGGAACACCGCGGCGCGCGCCTCCCACCGCATGGCCGACCACTCGCGCCGGGCCTCGAGGGCGGCGCGGATGGCGCGCTCGGTCACGTCGGCGTCGGCGCAGTGGAAACGGGCGATGACGTGGCGGTGCCGGTGCGGCATGACGACGTCGAGCAGGCGCCCGGTGGTGACGCGCTGGCCGCCGATGACACACGGGATCTCGACCACCTCGGCCTCGACCTGGGCCAGCGCGGCCTTGACCGCGGCTCGCTCAGGGCTGCCCGGCGCGTACGACAGGACAGGCTCGTTGACCGGCGGGGGGACGGACAGGATCGCGTCGGGCATGCCTGGCGTTTACCACGGCCGCGCCGGCGCCCGCTTCCCTTGCGTCGGCGGCCGTGCCACACCATGGGCCATGGCGAAGATCGCGATCCTCGGGTCTGGACAGGTCGGCGACGCGCTGGCCAAGGGATTCCTCGGCAAGGGCCACGACGTCATGCGCGGCTCGCGCGAGCCGGCCAAGCTGGCGGCGTGGAAGGACCAGGCCGGCGCCCGCGCCAGCGTCGGCGACTTCGCCCAGGCCGCGGCCTGGGCCGAGCTCGTCGTGCTGGCGGTCAAGGGCACGGCGGCCGAGGCGGCGATCGCGCTGGCCGGGCCGGCCAACCTGGCCGGCAAGGTGGTGATCGACGCCACCAACCCCATCGCCGAGGCCGCGCCGCGCGACGGCGTGCTGCAGTTCTTCACCGGCCCGAACGACTCGCTGATGGAGCGGCTGCAGGCCCAGGCCCCGGCCGCCCGCTTCGTCAAGGCGTTCTCGTGCGTCGGCAACGCGCTGATGGTCGACCCCGACTTCGGCGGCACGCGCCCGACCATGTTCATCTGCGGCAACGATGCCGCCGCCAAGGCGACGGTGACCGAGGTGCTGACCAGCTTCGGCTGGGACAGCGAGGACCTCGGCACGGTCACCGCGGCGCGGGCGATCGAGCCGCTGTGTATCCTGTGGTGTATCCCCGGCCTCCTGCACAAGCGCTGGAACCACGCCTTCAAGCTGCTCACGAAGTGACCATGGCGCCGCCTGCCAGCACCGGGCCAGGCGACCTCGACCTGGCCCTCGTCGCCGGCCAGCGGCGCCAGCTCGACCTCGAGCGGATCGTCGACGGCGAGCGCGCCGGCGTGACCGACCTGGTCGTGGTCGAGGCGGCGCTCACCATCCGGGCCCGGGGTCGCGCGGTCGCCACCGTGATGCGCACGCCCGGGCACGACCTCGAGCTGGTGCGCGGCCTGCTCCACGCCGAGGGGGTGGCGACCGGCCCCGGCGGCGTGCGCGCGCCGACCGGGCAGGCCGACGTGGTCGAGGTCGACGCCGACCCGGCCGCGTTCGCGCCGCGAGCGACCATCGCCTCGGCCGCGTGTGGGGTGTGCGGGCGCGAGGCCATCGCCGACCTCGAGCAGCGCGCGCGCGACGTGCGCTCGGGCCTGATCGTGCCGGCCGCGTTCATCGCCGAGCTGCCGGCCCGGATCCGCGCCGCCCAGGCCGTGTTCGCCGACACCGGCGGCCTGCACGCGGCGGCGCTGGTCGCCGCCAGCGGCGAGCTGCTGGTGCTGCGCGAGGACGTCGGCCGCCACAACGCGGTCGACAAGGTCGCCGGCTGGGCCCTGCACCACGGCGTCGACGCCGGCCAGTGCGTGTTGTTCTTGTCGGGCCGGCTCGGCTTCGAGCTGGTGCAGAAGGCGGTCATGCTCGGCGTGCCGGTCGTCGCCGCCGTCGGCGCGCCGACCACCCTGGCCATCACCATCGCCGAGCGGTTCCTGGTCGCCGCCTGCGGCTTCGTGCGCGACGGCCGGATGAACCTGTACAGCCACGCCTGGCGCATCGCCTGAGCGCGTGCGCGCGATCGGTCAGCGAACCGCCACGATCTCCCCTGCGTGGGTGGCGATGACCACCCAGCCGGCCGCGGTGCGCGCCGGCGACGCGAAGGCGGCGGCGCCGAGCGCGACCTGCCAGCGCGCCGCCCCGGTGGCGGCGTCCCAGGCGCGCAGGGTGCCATCGTGGCTGCCGTGCACGACCAGGCCACCGACGATCAGCGGGCTCGACGCCACGTCGCCGCCGGTGCGGGCGCGCCAGCGCTCGGCGCCGGTCGCCCCCGCAAGGGCGCTCAGGCCGTCGCCGTCGTCGCCGACGAAGAACGTGTCGCCGCCGGGCTCGGACGCCGGGGTCGACACCACCCAGCCGGGACGCCCCTGCTCCCAGCGCCGGGCCCCGGTGGTGAGGTCGAAGGCGTGGACGTGGCCGTCGTTGCTGCCGAGCACGACCAGGTCGCTGGTCACGGTCACCCCGCTGTCGTTGTCGGCGCCGGGGCTGGTCACCGCCCGCCAGCGCACCCGGCCGTCGCGATCGACCCGCGTCACGCCGCCGTCGCGGCTGGCCACCACCACGCCGCCGCCGGGCACGAGGCCGGGCGCGCCGTAGCAGCGGTCGCCAACGAGGTGATCGACGACGACCGCGCCGGTGCCGGCGTCGACCGCCACCAGGTGATCGCCGGCGCACAGCCAGGCCCGCGCGCCGTCGGCGCGGGCGGCGCCGGCGCTGCGCATGGCGACGAAGCGGCGCGGGCCGCGCCAGCGCTCGGCCAGCGTGACCGCGTCGAGGCCGACCAGGCCCAGGCCCGGCGCGGCCAGCACCAGCACGTCGCCGACCAGCGCCGGCGTCGCCCATAGAGCGACCGCCCCGCCGCCAGCGCGGGTGAGCGTGCGCCGGCGCCGTGCGGTGCCGCGCGCGGCGTCGAGCAGCACCACCTCGCCGGCGCGGGAGACCACGACCACCGCGCCGTCCGCCGTGACCAGCGGCGAGGCGTCGACGCGGGCGCCGACCGACGCTCGCCACACCACGTCGCCGCGCGGGGCCGGGCCGATCGCCGCGCTGTCGGCGCCGGGCCCGCCCAGGTGCGGCCAGGGGGGCGCGACCAGCGCGCGCGGCGGCGCGGTGCCGACGGGCGGCGCGCGGCACGCCACCAGCGCGATGAGCCCAAATGCGAAGGAGAGCCGTCGCACCAAGGGCGCTACGTGCGGGTGAAGGTCAGACTCTCGCCCTGGGCCAACCCTCCCTTGATCCACAGCAGGACGGATCGCGCTCCCGCCTGGCTCAGCTCCTGCCGGAGGTAGTCGAGCCCCTCCTGCAGTGGCGTGGCGCCGCGCGTCACGGTGAGCGCCGGCGCTGGCAGCGCCGGATCGACGGCCAGCTCGACCGCGAACGCGCCAAGGCGACCGAAGGGCGTGATCGTCTGCGACGACGGGGACACGAGGTCGACGTAGAGCCAACCATTGTCGGGGGTCCAGCTCGCGTTGTCGACGGAAGGAGGGTCGGCGAGGAGCTCGGCGACCCGAGTGCAGTCGGCGCCGGCGGCCACGGCCAGCGCGGACTGGCCGCTGACCATGCCCGGCGCGCCGGCGGCGTAGGTCACCATCGTGGCCAGATCCGTGGTCAGGGCGATCGAGCGTGCGGTGCCGTTGTCGCCCTCGAACAGGTTGAGGCGCCCAGGGTGGTCCTGCGGGCGGATGCCGACCGCGCCGACCGTTCCGCGCGTGCACCCCACCTCGCCCGCCGGCAGATCGGCCCGGCCTACGCTCGCAGGCATCACCACATCTTGCCCTCCAGGGTGGGTCCAGTGGGTGAACGCCGCGCGGTCGAGCGCCACGTACGAGGTGACGATCCCGGGGTCCGTGGGATCGAACCCGCAGGTCGTATCGCAGTTCGTATTCGGATCCGGTGCCCCCACCGTCAGCTCGTCTTGCCGAAGGATGCGTCCATCCGGCAGGAAGCGGAGGACGGTGGTGCCACCGATCGGCTCCCCCGCGAAGCAGGGGTACAACTCGTCTCCTGCCCACTCGGTGCGTACTTCGGCGACGACTGGGCCCGCCGAAAGCACCGTCAGGCTCGACGGCTGAACAGCGGCCTCATCGTTCGGGGCGTACGCCGCAGTGCCGAGCGGGAAGAAGGCCTGGCCCAGGCCGTTCTCGAGCTGACACTCCTGGGCTGGGTTGTCGGCCGGGCTCTGATCACGGCCGTCGTTGATGAAGAGGAGGTCGGACGAGGCGCCGACCACCAGCGACGATGGGTAGCGCGGCACGCGATTCATCGGGTGGTTGGCGTAGGTGACGGTGAGGCCAGGCGCGACGACCCGGATCGCCGCAGCCGGCGCCACGTCGCCGATCGGCACGACGCAGCCTTGTCCGTTGACCACGCCCACCCCGTCGCTGGGCGGCCCACATGCCGGTGGAGCGTCGGCCCCCCCAGCCGGCGCGTCGATGCCGGCGCCGGCCCGGGGCGGGATGTCGAGGCAGGCGGCCGCCAGCAGCGGGGCGAGCAGGCACAGGCGGCGCATCGGCCGCCAGTCTACCAGCCGGCGCTAGAAACCGGTGAAGGTCGCCGCCCCGTACAGCTCGATGTGTACGGTGACGTCGACCGGGGCCGCGCCCTGGTTGGCGATGAGCACGAACCAGTCGGCCTGCGCGCTCGGCACGAAGTCGTAGTTGACCGACATCACGCCGGTCTCCTCGACGACGACCTGGGTGCTGCCGTTCGCGTGCCCGTGCATGTTCCAGCCGAACGCGGCCGGGGCGGTGAGGCGGATCACGGCGCGGTCGGCCGGGCCGGCGGTGATCTCACCTTCGACCAGGCCGCCGACGCCGATGGTCTGGACCGAGTCGTGCACCATCGCCGCCATGGCGTCGGGGGTGGCCGGGTTGGCGTCGATGGCGGCCGGGCCAGCGTCGGGTTCGGGGCACTCGCCATGGCAGTGCTCGTCGTCACAGGCAGCGGTCAGGGCGAGGGCCAGGACGGCGAGGGTGGTGCAGAGCGCAGCGGGACAGATCCGGGTCATGGGAAGGACTCCAGCAGCACGGGGCTGCGAACGAAGAGTGGTGGGACGGTGGGCGAATCGGTCGGGGACGGGGAGCGCGGGCTGCTCACGGCAACCGCACGCTGCCCTGGAGGACGACGCGGGTGTTGTAGGGGTCACCGGCCAGGCCGAGCTGGGCCGCGGCGCGCAGCTGCCACGCCCCGAACCAGGCGGTCGCGCCGACGCCGGCGGCCGCGCGCCGCACGCCGTCGCCGATGGGCTCGGACATGGCGGCCGACAGCTCGGGCGCCAGCGTCGGGGTCACGGCGTAGGCCGCGGCCACGCCGCCGGTCAGCTCGGTCCGATTCATCGGCGCGACGACGTTGACCATGTGCTCGTGGCCGGTCCCGGTCAGGGCGGCCCCGAACGTGACCGTGCCGGTCACCCGCAGGGTGTGCCCGGCGGCGGCGACCATGCCCGGCATGGCCATGATGTGGCCCATGCCAAAGCCGTGGTGGTGGTCGCCGGTCGGCACGCTGGCGCTGGCGACCGCGGTGAGGTCGACGCCGCCGACCCGGGCCAGCCGAGCGCTGGCGGCGAGGACGGCGTCCCCCAGCCCGGTCCGGGTGTCGCCGAGCGCGAGGCGGAACACCGGCAGCGACGCCTCGGCCGCCAGCCGGCGCCAGCGCACCGCCAGGCGCGGGCTCAGGCCGGTGTACGAGCCGCCGGCGATCTGCGCGGTCTCGACACCGAGACCGGCGGCGTAGCTGATCGCGGGTGCAGGTGGCGGCACCACCGGGGTCGAGGTGCCCGCGCTCGACTGCTCCTTGACCTCCGGCTTGGGCGCGGGGGCCGCGGGCGCCAGGCCATGGTCGTGGCACAGCTGGGCCAGCGCCGGGCTGGCGATCGCGGTCACGGCCAGGCCGGCGACCAGGCCGGCCGCGCGGCGTGAACGCGCCCTCACGGCGCCCCACACGCCAGCCACTCGGCCAGCTGCTGGCGCTCGGCCAGCGTCGGGATGTCTCCATCGGGCGGCATCGACTCGTTGGTCGCGGCCGGCCCCGAGCCGGTGGTCTGGTCGATGTGCTCGCGCACGGCGCGGATGTTGTCGATCAGGTCGAAGTCGTGGAACGACGGCGCGCCGTTGCGGGCCTCGCCGGTCAGGGTCGAGGCGTGGCACCGCGTGCAGTACGCGGCCATGAACGGCTGGCCGAAGTTGGCGTAGGTCAGGGTCGACGGGGTCGGACAGGTCGCCTCGGTCACGGGGCCGAACAGTGGCGGCTCGCTGCAGCAGCCACCCCCTTCGTCACCGTGACCCATGGTGAACGGGAGCAAGAAGAGGAGCGAGAACGCGGCGCGGCGCAGCGCCACGCGAGCAGGACGGGACATCGCCATGATGCAGGACTCCAGCGTCCGGTCGACCGGACACACACGTGGGGACAGGGCACGTCACGGCCGTTGCCGACCGCTGACGCGACGCGTGAACGACCGGGGCGCCGACGGCCCCGGCCTGACCTGTCCGCTAGCGCGGAGGTGGTGGCTCGGGCCCGCGTGGCCCGGTCTGGAGTGGTGGCGGTGGGGTGGTGGTGACCACGGCGACCGGGCGCACCGGGGTGGCCACCGTCGGGGCGTGGGCCAGGATGGTCGGGCTCACCGCGGCCGGGGCCAGCACCATCCCGTTGACCCCGCACTTGCCGAGCACCGGCCGATCGCCGTCGTGGTCGTCGTCACCGTGGGCCTGATCGGCCGTGGGGCAGTCGGGGCAACCGCAGCGGTGGTCGCTGGCGTGTGGGCCGCAGCAACAGGAGGTCGTGCCGTAGGTGAGCCCGGCCGCCGCGAAACGCACGGACCCGGCCATCAAGATGATGGCGGCGGCGATGAGGGCGACGACCCGTGGCACGTCCGCAGTCTACGCCAGGCTGGGCCCGGGCCAAGCCCCTGCGTTGACGCACCCCCTGGCAGGTTTTTCGCACCCTGCCGCCCGCACGCCTCGCCGTGTGCTCAGGTGGGCCGGCCTGGGCCCCGCCGCCACGCCGGTGTTGTAGGCTGCGGCCGTGTTTCCCGGCAGCAAAGATCGGGTGTTCCGCGATCCGGTCCACGGCCTCATCGAGTTCCGCGGCGCCCGCCGCCCGCTGGCCGACCTGCTCGACACCCGGGCCCTGCAGCGCCTCCGCCTCATCCGGCAGATGGGCTGGGCCCCCATGGTCTACCCGGGCGCCGAGCACTCGCGGTTCGGCCACGCCCTCGGCGCGTACCACGTCGCCACCCGGGTGGTCGACCAGCTCCGGCTCGAGCCCGAGGTCGGCCGCCACGTGCTGGTCGCGGCCATGCTGCACGACATCGGCCACGGCCCGTTCTCGCACGCGTGGGAGCACGTCTTCGGCGGCAGCGATCACGAGGCGTGGGGTGGCCGCATCGTCGCCGAGGACGACGAGCTGGCCAGCGCGCTCGAGGCGCTCGAGCCCGGCCTGGGCGCGACGCTCGCTCGCTTCTGGGGCAAGACCTACCGGCCGCACTTCGCGCGCAAGCTGGTGTCGTCGCAGCTCGACGTCGACCGTCTCGACTACCTCCTGCGCGACGGCCATTACTCCGGCGCCGGCTACGCCACCTACGACCTCGACTGGATCATCCACGCCCTGCAGATCGAGCGGGTCCGCGACGGCGACGACGACCCGGCCGACCTGGTGGTCGACTACCGGCGCGGCATGTACGCGGTCGAGCAGTACCTGTTCGCGCGCTCGTACATGTACGCGCAGGTCTATCACCACAAGACGGTGCGGGCGGCCGAGTGGTTGTTCATCAAGACCATGGAGCGCTTCGCCGCCCTGGCCCGCACCGGCGACGAGCCGCCCGGGCTCGAGATCGCGGCGCGGATGGCGCGCGGCGGCCCGGTCTCGGTGACCGACTTCCTGGCCCTGCACGACGCCAAGCTGGTGGCCGCGCTCGAGCGCTGGGCCGGGCTCGACGGGCCGGCGGCCGAGGACCCGGTCCTGCGCGACCTGGCGACCCGCCTGGTCCGGCGCCGCCTGTTCAAGACCCTCGAGCTGGGCGACGATCCGCGGGTGGCCGAGCGGCTGGCCCCGCAGGCGCTGGACATCGCCGAGCGTCACTTCGGCGCGGCCGGTCGCTACTACGTCCAGGTCGATACCGCGCAGCAGAGCGGCGCCGGCGGTGGCGACGAGCTGCACGTGGTCGATCACCCGCGCTATGGCACCGTCACCCTCAGCCGGCTGCTGCAGGACATGCCCATCGGCCACCCGATGGCGGCGGTGCGCCTGATCGCCGCGCCCGAGCTGCTGGGCGAGCTGCGCCCACTGGCCGACGCTGCCCTGCCCCGTCCACGCGGCCGACGCTGAGCGCGGCCTGGCCGGCGCGCCGCGCGCTCAGAACGGGTCGCCGCCAGCGATGCCGTCGAGGACCAAGCTGGCGCCGGCGCCGCAGTCGCCGCTGGCGCCGAGCGGCACGGTGAGCCCGTCGAGCACGATCGACGTCATGCCGACCGGCGCCAGCGACACCGACAGCTCCTGGGTCCGGCCCGCCGCCAGGGTGAAGATGGCCGGCGTGATACGCAGGCCCGCGAACGGCAGCGCCGGGGTGGCCACGCTGGCGGCGGTGGTGCCAGCGTTGTCCATCCGCACGCCGAGGATGCCGATGCTCCCGATCGGGACCGTGCCGAAGTCGAGGGCGCTGGGGGTGAGGCTCAGGTGCGGCGCCAGCAGCCGGCGTGACAGGGCGACCTGCTTGGGGACGATCGTCATGCCGATGGTGACGTCGACCAGCAGGGTGGCGTCCTCGTCCTTGAGCGGCAGCGGCAGCGTGGTCGGCATGGCCAGGTGCGGCACGGTCACCGTGACCACGCCGCCGGCCGGGATGGCTGCCGCCGACAGGCTGGGCGGACCGAACCGCGCCGCGTCCGGGCCGACGATCCGGGCCGCCAGCGCCACCGGCGCGCCGACGTTGTTGGTCAGCGTCACGGTCTTGGACGTCGCGGCCGCGCCGCAGCCCGCGCCTTCGAAGGTGAGCGTGGTCTGGTCGAGCAGTACGCCGCTGGCGTCGCCCACGCCCTGCAGGGCGACCGCGGTCGGCGCCCGCGCGCACAGCACCCCGACGTAGTCCAGGCCGAGCTGGCCGGCGGCCTCCTCGGCCGCGGTCGGCGCGAAGGCGACGCCGACCACCTCCTCGGCCCCGGGCGCGATCAGGATGGAGCCGGCCGCGGCCAGCTGGAACGGTCCCGACGGGATGGTCGCCACCACCTCGATGTCGCGGTTGCCGTCGTTGCGCAGCACCAGCACCTCGTCACCACGCTGGCCGACGGTCTGATCGCCGAAGTCGACCACCGTGCGATCGGCCAGGACCAGCGCCCCGGTCGAGACCAGGCTGACCGGCACCTCGATCAGCTGCTGCGCCGAGGCGACGACGATCGAGGCGTCGATCGCGCCGGGGCGGCGGTCGAGCGCAGGGCGGACCTCGAGCTCGATGACCTGGCCGGGGCTGACCATCGCCGTGGCCGGCGTCACCGTCAGGTCCCCGCTGGTGGGGTAGGCCCGCATGGCGACCGTGGCCATCCCGAAGTTGCCGACGCTGATCGGCAGCGCCGGCGTGGCGCCGCAGGCGACGTCGCCGAAATCGAGCCCCGCGGTCTGCACCGCGAGCCCGGCCGGGTCGACGCAGGTGTGCCCGACCGGATCACACACCGTCCCGCCCGGGCACACCCGCCCGTCGCTGCAGGTGACGACCCGGGTCTCGATGCAGGCCCCGGTCAGGCTCAGCGCGGCACAGATCGCGCCGAGGCGATGCCCACTCATGAGCACCAGGGTACCACCGGGCCTCGTCCCGGCGGGTCGGAAGCGTCAGCGCGCGCCGGCCCGCCGGTGCTGCACCACCATGCCGACCAGCATGGCGGCGACGAAGACCAGCGCGCTGGTCGAGGCCACGCCGCCGACCATCGCCGGGCCGGGGCAGTAGCCAACCAGGCCCCAGCCGACGCCGAACAGCGCGGCGCCGCCCAGCAGCGAGCGATCGAGGTCGCGCCGGGTCGGGAGCTGCAGCGGCGCCAGCGCCCGCGCCGGCGCGCCGACGATCCAGCGGAAGGCGAGCGTGTACACACCGACCGCGCTGGCCATGACCAGCGCCAGGTACGGCCGCCATCCGCCGCCGAGGTCGAGGAACGCCAGCACGTTGCCGGGGTCGGTCAGGCCCGAGACGACCAGCCCGGCCGCGAACAGCCCGCCGGCCATGGCCGCGGTCAACCAGCGAGCGACTGGCCAGCCGGCCATGGCCCGCGCGACCTGCAGGCTCACGGCGCCCCCAGCAGGGACGCGGTCAGGCCGCCGGTGGTCATGAAGGTCGCGACCGCGGCGAGTGAGCGCGGCGAGGCCCGGCCGATGCCACACACGCCGTGGCCGCTGGTGCAGCCGCTGCCGAGCCGGGTGCCGTACCCGACCAGCAGCCCGGCCAGGACGACCAGCGGCAACGCGCGCGGCGATCCGGCCATCGCCGCCGGCGTCAGCGCCGTGAACACCAGCCCGACCGCGATGAGGCCGACGACGAAGGCCACCCGCCAGCTGCGATCGGGCGTCGACGGGGTGAGCAGGCCGCCGACGATGCCGCTGATGCCGGCGACGCGACCATGGGTGAAGAGCAACGCCGCGCCGCCGGCGCCGATGAGGGCGCCGCCGACGAGCGAATCCACGAGAGCCGAGTCGAACATGATGTGGCCGGCCGAGCACACCTCGTGCCAGCGAGATCGCGCAGCGGGTGCGGGCCTGACGGGACCAGCGCGCACCGGCCTGAAGCGCTGCGTAGCGATCGGCGTTGCGCACCGGGTTTCAGCCCGTTGCGACGCACGGCCGGCGCAACCCGCGCGCCGATGGCCCACGACGACGACGGCGCCGCAGCCCGGCGCGCGCGCGATGGCATCGTTGTTGAAGGTGCGCCCACCATGATCGTCCTCGTGCTCGCGCTGTCCCTGCTGATCGGCATCTCGCTCGGCCTGCTCGGGGGCGGCGGTTCGATCCTCACCGTGCCCATCCTCACCGGCGTGGCCGGCTTCGCCGACAAGCCGGCGATCGCCGCCTCGCTGTTCGTCGTCGGCACCACCAGCGCGGTCGCGGTGATCCAGCACGCCCGGGCCGGCCGGGTCCGCTGGCGCACCGGCCTCTTGTTCGGCGGCGCCGGCATGATCGGCGCGTACCTGGGCGGGCGGGTCGCCAAGTTCATCCCGGCTCAGGTCCTCATGCTGATGTTCGCGGCGATGATGCTGGTCACCGCCATCGCCATGCTGCGCGGCCGGCGCGAGCACGCGCCGCGCGCCGGCGACCTGCCGGTCGGCAAGGTCCTGCTCGAGGGCGCGGTGGTCGGCGCGGTGACCGGCATCGTCGGCGCCGGCGGCGGCTTCCTGGTCGTCCCGGCGTTGGTCCTCCTCGGCGGCCTGCCGATGCAGGCGGCGGTCGGCACCTCGCTGCTGGTCATCGCCATGAAGTCGTACGCCGGCCTGGCCGGCCACCTGGCGCACGTGTCGATCGACTGGAGCGTGACCCTGGCGGTGACCGGGGTGGCCGTGGTCGGCAGCCTGCTCGGGGCCCGGCTGGTCACGCGGGTCCGGCCCGAGGTGCTGCGGCGCGGCTTTGGCTGGTTCGTCATCGTCATGGCCATCTACATCCTGGCCCGGCAGATCGCGTAAGGTCCGGCCATGGCCCGCACCCGCGACGCCGGCGAAGATGATCGCGCCCTGGCCGCCGGCGCCCTCGACGACCTGGTCGGCGCGGTGCTGGTGCTCGATCACCAGCTGCGCATCCGGCTGGCCACCGCCACCGCCGGGGTCGTGCTCGGCTTCACGCCCCCCATCGGCGCCTCGGCCGCCACGCTGCTGTGTGGCGACCGGCCCAAGAAGCCGTTCGCGGAGGCGCTGGCCGAGGGCCGCCCGTTCCAGGCCATCATCCCTCGCCCCGGGCCGGCCAGCGGCAGCGCGGCGCCAGCCATGGTGCGCGCGCGCTCGGTCCCGATCGGCGGCGACGGCGAGCGCGGCGACGACGATCGCCCGCCTGGCTGGCTGGTGTACCTGGCGGCGGTCACCGCCGGCGACGACGAGCCGGTCGAGTTCCACGGCATGTGGACCCGCGACCCGCGCATGAAGGAGGCCTTCCGCATCATCGGCAAGGTCGCGGGCGAGGACGCGCCGGTGCTCATCCGCGGCGAGACCGGGACCGGCAAGGAGCTGGTCGCCCACGCCCTGCACGCGGCCTCGTCACGCCGCGCCGGGCCGTTCCGCGCCATCAACTGCGCCGCCCTGCCCGGCAACCTGCTCGAGAGTGAGCTGTTCGGCCACGCCCGCGGCGCCTTCACCGGCGCGGTCAAGGACACGCCCGGGCACATCCTGCTCGCCGACGGCGGCACGCTGTTCCTCGACGAGATCGCCGAGATGCCGCTCGAGCTGCAGGCCAAGCTGCTGCGGGTGGTCGAGACCCGCACCGTCATCCCGGTCGGAGGGCGCGACCCCATCCCGGTCGACCTGCGCCTGGTCTCGGCCACGCACCGGGCGCTGCGGGCCGAGGTCGAGGCCGGTCGGTTCCGGGCGGACCTGATGTACCGCCTGCGCGTCATCCCGATCCGCCTGCCGCCGCTGCGCGAGCGCCCCGGCGACGTGCAGCTGCTGAGCGAGCGCATCGTCGCCGAGTTCAACACCCGTGGCCGGCGCCGGGTCGAGCGGATCGCCGCCGCCGCTCAGCTCGCGCTCGAGCGCTACGAGTGGCCCGGCAACGTGCGCGAGCTGCGCAACGTCGTCGCCTACGCCTTCGCGATCGGCGACGGCCCGGTGCTCGAGCTGAGCGATCTGCCCGACGAGGTCGCCGCGGCTGGCACCGCGGCCGGTGAGGCCGTCGTCGTCGCCGACACCACGCCCGCCCCGCTGGTCGACCGCGAGCACGCCCGCATCGCCGACGCCCTGGCCCGGACCGGCGGCAACCGCGACCGCGCCGCCAAGCTGCTCGGCCTGTCCCGCGTGACCCTGTGGCGCCGCATGAAGGCGCTCGGGTTGTGACGCCGGCGGTGAAACACCGAACACGGCGTTCGACCCCGGCGTTTCACGGCGTTTCACTCGTTTCCAGAAGCGCCTGTTGTCCCTACCATTTCAACACGTTGACCTGCGGAAACACTGGCATCGGACATGCACTATGGGTGGTCCATGATCCTCCGTCAGCTGTTTGACCCGGAGTCGTCGACCTACACCTACCTGGTCGCCGACCCCGCCACCCGGAAGGCGGCGCTGATCGACTCGGTGCGCGAGCACGTCGAACGCGACCTCACGCTCCTGCGCCAGCTCGACCTGACCCTGGTCGCCATCCTCGAGACCCACGTCCACGCCGATCACGTCACCGCCGCCGGCCTCCTGCGCGACCGCACCGGCGCGCGCAGCTACGCCAGCGCCGCCGGCGCGCCCTGTGTGGACCAGGCCCTGGCCGATGGTGACGTGGTCGCGGTCGGCGCGCTCGCGCTGCACGCGCGCGCCACGCCGGGCCACACCGATGACGGCATGTGCTTCGTGCTGGAGCAGGACGGCCGGGCCAGCGCGGTCTTCACCGGCGACACCCTGCTGGTGCGCGGGTGCGGCCGCACCGACTTCCAGAACGGCGACGCCGGCGCGTTGTGGGACTCGATCACCGGCGTGTTGTTCGCGCTGCCCGAGGCCACGACCGTGTACCCGGGCCACGACTACAAGGGCCACACCGTCACCTCGATCGGCGAGGAGCGGCGCTGGAACCCACGCCTGGCCGGCAAGAGCCGGGACGAGTTCATCCAGCTCATGAGCCAGCTCCAGCTGGCGCCACCGAAGAAGCTGGCCGAGTCGGTGCCGGCCAACCGCGCGTGTGGCCAGGCCGCCACCCTCACCCCAGGAGCCGTCTCGTGACCACCTCGACCACCAAGGCCACCCCTCCCACCTCGACCGCCGTGGCCTCGCCCTTCTCCGCCGGCGTGGCCTGCCCCGGTGGTTACCGCGACATCACCCCGGCCCAGGCCGCGGCGGCACGCGGGCTCGTCCGCATGATCGACGTGCGCGAGACCGACGAGCTGACCGGCGAGCTCGGCCACATCGACGGCATCGAGCACGTCCCGCTGGCGACGGTGCCGACCGCCGCCGCGAGCTGGCCGCGCGACGCCGACCTCATCCTGGTCTGTCGCTCGGGCGGCCGCTCGGGCCGCGCCGCCGAAGCGCTGGCGAAGATGGGCTTCACCCGCCTCATGAACATGGCCGGCGGCATGATCGCCTACAACGCGGCCACGCTGCCCGGCATCCGCCGGTGAGGCTCGCCCTCGCCACCCACCCGCCGTCGCTCGCCGTGGCCTTGGCCCGGCCCTCGTCCCCGCCAACCCTGCCAGGAGGTCCGTGATGTGTCGTCGAATCGAATGCTCCAGCTGCCACCGCCCCACCTACGCCGGCTGCGGCGCCCACATCGAGCAGGTGCTGGGCGACGTCCCGCCCGACGCCCGCTGCAAGTGCCGTGAGACCGGCGCCAGCAAGGGCGGCAGCGGCGGCGGCGGCTGGCTCGGCAAGCTGCTCGGCAAGTAGCCATGCTCGACGTGCTGGCGATGTTCGCGTTCCTGGGCTTGTGGCTGGCGCTGCAGGTGTGGATCCTGCCGCGGCTCGGGGTCCCCACGTGAAGCGTGCCCTCACCGCGCCGGTCGGCGCGGACCGATGACGACGCTGGCCCCGGCCGGAAAGGCTGCTGATGTCGACCTTCGCCATGACCCGCACCCTCACGCTGGGCTTCGACGAGGCCATGCTCCGCGTGCCCGAAGCCCTCAAGGCCGAGGGCTTCGGCGTGCTGACGGAGATCGACCTCCAGGCCACGCTCAAGGCCAAGCTCGGCGTCGACTTCCGGCGCTACCGCATCCTCGGCGCGTGTAACCCGCCGTTCGCGCACCAGGCGCTGTCGACCGACCTCGCGGTCGGCGTGCTCATGCCGTGTAACGTGGTCGTGTACGAGGGCGACGACGGCAAGGCCGTGGTCACCGCGATCGATCCGATGCAGACGATGGCGGCGGTCGGCGTGCCCGGCCTCGCCCCGCTCGCGGCCAGCGTGCGCGACAAGCTGGTGCGGGCGCTCGACCGCCTCGGCTGACGCGGCTAGCAGGCCGCTGAAATTCGAAAATGCCTGGCAGGATGCCTCTTCAGCATCCTGCTAGGCTGCGCCCATGCGCATGCGCTCGCTCTCGTGCAGCCTGGGACTCGTGCTCGCGTCGGCGTGTGGTGGCGGCCCGCCGGTGTATCAGCCGCCGCCGACCGACCCCGACGTGGCGCGCGACGTGTCGATGCTGTGCGCGGCGCCGACCCGCGCCAGCGCCGATCCCGCGTTCGGATCGTCCGCGCCCGACGAGGTGATCGACCGCCACCTGACCGACGGCCTGCGCTCGGCCAAGGTCAAGGCCACGGTCGCCGGCTGGGTCGGCGGCAAGGGCACGACCGAGCGGCTGCGCGAGCTCGACGCGCTCATCCACGAGGTCGACTTCACGTCGAAGTGTCGGCTGGTCGCGGTGTGGTCGGGCGAGGAGACGTTCGAGGCGCCCGAGATCCCCGAGGGTGAGGCGCCGCCGCAGGCAAGCCCGTGACCCGGTCACCCGGGTAGCCAGCGCCAGCGGTCACCACCGCGGCGCCCCGTCCCGGCCGGCTAACCCCGCGCCAGGCCAGGGGGCGCGACCGCACCGGCCTGGCGCGTGGCTTGCTCCACCCGGGGTGTGGCCCGCCGCACCCTGTGCATCCTCGCCGCCGCTGGCGCCGCCGCCGGCGTGAGCGACGGCGTGCGCCCGCTCGCCAGCGGCGCTGGCCTCGCCCCGGTCAGCGCGCCGGCGCTGGCACCGGCCCGGGTGGTGCTGCGCTTGGACGGCCTGACCGTGACCCAGCCGACCTACCAGGGCCTCGACGTGATCGGGGCCCGCCACGCCGAGCGCCGCGATCGGGCCGGACGGCTGCGCTGGCGCACCGGCCCGGCGCCGACGAGCACCGCGGCCTGGCGCGACCTGACGCCGACGCCGACGCTGTCCGCCCAGGCCGCTCTCGCCGCGGCGTTCCCCGCGGCCGGCGCACCCGCGGTGTCCCCGTCGAGCCGGCTGGTCGTCCTGGCCGAGCCGGACCAGCCGGCCCGCCTGGCCTGGCAGGTCGGCCACGCGGACGCGGACGCCCTGACCTCGCGCCGCGCCTTCGTCGACGCCCACACCGGCGAGGTGGTGCGGCGCGACGAGCTGACCCGGGCCGCGCGCGCGCACCGGGCCCGGGTCTACCCGGTCAGCCCGACGGTGGGCCCGCTGACCGAGGTGTCCTTCGACGATCTGCCCGCCGGCGCGACCACCCTGGCCGACGCCGAGGTCGCGGTGCTCGGCTGCATCGACGATCGCGGCTGTCGCCCGGTCCGCACCCTGCTGGGCGAGCGCCGGGTCCACCACTGCGCGCTGACCGCGACGGCGCGCACTGGCGCCGCCGGCGACTTCCTCGCCATCCGCCCGCCCGCCGACGACACCGCGGTCGACGACGCCTTCGCCGAGGTGCAGGCCTACCACCACGTCAAGACCGCGCTGGCCGCGTTCCGGCGCTGGTCGGGTGACCCGGGGTTCACGCTGGCCCGGCCGCTCACGGTCCTGGTCAACTACCGCCCGCCCAACCTCGACACGATGGCGTCGGCCTGCACCGGCGACCGGGCCAGCCCGGCCTCGCGCCTGGTCGTCGAGGACAACGCGTACTTCTGGCCGGCGGCCGAGGTCGGCCCGGTCGGCGTCGGTGATCGCATCGTGATGCACCAGGGCGAGCGGGTCGACTGGGCCTACGACGGCGAGGTCGTCTATCACGAGGCGACCCACGCGCTCATGCACAGCCTGACCGAGCTGCGCTGGTCGAAGCTGGGCCGGCGCGGGCTCGATCCCAGCCCGGGCGGGTTACACGAGGGCTTCTCCGACTACCTGGCCGCGGCCATCACCGGCAACCCCGACCTGGCCTCGTACGCCGGCTCGACCGAGGACGGGCCGACCCCGCTCGGCAGCCTGGGCGACGAGATCCGATGCGACCAGGTCCTGACCGGCGAGGAGCACGACGAGTCGCACCCGTGGTCGTCGGCGCTGTGGGCGCTGCGGCGGTCGCTGCGCTCGGCCGCCCGGCGCGAGGCGCTCGACGCCGCCGTGTTCCGGGTCATCGCCGCGCTGCCGGCCGACGCCGACATGGCGCAGGCGACCGCGCTGGTGCTGGCCGAGTTCGAGGTGGCGATGGAGGAGTACCTGGCCGACGCCGGCGGTGGCGCCGACGACGCGCGTATCACCGCGGCGATGGTGGCGGCGGCGCCGGGGATCTTCGCCGCGCGGGGCCTGCCCGGCTGCGGCGACCGCGTGTTGCCGATCCGGCCCGGCCAGGACAAGGCGTCGCTGTACGTGCGCGGACCGACCACGTGGGCCAGCCCGGTCGGTCCGGGCGAGCTGTTGCCGGCGTCGATGCAGTTCGCGTTGCAGGTGCGCAGCGCGACCGCGGCCATCAAGCTGGAGGCCGACGAGTCGTACCCGCTGGTGACCGAGCTGCGCCCGGACGGCTGGCCGACCGAGCCCGACCTGGTCGCGCTGGTGCGCCCGGCCTCGCCCATCACCTGGAGCTGGAGCGGGGCCGGGGCCAGCCGACGCGGCCGTCACGACGCCGCGCTCGAGGTGCCGGTCCACGTCGCCCGCACCGGCGCGCGCGCGCTCGAGGTCGTGATCGAGGGCGACTTCGCGCCCGGGACCTACCACGTGCAGCTGGCCAACCGCGGCGCCGACTGGGGCCTCGACGGCGTGCGCCTGCTCGTCGCCGACGACGCCGGGGCGTTCGGGGACGGCAAGACCGACGACGGCGGCGGCAGCGACGACGGCACGGCCGGCTGCGCCACCACCCGGTCCGGGCGCGCCGGGCTGCTGCTGGTCCTGGCCGCCGGCCTGGTCGGCGCGCGCCGCCGCAAACGCGTCAGCGACCACGCGCGCCCGTGATAAGGTCCGCGGCGAATCTCGCCGTGGAGGGCCCCGTGCGCTTGCTCATCTCGTCCGTGCTGTCGACCTCGTGCCTGCTGGCCACCCTGACCGCGTGTGGCAACGCCGAGAAGGAAGGCGCCGCCGCCGCCGAGGCCGAGGCCGCGGCCGAGCAGAAGGCCAAGGAGGCGCGTGGCCTGGTCGCCGCCAAGGTCGCCACCCCGGTCGAGGGCGACCGCAAGCTCAGCTGCAACCAGCTGATCGACGTGGCCCAGTTCCAGGCCGCGCTCGGCGAGGTCGAGCCGCTCGAGGTCAAGGACGCCAGCGCCGGCGACGCCGAGGCGTCGGGCTCGTGCTCGCTGCTGCGCGGCGGCAAGCGCCTGACCATGGACGAGCAGGAGGCGGCGCTCAAGAAGGGCGGCCGTCGCATGGGTGTCGTTGCCGGCGAGGAGCTGTGCAACATCTCGGCCTACTGCTGGACCCTCGAGAGCGAGGAGAGCAACAAGAAGTGGTGCGCGGCCAAGGGCTTCCGCGAGGACGAGGGCATGGGCAGCACGGCCTGCCTGCAGGTCGTGGCCGAGGGCGCGATCGACAAGTACGCCTTCCGCTTCTTCGACAAGGACACCAAGTGCGCGTTCCGGGTCCGGGGCGGCCCGCGCCAGGCCGACAACGAGGCGATCACTCGCTGCGCCAAGGCGGCGCGGGACCTGATCGGACCGAGCCACATCGCCAAGGGCGCCCCCGACGTGAGCGCGCCGGCGCCGGCCGCGGGCTCGGGCGACGGCTCGGCGGCTGGGTCCGGAACCTGAACGCCATCCACCTGCGACCGTTGCGTCCGCGGCCGACCGCACGTGATCGCGCACGCGTTTCGACGTGACCAGGACCGCCGCGGGCGGCGGGATCAGCCACCACCGGGCCGATTTTTTTGCCGGGCCGAACTGGCAAGGATTCCACTACTTGAGCTAGGTTCTGCCCGCTGTCGAGGTTCGTGAATCAACCAGGTGTAAGCCACCAGCACGAGCGCCGTTAGCACGTCGGCGGGAACAGGCGTCGGTTCGCCTGACCTGCAAGAACCGTTAGAGAGGAGCAATCGATGTCTTTCCTGCGTATTGGTTTCGTTGCGATGGGTCTGCTTGCGTTCACGGCTTGCGGCGGCAAGAAGGGTGGCGATGCCACCACTCCGGCGCCGACCGACACCGCCAACCCGTGCGGCGGCGGCGAGACCGCTCCGGCCGACGGCTCGGGCGGCGAGGCTGCCAACCCGTGCGGCGGCGGCGAGGCTGCCAACCCGTGCGGCGGCGGCGAGGCTGCCAACCCGTGCGGCGGCGGTCAGTAAGCTGACCCTGCGCCCGTCCCCACTCACGTGGGGGTCAGGTGCGGCGTGACGGCCGGTTCGCGACAGCGAGCCGGCCGCTTCGCTTTTCGGGCCCGGCTGAGGGACCGGGAATCAGGGTACGCTGGCGGCATGACCCGCACGTTCGCGCTGATCACCGTCGTCGCCACCCTGCTCGTCGCCGCGTGTGCGGGCAGCAAGGCTCCCACCACCACGCCCACCCCGGCCGGCGAGGGCGAGGAGCGCAAGGCCGCGCCCGAGGAGGCGCCTGGTGGTGGCGCTGGCCCGCACGACGAGATGCCGCCCGACGGCACCCAGGCCGATCCGTGTGACGGTGGCGAGGTCGCGCCGAACTAGGCCCGGACGTACGCGAAGTCACCGGGCAGGTTGTTGATGCCCTTCTGCGGCGGCGCGATCCAGCCGGCCATCTTGCCCGGCTCCGTCACCGCGACCATCAGGCTCTTGATGTAGACCTCGTCGTCGGCGCTCGGCAGCCAGCCGCCGACCTGGGCCTGGTAGGCCTCCGCGCTCAGGTGCTGGCCTTCCGGCGAGAAGTGCTGGCCGGCCCACATGCCGATCTGGCGGTGGAACTTGTGCGACGGCAGGCGCAGCTCGAAGTCGACGCCGGCCTCCTGGATGGTCTTGTTCCAGCGATCGACGCCGCGCTGGCAGTCCTTGATGTACTCGGTCCGCAGCACCTCGTTGAGGGCGTTGCGCATCGGCACGTCCTTGTGCACGACCTTGCCGGCCTCGAGCACGTCCATCGCGAAGAACGAGTCGACCAGCTTGTGCTCGGTGTACTTGTCCTCCTTGTAGCGGCCCTTGAGCCCGGCCGCGAAGGCGTCGGCCGCGTTCGACGACACCTCGCCGCCGAACAGGTCGAGCGACAGCGTGAACCACAGGTTGAGGTACTTCTGCACGGTCGGCAGATCGATGCCGCCCTGGGCCCGGACGTCGCCGCCCGGGGTCTTCATCAGCTCGCAGCTACGACGGGCCACCCGCTGGATGCCGGTCTCGCCCACGAACATGTGGTGCGCCTCTTCGGTCAGCATGAAGCGGCAGGTCCGGGCCAGCGGGTCGAAGCCCGACTCGGCCAGCGCGGCCAGCTGGTACTTGCCGTCGCGGTCGGTGAAGAACGTGAACATGAAGAACGACAGCCAGTGGCTGGTCGGCTCGTTGAAGGCGCCGAGGATACGCGGCTTGTCGACGTCACCCGAGCGGCGCGCCAGCAGGGCGTCGGCCTCCTCGCGACCGTCGCGGCCGAAGTAGGTGTGCAGCAGGTAGACCATGGCCCACAGGTGCCGCCCCTCCTCGACGTTGACCTGGAAAAGATTGCGCAGGTCGTACTGCGACGGCGCGGTCTGGCCGAGCAGGCGCTGCTGCTCGACCGAGGCCGGCTCGGTGTCGCCCTGGGTGACGATGAGGCGGCGCAGCATGTTGCGGAACTCGCCCGGCACCTCGTCCCACACCGGCTGGCCCTCGAAGTCGCCGAAGCCGTGGACCCGGCCCTCCTGCTTGGGCTCGAGGAAGATGCCCCAGCGGTAGTCGGGCATCTTGACGTAGTCGAAGTGGGCCCAGCCGCCCGGCTCGACCGACACCGCGGTGCGCAGGAAGATGTCGTGGGCCTGGAACCCGGCCGGGCCCATCTCCTGCCACCACGACAGGAAGTGCGGCTGCCAGGCCTCGAGCGCGCGCTGCAGGCGGCGATCGGACGACAGGTTGACGTTGTTGGGGATCTTGTCGTCGGTGACGGCGGTCGACATGGTGGGTGCTCCTAGGTCCGGGTCCAGGCGAAGCTGGCCCGCTCGGGCCGGCCGTACAGGGTGAGGGCGCCGTGCTCGCCGGTGGCGTTGCCACGGGTGAAGATCCAGTTCTGCCAGGCCGACAGGCGGCCGAAGATCTTGGTCTCGAGCGTCTCCGGCCCGGCGAAGCGCAGCGACGCCTCCATGCCGGTCAGGGCGTCGGGCGACAGCGAGGCGCGCTCCTCGACGGCGATGCGCAGCTCGTCGGCGAAGTCGATGTCGTCGGCGGCGACCGTGGCCAGGCCGAGCCGCTCGGCCTCCTCCGACGGGATGGCGCCCTCGGCGCCGCGCGCCAGCACCCGGCCGACCTGGGCCGGGGTGGCCAGGAAGCGGGCCTCGAGGCGCGACAGCCCGGTCGCCATGGTGAAGAAGCCGGTGTTGGCGACCGAGGTGCGCAGCGCGACCCGCTCGTCCTGGTCGAGCAGCATGTACATGCGGTCGGCCCCGAGCGCGAGCTCGAGCAGCACGCCGGAGAAGCAGCTGTCGGCGCGGTCGGCCACCGCGAACAGCGAGCGCGCGGTGTTGTCGTAGCGCTTGAGCACGCGCCGCTGCAGCAGGCGGACCTCGCGCGCGAAGCCGCTCTTGCCGGCGGCGGCGGCCAGGGCCTCGTCGTGAGCCAGGACCAGCGCCGGATCCCCGACGGTGCGGACCATCACCACCCCGACCTCGGCCTCGTTGAAGCGGAGCCGCAGCAGGGCGTCGTCGAGCTCGCGGAAGGCGCGCAGGCTCCACAGCTCGGCCCCGGCGCTGGACAGGTCCGCCGGCGGTGGCGCGGTCGGCCCGGTGACGGTCAGCGTCGCGACCCGGGTCGCGCGATCGACCTCGAGCTCGACGTGCTTGTAGCGGACGCGGCCACCGTCGACGGTGGGCGCCAGCGGCGGCAGCTCGACCGCGGGGCCGTGGGGGACGTCGGCGACCTGCGCCGCCAGGGCCTTCGCCCTAGCCGCCACCACCTCGTCCCACTTGGTCCGGGCCACGACGTCGTCGACCAGGCCCCAGTCCTTGGCCCGCTTGCCCTTGATGCCCTCGGCCAGCGTGCAGAACACGTCGGCCCGATCGCGCCTCACCTTGCGCTTGTCGACCAGCCGGGTCAGGCCACCGGTGCCAGGCAACACGGCCAGGAGCGGCGTCTCCGGGAATGACACCGCCGAGTTGCCGTCGTCGACCAGCAGGATCTCGTCGCACGCCAGCGCCAGCTCGTAGCCGCCGCCAGCGGTGGTGCCCTTACAGGCGGCCAGGAAGCGCAGGCCGGAGTGGGCGCTGGCGTCCTCGAAGTACAGCCGGGTCTCGTTGGTGTACTTGCAGAAGTTCACCTTGAACGAGTGGGTCGACAACCCGAGCATGTAGATGTTGGCGCCCGAGCAGAACACGCGGTCGAGGTCGGCCGCGAACACCACCGTGCGGACGCCCGGGTGCTCGAAGCGGACGCGCTGCACGGCGTCGGCCAGCTCGATGTCGACCGACAGGTCGTACGAGTTGAGCTTGAGCTCGTAACCCGGCTTGTGCGGGTGGTCGGCGTCGACCTTCATGGTGAGGGTCGCGACCTCACCGTCGACCGTCAGCCGCCAGTGCTTGTACCGGCTGGGGTGGGTCTCGAACGAGGCGACGAAGGAGGTCACGGTCGGGCCGGCCGCGGTACCAGGGGCGTCCATCCGCTCTCTATATAAAGGAGTGGCGGCGCCGGCAAGCAGTTTACTGCTTGTCCCGCAAACCTTGCATGCACTATAAGTCATGAGTGGCTGCACCTGCTTCGCCAGGCCTGCTGGAGGCGCTCGGGCGGGTGGTCCGTGCCAGCCGGGGCCGGCTCGCCTGGTCACGCCGGGAGCTGGCCGAGCGGGCCGGCCTGTCCGAGCGGTTTCTGGCCCAGGTCGAGCAGGGCGTCGGCAACATCTCGCTGATCCGGCTGGCGGCGCTGGCGCAGGCGCTCGGCCAGACCACGGCCGGGCTGATCGCGGCGGCCGAGCCAGGTGACCTGCGGCCGCTGGCACTGCTCGGGGTTCGCGGCGCCGGCAAGTCGACCATCGGCCACGCGGTCGCCACCGCCGTCGGCGCCCGCTTCGTCGAGGTCGACCAGCACATCGAGGCCGCGGCCGGCCTGTCGCTGGCCGAGATCTTCGAGCTGCACGGCGAGGCGTATTACCGCCGGCTCGAGCAGGACGCGCTGCGCCAGCTGCTGGCCGAGCGGGATGGCGCCCGCCTGGTCATCGCCACCGGTGGCTCCATCGTCACCGACCCGACCAACTTCACCTGGCTGCGCGAGCGCTGCACCACCGTGTGGCTGCGGGCGTCGACCGTCGATCACTGGAACCGGGTGGTCGACCAGGGCGACCAGCGGCCCATGGCCGAGAACCCTCATGCCTTCGCCGAGCTCGAGGCGCTGATGGCCACGCGCACGCCGCTGTACGCCCAGGCCGATCACGTCGTCGACACCGCGCGCGAGGGCCTGCCCGGCGCGATCGCCGCGGTGCGCGCGCTGCTGTAGGCCGAGCGGTCAGGCGCTGGCCGCGGCCGGGATGGCGCGCTCGAGCTCGCTGCGCATGCGCTGCACGTCGAACGGCTTCTGCAGGAAGGCCATGGCGCCCTCGGCCAGGCAGCGCTGGACCTCGCCCTGGTCGGCGTAGCCCGAGACCAGGATCACCGGCAACCTGGGCTGCAGGCTGCGCAGCTGGCGGAAGCCGGCCGCGCCGCCGATCCCCGGCATCTGCATGTCGAGGATGACGGCGTCGATGCCGCCGGGCCGGGCCCGGGCCAGCTCGATGCCCTCCTCGGCGCGTTCGGCCACCAGCACGGCGCAGCCCTGCCCGCGCACCAGCCGCTGCATGAAGCTGCGCACCAGCGGATCGTCGTCGATGATCAGCACCGTGCCCTTGGTCGGGGTGCGGACGATCGGGCCAGAGCCGGCCGAGGCCATCAGCACGGCCGGCCGGGCCGCGGTGGTGGCGCGCGGCAGCCACACCGTCATGGTCGTGCCGCGCCCGACCTCCGACGCCACGTCGATCGCGCCGGCGTGGGCGGTCACGGTCCCGTACACCATCGACAGCCCGAGGCCGGTGCCCTTGCCGAGCGGCTTGGTGGTGAAGAACGGCTCGAACAGGCGGGCCCGGGTCTCCTCGTCGATGCCGTGCCCGGTGTCGGTGACGGCGATGCGGACCATGGTCCCGGCGCCGAGGCGGAGCCGATCGGCCGCGTCGTCGCTCAGCTCGGCGGTGTCGACCTCCAGCGTCAGCGCGCCCTGCCCGGCCATGGCGTCGATGGCGTTGAGGCACAGGTTCATCACCGCGTGGGTCAGCTGTGACCGGTCACCCTCGACCTTGCAGCCGAGGGCCCGGCGCGACTCGATCTCGACGCCGCGCGGCGCGGTCCGCTGCAGCAGCTTGACCACGTCGTGGACGACCTCGGCGGCGTCGAACACCTCGCGCGTGTAGCTGCCGCGGCGCGAGAACCCGAGCAGGTTCCGGGTCAGGTCGGCGCCGCGGTCACACGAGGCGACGATGGCCGCCAGGTCCTCGTGCATCACCTCGGGGGCGTCGGGCAGCATGACCTCGGCCAGGCCGCGGATGGCGGCGATGACGTTGTTGACATCGTGCGCCACCCCGCCGGCCAGCCGGCCGACCGCCTCCATCTTCTGCGACTGCAGGAAGCTCTCGCGCAAGAGCTCGCGCTCGGCCTCGGCCCGCCGCCGCTCGTCGAGCTCGGCCGCCAGCCGCGCCGCCGCGACGTCGGACTCGGCCGCCATCTGGCGCCGCGTCACCAGCAGCGAGCGCACCCAGGTGGCGTACCGGCGATAGCCGGCGAACGACACGAACGCGAACGCCGCGGCGGCGCAGATGGCGACGAAGCCATCGCGACCGATGCTGCCTTCGGCCAGGAGCCAACCGCCGACCAGCACCGTCGATGTCGCCCCCAACAACAGGGGCGGCAGGTCGACGTGCAGCGAGCCGGCCGAGACCAGCGAGATCATGATGGCGTACAGCGCCGCCTCGCGACCGGCGGCGACCAGCCCGGCGGCGGCGGCCAGGTGCACCATCCACAGCGCGGCCGAGACGACCTCGAACTGCCGGCTGGTCCAGCGCGCGACCGGGACAGAGATCGCCGCGACCGCACCCACCAGCACCAGGGCCAGCAGGAGCAGGGAGCCCTGCACCATCCCCGGTCCGTCGATCCACGACAGGGTGCCGATGAGGGTGGCCGAGGCAGCGAAGCCGACCGCGGCAAAGCGCAGGCGCTGGCCCGGGCCGGTCGGGCTGAAGCGCTGGTCATCGGTGGTCGGCCGAGATGAGGTCGGAGGTGCGGCGGCGCCCTGGCCCATCAAGACGCCTCGCTCTGGGTGATGGCCTGGTCGAGCGCGCTGCGCAGCAGCTGCACGTCGAACGGCTTCTGCAAGAAGGTCATCGCCCCCTCCGACAGGCAGCGCTGGACGTCGCGTTGCTCGGCGTAGCCCGACACCAGGATGACCGGCATGGTCGGCTGCAGCGCGTGCAGGACGCGGAAGCCCTCGGCCCCGCCCATGCCCGGCATCTGCATGTCGAGGATCACGGCGGCGATCGCGCCGGGGCGGGCCTTGGCCAGCTCGACCCCTTCCTCGGCCCGCTCGGCCACGAGCACGTCGCAGCCCTGCCCGCGCACCAACCGCTGCATGAAGCTGCGCACCAGCGGATCGTCATCGATGATCAGCACCGTGCCCTTGCGCCCGGCGCCGCCGGTCGGGATCGGCCCCGACCCGGCCGAGGCCATGACCACGGCCGGCAGCGCCTCGGTCATCACCCGCGGCAGCCACACCGTCATCGTCGTGCCCTGGCCCGGCGCCGAGTCGACCTCGATGCCTCCGCCGTGGGCCTTGACCGTCGCCTGCACCATCGACAGGCCGAGTCCGGTGCCCTTGCCGAGCGCCTTGGTGGTGAAGAACGGCTCGAACAGGCGGGCCAGGGTCGCCGGGTCCATGCCGGAGCCGGTGTCACGGACCACGATCCGCACCGCCTCACCCGTCGACATCGCCAGCCGCTCGGCCCGGGCGGGGTCGAGCGTGGCCGGCCCGACCTCGAGGGTGAGCTGGCCATGTTGCCCCATCGCGTCGATGGCGTTGATGCACAGGTTGAGGAGGGCGTGGGTCAGCTGCGACTTGTCGCCCTCGACCCTGGCGCCGATGGTCCGGCTCGACTCCAGCGCGATGCCGCGCGGCGCGGTGCGGCCGAGCAGGCGGGCCACGTCGCCAATGACCTCGGCCGCGTCGAACACCTCGTGCGTCGACGGGCCGCGCCGCGAGAAGCCGAGCAGGTTCTTGGTCAGGTCGGCGCCGCGATCACACGACTGGATGATGGAGCCGAGGTCCTCGTGCAGCTCGGCCGGCGCCTCCGGCAACATCACCTCGGCCAGGCCGCGGATGGCGGCGATGACGTTGTTGACGTCGTGCGCCACCCCGCCGGCCAGCCGGCCGACCGCCTCCATCTTCTGCGACTGCAGGAAGCTCTCGCGCAGGAGCTCGCGCTCGGCCTCGGCTCGGTGCCGCTCGTCGAGCTCCGCCGCCAGGCGGGCCTGGGCGGCGATGGCCTCGGCGTGCAGGCGCTGCTGGTCGCGCAGCAGGTCGGTGACCCGCCGGGTGTACAGCCGGAACCCGAGGAAGGCCATCACCGCGACCGAGACCGCACCGATGATCGGCAGCACGGCGTCGCCGTGGAGCTGCCCGGCCGCCACCATCACCCCGACCGCGACACACACCACGACGACCCCCGCGACCAGAGGCGCGAGCATGACCTGGACGCCGGCGCCGGCGATGAGCTCGAGGCACAGGCCGAAGATGGCGGTGGTGCTACCGGCCGCCGACTCGGCGAAGAGGGCGCCGATCTGCGCCATCCACATCGCCGTGCACCAGAGGGTGAAGGACCGGATGCTCCACTGCGTCGTGGCGCGGGTCAGGCCGACTACCGCCAGCGCGACGACCACCAGGTGGAAGGCGAGCCCGGCCCAGAGGACCTCGGCGCGCCCAAGGAGCAGGAGCGCGATCGGGATCGCCGTCGACGCACCTCCGAACCCGAGCGCCCCAAAGCGCACGCGCACCCGCAACGCGTCGGCGTTGTGGAGGGCGGCATGGAGCGAGGGGTCGTGCATCAAGACCAGGCTGAGGCAAATGCGATGGGAAATACACGAAAAACGGCGACAGATCTCCTGCCTACGTTGTCGCTGGTGGAGGCCCTCCTGCGTCGACGTCGGCACGACGCCGCAGCGGATCGACCACGCAGCGGTGATCCAGTTCCTCGACCAAGACCGTCGCAGATCGAGCGGGTGCGGCGAGGTGTCGCGGACACTGCCGGCAGGACAGGCGCAGGACCGTCGTGGCGCTAGGTCGCGCCTGGACCTACATCGGCCCCGGCCAGCAGGCGAGCGAGCCCATCCTCGTCGATGACGGTGACGCCGTGCTTGGCCGCGGCGTCGAGCTTGGTCTTGCCGACGTCGGCCCCGGCCACGAGGTAGTCCGTCTTCTTGGACACCGAGCCGGCGATCTTGCCGCCCGCGGCCTCGATGCGGGCCGAGACCTCGGCCCGGGGCGCGCTGAGCGTGCCGGTCACCACCAGCGTCTTGCCGGTCAGCGGGCCGGTCGCCACCGCGGCCACCGGCTCCTCGGGATCGAGCCCACGCGCCGCCAGCTTGTCGAGGACGGCGGCGCTGGCCGGGTCGCGCAGGAAGCGATCGACCGCGATGGCGATCACCTCACCGACGCCGTCGATCTCGCACAGCTCGGCCACCAGCTCCTCGGACGAACGCGCCGCGGCGGCGGCCCGGAGCGCCGACAGCCGCCGGTACCGCCCGGCGATGAGCTTGGCGATGACGCCGCCGACGTTGTCGATGCCGAGCGCGGCCAGCAGCCGGCTGAAGGTCGCGGCCTGGCGCGCGGTCGCCAGCGCCGCCACCAGGTTGTTGGCCGAGGTCTCGCCGAAGCGCTCGAGCCCGGCCAGCTGCGGCGCGGTCAGATCGAACAGGTCGGCCACGTCGTGGACCAGGCCGGCCTCGAGCAGCTGCGCCACCAGCTTCTCGCCCAGACCGTCGATGTTGAGCTGGCCGCGCCCGGCGAAGAACTCGATCGCCGCCTGGCGCTGGGCCGGGCAGCCGAGGCGGTTGGAGCACAGCAGCACGACCTTGCCGTCCTCGCGCACCAGCGGGCTGGCGCAGGCCGGGCACGTCGACGGCGCGTCGAAGCGCGGCCCGGCGCTGGTCACGGTCACCGCCAGCACCTGCGGGATGATCTCGCCCGCCTTCTCGATCAGCACGCGATCACCGACGCCGATGCCGAGCCGCGCGACCTGATCCCAGTTGTGCAGCGACACCCGCGACACCGTCGTGCCCGAGACCTCGACCGGCTCGAGCAGGGCGACCGGGGTGATGGCGCCGGTGCGGCCGACGTTGACCTCGAGCGCGCGCACCACGGTCGTCACCTGGCGGGCCGGGAACTTGTAGGCGATGGCCCAGCGCGGGAACTTCGAGGTGACGCCGAGCGTGGCGCGCTGGTCGAAGTCGTCGACCTTGATGACCAGGCCGTCGATCTCGTACGGCAGGGCGTCGCGCCGGGCCAGCCAGGCCTCGACCTGCGCCGCCAGCTCGTCCCACGACGCGGCCAGGGAGTTCTCGGCTGACACCGGCAGGCCGACCCGGCGCATCAGGGCCAGGCTGGCGCTGTGGCTGGGCGCGACCCGCTCGCCGCCCACGACCTCGTACAGGATGGTCCGCATCGGTCGGCGGGCCACCTCGCGCGGGTCGAGCAGCTTGATCGAACCGGACGCCAGGTTGCGCGGGTTCTTGAACGTGTCCTCACCGGCGGCCTCGCGCGCCGTGTTGATGGCCGCGAACTCGGCCTTGGTGATGTACACCTCGCCACGCACGACGAGATCGAGCGGCTCGCGCAGCTTGAGGGCCACGCCGTGGACCGCGCGCAGGTTGGCGGTCACGTCCTCGCCGATGCGGCCGTCGCCCCGGGTCGCCCCCAGCGTGAGCAGGCCGCGCTGGTAGGTCAGCTCGATGCCGAAGCCGTCGATCTTGGGCTCGAGCGAGTAGCGCGGGGCGTCGCCGCCGAGGCCCTTCACCACCCGCTCGTGGAACTCGCGCAGCTCGTCCTGGCTGTAGGCGTTGTCGAGCGACAGCATCGCGACGGGCCGCTCGACCTTGGGGAACGACGAGGCCGGGGCGTGCCCGACCCGGCGGGTCGGCGACCACGCCACCACCCAGTCCGGGTGGTCGGCCTCGGTCGCACGCAGCCGGCGCAGCATCAGGTCGTACTCGCCATCGCTGATGATCGGCGCCGCCTCGACGTAGTAGCGACGGTCGTGCTCGGTCAGCTCGTCGACGAGCGCCAGGTACTCGGCGTGGGTCATCGGCCGGGAGCATCGGGGACACGCCGGCCGCGGCGCAAGCGGCCAGCGCAGGTGCTACGGTCGGGCATGTCCGACGCGCCCGCCCCGCCCGCCACCAGCCTGGTCGCGCTGCGCGACCGGCGCGAGCAGGTCATCGCCCAGCTGACCGACGCCTTCGGCCAGGGCGAGTTCGAGGTCGAGGAGCTCGAGCGTCGGCTCGACCTGGCCCACGCCGCCAGCTCGCTGGCCGAGCTGACCCCGCTGGTGGCCGACCTGGCGGCACCCGCGACCACCACCGCGCTGGTCCCCGCCTCGGCCGCTGCGGTCGAGCGCGCCGATCGCCCGGCCAAGAAGCGCTTCATCGCCATCATGAGCGGCGTGGTGCGCAAGGGCCGGTGGACCGTGCCGCGCAAGATGCAGCTGGTCGCGCTCATGGGCGGCGCCGAGCTCGACTTCCGTGAGGCCGAGTTCGGCGCCGGTGTGACCGAGCTGCACGTGACCTGCCTGATGGGCGGCGCCGAGATCACCGTGCCGCCCTGGCTCGCAGTCGAGAGCGACGCCACCGCCATCATGGGCGGCTTCGAGGGCATGGACCGCGGTCGAGGCACGCCCGACCCCGACCGGCCGCTGCTGCGCATCACCGGGCTGGTGATCATGGGGGGCGTCGAGATCACCACGCGTATGCCGGGCGAGACCCGGCGCGAGGCGCGCAAGCGCGAGAAGCAGGAGGCCAAGGCGCTCGGCGGTGGTCGTGGCGCCGGGCGCGTGTTGCCGCCAGGATCCGGCTCGTGAGCGGCGGCCCGCTGATCGGCCCCGGACCGCGCCCACCGGGCGGCCCGCGCCAGCTCGGGCGCACCGGCCGCACGGTCGAGCCGATCGCCTTCGGCACGTCCGGCGTCGGCGGTGACCGCTTCCGCGGGGTCGAGCCGCGCGACGCCCAGCGCGCGTTGTGCCACGCGCTCGAGCACGGCGTCGACCTGGTCGACACCGCGCTGCGCTACGGCCGCGGCCAGAGCGAGCAGCTGGTCGGCGAGGCGGTGCGCGAGCTGCGCGCGCGCGACCGGGTCGTGGTCGCGACCAAGGTGCCGCCGGCCGACGACGTCTTCCCGGCCGCGGCCAACCGCCTGGGCGCGGCGTTCGCGCCGGCCTACCTGCAGGCCCAGGTCGAGCAGTCGCTGCGCAACCTCAAGCTCGAGGTGATCCCGCTGTGCCAGCTGCACGTGTGGCGCGACGCCTGGCTCGACGACGGCGGCTGGCCCGAGCTGCGCGCGACCATGGTCCGCCTGGTGAGCGAGGGCAAGGTGCTGCACTGGGGCGTGTCGGCCAACCACGGCAGCGTCGACGACTGCGTGCGGGTGATGGCCGATCCGCTGGTGACCACGGCGCAGCTGGTGTGGAACCTGTTCGACCGCCGGGCCGAGCCGGCGCTGGCCGCGGCCGCCCAGCACGGCGTGGCGGTGCTGGCCCGGTGTGTGCTCGACGAGGGCGCGCTGGGTGGCCAGCTCGGCGCCGGCGCCCGCTTCCCGATCGACGACTTCCGCACCGCGTACTTCGCGCCGCCGCGGCTGGACGAGCTGGCGCTGCGCCTGGCCGCGCTGTGCGAGTTCGTGACCGAGACGCCGCCGGCGGCGTCGTCGACGCCGGAGGCGACCGACCTGGCGGCGCGCGCGGCCCGGGCCCGGCACGAGCCCGAGGTGCGCGCGGTCGACGAGCTGGCCATCCGCTTCGCGCTGTCGCCGCCGGCGGTCGTCGCCGCGGTCATCGGCATGCGGACGCGGGCCAGCGTCGACCGCAACCTGCGCCTGCGCGGCGCCGCGCCGCTGTCGTCGACGCTGCTGAGCCAGCTGGCCAGCCACGCCTGGGACAAGGACTGGACGCGGTGAGCTCCGGCGACGGCGCCCGCCGCGGCCGCGGCGCCCTGTCCAACCCGACCGGACGGTTCGAGCCGACCCGGCGCGAGGGGTTCGCCGATGGCTGGGCCCAGGCCGACCCGGCGCTCGCCGACGACGGTGAGCTGCCGCGGCTGCCGACGGTGGTCACGACCGAGCACGCGCGCTCGATCATCAGCCGCAACGACTCGCCCGACGTGCCGTTCGACCAGTCGGCCAACCCGTACCGCGGCTGCGAGCACGGCTGCGTGTACTGCTTCGCCCGGCCCAGCCACGGCTACCTCGGGCTGTCGTCGGGCCTCGACTTCGAGACCCACATCGTCAGCAAGCCCGACGCGGCCCGCCTGCTGCGGGCCGAGCTGAGCCGCCCGAGCTATCGCTGCCAGGTGCTGGCGATGGGCACCAACACCGACCCGTACCAGCCGGTCGAGCGCGACCTCGGCCTGACCCGCGCCATCCTCGAGGTGTGCCTGGAGTTCGCCCAGCCGGTCTCGATCGTCACCAAGAGCGCGGCCATCACCCGCGACGTCGACCTGCTGGCGGCGCTGGCCGCGCGCAACCTGGCCTCGGTCTACCTGTCGATCACCACGCTCGACGCCGGCCTGGCCGCCACGCTCGAGCCACGGGCGGCCCGGCCGCACCGGCGCCTGGCCACCCTGCGCCAGCTGGCCGACGCCGGCGTGCCGGTCGGCGTGTTGTCGTCGCCTATGATCCCGGCCCTCAACGACCACGAGCTCGAGGCCATCCTCGAGGCCGCGCGTGATCATGGCGCGCGCGCCGCCGGCTACACCCTGCTGCGCCTGCCGCACGACGTGAAGGTGCTGTTCACCGAGTGGCTGCACGCCCACGTGCCCGACCGGGCCGAGCGAGTCCTGGCTCGCCTGCGCGACGCCTACGGCGGCGCGCTGTACGACAGCGCGGTCGGCGTGCGCGGCGTCGGCCGCGGTCCGGTCGCCGACCTCATCAACCAGCGCTTCGCCCTGGCCTGCCGCCGGCTCGGCCTCGGCGACGAGCGGGTCGCGCTCGACACCACCCAGTTCCGCCCCCCGCCGCGGCCCGGCCAGCTCCCGCTGTTTCGCTAGGAGTCCGACCCCGAATTCTGGGCGCCGCGACGGCCGGACTCGGTCAGGCCTCATCGCGGCGGGGCACCGTCATCGCGCGCGTGGAGGGCGTGGAGTGCGGCGGTCCAGCAGCTCGGCCGGGTCGATCGGCCCGCCAGCGCGGAGCCAGCCCTCACGCGCGAGCCAGGTCTTCGGGGCGCTCAACGGGGAGCCCGCGGGAGGCGGCGACCCGTCGATGACCCAGACACCCGACTTCGTCGGGTGCCATCGACTCGACGACCAGCGGTCGGGCTCGAAGAAGCGCAGGCGTTGGCGTAGCTGGCCGCGATTCGCCTGCCAATCCCGGATGGAATGACTCACGTGGTTGAACAGGACGTAGCGCAGCGTGTTGCGCATCTGCGTCGGTGAGGTGACCGGGCGGGCGTGGTAGCGGTCGGCGAAGACCCGGCCACGGCGGCCGAAGGCCTTGTTCCAGCCGCGGGCCAGCCGGATCGCCAGCCCCTTCATGCCGCGCGAGAGCGCGGTGTCATCGTCGGCCTCGACGATGAGGTGGAGGTGGTTGCCCTCGAGGGCGTAGTGCAGGACGCGGAAGCCGGTGACGCGGGTGTGGTCGCGCGCGCCCGTCAGGGCGCGTTCCAGGACCTCGCGGCCGGCGTGGGTGCGCAGCCTGGGCAGGGTGTCGACGGTGCGCAGGCTGACGTGGTGGACGGTGGTCCTCGCGAAGCGAGGTCTCCGGCAGCGCTTGACCGAGTTGCGGTGCTGCATGGGCGGGCGTCCGCGCCGGCGCCGCCGCGGACGTCGCGGTGGCGTGGTGATGCCGCGCACGAGGTCGTCGAAGCTGACCTGGGCCCCGGCCGGCACGGCGCGGCGACGCCGGTCGCTGCGGGGGCGGGTGGCCGACGAAACCATTTAGGGCGTATATAATACCGCACCGCTGGCGACAAGGGGTTTCGTCGAAGATCCGACGATCTTCGGGACGGCGCGGACGCCGCGGCGTGGACCGGCCCGGGCGTCGGCTGAAGCCTCCTGCTGTGGACAGGCGTAGGGCGTGGCGCGGGTGGTGACGGGCGTGGAGAGGGGCAGCGCCTGCCCACAGCAGTCCGCCCGGGCCTGGGCATGCGGACCCTGAGGGTGTTTTCCACCCAAGACCCCTGACACCCGGCTTCGCCGGGTGGGGTCAGGGACGGATTCGAAGGAATCCGGCTGGGGGAGCCACGACAGCCCCGGGGAGACCGCTGTGGGCAGGCGCCGCCATCGGGGCTGGCGTGCCCTGACGCTCGGCTTCGCCGGGCGCCTGTCCACAGCGCGAGGCCGAAGGCCGACCCCGGGGCGATCCGAAGTCGTTGCGGGGTCGTACTCTAGCCGGCCTGAACGGCCGACCCCGTGCCCGTGTCCGTGCCCGTGCCCGGATCACGGCGATGGTGGGCTGCCGGCGTCGCCACCGAGCCGCGCCGCCGCGGCCCGATGCGCCTCGGCCTCGGCCCCGGTGCTCAGCTCGGCCAGCGCCAGGTGGGCGCGGCGCTGGTCGTACGGCAGCGCCATCACCTCGGCCAGGCGCAGCGCCCGCGTCAGCGCGCGCCGCCCGGCCCGGGTCCGACCGGCCAGCACCAGCCGCTCGCCGTCGAGCCGCGCCGCCGCCGGCCGGGCCAGCGCGAAGGTGCGCGCGAACCGGCCGAGGTTGCCGATGGCGCGGGCGCTGGCCTGGTCGCGCCCGCGTTCGGGTCGGGCCCGCTGCGCCAGCAGGTAGGCCTCGGCCGCGCCGACGAAGCCCTCGGCGATGGTGAACACCGACGGCATGCGCCGGCCGATGAGCGAGGTCACCTCGTCAGCCCGGCGCACCGCGCCGTCGACGTCGCCGGCGCGAGCCACCGCCCACGCGTGCAGCCCGCCGCACAGGATGCTCGACGCGTGGTCGCGCAGGTCGGCCAGCCGGGCTGCGGCCTGCTCGAACCCGGCCAGCGCGTCCTCGAGGCGATCGGCATACAGGTCGGCCCGGCCGACCGTGTACAGGCCCCACGCCTCGTGCTGCTTGTTGGCGCGCGCGCGCGCCGAATCGAGCAGCGCCTGCGAGGCCTGGCGCGAGCCGGCCAGATCGCCGACGCAGAAGTCGACGTGGCCGAGGATGGTGTGACCGACCTCGACCTCCTGCGGGTTGCGCAGCTCGCGCGCCCGCGCCTGTGCCGCCGCCGCCTCGGTCCGGGCCAGGTCCCACCCACCCAGGCCGATCTGGTACGCGGCGACCGTGTAGCGCGTCTTGATCCAGCCGAGCACGTCGCCGGTGGACTCGGCCGTGGCCAGCGCCCGCGCGAAGTAGCGCTCGGCCACCGCCGGCATCCGCGCCAACCCCGCCACGTAGCCGAGCTGCGAGTAGGCCTCAGCCACCGGGACGGCGGCGGCCGAGCGCTCGGCCAGGTTGACCGCCATCAGCGATGCCCCGAGCATCGCCAGCGCGTCGTCGTCGAAGAAGTAACACGAGGTCATGCGGGCGGCGGCCAGCGCGGCCTCGGCCCGATCGGCGTCGGGCGCGCGCCGCGGCCGCACCCCGAGCACCCGGCGCGTCACGCCGGCCAGCAGCGCGCCGGTGTGGCCGGCGCGGCCGCGCGGCAACCGGTGGCCGAGCAGGTCGATGGCGGCGCGCGTGTGGCGCGCGCACGCGGCCAGATCGCCCAGCGCGTAGGCCGCCTCGCCCAGCCAGCGCTCCCAGCGCGCCCGCCGCGGCGCGGCCACCTCGAGGCCGAGCGCCAGCAGGTGGCGCAGCAGCGCGCTGGCCTGGCCGTAGGCGGCGGCGTGCAGGGCAGCCGCCGCGGCCTCCTCGAGCGCATCGGCGGCGCGGGCCAGGTCGCGCGCGTGCTCCCAGTGGTGCGCCAGCGCCGGCAGCCACAGCGCGCGGTGGTCGGCCGCGGTGTGGACCTCGATGGCCAGCGCGGCCCGGCGGTGCAGGTCGGTCCTGGCCGGCTCGGCCAGGTCGGCGTACGCGACCTCGCGCAGCTTGTCGTGCTCGAACCGCAGCGCGCCGTCGTGCTCGTCGACGACCTGGCGCCGGCGCAGCTCGGCGATGGCCGGGGTCAGCGCCTCGTCGTCGAGTTCAGCCACGGCCCGGACCAGCGCGACGGCGCAGTCACGCCCGAGCACCGCGGCAGCCGCCAGCACGCGGTGGCAGCGGGCGTCGAGGTCGCGCAGGCGGCGCCGCACCAGCTCCTGAACCGAACCCGGGATGGGCAGCCGGCGCGCCGCCGCCGCGCCACCGTCGGCCAGCAGCCAGCGGCCGCGCTGGTCGCGCCGGAGCAGGCCCTCCTCGACCGCGACCCGGAGGTACTCGGCGGCGAAGAACGGGTTGCCCTCGGACGCGTCGGCCAGCACCCCGGCCAGCTCGGGCTCTGGCGCCTCGAGCGCGAGCATGTCGCGCAGCATCTCGCCGACCGCGGCCGCGTCGAGGCGGCCGACGTCGATCCGCTCGACCCCGGGGCGGTCGAGCAGCAGGCTCACGTCGCCGGTCAGCTCCTCGGCCCGGATCGTGACCAGGACCAGGATCCCGGCCGCGCGCAGGTCGGCCGCGGTCAACGCGGACAGCGCCGCCACCGTGAGCTCGTCGGCCCACTGCAGGTCGTCGATGACCAGCACAAGCGGTTGGCCGACCGCCAGCTCGAGCAGGGCCTGGCGCAGCACCGCGGCCACCCGGTAGCGGCCGGCCAGCGCCGCCGCCTCGCCGCGCGCCACGTCGGCCGGGCCGGAGGCGGCCGGCTCCACCGCCAGCGTGACGGCGGCGGCCAGCTCCGGCTCGAACGGGGCCAGCACCGCGGCGTCGGCGCCGAGCAGGCGCGTGCTCTCGGCCCGGCCGCCTTCGCGGCAGCGATCGGCCAGGACCCGCAGCAACGGACGCAGCGGGTGCAGCGGGCCGGCCCGGACCTCGTCGGGCTCGCCGGCGGCAACGCCGGCCAGGTGGACCGCCTCCCCGGTGATCACCGTGAGGTCACGCTCGACCGCGGCGGTGGCGATGGCCGCGGCCAACCGGGTCTTGCCGACGCCACTTTCGCCGACCAGCGCGACCCATCCACCCGCGGCGGCGTCCGACGCGGCCGCGTCGCCGAGGCGCTCGAGCCGGGCCACGAAGCCGGCCACCAGCTCGGCCCGACCGGCCAGCGGCGGCCGGTAGACGTAGCCTCGCGGCGCCGGCGCGACCGGACCAGGCTCGACCGGGGCGGCCCCGAGCGCGCCCAGCGCGGCGGCGACGTCGGCGACGTAGCCGAGCCGCTCGCGCGGCCGCTTGGCCAGCATGTGCAGCAGCAGGGCGTCGAGCGCCGGCGGCAGCGCCGGGTTCCAGCGCGACGGCGGCGCCGGCGGATCCTCGAGGTGCTGCATCATCACCGACACGGTGCTGTCGGCCAGGAACGGCGGCCGCCCGGTCAGCGCCTCGTACAGCAGGCAGCCAAGCGCGTACACGTCGGCGCGGGCGTCGACCACCTCGCCGCGGGCCTGCTCGGGCGCCATGTAGTGCGCGGTGCCGCGCGTGTAGCCGCCGACCTCGAGCACCTCGCGCGCGCCCTCGCCGCGCACCTGCGAGGCGATGCCGAAGTCGAACAAGACCGGCCGGCCGAGCCCGTCGGCGGCGGGCTCGGCGCCGGCCAGCACGAACAGGTTGCCCGGCGTGAGGTCGCGGTGCACCACGCCCTCGCCGTGCACGTACGCCAGCGGCTCGCACACGGCCCGGAACAGGGCCAGACACCGCGCCAGCGAGAACTCCGGCAGCGCGCGGCCATCGCCGGTGCCGACCCCGACCGCATCCGGGTCGCGCCCGCGACCGTCGCCGTGCCCGGGCCGGCGCAGGTCCTGGGTGTCGGCGTCGACGGTGGTCGGCGCCGGGTACCAGCGCCGCAGGTAGTCGCGCAGGGTGTACCCACGCAAGAGATCCATGGCGTACCACGGCATGCCGTGGGCCACGCCGGTGTCGCGGATGCGCACGACGCCGGGGTGGCGCAGCTCGCGCAGGGTGAGGATCTCGCGCCGGATCGAGTCGAGCGTCGACTCGGTCGGCACCCGCACCGTCTTGACCGCGGCCGCCTCGCCGGTGCGATCGTCGACGCCGACGTACACCACGCCCATGCCGCCGCGGCCGAGCACGTCGACGATGCGGTAGCTGCCGAGCTGGTGCGGGGTGGTCATCGCCGGTTGGTCATCGCCGAGTCGGAGCTACGCCGTGGTGCGCTCGGCGATGGTCACGCCGGCACGCATCTCGAAGTCCATCTGGGTCCAGAAGCCGAGGTCGACGCCGATCGGCGACGACGCCAGGCCGAGGTCGGCCGCCATCGGATGGCTGTCGCACGGCGGCATGGTCAGCGTGTGCGGGTGGCACAAGCCACCGCCGTGCCAGGCCGTGAGGTGCGACGGCGCCTCGACCACCGCCTGGTAGCAGGCCTTGTGGGGCTCGGCCACGTCGCGCAGCTGGCGCAGGAACACCATCGGCACCAGGCCACGCACCGCGTCGAGCAGCAGGGTCTCGATCAGCTTCCAGGTCGGCACCGGCAGCGCCTCGGCCTGGGCCGGGTGGAAGAACCGCTGCTCGATCTCACCGACCAGGTGACGGGCGGCGTCGACCGGACCGCTCCAGATCGAGGCGCCCGGGGCCGGCCCGCTGGCGCCAGACGCCAGCGTCAACAGCCGGGTCACCGTCGCCTCGCTGCTGGGCGCGAAGTGGGGGATGGCCAGGGCGTCGACGGTGAAGTCGCCCGGCGTGGTCGGGCTCGGTGGCATGGCCAGGGTCGCGGTCTGCTTGAAGAAGCCGAACACCTCGCGCCCGGTGATCATCGCCGCCACGTTGTCGACGTAGACGTACGGCAGGTACCAGGCGATGCGGTCGACCTCGAACAGGCCGCCACGCATGCGCCCGGCCGCGACCGGGATCCACAGGCCGAAGTCGCGCTCGCGCATCCAGCCCTTGTCGGAGTCGGGCGGCGTCAGCGACCAGCTGCGGGTGATGTCGGCGCACACCAGCGCGGCCATCGGCAACAGCGGCTTGTAGGTCCAGCCGGCGCCGGCCGCCACCGGATTCAGCTGGGCGTCGACCAGCCGGGTCAGCGCCGCGTGGTCGGCACCGAGCAGGAACGAGTACATCGTCGCGCCGGTCAGCGCCAGCGGCTGGCTCATGCACAGGTCGCCGCCGCGGAGGAGATAGTCGGGTCGAGTCATGAAACCGCCTGGGAGTCGGGTGGTCGAGGGCTGGTCGTCAGGTCGAGTCGCCGATGATCTGCGCGGGCCGGCCGCAGATGGCGCGCGACGCGTGTAGCCCGCCCATCGTCGCGGCCTCGACGCAGCCGACGTTCATGCCGGTCCGGATGTAGTCGCCGGCGAGGAACAGGTTGGAGAACCCGGCGCCGTCGGTGTGCAGGCGGAAGCCGACGCTGCCCGGCAGCGCCAGCACGTAGCGGTCGGACGGGTTCAGGGTCGCCAGCCAGTACTGGGTGTCGATCCGGGCCGGGCCGCGCGCGGCCTGACCCGGCGCCACCAGCAGGTCCCAGTCGAGCCCGCGCGGGTTGTCGGCCCGCGTCGCCTTGGGCCAGAGCGCGCCGACCTCGGTGTCGAGCCACTGCTCGACGTGGGCCCGCACCCGCGCGTCCTGCCGCTGCGCGTAGCCGTGGTCGCTGCGCGGCGGCATCGGCTCGTCGTCGGGCAGCGGGCTGCACAGGTAGGCCAGGTTGCGCGGGCCACCGGCGTCGGGCGCCGGCCAGCGCTCGCGCGGCAGGAGGTGGGTCATGTCGGCCCAGGTGTCGAGCGGCTCGGCGTAGCCGTCGAGCACCGGGCTCGGCTTGTCCCAGCCCAGCCCGGCCAGGTCGGGCGACAGCCACAGCTGCGCCGCCTGGGTCTGGGTCGTGCCGACGTGGGCGACCATCGCCGCCAGCGGCGGGCTGCGCTTGATCAGCTCGGGGCAGATGTACGGGAACACGCCGAGCGAGCAGGCCAGCACGACCTGGTCGAAGTCGCGCCCGCGCACCAGCTCGAGCGGCGGCACCGGGTCCTGCCACGGCGTCCACCAGTCCTCGAGGTTGGTGCCCGACGCGCGCAGCGCCTCGCCCTCGACCAGCTGGGCGAAGTCGGGCTCGCTCGGCCAGCACGGCAGCCCGAGCACGTCGACCAGCGGCTGGTACTCGCCGCCGCCGCGCACGGTGGCCTGGCGGCCGACGACGATCCGCTCGACCGCGGTGCCGTCGTCGCTCGGCAACAGGGCGTCGACCCGGTGGAAGAACGAGAAGCGCACGCCGCGCCGGCGCAGCACCTCGTACAGCGGGCCGAAGATGGTGTCGCCCATGCCGGCCTGCATCTTCCAGAACACCGCGCCCTTGTAGGTCCAGCACATGCGCAGGATGCCGTTGAGGGCGGTGCCGGCGCCGACCTGGCCGTCGAGCGAGAAGCCGAGGTCGTACATGCCGCGGATGTAGGCCGAGTCGACCGAGACCTGGTGCGCGCCGTGTTTGCTCAGCCAGGCACGGAAGTCGAGGCCGTCGAGCGCGAACCAGTCGTACGGCGGGAAGATGACGCCGTCCTCGATCATGCCCTTGATCGCGGCGATGGCCAGGTCGACGGTGACGAACAGGCGGCGCAGGTCGAGCTCGGCCTCGATCCGATCGGCCAGGCCGTGCAGCCAGGTCCGCAGCTCGAGCAGGGCCCGCACCACCGCCAGGTGGCCGCCGACGCCGGCGCCGGTGTGGGCGTGGGCGGCGTCGAGCGCCGGGTGCGACGAGCTGACACCCTCGAGCCCGACCGCGCCGGCCAGCAGCTGCCTCAGCCAGCCCAGCGTCATCTCGATCAGGGCCCACGGCGTCGGCAACACGCCGCCGGTGCCGGGCTCGTCGGTGTTGGGCGGGAAGTTCATCACCCACGGGTCCCAGCGGTCGCCGACCTGCTCGGTCAGCACCACGTAGTCGTGTGGCTTGAACGCGTCGCGCCAGGTCGCCAGCGGCGCGCCCGGCGGCCGGCCCAGCTCGTCGTAGCAGGCCTTGAGCACGCGAAAGGCGTTGTCGTAGAAGCCGAGCAGGATGTGCAGCCCGTGCTCCTCGATGCGGTCGTGCTGGGCGGCGTTGCGGCCGCTCGCGCCCTTGCCGCCCAGGCGCCAGCCGAGCTGGTACACGGTCAGGTCGTAGTGCCGGCGCCAGTCCGGGTCCGAGGTGATCTCGAACGCGCAGGTCATGGCGGCGATGCCGCCGCCGAGGATGGTGATCTTCTTCGGGGCCGTCGTCGCTTCGCTCACGGTCGCCCACGGTAACGCGCCCGCCCCGGCCTCGTCAGGTCGGCGCGCCGGGAACCGGCCTCACCGAGTGCCCACGCACCTGAGGCCCGCCGATGCGGTAGCGTGCCTGGGTGGAGCTCGTCTCGATCGCACCGCCGGCGTTCTCGTGTGTGGTCGCGGCCGAGCGCAGCCGCGGCATCGGCCTGGGCGACGACCTGCCGTGGCCGCGCCTGCCGGGCGACCTGGCCCACTTCAAGCGGGTGACCCAGACCACCCGCGCGCCCGACCAGCGCAACGCGGTGATCATGGGCCGCAAGACCTGGGACTCCGTGCCGGTCCGGGTCCGGCCCCTGCCCGGCCGCCTCAACATCGTCATCTCGCGCGGCCCGCTCGACGTCCCGACCGGCGCCGTCGCCACCACCAGCCTCGACGCCGCCATCGACGCCGCCCTCGCCGCCGGCGTCGAGAGCATCCACGTCGTCGGCGGCGCCCAGATCTACCTGCTGGCGCTGGCCGACCCGCGCTGCGCCGTCGTCTACCACACTCGCATCGACGCCGACTTCCCGTGCGACGCCTTCCTGCCCCCGCTCGACGGCTTTACCCTCGACGCCGTCGACCCGCCACAAGCGGACAGCAGCGTGCCGTACCAGATCGAGCGCTGGGTCCGACGGTGACGCCGACGGCGCCCTCTCGAATCCGTCCTGAACCCTGAACCTGACCTCACCCCCCGCGCGGGAGTCGCAGCGCCGGCGCGACCTCGGTCAGCGCGATCGGCCGGCGCACCACGCCGCGGTCGAGGCCACACATGGTGCGGACC
>JAGPCO010000130.1 GCA_018058095.1 Kofleriaceae bacterium
GCCGAGCGCGAGCTGCCAGGCCGGGCCGTCACTCCAGCCCGGGCTGACCTCGAGCTGCGGGTGGAGTGCGTCGCGTCGGCGTCGGGCCGTGGCCGGCGCGGCGTCGCGCAGCGCGCGCTCGATCGCGACCAGCTCGGGGCTGCGAGCTGCCTCGGCCACGGCGTCGGCGAACGAGACCGCGGGCCCCTCGCCATGGGGCGCGTCGTGGGCGGGCGCAGCCAGGGCAGACCCACCGGCCAGGGTGGTGGTGATGGCGACGAGGAGGAGCAGCGGCGACGAGCGCCTGGCGCGACACATGCCCGCACCATGGCCGGCCCGAGGGTGGGGCGCTTGAGCCGCGTCTGAGCGAACCCTCAGGATCCGCGCCTGCTACAGTCGGCGCCCGTGCGCGTCCTCCTCGTCACGCCGCCGATGGTGCAGCTCAACACGCCGTACCCGGCGACGGCCTACCTGCTCGGCTTCCTGCGCCAGCACCAGGCCCGGCTCGGCCTGGAGCTGGCCCAGGCCGACGCCGCGCTCGGGCTGTTCCTGCGCCTGTACTCGGCGGCCGGGCTCGCGCGGATCGGCGCGGCGCTGGGCAAGGGGCGCACGACGGCGGCGCGCGGCTCGGCCGCGGTCGCCCACGTGCGCGCGCACCTGGGCGCGTACCAGGCGACGATCGAGCCGGTCATCCGCTTCCTGCAGGGCAAGGACCCGAGCCTGGCCCTGCGGATCGTCGGCCGCGACTACCTGCCGGAGGGCCCGCGCTTCGCCGAGCTGCGCGCCACCGGCGCCGACGGCGACGGCGACGACCCGCTGGCGTGGGCGTTCGGCGGCCTCGGCCTGGCCGATCGCGCCAAGCACCTGGCCAGCCTGTACGTCGACGATCTGGCCGACGCCGTGCGCGACGGGGTCGACCCGCGCTTCGAGCTGGCCCGCTATGGCGAACGCCTGGCCGCGAGCACGCCGACGTTCGCGCCGCTGGCCGCGGCCCTGGCCGGCCCGCCGACGCTGATCGACACCGTGCTCGACGAGCTCGGGCGCGAGCTGGCCGCGCAGCACCAGCCCGACCTGCTCGGCCTGACCGCGCCGTTCCCCGGCAACGTGTACGGCGCGCTGCGGCTGGCCCGGGCCATGCGCGCGGCCCGGCCCGGCCTGCGGGTGGTGCTCGGCGGTGGCTACGTCAACACCGAGCTGCGTGGCCTGGCCGAGCCGGCGCTGTTCGACCACGTCGACTTCGTCACCGTCGACGCCGGCGAGGCGCCGATGCTGGCGCTGCTCGAGCACCTGGCCGAGCCCGACCGTCCGCTGCACCGGACGTTCACCCGCGAGCGCGGCGTGGTGCGCTGGCACGAGGACGCCGGCCGGCCCGAGGTCGCGGCCGACGCCACCGGCACGCCCAGCTACGCCGGCCTGCCGCTGGGCGACTACGTGTCGCTGGTCGAGATGCTCAACCCGATGCACCGGCTGTGGTCGGACGGGCGCTGGAACAAGGTCACGGTGGCGCACGGCTGCTACTGGCGGCGCTGCACCTTCTGCGACGTCGGCCTGCCGTACATCGGCGACTACCGGCGCACCTCGGCCGACGTGCTGGTCGACCGCATCGAGGCGATGATCGCCGAGACCGGGCAGACCGGGTTCCACTTCGTCGACGAGGCGGCGCCGCCGGCCGCGCTCGAGGCGCTGGCCGAGCGCCTGCTGGCGCGGAAGGTCACCGTCACCTGGTGGGGCAACGTCCGCTTCGAGAAGGCCTTCACGCCGGCGTTGTGCCGCCTCCTGGCCCGGAGCGGCTGCGTGGCCATCACCGGCGGGCTCGAGGCGGCGTCGGATCGCCTGCTGGCGCTGATGGACAAGGGCGTCACCGTGGCCCAGGTCGCGCGCGTGACCCGGGCCTTCACCGACGCCGGCATCATGGTCCACGCCTACCTCATGTATGGCTTCCCGACCCAGACCGCGCAGGAGACGGTCGACGCGCTCGAGCGGGTCCGGCAGCTGTTCGCCGAGGGCTGCGTGCAGTCGGCGTTCTGGCACCGCTTCGCCGCCACCGTCCACAGCCCGATCGGCAAGGATCCGGCGCACTACGGGCTGCGCCTGCCGGGGCGTCGGGCCAGCCAGGCCGCGCCGCCGTTCGCCCGCAACGACCTGGCGGTGATCGACCCGACCGGGGTCGACCACGACGCCCTCGGCGCCGGGCTGCGCCGGGCCCTGTACAACTTCATGCACGGGGCCGGCCTCGACCTCGACGTGCGCGACTGGTTCGCCGAGCCGGGCCGGCGCCCGCCGCGCTGGGTGCCGGCGGCCAAGGTGCCGCCGCAGCTCATCGCCGGCTACCTGGCCGCCGACGCCTGAGCCGCCCGCTCCTGGGCCGCGGTGCGGGTCGAGCCGTCGTGGCTCCAGCCCGGCGGGCGCAGCAGGTAGCCGAGGGCGGCGCGCACCGTCGGCGCCCGGCGCAGGTCGCGGCCGATGGCGACGAACTCGTGGAACGCGACCCGGACCGGGTGGAAGGTGGTGACGTTCTTGGTCAGGCCGTAGCGGACCGGCTCGACCTCCGGCGCGAAGGTGCCGAACAAGCGATCCCAGATGATGAGGATGCCGGCGTGGTTGCGGTCGAGGTAGGCCAGGTTGCTGCCGTGGTGGACCCGGTGGTGCGACGGCGTGTTGAGCACCCACTCGAGCGGGCCGAGCGACCGGATCGACTCGGTGTGGATCCAGAACTGGTACAGCAGGCTCCACGCCTGCGCGGTCAGGATCATGTGCGGCGCGAACCCGGCCAGGGCCAGCGGGGCCCAGAACAGCGGCCCGGTCACCGGCGTGGTCCACGACTGCCGCAGCGCGGTCGACAGGTTGTAGTGCTGGCTCGAGTGGTGGTTCTCGTGCGCGGCCCACAGCAGTCGAACCTCGTGGTGGCTGCGGTGGAACCAGTAGTAGCAGAGGTCCTCGGCGAAGAAGATCGCGACCCACGCCGCCAGGCCGGTGCCGAGGTCGAGCAGGCGGTGCTGGTACAGCCAGGTGAACAGGGCGAGCGAGCCCAGCTTGGTGCCGGCCGAGATGGCGACGTTGCCCAGGCCCAGGGTCAGGCTGGTCGCGCTGTCGCGCAGCTCGTAGCCGCGGATCGGCGGGCCGTGCCGCCGCGCGCGTGTCCACGCCAGCTCGAGCCCCATCAGCACGATGAACGCGGGGATCGAGTACAGGACCAGCGGCGACATGCGTGGCCCCAGGTTACCGCGGCGCGGGCGGTGGCGCGGCGGCCCCGCACCCGCCGGCGGTGACCAGGCGATCACCGTCGAGGCGCCAGGTGGTGCGGGCCGGGCGCAGGGCCGACAGCCGGCGCAGCCGCCGCTCGACCAGGCGCAGCCGGGCGCCGGTCGCGGGCTCGGGGTGGTGGTCGGGCTGCTTGCTCAGCATGGCCGGGTGGAACACCGGGTCGGCCAGGCACGGCGCGCCGGAGCCGCCGGCGGCGCGGACGAAGCGCAGGCGCAGCACGCCGGTGTGGCGGACCGGCTCGGTGGTGTTGTCGAACAGGAAGTTGCCGAGGGAGTAGGCGATGAGCCCGCCCTGGTAGCGCTCGATCGCTTGCAGCACGTGCGGGTGGTGGCCGATGACCGCGGCGGCGCCGACGTCGATCCAGCGTCGGGCCGCGCGGGTCTGCCAGGCGTGCGGCTGGTCGGCGTACTCGGTGCCCCAGTGCACCAGCACCAGGACCAGGTCGTGCCCGGGTCGGGCCGCGCCGATCGCGGCCTCGACGGCGGTGGCCAGGGCGGTCCCGTGCGCGTATGGCAAGACCGGCTCGCCCGTCCGCTGGTGGGTGTTGCGGACCGCGGCCACGGCGACGAGGCCGATGCGCCACCCACGCACGGTCACCGTCTCGGCCCGCACCGGCGGTGCCGGATCGTCGACCAGGCGGGCCGCGCCGACCGCGGTGACGCCGGCGGCGGCCAGGTGCCCGGGCGTCTCGCGCACGCCGGCGGCGCGCATGTCGTACCAGTGGTTGTTGGCGAGCGACACCACCCGGATGCCGGCGGCGGGCAGGGTGGCGATCTGGGCTGGGGTGGCGACGAAGCGCATGCGCGAGTCCCACGGGCTCTCGGCCGGGGGCGCGGCCACGACCGGCGTCTCGAGGTTGGCGATGGTCAGGTCGCTGGCCAGGAGCGGGCGCACCGACGCGAACGGATCGGGGGTGGTGTCGATCGGGGCGAACCCTCCCTCGATGAAGCGACCGAAGATGATGTCGCCGACGAACGTCAGCTCGAGGCTGGGGGCCGGGCCAGGCGCGCCGGCGGCGTCGGCCCACGCCGCCGGCGCGGCCAGCACCAGCGCGCCGGCGGCGATCAGGCCCAGCCCGGCCCGCGTCCTCGAACACCACCTCGGCACCACTCGCAGTCTGCCGCGTGCGCGCCGGCGGAGCAACACGGACCGCGCCGACGTGGCATGGTCGGCTCATGGTCGCGCCGCCGCCCGCTCGCCCGTTACCGGCCACCCCGTCGACCGAGCCGCGCAGCGGTCGGGCCGCGGTCGGCGCGCTCGAGCTGGCCTACGACCTGTTCGCGCCGCGGCCCGACGCGCCGCTGCTGGTGCTGGTCATGGGCATCGGCGCGCAGCGGGTGTTCTGGCCCGATGCCTGGTGCCAGGCGCTGGCGGCCCACGACCTGCGAGTGGTGCGCTTCGACCATCGCGACATCGGCCAGTCGTCCCGCCTCGACGACCTGGCCGTACCGGATGCGCGTCGGGCCCTGGTCCGCCGCCTGTTCGGCGTGCCGGCCCCGGCCCCGTACAGCCTGTCCGACATGGCCGGCGACGTCGTCGGCCTGATCGACCACCTCGGCGCCGAGCGCGCGCACCTGGTCGGGGTGTCGATGGGCGGCATGATCGGACAGCTGGCGGCGATCGAGCACCCGGCTCGGGTTGGTAGCCTGGCCTCGATCATGTCGAGCCCGGGCGCGACCCGGTTCGCGCTCGGGGCGCGGCCGTCGGCGCTGCGGGCGCTGCTCGGGCCGGCCCCGCGCAGCGCCGAGCAGGCCGGCGAGCATGCGGTGCGCACCTTCACCGTCCTCGGCGGCGGCGGCCTGCCGGTCGACACCGAGCGCCTGCGTGCGGCCGGCGCCGAGGCGTTCGCGCGCGGCCTGTCGGCGCGCGGCTTCCTGCGCCACTTCGCCGCCATCTGCGCCGCGCCCGACCGCACCGCGGCGCTGGCCCGGGTGACGGCGCCGACGGTGGTGCTGCACGGCGACCGCGACCCGCTCATCCCGGCCGCGGCCGGCCGCGCCACCGCCCGCGCCATCCCGGGCGCGCGCCTCGAGATCGTGCCCGGCATGGGGCACCACCTGCCGTCCGCGGTGTGGCCGACGCTCATCGCCGCCATCGTCGACAACCTGCGGCGGCCGGGGCCGGTCGCGTAGCCCGCGTGGACGCGGCGGCGCTCAGCCGGCGCCGGGCGGCGGGGCCCAGCCGGCCTCGGGCGCCGGCACCCGCTGCAGCAGCATGAACGAGTACAGCTTGAGGCCGATGATGGCCAGGGCCACCGCCGAGCCGGCGTAGACGTTCTTGGTCCCGACCAGCACCAGCGTGACGACCGCGCTGTTGAGCAGCTTGCCCGACTTCGACCAGTTGAGCGCCCACACCCGCTTGTCGACCAGGTCGAAGTAGTTGGGGCTCTTGATCGGCCAGCGCAGGTACTGGTTCGACAGGTGGTGATCGATGCCCATGAACTGGAACAGGAACAGCAGGACCGGGACGATCATGTCCGGGTACAGCACGACGTAGTTGAAGTAGAACAGGCACACGCACACCCGGTCGGCCAGGATGTCGAGCTGGGCACCCAGGCGGGTCTCCTGATCGAATCGGCGGGCCAGGAAGCCGTCGACGACGTCGAGCACCCAGTACACGCCGAGGCCGACGAAGTTCCAGGTCTCGTCCCGGGTCCGGAACGCCTGGGCGAAGATGACCAGGCAGGCCAGGAGGCGCACGATCGTCGCCAGGTTGGCCCACGTCCACGGCGACTCGCGGCCGGCGAACAGGCCGGGGTGGGGCGCGGCCGGTCCACCGGGCGCGCCGGGTGCAGGCGAGGTCGACGGGGTGGCCACGCTCACCCGGCCGTCCCGAACCACATCAGGGCGACGATGACGCCAAACCGCATGACCCGCCCGGCCATGCCGATCATGCAGAACGTGCGCAGCCGGATGTCGAGCACGCCGGCGAGCAGGCTGATGACGTAGAACGGCGGCAGGCCGAGCGTCGACGACGCCCACAGCACCCACTTCGGCTTGCCGCGCCAGGCCTCGACCTTGGTGCGGGCCTTCTCGATCGCGACCTTGTAGCGCCCGGTCGGCACGGCGATGGCCCCGCGCGCGGCGTAGAAGAGCAGGACCTTGGCCACCATCTGCCCGGCCGCGGCCAGCACCACCACGGCCGGCAGCGGGGCCGGGCTGGCGATCATGGTGGTGACGACCAGCAGCAGCCAGACCTCGGCGTTGATGAACGGGATGAGGCCGGCCAGGAAGCAGACGATGAACGTGCCCCCGTAGACACCGAGGTCCTTGGCGAAGTCGAGGTCCATCTGGCGGGCGGCATTGTGGGCGGGTCGGGCCCGGGGCGCAACCGCAAACACACCCGGCCTCCTCGGGGTTTCTCGCACGATTCCAGCGGGTTGGCCGGAGATCCCGGCCCGGCCCCGGCGCCAATTGCCGCCTGGCTCGGTGACGAAATCGTCGCGGCCATGTTACACGCCCGAGAAGAAAGCGGAGGTCGCGATGTTCGGACGCCTGTTACCGCGCGAGGAGAGCTTCTTCGACTTCTTCGAGGCGCACGCCAAGCTGACCGTCGACGGCACCAAGGAGCTGCTGTCGCTGGTCACCACGGCGGCCAACATCGATGCCAAGTGCAAGCGCATCTCGGACATCGAGCACGAGACCGACGTCATCACCCACCGCTGCGTCGAGGCGCTGCACAAGACGTTCATCACGCCGATCGACCGGGACCAGATCCACCGGCTGATCACCAAGATGGACGACATCATGGACTTCGTCGAGGCCGCGACCGAGCGCATCGGCCTGTACGAGCTGACGGTGATGACCTCCGACGTGCGCGACATGGCCGACGTGCTGCACCGGTCGGCGGTCGAGGTCGAGGCCGCGGTGCGCGGCATGCGCGACCTCAAGCACCCGCAGGAGATCCTCAAGCGGTGCATCGACATCAACCGCCTCGAGAACGAGGCCGACGCCATCCTGCGCCGCTCGGTGGCCCGGCTGTTCCGCGAGGAGCGGGACCCGATCATGGTCATCAAGTGGAAGGAGATCTACGAGAACCTCGAGAACGCGTCCGACCGCTGCGAGGACGTCGCCAACATCATCGAGGGCGTCGTCCTCGAGCACTCGTAGGCCCCGGCCATGGACGTCTCGGTCGTCGTCGTCGTCACCATCGCCGTCGCGCTGGCGTTCGACATCATCAACGGGTTCCACGACGCCGCCAACTCGATCGCCACGGTGGTGTCGACCCGGGTGCTGTCGCCCCGGTTCGCGGTGCTGTGGGCCGCGTTCTTCAACTTCGTCGCCCTGTTCATCTTCCACACCGGGGTGGCCAAGACCATCGCCGGCATCATCAAGATCACCGCGACCGACCCGGCCTTCGTCTGGGTGGTGATGGCCGGCCTGCTCGGCGCCATCACCTGGAACCTCCTGACCTGGTGGTGGGGCCTGCCGTCGTCGAGCTCGCACGCACTCATCGGCGGCGTCGGCGGCGCCGGCGTGGCCTACGGCGGCTGGGACGTGCTGGTCAAGGCCAAGGTCTACAAGGTCCTCGAGTTCATCATCATCGCCCCGCTCATCGGCTTCCTCCTCGGCGGCCTGATCATGCTCATCGTGTTCTGGCTGTTCCGGAAGGCCCGACCGCAGAAGGTCGATCGCACGTTCCGGGTCGGCCAGCTCATGTCGGCCGCGGCCTACTCGATCGGCCACGGCGGCAACGACGCGCAGAAGACGATGGGCATCATCCTGGCGGTGCTGGTCGCCGGCGGCCACCTGCCGGCCAAGGTCGACAGCGTGCCGATGTGGATCGTGCTGTCGTCGTACGGCTGCATGGCGTTCGGCACCGCCATCGGCGGCTGGCGCATCGTCAAGACGATGGGCATGGGCCTGACCCACCTCAAGCCGGTCGGTGGCTTCTGCGCCGAGGTGGCCGGCGCCATCACCCTGTTCGTCGCCACCAACCTGAAGATCCCGGTGTCGACCACCCACACCATCACCGGCGCCATCATCGGCGTCGGCTCGGTCACCAAGCTGCGCGGCATCCGCTGGGGCCTGGCCGGCCGCATCGTCTGGGCCTGGGTCCTCACCATCCCCGCCGCCGCCGCCGTCGGCGCCATCATGACCCGCCTGTTCGACCTGCTCGGCGCCTGGTAGCCGGCTCGGCCCGGCGGCCCCGGGCTGGCCCGGCGCCGGCCTGGCCGAGGTCGTGACGATCACGGTGCCGCCGCGGCCGGGCCGGCCTATACTCATGGGCATGCGCGCCGGACGCCGCCACCCCTCGCTGCGCCGGACCGGCGTCGCCGGCGCGGTGGCGCTCGCGATCCACGCCGCCCTGCTCGGCACGGTCGGGGTGGTCGGGCTGCGGGTCGGCACCTCGCGTGGCGCCACGCCGGCGCCGGCCGCACCGGCCAGCCCGGCCGAGGTCGCGCTGAGCCAGCATTGCCAGGGCGACGCCGCGCTGGCCTTCGTGGCTCGCGCCACCGCGTGCGCCGCGCCGTGGGTGCCGGCGCTCGAGGCCTGCGTCGCCGTGGCCGACGCTGCGTGGCAGGCCGAGGCGGCCGAGTGCACGATGGCCACCTCGCTTGTCGACGTCACCCTGCTGCCGGCGCCGACCGCGGCGCAGCTCGCGGCCATCGATCCCGAGCCGCTGCTCGACATCCTGACCGCGGCCGATCAGCTCAAGCACGAGCAGCAGCAGCAGGCGCAGCAGCAGCAGCAGCAGCAGCAGGCCGAGCGCCAGCGCGAGCAGCTCGCCCGCGCCGCCCAGGTGGTCGAGACCGCCAAGCCAGCCACCGAGATCGACCCGGAGCAGGCCCGGTTCGTGTCGGACCACTCGGTCAAGGTCGAGCGCGAGACGGTTGCCCGCGGCTCACGCCACGAGGAGATGGTGGCGCGGAGCCAGGCCGAGCAGCTCAAGCCCAAGGACCAGCCGCGCCCGGCCAGCGTGGCCGAGTCGCCGAGTGATCAGCTGCCCGGCAAGAACCCGGAGGCGGCCGACAACCCCGGCCCACTGTCGATGCGCGCCCCCGGCGCCGTCGCGACCCGGGCCCCGGCGCAGGAGGCGCGGGTGGCTGGCGTGGCCGGCGGCTCGACTGCCGCGCCCGGGGACGGCGCCACCGCTCGCCGCGGCGACGGCCGGATCGCGCAGGATCGACGTGATCCGACCGAGACCAGCGGGCAGGGCGGCGGCGGCGGCGGCAACCCGCGGCCCAACCTCACCGTGTCCGACGAGGTGCTCGAGCGCGCCCTCGGCGGCGGCTCGGTCGATCACCTCGACGGCGTGGCCGACGGCGACGAGACCGCGCTCAACGCCAAGCGCTGGGTCTACGCCAGCTTCTTCAACCGGATGAAGCGCCAGGTCGCGCAGAACTGGGAGCCGGCCCAGGTCTGGCGTCGGCACGATCCGACCGGCTCGGTCTACGGCTTCAAGTCACGCATCACCCACGTCCGGGTCACGCTCGATCGGTCGGGCGCGCTCAGCAAGATCGTGGTGACCCGGCCGTCGGGGGTGGCGGTGCTCGACGACGAGGCGACGCGGGCGTTCCAGGCGGCGCAGCCGTTCCCCAACCCGCCGGCCGGCCTGGTCGCGACCGACAACCAGATCAGCTTCGACTTCTCGTTCCACTTCGAGATCGGCGCGCCGCGGACGTCCTGGAAGATCATCCGCAACTGAAGGCGCGGCCGGCGCGGTGGCCGCCCCCCGTCAGTCGATGGCCGACAGCAGCTGCCCGACCGCCTGGCCACGCGCACCCAGGCCGAGCCGGGTGAACACCACCAGCGCCTCGTGCAGCAGCGTCTTGCCGCGCTTGCTGTCGCCGTGCTCGATGAGGTAGCGGGCGTAGGCCTCGAGGCCCTTGGCCAGCTCGGTGTCGTTGCCGATGGCGCGCAGGATCTCGGTCGCCAGCTGGAAGTGGTGCTCGGCGCCGCCGACCACGGTGTCGCCGGCGTCGTACAGGCTGGCGGTGACGACCTGGCCGAGCGTGAGATGGGCCAGCGCCTCCTTCTCGCGGATGCCGGCCTTGGTCGCGACCTTGAGGGCGCGCTCGGCCATCTCGCGCGCGCTGACGGCGTCCTGCGCCGCCAGGTCACACAGCGCCAGCTGGCGGCAGCAGTCGGTCTCGAGCTGTGGCGCCTCGATGTCCTCGATGATCTCGAGCGCGTCCTCGAGGCGGCTGCGCGCCTCCTCGACCTTACCCTCGCGCAGCCCGAGCTCGCCCAGGTTGGTCAGGGCCATGGCCGCCAGCGGCGACGCGCCGATCGACTCGGCCTCGGCCAGGGCGGTGGCCCAGCCGGTGCGCGCGTCGGCCAGCTCGCCGGCCTCGAACTGCAGCGCGGCCAGGTGGTTGCGCGACACGACGATGCCCCAGCGGTCCTGGCTGGCCAGGCGCAGCTCGAGCGCCTCCTGGTGGCAGGTGAAGGCGGCCTCGTACTGGCCGCGGTCCTGCTGCACCATGCCCAGGGTCGACAGCGACGAGGCGATCGACCGCTTGTCGCCGGCCTTGCCGCGCCGAGCCAGCGCCTCGGTGATCTTCTGGAACGCCTCGTCGTAGCGGCCGAGCAGGTGCAACACGCGGCCGATGTCGTCGAGCGAGCCGGCGATGCCGCGGGTGTCGTCGGCGGTGCGGAACAGCTCGAGCCCACGCTCGAGGTACTCGAGCGCCAGCCGCAGGTCGCCGCGCCGGCGCCAGACCCGGCCCATCTTGTTGAAGGCGACCGCGGCCTTGGTCTTCGACGCCACCAGCCACGACAGGCGCAGCACGCGCTCGAACGCGCCGAGCGCGGCCTCGAAGTCGCCGATCATCTCGTAGACCGAGCCGACGTCGTGCCACAGCAGGATGCGGGTCGCGGTGTCGCTGTCGCCGATGCAGGCCAGCGCGCGGTCGAACAGGCGGATGGCCCGCTCGTTCTGGTACTGCGCGCGCGCGGTGTCGGCGGCGCGGCGGTAGCGCAGGGCGGCCTCGCGCAGCTCGCCGGCCAGCTCGAAGTGGCGCGCGACCTCGGCCGGGGCCGAGGCGCCGCGGGCGTCGGGCCGCAGCTCGAGCCAGCGCGCCGTGGTGCCGTGGTAGCGGCGCCGGGTGTCGGGGTCGGTCGCCTGGTCGACGATGGACCACAGGTTGGGGTAGGCAAAGCGGAGCTCGCGCTCGCCCGGGATGGTCGAGGTCGGCATGTCGAGCAGCCACTCGCGCTCGATCAACCGGCCGACCGCGGCGGCCACGGCCAGGCGCGAGTGGTCGCCCGAGGCGGCGATCTGCGACAGGGTCGGGCCATCGGGATCGCGGGTGATCGTGGTGCGGACCCGGTCGAGGGCGACGATGGCGTCGAGCCACGACGCCTCGCCGATGGCCGCCGCCATCTCCAGCACGCTGCGCTCGGCCGCGTCCATCACCGCCAGCCGCGCCGCCACCAGCTGCTCGTAGGTGGTCGGCAGCTTGGTCGCGGCCAGCCGGACCGCGTCGATCCGCCACAGCGCGCCGCCGCCGCGCACCACGCTCTCGCTCTCGAGCAGGAGGCGCACGGTCTCGTGCAGGAAGCGGGGGGTGGCGCCGACGGTCCGGGCGTGGATGATGAGCTCGGGCGGGATGACGTCGAGCGGGCGCAGCAGCTCGCGCAGGATGGCCTCGCTCTCGTCAGGCGACAGCGCGCCGAGGTCGAGCCGCTGCAGCGGCACGTCGCCCTCGCCGAAGCCGGGCGCCTTCTCGAACAGCGCGGCGGTGGCGGTGACCACCGCCATCACCGGCAGGCTGGCCATGCCGGCCACCAGGTACTGCACCAGGTTGATGGTCTCCTGGCCACACGCCTCGAGGTTCTCGACGAAGATGAGCAGGGGGCTGTGCTCGGCCAGCGCGGCCAGGTACCGCCGCACCGCCATGAACGTGCGCGACTCGAGCCGCTGCGGCGACTCGACCAGGGGCCCGACCACCGGGCTCTGCTCGAACGGCACGCGCAGCATGTACGCCAGGAGGTGCGCCACCTCGGGCACCCGGGTCGCGGGCAGGACCTCGGCCACCGCGGCCTGGATGCGATCGCGGCTCTCGGCCTCGGGCTCGCCGGCGACGAAGCCGAACCGGGCCGACAGCGCCCGCGCCATCGGCCCGTACGGGGTGGCGACCTCGTCGGCGGCGCCGCCGATCACCAGCAGGCCGGGCGCCTCGGCCTTGGCCCGGCTGATGAGCTCGCCCAGGAGGCGGCTCTTGCCCATGCCAGGCTCGCCGATCAGGGCGGCCAGGCTAGCGGTGCGGGTCGAGCCGGTCTTGGCGAACATCGCCAGCAGCGTGTCGATCGGGCCGCGCCGCCCGGTGAAGCGGGCGCGCAGGTCGAACGGGACGGCCTGCACGACCGTGCGCTCGCCCTCGCCGTCGCCGAACAGCTCCTGGGCGTCGAACTGCGGGATCTGGTCGGTGTTGCCGCTGACCGCGAGCACGTGAGTGCCCGGGTTGGTGCCGGTCCCGACGTGGGTCGGCTCGGAGCCTGGCAGGGTCGGCTCGGACGAGGGAAAACCGGAGTAGGTGACTGGGCTCATGGTCGGACCGGGGCTAGAGGGAGCAGAGAGGGCGGCGGGCGAGGGCGCGTCCACGTCGGACGTCACCTGGGGCGACGAGCCACGGGCGCGCGCCGCGGCCGGGATGGGTGGCGGGACGGTCGGGGCCCGGCTGGCGGCGGGTGCAGACCCGCCCTGGGTGTTCGTCCGACCAGAAGTTCGCTGAGTGTCCATACGCATCCCACCTCGATAACGCCATGGCGGCGGCTAACCCCATGGCCGAAGGGGCGCAAGCTAGTGTGGTTCGATGTAGTTGTCAACCGAGAACGAATGACCGTCAGTCCCGACTGTCTCGACGAAATTAGAGGAATTTCAGATGTTTGCCGAGGTCGACGATCTCAGGTCAGCGGCCCGCCGCAACCAGCCCACGCGGCCGGCGGTGGCCGCGGCTCGGGCCGGCTACAATGACGAGGTGCTCGTCGCCTGCACCCCGCTGCCGTTCGATGTGCGGGCCGAGCTGGCGGGCGTCGAGGTGGTCACCGCCGCCGGCGCGGCCCTGCGTGGCGCGGCCATGGCCGCCGATGGCGTGGTCTGCCTGCTGTCGGATCCGATCGATCGCGCCCTCCTGGCCGCGGCGCCGCGCCTGCGGGTGGTCGCCAACGTGGCGGTCGGGGTCGACAACATCGACGTGGCGGCGGCGACCGAGCTGGGCGTATGCGTGGCCAACACGCCCGACGTGTTGACCGAGGCCACGGCCGACCTGACCTGGGCGCTCATCCTGGCGGCGGCGCGCCGGCTCGGCGAGGGCGAGCGCCTGGTCCGGGCCGGGCGCTTCGCCGGGTGGGCGCTCGACCTCCTGCTCGGGGTCGACGTCGGCGGCGCCACCCTGGGGATCTTCGGCATGGGCCGGATCGGCCGGGCCGTGGCCCGCCGCGCCGCCGGCTTCGCCATGCCGGTGCTGTACTGCGGCGGCCGGGCCGAGGCGGGCAGCCCGGCGCAGGAGGTCGGCCGCGACGAGCTGCTGGCCCGGGCCGACGTCGTCACGATCCACACGCCGCTCACCACCGGTAGCCGCCACCTCATCGACCGCGCCGCCCTGGCCCACATGAAGCCGACCGCCGTCCTCATCAACACCGCGCGCGGCGCCTGCGTCGACGAGGACGCCGTGGTCGACGCGCTCGAGGCCGGCCGCCTGTTCGCGGCCGGCTTCGACGTGTTCGTGGGGGAGCCGGCCATCAACCCGCGCCTGCGCGACAGCGAGCGGGTCGTCTTGGCGCCGCACATCGGATCGGCTACCACTTCGGCCAGGACCCGCATGGCCAGGCTAGCGACGCGCGCGGCGCGAGACGTGCTGCTGGCACGAAGGCCCGACAACCTGGTCAACCCCGAGGTGTGGCCGGTCCGGCGCGGGGCCGACGCGGCCGGTCGCGCCGAGGAGCGATCGTGAGCGAGACCGCCCCACACGTGCTGGTGGTGACCAGCGCCGGCGTGCCGGCGGCGACCGTGGTGCCAGTCCTGGCCGCGATCGAGGCGGCCGGGATGCGGGTGCGGGCGATCGACGTCGGCGGCGCCGGCGGCGGGGGTGGCGGCATGGCCGACCGGGTCCGGCGCGCGCTGCTGGGCGAGGGCGCCGAGCGCCGGCTGCGGCGTGAGCTCGACGGCAACCCGCCCGACGTGGCGATCGCGTTCGATCCGCACGCGGCGCAGGCGCTGACCGTCGCCCGCGATCAGGCCAGCGCGCCGGCGCCGGTGGTGGCGGTGGTGAGCGAGCTCGAGCCGGCCGCGGCCTGGGCCCAGACCGACGCCGATCGCTTCGTCGCCGTCGATGACGCCGCCGCCGCCGCGCTGAGTGAACACGGCGTCGAGGGCGATCGGGTGCTGGTGGTCGGCCCGTTCGGCGAGCGCGCCTACGCCGACGCCGGTCGGCAGGACGTGCGCGCGCTGCGCCAGCGCTTCGGCCTGACCGGCACCCCGGTCCTGATCGAGGTGGCCGGGCTCGGGGCCGAGGTGACCGGGCAGCTGTGCCTGCAGCTGTCGCTCACCACGGGCGGCGAGGGCATGACCTTCCTGTTCGACGCCGGCGCTGACGGCGAGGTCGCGGCCGTCGTGCGGCGGCAGGTGCCGGCGCTGGGGCTGCGCGGCAAGCTGTTCGGCGCCACCGCCGACGCGCCGCTGCTGTGGCGGGCGGCCGAGCTGGTGGTGGCCCGGCCGCGGCCGGCGGTGGTGGCCCGGGTGCTCTTGACCGGCGCCCGCCTGCTCGCGCTGGTCGACGACCCGGGCGCGGGCGCGGCGCGGGCGCTGGCCGCGCTCGAGGCCCGCCGGCGCGCCGTCGGTGTCGGCAACCTGCTGCTGCTGTCGGGCGCGCTCGAGAGCGCGGTGAAGGCCGGGCCGGCGCCCGCCGCCGCCGCCGATGGCGCCGACAACACCGCCGACATCGTCTTCGCGGTCGCGCGCCAGCGGCACGCCATCATCGACGAGCGCCTGGCGGTGAGCCGGGCCGCCACCCACGAGCGGGTTCGCGCCGCCTCGGCCGCGGTCGACGCCGCGGCGCGGGTCAGCGCCATGCCGGGCGAGCTGGAGGACCTCGGCGGCGAGGGTGGCGCGGCCCCGGCCGCGCCGGCCGCGCCACCGCCGCTGGCCGAGCTCGATCGCCTCGCCGGCGAGGTCAAGGCGCGGCTGGCCGAGGCCTCGGCGGCGATGATGGCGGCCCGCCGTGGCGCCGACGCCGCGACCGAGGCGGCCCGGGCCGCGCGCGCGGCCGGTCGGGACGACGACGCCGGCCGGCACGACAAGGCGGCCGAGGTCGAGCGCGCGCGGATGCACGCCCTGCTCGGAGAGCTGGCCCGGCTCGACGGCGAGCAGCGCGAGCTGGCGCGGGCGCGCGAGGTGGCGGCGCGGGCCGGGGCCAGCGCCAGCGCGGCCGGTTCGCGGCCCGACGCCGGCGCGGCCAGCGGCCCGCCGCCGCGCCCGGCCGCCAGCCTCGACGACGCGCTGGCCGACCTCAAGCGGCGCACCGCCGCCGGGGAAGCCCCGCCGTCGCGTCCGAGCGCCACCCCACCGGCGGGCCGCGCCCCGGCCGGCGGCGGCCGCGGCAAGCCGGACCCGACCGTCGACGACGAGCTGGCCCGGCTCAAGCAGAAGCTGGCGGAGCGCAAGAAGCCATGACCCACCGCCGCGTCTCCATCCTGGCCGCGCTCGTCGTCGTGCTCGGCGGTCTGGGCCTCGGCTGCAGCGGCTCGTCGTCGTCGAGCAAGAAGGCGTGGAAGGCCAGCCCGACCAGCTCGCGCACCACGCCGCGTCGCCACCGCAGCCACGAGCACGGCCACGGCGGTCACCCGCACCCGGGCAACCCGCACCACCACCACCCGCACCCGCACCCGCACCTGGCCGGGGCCGACGGGCACCACCACCCGTACTGAGGCGCGGGCAGACCGCGCCGGCCCTCCCGCGTGGTCGTGATCGTGGCCGTTGCCGTGATCGTGGCCGACCCCGTGATCGTGGCCGCGCTCGTGAGCGGGAACGCTCGCCGTGGACCTGATCGACGCCGTGAACGTGCGACCGACGCTCGGTGGGCCGCGTCGCGGCGCCGCTACAGGAAGGCGCGGCCGCGCTGCAGGCGCAGCTGGTCGACCATGGCCTGCAGCTGGCCGCGGGTCTGATCGGCGATGCGGTTGACCAGCAGGCGGTCGTCGGCGGCGTCGGGCGGCAGGTCGGCGCCGAGGTCGATCGGCGGGCCGAACTGCACGGCCCAGCGCGACGGCAGCGGCAGGAGCCCGGCCGGGCCGAGCCACGGGAAGGTCGGCGTCACCGGCACCCACGGCACCCCGAGGTGCTTGGCGAACCAGGTGATCTTGCCGAGCATGGGCGTGGCCTCCTCGGCCCCGACCACCGCGACCGGGATGATGGGCGCGCCCATGCGCAGCGCCAGCTTGACGAAGCCGCCGCGCCCGAACCGCTGCAGGCGGTAGCGATCGCGCCACAGCTTGCTCATGCCCTTGACGCCCTCGGGGAACACCGCCACCAGCTCGTCCTTGCCGAGCAGGCGCTCGGCGTTCTCCGGGCAGGCGCGCACGCCGCCGATGCGGTTCATCATCGGCCCGAGGAACGGCAGGTGGAACACCGCGTCCTCGATGAGCGGGCGGACGTCGCGCCGGGCCGGGTGGTCGCGCCGGACCGCGTGCATGACCATGGCGCTGTCGTAGGGCAGGGTGCCGGCGTGGTTACACACCAGGAGGGCGCGGCCGCGGGCCGGCACGTTGTCGACGCCGATGGCGTGGACCCGGAACCACTTGCTGTACAGGAACTCGAACAGCGGCTCCCAGCGCGCGCTGGCCTTGGGGTCGCGCCCGAAGTCGTCGACGACGTCGGACCGGCCCCACATGGCGAGGCGGCGCCAGCGCGCCCACAACGCCTCGAGCGGCAGGTGCCGGCGCAGGTCGATCGGCACCACCGCGCTGCGCTGGGCCCCGAGCCGGCGCTCGAGCTCGCGCAGCTCCGGGCTGTCGGGATCGAGCTCGGGGTCGGCCGCGCGCACGCTGTCGTAGTCGCCGGGCGGGACCACCGCCTCCTCGCCCAGGTACACGTCGTCGCCGAACCCAACGTCGTCCTCGTACGGGTCACCGGCCAGCTCGTCGTCGGGCGGCAGCTCGCTCATGCGTACACCCGGGTCACGTCGGTGGCGCCGTCCTCGGGGCTGACGCCGAGGAAGTCGCCCAGGGTGCGCTTGAGCCCGAGGCGGGCGGTGAAGCCGAGCTCGCGGCTGGCCCGGCCGCCGTCGGCCACGCACAGGTACAGGAGGAAATCGAGGAACGACGGCGGCGAGCCGACGATCTGGGTCGCCCACAGGGCCCGGCTCAGCCCGCGCGCCACCAGGTACGGCATGGGCACCGGGACCCGGCCGAGCATGGCCAGCACGGTGGTGTACGGCAGCACGCCCTTGCCGACGATGTTGAAGGCGCCGCGCGCCGACGAGCCGACCGCGCGGTGCAGGGCCCAGGCCGCGTCCTGCTCGTGGATGAACTGCAGGAGCGGGTCGTGCCCGAGCATGACCGGGGCGGCCGGGCGCCGGAAGAAGCGGGTGAACAGGTTGTCGACGGTCGGCCCCAGCACCGGCGCGAAGCGCAGGGCGCAGGTCTCGACCTGCGGGTGGTCGTGGGCGAAGCGGGCGACCTGCTTCTCGGCCCGGACCTTGTCGTTGACGAAGCGCGAGTCGCGGTGGCCGCGCAGCTCGGCGTCCTCGGTCAGGTAGTTGGGGTTGCCGGGGTGGGCGCCGTACACCATCGTCGTCGACACCAGCACGACCCGGCGCGGCGGCGCCCCGGCGCAGGCGTTGAGCACGTGCATCGTGCCGACGTCCTCGAGCTCGTGCGCCCACTCCGAGGCGTGGGTCGGGTGCGACAGGAACGCGCCGTGGACGAAGGTGTCGACCCGGGCGTCGCCGAGCAGGGTCGCCAGCTCGCCGTCGACGGTCGGCTGGGTCAGGTCGAGCTTGACGAACTCGACCTTGGTGGTGGCCGGGTCGGTCACCGTCGGTGGCCGCACGTCGAGCGCGAGCACCCGCTCGACCGCGCGGTCCTCCTCGAGGTGGCGGATCAGCTCGGTGCCGAGGTACGTGCAGGCCCCGGTGACCGCGACCACGCGGCGCCCGGGCTGGTCGACTCGGCTACCCATGGCCGCGACCCTATCGGAAGGCCCGGGGCGAGGCAACCGGCAGTCGACGAATGCCGATCCGTAAGTAGTTGATGTTAATACATCCAACTATCTCGTTAGTGGATATGCAGACAATATGATATTTATGGATATGTGATGGATGCTCTCCAATACCTGGTCCCAACGAAGGCTCGCCGCCGGCTGCTGCTCGCGCTCTGGACCGAGGGTAGCCATGGCACGGTGTCCGAGCTGGCCCACGCCACCGGGTTGGCGTTCGCAAGCGCCCACCGCGAACTCAAGGCGATGAAGCGCGTCGGCCTGGTGGAGCAGTCTCGCCAGGATGGGCGGGAGGTCTTTCGAGCCAACGCTAGTCACCCAGCGGCCGGACCCCTTCGGGCGCTGCTGGGTGCGTCCGTCAGGTCGCAGACTCCGGCGCGCGCAGCGCCAGCGCATGTCGAGAACCTGCTGCGGGAGCTGGCGGCGCTGGGGGCGCCGCTGCGCGGCGTCGAGGCCGCCAAGGCTCCGACCTCAGACCTGGCCGAGCTGCTCGCTCGCGCGGTCACCCACAGCCGACGTGACCCCGTTGTCGCGCGTGCGTTGCCAGTGCTGCTGTGGCGGCAGGAGCAAGAGCAGCGGCTCGACGTACATGACCTTCTCGAGCATCTGCACGGCGCCGAGGACAAGCACGCGATGGGGTTCCTGCTCGCGCTGACCGGCCAGCTCGGCGGGGCGGGCAAGTTCGAGGGCTGGGCCGACATGTTCCGCGACCGGCGGGTGCGGTCGGTCCGCGACTACTTCGTGCACGAGGATCTGCGCCTCGGTGGTGCCGGCGAGTTCCCGCTCGCGCAGGCGTGGGGCTTCCGGATGAAGGCGGAGCTCGACTCGTTCCGATCCCTCTTCGAGAAGTTCGTGCAGCCGTGACCCGATACGCGGATCGGCGGGTGCTGGGTCAGGCGGAGCTTCAGCGGTTCTTCGAGGCGGTGGACCGGCACCTGTCCGCACCGGCCAAGGTGATCCTGATCGGTGGCGCGGCCATCGCGATCCACGGCGGCGCGTCCACGACATCGGACATCGACACGTTCGAGCGCATCCCCGACCACCTGGTCGAGGCCGCTCGGCGCGCCGAGGCCGAGCTCGGCATCGAGGCGCCGATGAGTCGCTCCGTCGCGGCCGATCTGCCGTCGGAGTACGACAGCCGCCTGCAGCGGTACTTGCCCGGGCTGGTCTGGCTCGAGATCTGGGTGGTCGAGCGGCACGACCTCGTGCTCAGCAAGGTGGTGCGCGGCGCTGAACACGACGATCAGCAGGTCGAGCAGCTGCACGCCGCGCAACCGCTCGACCGCAAAACCTTGCTCGACCGCTTCCGCATGGAGATGGGGTATGCCGTCGGTAGTCCGGATCGCCTGCGGACCAACCTGCTCCAGCTGATCGAGCGCCTGTACGGGGAGCTGGAGCGGGTCCGGGCGGACCGCGAACTCCCGCGTCCGTAGCACCCCACACGTTCACCCACACATGCGCCCTCGGGGCATTCGAAGGTAGGATTGGTTGTTGGTGCGAGGGCAACTGCAGTTCCTGGACGAGCGGAACCACGGTCAGGTGCTCCCCCTTGCCGATGCGCCGGTGGAGATCGGTCGGCACGCCAACTGCCAGACCAGGATGAACCTGCCGGGGCTGGAGCGACGCCATGCCCGCGTCTGGCTCGAGAGCGGTGCGTGGTGGGTCGCGCCGATCGCGGCGCGCGCCTCGGTGCGGGTTGGCGGGGTAGTCGTTGCTACCCGGCGGGCGCTGCGAAGCGGCGACGTCATCGCCGTTGGGCCGTTGACGATCACCTACTACCAGGACTGATCACACCGCGTCGGCCCCGACCTGCTCAGCGGCCGAGCTGGCGGCCGATCTCGTGCACGGCGAGGCGGAGCAGGAGCGGGCGGCCGTGGGCGCGGCCGGCGGCGTGCGGGTCGGTGCCGGCGGCGGCCAGCGGGTCGAGCGCGCGCAGGACGGCGCCGGCCTCGGACGGCTCGAGCAGGTCGCCGGCGCGGTGGGCGGCGTGGCAGGCGATGGACGACAGGATGGCGTCGGCGACGGCGACGGGCGCGCCGGTGGCGGCGTCGTCATCGCCGAGCCAGGTCGCGAGCAGGCCACGCAGCGCGGTGGCGGGGTCGCCGCGCAGGCCGGCCGGCATGGCCTTGACGGCGACGGCGCGGCCGCCGAACGGCTCGAGGTCGAACCCGACCCGGCGCAGGCTGGCATCGGCCCGCTCGATCCAGGCCCGCTCGCTCTCGGTCAGCTCGATCGTGGCCGGGAACAGCAGGCGCTGGGTCGGCGCGTCCCCGGCGGCCAGGCGCGCCCGCAGGCGGTCGAGCATGATGCGCTCGTGCGCGACGTGCTGGTCGACCAGCACCAGCTCGCCGTCGCCCTCGCACACCAGGTAGGTCCGGTCGAGCTGCCCCAGGTAGCGCAGCCGGGCGAAGTAGCCGTGGCCCGCCGCCACCGCGCCTGCCCGGAGCGCCGCCCGCGCCAGCGCCTCGGCCATCGGCTCGACCGCCGGCGCCCAGGCGCCGTCGGGCTCGGGCTCGCTGCTGCTGTTGCTGTTGCTGTTGCTGTTGCTGTTGCTGTTGCTGTTGCTGTTGCTGTTGCTGTTGCTGTTGCTGTTGCTGTTGCTGTCGCTGTCGCTGTCGCTGTCGCTGTCGCTGTCGCTGTCGCTGTTGCTGTTGCTGTTGCTGTTGCTGTTGCTGTTGCTGTTGCTGTTGCTGTTGCTGTTGCTGTTGCTGTTGCTGTTGCTGTTGCTGTTGCTGTTGCTGT
>JAGPCO010000131.1 GCA_018058095.1 Kofleriaceae bacterium
GGGCTGGCAGGGGTGGAGTGCCTCGTCGCGGCGGCCGACCATGCCGTGGCCGGCGGTGCGATTGACGCCGACATCTCGCCCGAGCTGGCGCTGGCCCTCGCCGCCTGGGACCCGCAGGTGAACACGGTCGAGGACCTGTCCCTGCTCACCCAGCAGCTCGTCGTCCCGAGCGAGTCGCTCGCGGAGAAGAAGTGGGTCTACGCCGCGGTCTCGTGGACCGCGAAGCACGTCACGGACGACCGCAGCTTGTGGGGGGCGCTCGACCTGCTCGGCTCGCACTTCGACAATCCCGCGTACTACGAGCTCCTCTACTACTTCAGCACTGCCACGCCCTTGGCTGGCCGCCCGGTGCGTGAGCAGGTGGAGGTCTTCCTGCGACGACTCGCGGCGGACGTGAAGATCTGACCTCAGTGCCGTGCGAACCGAGGTCGTTCGGTCCGGATGCGCCGACAATCTGGGTCCACCGGCCATGGCTTCTGCCAGGCTGCGGATGTCACCCACCGGCAGGTGCGCAGCGTCCGCGCTGGCGCAGCCGTGCGCCGTCGTGGAGCAGCCGGGCGCGGCGCTGCGTCGCGGCGGAGCGGGCAGGGGCGCGGGTCCGCGTGCTTGCGCGCGTACACGACTTGCAGCGCTGGGCGGTATGGATGCCCTCCGCCAGCGCCCGCTGTTTGCAGCCTTGGCCACCACGTCGCCGACGGCGAACCAGATCCGCGAGACCTGCGCCACGGTGCGTGAACACCTGCGCGCGGCGCCCGACGATCTCACCGCGCTCATCCTGTGCGAGGTGCTGGTCGACCTGGCCCCGACGCGAGATCCGGAGCTGGTCGCGCACCGCGATCGCTTCTGCGCTACTCGCGCCGACGACTGGCGCGAGCAGGGGCGCGTCCGCGGGATCCACCGCGTGCTCTTTCACCTCGCGGACGGCGCCCGCGGCGCCCGGCTCGACGCCGCGCTGGTGTCGGCGCTCGAGGGGCGCGCCGTCGAGCTGAGCGAGTCCCGCCCGGCCGGCGTGCCGCCCGGGCACATCGACGCGTCGCTGGTGCCGGCGGTGCTGGCGGCTGACGCCGGGTTTCACCCGGACGGCCACCTGGCCCAGGTGCGGGTCGATCGCGGCGCCGGCCGCCAGGGCCAGCTGCAGCTCGGTCCGCGCCCGGGCGCCGGCACGTTCTTCCTCGAGCGGAAGCACGGCGAGTATGGCTCGCGCGTCGAGGAGCGCTACCGCCGTGGCTGCGTCGAGACCACGCTGCGCTCGCCCTGGCACGATGGTGACCAGGACCAGCAGCCGGCGCCGTGGACGCGCTGGGTCCTGGCCTGCCTCGACCGGCTCGAGGCGCTGGCGCAGGCGACGCCGCCGCGGCGCGCCCGCGCGGCGCGGCGCACGGGCCTGCGTGGCCAGCCGCGAGGCGGCGCCAGCCGAAGCCGTCGGCGCAGGTGATGCGCGCGAGCTGCGCCGGTTGCGCGCGTGGCGCGGGCCCGGGTGCTGGCGACGTGCTGAGCGCTGCAGGATACTGCGGTCATGAACGGCGAGAAGCTGCTCGACGCCATCCTCGAGGTCTCCCCGGTGATCCGCTACGCCGCCCTGCACCTGGGCGGCGGCGAGCCGCTGCTGCGTGAGCGGCAGGGCGCGGGTGGCGCCGCCGACAGCGAGCGCTGGGACGAGCTCATCGTCAACCCGGTCCTGGTCGAGCTGACCAGCCGGCGCGGCGACGTCGACTGCGACGGGCTCGACTACCTGCTGGTGCGCTACGGCCGGTTCTTCAACCTGGTGCTGCCCCTCGACGGCGGCCACCTGTCGGTCATCCTCGACCCCGACGCGGAGCCGCTGCCCCTGGTCGCGAAGATCCGCGAGGTCGGGACGCGGCACGGGGTCGCCCCGCGGCGCTCGCCGTTCGCCTGAGCGCGCGACGGGCCCGGCAGCCCGCCAGGCGGGCCCCGCGCCGTGCCCCGCCGCCGAGATCCCCGGAAGGGGCGGCGACCGGGCCGGCAACTTCGTGTAAGGTCTCCGCTTCCCCGTGCTGGGCGCGCTCCTCGATGACCTGTTCCTTGGCCACCGTGCGCCGGCTGGCCATCCGGAACGGCCGGCCCGGGCCGAGGCGGTTCGCGACGCGCTCCTGGCCGCCGGCCTGGGTTCGCGCAGCGACCGGGTGCCGCCGCGCCCGGCCACCGACGAGGAGCTGGCCCGGGTCCACGGCGCCAGCTACCTCGACGAGCTGACCCGCACGGTGCCCGGCAAGAGCGGGTGGATCGACCCCGACACGTACTTCTCGCCCGAGACCTGGGGCGCCGCGCTCGGCGCCGCCGGCGGCGTGGCCGAGCTGGCGACGCAGATCATGGCCGGCCAGCGCCAGCGCGGGCTCGCCGTGGTGCGCCCGCCCGGGCACCACGCCACCCGCGACCGCGCTATGGGCTTCTGCCTGGTCAACAACGTCGCCGTCGCCGCCGCCGCCGCCCGCGCCGCCGGCGCGGCCCGGGTCGCCATCCTCGACTGGGACGTGCACCACGGCAACGGCACCCAGGACATCTTCTGGGACGACCCGGCGGTGATGTACCTCAGCGTCCACCAGTACCCGTACTACCCGGGCACTGGCGCCCCCGGCGAGATCGGCGGCGAGCGCGCGCGCGGCGCCACCGTCAACGTCGGCCTGCCGGCCGGCTGCGGCGACGCCGACTACGCGGCGGCGATGGACCAGGTGCTCGGCCCGGCCATGCTGCGCTTCGCGCCCGACCTGGTCATCGTCTCGGCCGGGTTCGACGCCCACGAGGACGACCCGCTGGCCAGCATGCGCGTCACCCAGGCCGGGTTCGCCAGCCTGGCCCGCCGGGTCCGCGCCATCGCCGACCGCGTCGCCGGTGGCCGCCTGCTGGTGGCCATGGAGGGCGGCTACGACCTGGGCGGCCTGTCGACCGGCATGGTCGAGGTGTTCCGCGCCATCGCCGACGACGTCGCCACGCCTGGCCCCGAGGCCAGCGGCGCCGGCGCGCCCGCCGCCTCGGCCGGCGCCCGCACCGCCATCGCCGCCACCGCCGCCGCCCTGGCGGCGATCGGAGGCGCGCCATGATCCCCAGCGTGCTCGCGGCCGACGACGTGTCGCGGCCCGATGAGATCAACGTGGGTGGGCGCATCGCGCCCGCCGCCGGAGGCGCGCCATGATCCCCAGCGTGCTCGCGGCCGACGACGTGTCGCGGCCGATTCCGGTCGGTGGGCGCTACACGGTGCTCAAGCGGCTGGCCACGGGTGGCATGGCCGAGATCTACCTGGCCCGGCAGGCGGCGCTGGCCGGGTTCGAGAAGGAGATCGTGATCAAGCGGCTGCGGCCCGACCTGGCCACCGACCCGCGGGTCATCGACATGTTCCTCGACGAGGCGCGTATCGGCGCCATCCTCAACCACCCCAACATCGTTCACGTCTACGACGTCGACGATCGCGACGGCGTGCCGTACATCGCCATGGAGCTCATCCACGGCGAGGAGCTCAACGTGTTGTGCCGGCGCGGCCTCGGCGTCGGCAAGTTCCTGCCCATCGAGCACGCGGTCGAGCTCATCCGCCAGGCCGCCGCCGGCATGGGCTACTTCCACGCGAAGCGCGCCACCTGGGAGGGCGGCGACGGCGCGCCGCTCGACATCGTCCACTGCGACATCTCGCCCAGCAACCTGCTGGTGACCCAGGACGGCTTCCTCAAGATCATCGACTTCGGCATCGCCCGCGCCCGCGGCCAGCGCTTCCGCGCCGAGGGCGTCATCCCCGGCAAGCTGAGCTACATGGCGCCCGAGCAGGCCGCGCGCCAGCCCATCGACCACCGCAGCGACATCTTCTCGCTCGGCGTCGTGCTGTACGAGATCACCGTCGGCCGCCGCCTGTTCAAGGGCAGCGCGCAGGAGGTGGTGGCCCGCCTCACCAGCGGCCAGATCCAGCCGCCGACGTTCATCCGCCGCGACTTCCCGCCCGCGCTCGAGGCCATCGTCATGCGCGCGCTCGAGCTGCACCCGTCGGACCGCTACCAGAGCGCGTACGACCTGGCCGACGATCTCGAGGCCTTCCTGCGCGACGAACGCCTGCACTCCGGCCCGGTCCGCATCGCCCGTTACCTCGACGAGGTCGCCGCCGCCGAGGGCAAGAGCCGCCGGCCCGAGCTCATCGCCGAGAGCGCCGGCGACGGCGACGAGCTCAACTTCGACGCCGGCGTGTTCGCCGGCTACCAGGCGGCGGGCGAGCCCGGCGCGCCCGGGCGCGAGTGGGAGGACGACGAGCAGCCCGAGGCCGACGTGGCCGCCGCGCTCGGCATCGACCTCGACGAGCTGCGCGCCATGCGCACGCCGGTGCCGGGCGCCGAGGATGACGACCTCGAGGCGTCGACGCTGCGCGGGGCGACCGCGGTGCCGGCCCGTCCCGATCCGGCCTTCGCCGGCGCGCCGCCGGCGCCTTCGCCGGCGCTCACGCCGCCGCCGCCGCTGGTGCCGATGGGCACCAAGCTGCCGCTGCCGCCGCCGACCAGCAGCACCGGCCCGGGCTTCCCGGCGGCCCCCGACGGCGCCGCCCCGGCGATGGCCGCCCCGGCGACGAGTGGCCCGATCCCGCGTGTCGCCGGGCCGGTGACCAGCGGCCCGGTGCCGCGGCCGGCCGCCCCGCTCACCAGCGGCCCGGTCATCGGCGCGTCCATCACCGCCCAGGCCTCGCGCGGGGCGCCGTGGGCGCTGGTGGTGCTGCTCGCCCTGATCGCGATCGGCCTGCTAGTCTACGTCCTGCTGTGATCACCTCTCGCCGCCGGCCTGCACGTCCGGGCCTGGGCCTGGCGGCGACGCTGCTGCTGGCCGCGCTCGGCCCGGCCTGTCGCGGCGGCGACCAGGCGCCGCCGGCCGGCGGCGACGCGGCCCGGCCGCGCCGGGTCATCGATCGCCCGGTCAGCAGCGTGCACCCGCTGCCGCCGCACGCCATCCGCGACGGCAGCGTCGGTCCGTACCGGGTCGGCGAGCAGCTGTCGGCGGTGCTGGCCCAGCTGCCGTCGGGGCCGCGGGTGGCGGTGCTCGACGTCCCGGGCGTGGTGCGGGTGTCGGTCATCCGCGCCGAAGGCGGCAAGATCCTCGTCGGCGGGCCGCCCCTCGAGCCGACCTCGTTCGTGTCGGTCGCGGCGCCCGAGGTGGCGCGGACCGAGCGGGGCCACCAGGTCGGATCGACGCTGGCGGCGGTGCTCGACGAGCTGGGCCCGGCGCTGGCGCCGGCGGCGATCCTGACCGACCCGCGCCTGGTCCGGCCCAGCGGCCTGCCGTCGGCCCGGCTCCTGGTCGAGCCCGGCGCCGGCCCGGCCGGCGGCAGCGACGGCGACGGAGGACGGCGGGTGGCCGCGGTCATCCTGACCGCCGCGGCCGGTGCCACCGCGCCCGCGCCGGTCGGGCCCGACGCCAGCGTGGCCGAGCCGGTCCCGGCCCTGGCCTGCAGCCTGCCCGAGCCGGCGGCCATCGAGCGCCTGGTCGAAGGCGTCGGCGCGCGGTACCTCGGCTGCCTCGACGCCGGCGGCCTGTACCTCGCCGGCGACGAGCTGCTGGTGCTCGCCGGTGGCGACCGCCCGCGCCGGGTCACCAGCGTGACCGTGCCAGGGCTGGTGTTCGCCGGGCTGGTCCGCGTCGGCGAGCGGGTCGAGCTGGCCGCGGTGCGGCGGCAGCGCGGCCCCGGCAGCAGCGAGTGGCTGGTCCTGCCGCTCCGCCTCGAGGCCGGGCGGCTCGTGCGCGGCGCCGACGAGCGGGCTTACCAGCTGACCCAGGCCAGCGCCGGCTGGATCGGCGCCACCCTCGACGACCTCGACCTCGCGCTCGAGGTCGAGGTGTCGGCCGAGGTGTACGTGGTGCGCGGCTTCCTGCTCACCCGCAGCCAGGCCAGGCTGCGCGACGTGGTGCCGCTGCTGCCACGGGTCCTGGCCCGGCGCCGGCGCGGCGGCGAGCCAGCGGCCGGGACCGTCGACGCCAGCACCACCGAGGTGGGCGGGCAGGGCGCGCCGGCACACACCGACGCCCGCACCGGCAACGGCCCGGGTGACGGGATCGCTGCAGACGCCGCGCCGGCCCGCCTGGCGCCACGGCTCGATGCCGCAGGCCGTTGAAACCGCTCGCCCGGCCACACGCGACCACGACGGCGTGTGCGAAGGCGGCGTAACCTCTTTGCATGTCACGGGTTCTTCGGCACAATAGGGAGGTGAAACGCCCCGCCCGAACGGGCGCGGAGCGCGCCGACGCGCCATGAAATTCGCCTGCGATCGCTGCAAGACCCGGTACTCGATCGCTGACGAGCGCGTCCGCGGCAAGATCCTCAAGATCCGCTGTAAGAACTGCGCGAACGTCATCACCGTCCGCGAGGGCGGCGAGGCCGAGCTGGCTGCTGCCGAGCCGGCCCCGGCGACGGCGCCGTCGGGCGGGGCACGTGGTGGTGGCGCGCCGCTGCAGGCCGCGTTCGCCTCGGCGATGGCCGGCCCGGGCGGTGGGGGCGGGGCGCCGCCAGCCGCGCTCGAGGAGGAGTGGTACGTCTCGCTCGACGGCACCCAGCACGGACCGCTCAGCCTGGCTCAGGCCCAGGCGTGGATCCGGGCCCGGCCGTCCGACGCCGACCTGCACTGCTGGTGTGAAGGCTTCGACGACTGGTTGCCGGTCGACAAGGTCAGCCACTTCCGCGGGCTGCGCCGGCCGCCGCCACGGCCGCAGACCGCGCCCGCCGCCACGCCGCCGCCGCGCCCGCCGGAACCCGAACCCGAGCCGCTGTTCGCCGCGACGATGGCCGCGCTCGAGGCCGACGCCGCCACCCGTCAGCCGCGGCTCGAGTCGCCGACCAGCGCGGCCCTGGCGCCGTCGCCGCTGGCCAACGCCGGGCTGGGTGGGCGCGGGGCGCCTGCACCGGCGGCTGCGCGTACGCCCCTGCCGGCGCCGCTGCCATCGCCCGGCGGCGGCAAGGCGCCGGCCAGCTCCATCGGCGGCGCGCTCGGGCTACGCCCGGCCCACCCGGCCCAGGGCACCGGCCCGGCGGCCATCGCCGGCACGCCTGCGCCGGCACCTGCCCCGGCCGGCAACAGCTTCGGTGGCGCCGAGCCGCCGACGATGATCACCGCGCCACCACCCGAGCTCGAGGCCGCGCCCGAACCCGGGCCCGGGCCGGTCAACGGAAACGGCCACGGTCGCAATGGTCACGGCGCCACCGCCGGTGCTGGCGGGTTCGACGACCTGTTCGCCGGCCGCAGCAAGCCGTCGCCAGCACCAGCGGCGGCGATCGCATCGGACGATGACGACGATGAAGGTGATGGAGACCTGTCCATCGGCGAGGTGTCCCGGGTGGTCAACCTGGCCGACCTGGCCCGGCAGGCCAACCGGCCGCGCCCGGCCGCGGGTCGCGCGCCGACGGCGGCGGTGCCAGCGCTGCGTGCCACCGGCGCCGTGCCCAGCCTCGGCACCGGCGCTGGCCTCGGCGCCACCGGTGCCATGCCCAGCCTCGGCGGCGGCTTCGGCGCGACCGGCGCGATGCCGGTGCCGGCCGGCATGGGGCCACCCGGCATGATGGTGGGCGGTCCGGGCGCGGCGCCGGCCGCCCCGGTCGCGACCAAGCACCACCACGTCCTGTGGGTGGTGGTGGCCGTCGTCCTGCTCGGCCTGGTCGGCGTCGTGCTGCTCGTCCTCAACCAGGGCGGCGACGACACCGGCCCGCGCGTGTCCGTCGGTGACGACGACACCCTCGGCATGCAGATCGACGATCCGCGCCGGCCGCGGATCGGCAGCGGGGCGGGCACCGGCGCCGGCTCGGGCTCGGGCCAGCCGGGGATCAAGATCGGCACCGGCCCCATCCGCCGGCCCAACGGCAGCGGCGGCGGCGGTGAGCAGGTCGGGGTCAAGCCGACCGGCGGTGATCTCGACTCCAACGGCCAGCCGCGCACCGACCTGCGGCCCGACGAGGTCAGCGACGTCGCCAACAAGCTGTCGATGGGGCGGCAGCGCTGCTACGAGCAGGCCCTCAAGAAGGACCCGTTCCTCGACGTGAAGAAGATCGCGGCGACGATCAAGATCGACCGCGCCGGCGTGGTGACCGACGTCAAGCTGTCGAGCCACGCCGACCACACGCTCGGCGTGTGCCTCATCGCCGCCATCAAGCGCTGGAAGGTGCGCGAGTCGACCACCGGCATCACCACGCAGATGAGCTTCGCGTTCGTGCAGTGAGGGCCATGCCGGCTCGTCTGGCCGGAGCCCGGATTCGGGCAGGGGCACGGGCACGGGGCAGGTCGCTGCGAATGCGGCTGCGCCGCGCAGCCTGCTAGGGCTTGGGCGGGACGGCGCCAGCCAGGATCTCGCTCACCACCTCGGCGGTGAAGTCGACCACCGACATGACCTTGCCGTAGTTCATCCGCATCGGCCCGATCACCGCCAGCGCCCCCAGCGGCGTCTCGTCGGGGCCGTACGAGCCGGCCACCACCGACGAGCCCTCCAGCGCCGACACCGCGGTCTCGGCGCCGAGGAAGACCCGGATGCCCTCGGCGTTGCGGGTCTCGTCGAGCAGGCGCAGCAGGGTCTCCTTGGTGTCGAGCGTGTGCAGCAGGTCGCGCATGCGGCTGCCGGTGTCGGGCCGGTCGTCGCCGTCGTCGAGCAGGTTGGCGTGGCCGGCCACCAGCACCTCGGCCGAGCGCTCGGGCGCCTGCACGAACGCGGCCTCGCCCAGGCGCAGCGCCTCGGCCACCACCTGGTCGTACTGGTTCTTCTCGACGCCGAGCTCGCGCCGGACCGCGTCCTTGACCTCGTCGAGGGTCATGCCCGACAGCAGGTCGTTGAGGTAGTTGTGGATGCGCTCGAGCCGGGGCGGATCGATCGGCTGCTCCCACGGCAGCAGGCGGTTCTCGATGCGGCCGTCGGTGGCGACCATGATGACCAGCACCTTGCCGCCGCGCAGCGGCACGAACTCGAGGTGCGAGAAGCGCTGCCGGCTGGGGTCGGGCGCGATGATGACCGCGGCGTGGTGGGTCAGGTCCGACAGCAGGCGCGACACCCGCGGCAGCACCTCCTCGGGCGGGCCGGTCCGGACCCGCTGCCGGATGTCGTCGCGCTCGGCCGGCGACAGCCCGCGCACCTTGAGCATGGCGTCGATGAAGAAGCGCAGCCCGGTCGGGGTCGGGACGCGGCCAGCCGAGGTGTGGCGCTGCTCGAGCAGGCCGAGCTCCTCGAGGTCGGCCATCACGTTGCGCACGGTCGCCGGCGACAGGCCGAGGTCGTGCCGGCGGGTGACGGTGCGTGAGCCGACTGGCTCGCCCGACGTCAGGTACTCGCTGACCACCGCCTGCAAGATGCGGCGGGCGCGCCGGCCGAGATCGGGCGGGATGGTCATCGCCGCGGCACTATACCGTACAAGCCAGCCCAGGCCTCGGGCCGGCCCGCGCCGGCAGCGGCCAGGCCCGGCTCAGCCGGCGACGACGCGGCGGGCGATCTGGTCGGAGAACAGGAAGCCGCGCAGCGTCGGTCGCCACCGCCCCCGCGCGAGCTCGACCAGCCCGGCCTCGGCCAGGCCGGCCAGGGCGGCGTCGGCCCCGGCCGCGCCCACCAGGGCGGCGTCGACGCCGTCGCTGGTGCGCAGGCCCAGCCACAGGCGGTCGCGCGCGACCTCGGCGGCCGGCTCGTGCCGGTGCTCGCTCCCGGCCGCGGTCGGCGCCGCCAGGTAGGCGCGCGCGCGCCGGGTGTTGAGGGTACGCACGCCACCGCCGTCGGCCGCGTCGGGCGTCGACAGGAACGAGGCGGCGCCGGCGCCCAGGCCGAGGAAGTCGCCGCCGCTCCAGTACAGGCTGTTGTGGACGGCGCGGTGGCCGGGCCGCGCGTACGACGAGATCTCGTAGTGCTCGAACCCGCGCGCCCGCATCGCCTCGTCGGTCGCCAGGTACAGCGCGGCCAGCTCGTCCTCGTCGCGCGGCACCATGCGCCCGGCCGCGGTGCGCTTGCCGAAGGCGGTGCGGGCCTCGATCGTCAGCTCGTAGGCCGACACGTGGTCGCAGCCGAGGTCGGCCAGGGCCGGGGCCGGCGACGTGGCCCGGCCGGGGCGGGGCGCGCCGAGGATGGCGTCGCCCGACACCGAGCGCAGACCGGCGGCGCGGGCGGCGGCGATGGCGGCGGCGCCGTCGCCGTGACGGTGATCGCGCCCCAGCACGCGCAGCTCGCCATCGTCGAGGCTCTGCACGCCGATGGACACCCGGTTGATGCCGGCGGCGCGCCAGCCGGCCAGGCTGGCGGGGGTGCAGTCGCTCGGGTTGGCCTCGAGGGTGATCTCCAGCGCCGCGGCGCGGGTGCCTGGCGCCAGCGTGGTGATCACCGCCTCGACCACCGCGGCCAGGCAGTCGGGCCGCCACCACGACGGCGTGCCGCCGCCGAAGTAGATCGAGCGCAGCGCCGGCGCCCCGCCGGCCAGCACGGCCGGCGCCCGCGCCGCCAGCTCGGCCAGCACCGCGGCCAGGTACACCTCGTGCGGCGGCTCGGGGTGGGCCACCGCGACCGCGAAGTCGCAGTACGGGCACAGCTTGCGGCAGTACGGGAAGTGGATGTACACGCCGAGGTCGGGCACCGTCCGCATCATGACCGCGACCACCACGCCGATCTACCTCGACAACGCCGCGTCGACCGCGGTCGACCCGGTGGTGGTCGAGCGCATGGTCGAGGTCATGCGCACCTGCTACGGCAACCCGTCGGCGGCGCACCCGCTCGGGCGTGCGGCCCGGGCCACGCTCGAGGCGGCCCGGGCCGAGCTGGCGGCGGCGCTCGGCGATCCTGTTGGTGGGCGCGACCAGCGCGGGCAGGTGGTGTTCACCTCGGGCTGCACCGAGGCCGATGCGCTGGCCGTGCTCGGCGCGGCCCGGGCCCGCGGCACCGGCGCGGTGGTGCACTCCGCGGTCGAACACGCCGCGGTCGCCGCCAGCGCCGGCCTGCTCGACGAGGCGCGCCACCCGCGCGTGGTGCTGCCGGTCGGCGCCGACGGCCGGCTCGACCTGGCCGCGCTGGCGGCGGTCCCGGCCGACGCCGCGGTGGTGGCCCTGGTGCTGGTGCAGAACGAGATCGGCGTGATCCAGCCGGTGGCCGAGGTGGCCGCCGCGGTGCGGGCGCGCGCGCCCGGGGCCCACGTCCACGTCGACGCCGCCCAGGCGCTCGGCAAGATCGCGCTCGACGTCGGCGCGCTCGGGGTCGACTCGCTGGCGCTGGCCGGGCACAAGCTGCACGGGCCCAAGGGCGCCGGCGCGTTGTGGCTGGCCCACGGCGCCCGCGTCACCCCGCTGTGGCGCGGCGGCGGCCAGGAGGGCGGGCTGCGGGCCGGCACCGAGGACGTGCCGGCGGCGGCCGGGCTGGCCCTGGCCGCGACCCGCGCGGTGGCGGCGCGGGCCGAGGCGAGCGAGCGCTGGGCGGCGATGCGCCGCACCGTCCTGGCGGCGCTGGCGGCGGCCGGGCTCGAGCACCTCGAGGTCGGGGCCGGGGCGGCGCGGGCGCCGCACATCCTCAGCGTGGCCCTGCGCCGGGTCTCGGCGGCCGGCCTGCGCAACGTCCTCATCAGCCGCGGCGTGTACGTGTCGACCGGGTCGGCCTGCGCCGAGCGCGACAGCAAGCCGTCGGCGGTGCTGGCCGCGCTCGGCCTGGGCCCCGACTGGGGCGTGGCTCGCCTCAGCCTGGGCCTGACCACGACTCAGGCCGAGGTGACCCGAGCCAGCGGCCTCCTGGCCGAGGCCGCGCGCGACCTGGTCGGGGTGGCGGCGACCGACCCCGCCCACGACGCCAGCGCGCCGCGCCATGGTATGGTGCCCGACGCATGAGCACCGACGAGCAGACCGACGATCAAGGCGACGGCGGCATCGCCGTCGAGGTCGACGCCCCCGCCAGCGGCGACGCCGGCGATGACCGCGTGGCCCAGCTCGAGGCCGAGCTGGCGGCCCTGGCCAAGGACAAGAAGGACAGCTGGGACAAGTACCTGCGCTCGGTGGCCGACCTCGAGAACCTGCGCAAGCGGCAGAAGCGCGAGCTCGACGACGCCCGCATCGAGACCCGGGCCAAGGTGCTCAAGGAGATGCTGCCGGTGGTCGACAACCTCGAGCGCGCGATCGAGCACGCCGAGCAGCAGCAGGCCGGCGACGCCAGCGCCATCGTCGACGGCGTGCGCCTGGTGCTGCGCCAGTTCACCCACGCGTTCGAGCGGCTCGAGGTCACCCCGATCGAGGCCAAGGGCCAGGCGTTCGACCCCAACCTGCACGAGGCCATCTCGCAGCAGGAGACCAACGACGCCGCGCCCGGCACGGTCCTGACCGTGCTGCAGCGCGGCTACAAGAACGGCGACCGCCTGCTCCGCCCGGCCCTGGTGGTGGTGGCCAAGCCCAAGGCGGAGGGCGGGCCGGAGACGGCGGCGTGAGCCGCGTCGTCGGCATCGACCTCGGCACCACCAACTCCTGCGTGGCCATCATCGATGGCGACGCGACGACGGTGATCGCCAACTCCGAGGGCGCGCGCACGACGCCGTCGGTGGTCGGCTTCGCCGCCTCGGGCGAGCGGATGGTCGGCCAGGCCGCGCGCCGGCAGGCGGTCACCAACGCCGAGAACACGGTGTTCGCGGTCAAGCGGCTGATGGGCCGCAAGTACGACGACGCCGAGGTGCAGCGCCACATCCTGACCTGCCCGTACGAGGTGGTGGCGGCCGCCAACGGCGACGCCCACGTGATGGTCCGCGGCCGCGCTTACTCGCCGCCGGAGATCTCGGCCATCGTCCTGGGCAAGATGCGCCAGACCGCCGAGGACTGGCTGGGCGAGCCGATCGGCGAGGCGGTCATCACCGTGCCGGCCTACTTCGACGACGCCCAGCGCCAGGCCACCAAGGACGCCGGCAAGATCGCCGGGCTCGACGTCCTGCGCATCATCAACGAGCCGACCGCGGCGGCGCTGGCGTATGGACGCGAGGCCGAGACCGCCGAGCGGATCGCCGTGTACGACCTCGGTGGCGGCACGTTCGACGTGTCGGTGCTGGAGCTGGCCGACGGCGTGTTCCGGGTCCGCTCGACCGCGGGTGACACCTTCCTCGGCGGCGAGGACTTCGACAACGCCATCGTCGAGTGGCTGATGTCGGAGTTCGCCCGGCAGCAGCGCGGGCTCGACCTGCGCGGCGACCGGCTGGCCCTGCAGCGCCTCAAGGAGGCGGCCGAGCGGGCCAAGATCGAGCTGTCGAACGCCTACGTCACCGAGATCAACCTGCCGTTCCTGGCCGCCACGCCCGACGGCCCGGTCCACCTGCAGCTGCCGTTCGAGCGGGCCCAGCTCGAGACCCTGGTCGAGCCGCTGCTGCAGCGCACGTTCGATCCGTGCCGGCGCGCCCTGGCCGACGCCGGCATGCAGGCGGCCGACGTCGACATCGTCATCCTGGTCGGTGGCCAGACCCGGATGCCGCGGGTGCACCAGCTGGTGGCCGAGCTGTTCGGGCGCGAGGCCAGCCGTCGGGTCAACCCCGACGAGGTGGTCGCGGTTGGCGCCGCCATCCAGGCCGGCGTGCTCACCGGCGAGGTCGAGGAGGTCCTGCTCCTCGACGTCACCCCGCTGTCGCTCGGCGTCGAGACCGCGGGTGGGGTGTCGACCAAGCTCATCCCGCGCAACACCACGGTGCCGGCGCGCGCGACCGAGGTGTTCTCCACCACCATCGACAACCAGCCGTTCGTCAACGTGCACGTGCTGCAGGGCGAACGCGAGCTGGCCCTCGACAACAAGTCGCTGGCCCACTTCGAGTTGACCGGCATCCCGCCGGCGCCGCGCGGGGTGCCGCGCATCGAGGTGGCGTTCGACATCGACGCTGACGGCCTGCTCACCGTCAGCGCGCGCGACCTCGGCACCGGGCGCGAGCAGCGGGTCACGGTGACCCCGACCAGCGGCCTGTCGGGCGAGGACATCGAGCGCCTGGTCGCCGAGTCGATCGAGAACGCCGAGGGGGATCAGGCTCGGCGCCGGCTGGTCGAGGCCCGCAACAAGGCCGAGGGGCTCCTGTACTCGGCCGAGCGGGCCCTGGCCGACTTCGGCGGCGTGTTGCCGGCCGAGGCCCGGGCCGCGCTCGAGGGCGATCTGATCGACTGCCGGCGCGCCATCGACAGCGGCGACCTGGCCGAGGTCGAGGGCGCGGTCATCCGCCTCGAGGCGTCGGCCCAGCAGATCGGCGAGGCCCTGTACGCCAGCGCGCAGGACGGAGCGGGGTAGGGGCCATGGCCAAGCGGCGGCGCGACTACTACGAGATCCTCGGCATCAGCAAGGACGCCGACGAGGCCGACCTCAAGCGGGCCTATCGCGAGCTGGCGCGCCGGTGCCACCCCGACGTCAACCCCGACGACCCGGGCGCGACCGAGCGCTTCCGCGAGATCAACGAGGCGTACGCCGCGCTGTCCGATCCGCGCGAGCGCGCCCGCTACGACCGGATGGGCGCGCCCGGTGACGACGGCGGCAGCGGCCTGGGCGCGGTGGCGCAGGCGGTCGAGGACGTGATCGGCGACGTGCTGCGGCGGCGGCGCAGCAAGCAGCGCGGGCGCGACCTGCGCTACACGCTGGAGATCGGCTTCGAGGAGGCGGCGTTCGGCTGCACCAAGACCATCCGGGTGCCGACCGGGGAGGCCGGGGCCGGCGCCGCGGCCGCGCCGGCGCGCGAGTTCTCGGTGGTGGTCGCGCCCGGCACCCGCGACAGCGCGATCAAGACCCTGCGCGGCGAGGGCGAGCCCGGCCGCGGCGGCGGCGGGCCGGGTGACCTGCACGTGCTGCTGCGGGTGCGCGAGCACGCGGTGCTGCGCCGCGACGGCGACGACGTGTGGAGCGACCTCACGATCAGCTTCCCGCAGGCCGCGCTCGGCGCGGTGGTCGACGTGCCGACCCTCGACGGGCCGATCAAGATGCGCATCCCCGATGGCGCGGCCAGCGGGCGGGTGTTCCGCATCCGCGGCCGCGGGGTGCCGCGCGCCGCCGGCAAGAACGCGCCGCGCGGCGACCACCTGGTCAAGGTCACGGTCGCGGTGCCGACCGAGCTGACCGCGCGCCAGCGCGCGGCGGTCGAGGAGCTGGCGCGGGCGCTCGAGGACGGCCGGCACAGCCCGGCCACCACCACGCCGGCCGGCGGCAAGCGCGGCCTCATCGATCGGGTCCGCTCGCTCCTCGACGAGTAGCCACCAGCATGGACGACGAGCCCGATGACGACGACCCGCGCGGCCCCGACCGGCCCAGCTACCCGCTGCACCTCGGGCTGTTCGCCGCCACCTGCGTGACCACCACCTGGTTCGGCGGGGTCGCCTTCTCCGCCACCTTGATGGCGATCCTGACCTGCCACGAGTTCGGCCACTACCTGATGGCGCGCCGGCACGGGGTGGCGGTCAGCCTGCCGTACTTCATCCCGCTGCCGCCGCAGGTGTCGCTCGGCACATTGGGCGCGGTCATCAAGATGCGGCGGCCCATCGCCGATCCTGACGCGTTGTTCGATGTCGGCGTGGCCGGGCCGATCGCCGGCCTGGTCGTGGCGCTGCCGCTGCTGGTGATCGGGCTGACCTTGTCGAGTGTCGGCCCCGTCCCGGCCGACTCGGTGCTCGAGGGCAACTCGCTCCTGTACCTCGGCCTCAAGGCGGCGCTGTTCGGGCGCTACCTGCCGGGCGACGGCGTCGACGTCCAGCTGCACCCGATGGCGTTCGCCGCCTGGGTCGGCCTGCTGGTGACGATGATCAACCTCATCCCCATCGGGCAGCTCGACGGCGGCCACCTGGCCCGGGCCTACCTCGGGGCCCGGCACGAGCGCCTGTCGCGTCGCCTGCACGTGGCGCTGCCGGTGCTCGGTGCGGTGTGTGGCGCCACCCTGGTCGGGCTGGCCCGGGTGGCCGGGCAGGGCTGGCTGGACGCGCTGCGCTACGGCCTGTGGGGCCTGTCGCCGTACCTGGTGTGGGCGCTGCTGCTGGCCGGCATGCGCGGCATGTCGGACGGCTACCACCCGCCGATCCTCGACCGGCCGCTGTCGCCCGGGCGTCGCCGCCTGGCCCAGGTCATGCTGGTGGTGTTCCTGCTCATCTTCATGCCGGTGCCGATGCGCCCGGCGCTTCCCTGGCCGTGACCTCGACAGAGCCCACCCACGCCGCCGGCGCCGCCCCCGAAGCGGCCCTGACCTGCCGCAAGTGCGGGCTGACCCAGGCCGAGGCGGCGGCGTGCCGGCGCTGCGGCCTGGCCCGCGACCGCATGGCCGACTTCGCCGGCCCGGCGCCGGCGCCGGCGCCGCCCGCGGTCGACGCGGCGTGGGCCCAGGTCGAGGCCGAGTGGGGGGCCCAGGCCCGGCACCAGGCGCTGGTGGCGGCGGCGCTCGACGCCGGGGCGCTGCCGGCGCTGGCTCGCCTGTACCGGTCGGCGGCGGCGACGCGGGGCGACCCAGGCGAGCGGGCCGACGCCGAGCGGCGCGCGCGCGAGGTCGGCACGCTGGCGGCGGCCGCGCTGGCGGTGGGCGCGCGGCCCCGGCCGGATCCGGCACCGGCCAGCTACAAGGGCCTCAAGACGGTGGTGCTGATCGTGGTCGTGATCGCCCTGGTCGGGGCCATCCTGGCGGTGCTGCGACCGCCGCCGCGCCAGCCCGACCGGACCCAGGGCGGCCCGCGCGAGGTGCCGGTGGCGAAGTGACGGCGTGGTCGTGCTAGCTTCGCAGGCGTCGTGGCGACGGTGGACTTCCACGAGCGGCAGCTGACGCTCAAGCTCGTCTATTACGGGCCGCCGCTGTCGGGCAAGACCAGCAACCTGCGCTGGCTGTACGGCCGGGTCGACCGCGCCGGCCGCGGCCGCCTGATGACGCTCGATACGCGCGACGATCGCACCCTGTTCTTCGATCTGCTGCCGATCTTCTTCCGCTCGTCGAACTTCTCGTTCGCGATCAAGGTCTACACGGTGCCCGGTCAGCCCATGCACGAGGCGACCCGCCGGGTCGTGCTCGACCGCGCCGACGGCGTGGTGTTCGTGGCTGACTCGGCGCCCGACCAGGAGGGGCACAACCGGGAGGCGTGGGCCGGGCTGGCGCGCCACCTCGGCGCGCTCGGGCTGACCCGCATCCCGACCATCCTGCAGTACAACAAGCGCGACCTGGTCGACGCGGTGCCGCTCGACACGCCGCTGTGGCCGTCGGTGGCCGGCGCCGGCGCTCCCGAGCTGCCGGTCTTCCCGGCCCAGGCCACCAGCGGCGTCGGCGTGGTCGAGACCTTCTTCGCGCTGGTCGAGCGGGCGTGGGGGCCGATCGAGGCCGATCTCAAGCTGTCGTCCCGGTTCGGCATCGACGCCGCCACCTTCCGCGCCGCGCTGGCGGCGCACGTCGGGATCGGGTGAGCACGACGGCCGCGCCGGCCCGGCTCGAGCTGGCCCGCCTGGTCGGCGTCGACGAGCTGGCCGAGCTGTGCGAACGCGGCCACGCGCTCGGGCCGCGGGTGGTGGTGACCGACCGCGCCGGGCGCGAGCTGGCGGCGGCCGGGGCGGCGCGGCCCACGATCGACGCCGAGGCCGACGCCACGGTGCGGGTGCCGCTCCGGGTCGAGGTCGAGCTGGTCGGCGCGGTCGAGGCGACCGGGCCGGGCGCGGCCGAGGTGGCCGCGCTGGTGGCGAGCGCGGTCGAGATCGCCGCTCACCACGGCCTGGCGACCCAGCTGGCCTCGGCCACGCACGAGGCGGCCATCAGCGAGAGCTTCGCCGAGCTGGCGGCGCGCCACCACGAGCTCGAGGTCGCGCTCGGGCGCATGCGCGAGGTCGATCGCCTCAAGCGCAACTTCCTGTCGACGATGTCGCACGAGCTGCGCACGCCGCTGACCTCGGTCATCGGCTACAGCGAGATGCTGATCGAGGGCCTGGCCGGACCGGTCGCCCCGGTCCAGCGCGAGTACCTCATGACGATCCTCGGCAAGGCCGACCAGCTGCTGCAGATGATCTCGGCCGTGCTCGAGGTCGCCAACCTCGAGTCGGGCGTGGCGCCGCTCGGCGACGCGGCGATCGCGCTCGCGCCGCTGGTGGAGGAGGTCATCGCTGGCTTCGCCGAGGCGCGCACCCGGCGCGGCGTGACCATCAGCGTGCGCGGCGATGGCGCGGTCCAGGGCGATCGGACCCGGCTGCGCCAGGTCGTGACCCACCTCCTGTCCAACGCCGTCAAGTTCACGCGTGACGGCGGCGCGGTCGAGGTCGACATCCACCCCGGGCCGGCCCGGCGCGGCGAGGCCGGCGTCGACGCCGTCCACCTGGTCGTACGCGACTCCGGGGTCGGCATCGCCGCCGACGTGCTCGACCGCATCTTCGAGCCGTTCTTCCAGGCCGACTCGTCGTCGACCCGCGAGTTCGGCGGCACCGGCATCGGCCTGACCCTGGCCCGGGCCTACGTCGAGGCCCACGGCGGCGCGATCTGGGTCGAGAGCGCGCTCGGGCACGGCGCGACCTTCGTCGCCGCCTTGCCGCCCGCGCCGGCGGACGCGGGCGACGTGGCGGGATCGTCGGCGCCAGGCGCCTGATCGGGCACGGGCACGGGCACGGGCACGGGCACGGGCGTGGGGGTGGTGGTGTAAGGTCCCGGCCATGGACCTGGCCCTGGCCCTGCTCGGCGCGTTCGCGCTGGTCGTGGTCTCGGCCGCGTTCTCGGGCACCGAGGTCGCGCTGTTCTCGCTGCGCCGGCTCGATCGGGAGCAGATGGCGCGCTCGGGCCGCCCGGCCGACGCCCGGGTGCTGGCGCTGATCGCCCGGCCCAAGCGGCTCATCGCCACCGTGCTCATCGGCAACGAGACGGTCAACGGCAGCCTGGTCGTGCTCGCGCTCGGCCTGGTCGCCCGCTACCTGACGCCGATGTCGGCGCTGGCGTCGGCAGCGGTCGCCGCGGCCATGGTGATCCCGGTGGTGGTCCTGCTCGGCGAGGTCACGCCGAAGACGCTGGCGCTCAAGGCGCCGAGCAGCTGGGCCCGCGCCGCGGCCTGGCCGCTGACGCTGTTCTTCTGGCTGGTGAGCCCCATCCGCTTCTTCGTCCACGGCGCCAGCGAGCTCCTGCTCGGGGTGCTGGGGGTCAGCGGCCGGCCGCGCCCGGGCAAGGACCTGACCGAGGAGGAGTTCCGCTCGCTGCTCGACGCCGGCTCGGCCCAGGGTCAGGTCGATCAGCGCGAGCGCAAGCTCATCCACCGGGTGTTCGAGTTCGCCGACAAGAACGTCGGCCAGGTCATGACCCCGCGCGACAAGATCTTCGCCGTGTCGTACGACCTGCCGACCGGGCGCCTGGCCAAGGAGGTGGCCGCGCGCGGCTTCTCGCGCGTCCCGATCTACCAGAAGAGCCTCGACAACATCCGCGGCGTCCTCAACGCCAAGGACCTGGTCGGGGTGGCGACCGGCGCGGCGCCGGCCCCGGCCGGACGCACCCTGGCCGAGATGCTGCACGAGCCCCTCTTCCTGCCGCGCACCACGCCGATCAAGCGGGCCTTCCTGCTGTTCAAGCAGAAGAAGGTCCACCTCGGCATCGTCGTCAACGAGTACGGCGGCGTGCTCGGCCTGGTCACCCTCGACGACGTGCTCGGCCAGCTGTTCGGCGCGCTGCGCGACGAGCGCGAGGCGCTGCAGGCCAGCGGCAAGCGCGGCCGTGGCGGTCGCACGCCGGTGCCGGGCCTGGTGGTGGGCTCCGGCCTGACGCCGCCGCCGGGGAGCTTGAGCCCGGTCGAGGCGCCCGCGCCGGCGGTGCCCGACCCGGCCGAGGCGGCGGCGCCGTCCGACCCGGCGGCCGGGGTGGCCAGCGCCTACGCCGCCGCGCTCGGGGCCCAGGCCGAGGCCCTGGCCGCGCCGGCGACGCGAGCCGGCGCCGGCGACGTGGTGGCCGACGGCGCGCCGGTGCCGATCACCGACGCCGACACCGGCCCGAGCGGACCCAACCGGACCAGCAAGGCGGGTCAGCCGTGACGCCGACGGCGATCGTGCTCATCGTCGCCGCGTGCACGGTGGCGCAGGCGTTCTTCGTCTCGGCCGAGATCGCGCTGTCGGCGTGCAGCCGGACCCGGCTGCGCCAGCGGGCGCAGGCGAGCTGGGCCGCGCGCAGCGGCGAGTACCTGTGCAGCAACCCCAAGATCGGCCTGGCCACCACCCTGCTCGGCGCCAACGCCGCGGCCATCGCCGCGGTGGCCGTCGCCGCGGTCGGCGTGGCCGGGCGCGGCCTGCACCCCATGCTGGCGGTCGCCTTCGTCGTGCCGCCCATGCTGGTCTTCGGCCAGGTCGTGCCCAAGACGCTGGTCCAGCACCACGCCGACCGCATGGTCTTGCTGATGGCGCCGCCGCTTCGGGTGCTGGCCTTCGTGCTGCGGCCGGCGGTGCTGGTCATCAGCGCGTTCGCGTCGGCGGTGACCCGGCTGGCCCAGGTCGAGACCCGGCAGGCCTTCGTCACCCGCGACGAGCTGGCCATGCTGATCGAGAGCGAGCCCGAGACCGACAAGCCGCAGATCACCGCCGACGAGCGCGAGATGATCGCCAACGTGTTCGAGCTGTCCGAGTACACCGTGCGCGAGCTGATGGTGCCGCTGTCGGGCGTGACCGCGCTGCCCGACGACACCACGGTGGGCGAGGCGGCGGTCGAGGTCGCCGACAAGCAGCACTCGCGGATGCCCGTGTACCAGAACCGCGTCGACAACGTGGTCGGCGTGGTCCACGTGTTCGACATCCTGGCCGCCGGCGCCGACGGCAAGGGCAAGCTGGTGGCCGAGCTGTCGCGCCCGGCCACCTACGTGCCGGAGTCGATGAAGGCGATCGACCTGCTGGTCGAGCTGCAGGCCGAGGGCCAGCACCTGGCCATCGTCGTCGACGAGTACGGCGGCGCGGTCGGCATCGTCACGGTCGAGGACCTGCTGGAGATCATCGTCGGCGAGATCGACGACGAGTACGATCGCGAGCCGTCGCCGCTGCGGGTGGAGAAGCCGGGCGTGTGGCGGGCCGCGGCCAAGACCTCGGTGACCCGGGTCAACCAGGAGCTCGATCTCGGGCTGCCCGAGAGCGACGACTACGAGACCGTGGCCGGGCTGTTGATCGAGCGGTTCCGCCGCATCCCGGAGGTCGGGGAGACCGTGACCAGCGGCGGCGCGGTGATCGAGGTGGTG
>JAGPCO010000208.1 GCA_018058095.1 Kofleriaceae bacterium
CAGCGGACGACCCGGCGGCTGCGGCTGCGGCTGCACCACCGGCGGCGGCGTCGGCCGCGGCGGCTGCGGCTGGATCGTCGGCGGCATCGGCCGCGGCGGCTGCGGCTGGATCGTCGGCGGCGGCACCGGGCGCGGCGGCTGGACCACGCCAGGCGGCTGCGGCTGCGGCTGGTGCGCGACCGGCGGCACACCGCGCGGCGGCTGCACGATCGGCGGCCGGCCGTCGCGGTGGTCACGGATGGTCACGCCGGCGGGCAGCTGCGCGGTGTCCTGCCAGTAGCCCGGGGTGTACTGGTAGCGGCCGTCGTTGCCGTAGTCATAATACGGCTGGACGTAGGCGTAGCCCTGGCGGCCCTGCTCCCAGCGGCCGTTGACCCACACCCACTCGTACTCGTTCCAGTGCCAGTAGCCGTCGATCCACACGTAGCCGTAGCCGGGCGACGCGGTCATGTTCTCGTACAGCGGCTGCGGCGGCGCGCCGTTGACGTAGTAGGCGTTGGGGGTGCCGACGCTGACGCTGCCGGACACGTAGCCCTGCTGCTGGTAGCCCGGGTTGTAGTAGCCAGGGCCGACCGGCCTGGTCTCGCGAACGAGACAGGCCTGAGCGGCCAGGGCCAGGCCCGCGACTCCGATGATGTTGGCAAGGCGGCGCATACGCATTGGCTTCCTCCAGGGTTTCCGTAGCTTCGACGCGTGGGTTGAGCCGGGATTCACAGTGCTAACCAGGCTCAAGTCTTGGGGTTTCGCGATGGCATGGGAGACGGCCAGGCCGCCACCCGTGTTCGCTCGATGGCCGACTGTATAGCAAGCCGGCTGCCAGATCGCGGTGGCGCCGAACCAGGGCGGAAGATCCACGAGGTTCCAGCTACTTCGGACCGGCGGCGAGGCCCAGGCTGGGTCGGGTGGCCGTGAACAGGCCATGACGTTGACGGGCGAGTGTGGCGACAGATACACCCTGTCGCATGAAGACGGTGTTCTCGGGCATCCAGCCGTCGGGCGACCTGCACCTGGGCAACTACCTGGGCGCCGTCCGCAACTGGGTGACGCTGCAGGCCCAGCCGGAGTACCGCTGCGTCTTCTGCATCGTCGACTACCACTCCCTGACCCAGAGCTACGAGGTCAAGGAGATGGCGCGCCGGGTGTTCGACATGGCCATCGACCTGCTCGCCCTCGGCATCGATCCGGAGCGCTCGCTCCTGTTCGTGCAGTCGATGGTGCCCGAGCACACCGAGCTGGCCTGGGTGTTCAACAACGTCACCGGCTTCGGCGACCTCGAGCGGATGACCCAGTTCAAGGACAAGTCCGACAACCAGCCCGACAACATCAACGTCGGCCTGTTCGACTACCCGGTGCTGCAGGCGGCCGACATCCTCCTCTACAAGGCCGAGCGGGTCCCGGTCGGCCAGGACCAGGTCCAGCACATCGAGCTGGCGCGCCGCATCGCCCGCAGCTTCAACCACCGCTGGGGCAAGGTCTTCCCCGAGTGCGAGCCGCTCCTGACCAACCTGCCCAAGCTGCTCGGCCTCGACGGCAAGGCCAAGATGTCGAAGTCGCTCGGCAACCACATCCCGCTGGCGTCGACGGAGAAGCAGCTGCGCAAGCTGCTCGGGCGCGCGGTCACCGACGAGAAGCGGGTGAACCGGGAGGATCCGGGCGATCCGGACGTCTGCAACGTCTTCACCATGCACAAGGCGCTGTCGTCGGAGGACGACCTGGCCTGGGTCCGGACCGGCTGCACCACCGCCGGCATCGGCTGCGTCGACTGCAAGGGCCGGTTGGCCGACAATCTGGTGGCGCACCTGGCCGAGTTCCACCAGCGCCGGGCCGAGCTGGCGGCGCATCCGGACCGGGTGCGCGAGGTGCTGCACGCCGGGGCCGAGCGAGCCCGGGCCATCGCCCAGAAGACCATGACCGAGGTCCGGGCCAAGCTCGGCCTGTGGCGGTGAGGACGCGATGGCCCTGGCGTTGACCTCGCGCCGACGCGCGCTCGCGGCCGGCGCCAGCGCGATCACCGCGGTGGTGCTGGCCGCCGCGGTGGCCGGCCGCAGCTGCCAGGTCGCCGGGGCCGGACCGGAGGACGTGGTGCGGGAGATGCTGGCCGCCGCCCGCGCCGGCGACCGCGCCAGCGTGCACGAGCTGCTGTCGCCGCAGACGCGCGAGCGCCTGACCCAGGCCGCCCAGCGCGCGACCGACCTGGTCGGTGCCAGCATCCGCTACACCGCGCTCGACATGATCTCGATCGGCAGCACCGACGCGCCGGCGCCGACCGACGTGACCGTGGTCGAGCGGCTGGGCGACACCGCGGTGGTCGAGCTGGTCGGCCCGAGCGGCCGGGCCCGGGTCCGCACCGTCAAGGTCGGTGCGCGCTGGCGCATCGAGCTGCCGGACTACGCGCCGTAGCGGCCCCTTCGGCGCGGGCCGATCCGGACCGGTCGACGACGCCCGCGCCGGAGGATACAGTGCGCGCCCTGATGTCCACCTCGATCGCCCTGCCCTGGTCCCGCCGCTGGTCGCGGCTGCTCGTCGGCGCCCTCGCCGCCACCTCCCTGCTCACCGCCTGCCAGCGCGACAAGGGGAAACCCGGCGCCGGCACCGGATCGGCCGGCGCCAGCACCGGCTCGGCCACCACCACCGCGACCACCGGGGTAGCCGACCTCGACAGCAAGGACATCCTGGCCCGGGCCGAGACCGCGGACAGCGTGATGGTCAAGCACATCCTGATCGGGTGGAAGGACCTGACCAGCGCCTACCCGCCCGGGCAGATGGACAAGCGCGCGGCCGGGCGGACCAACGCCGAGGCGGCGGCGCTGGCCAAGGACCTGCTCGGCAAGATCACCACCAACTTCGCCGGCGCCGACGCGCTGGTGGCCGAACACTCCGAGGACCCGGGCTCGAAGTCGGGCGATCCCTACGAGGTCACGCCGCGGGTCAACTTCGTCCCCGAGTTCAAGAAGCTGGCGCTCCGCCTCAAGGAGAAGGAGGCCGGCATCGTCAAGACCAGCTATGGCTACCACGTCATGTTCCGGGTCCCGCCGCCGCCGCCGCCGCCGCCCGACCCGCTCGAGTCGGCCGACATCCTGGCCCGGCCGGCCGAGGCCGGGCCGATGCAGGTCCAGCACATCCTCGTCGGCTGGAAGGACACCAAGCGGCCGGCCCGCGACCCCCGCGCCCAGGCCCGGACCAAGGCCGACGCCGACAAGCTGGCCGGTGAGCTGCTGGCCAAGGTGCGCGCCGGGGGCGACATGGTGGCGCTGATGAAGGAGCACTCGGAGGACCCGGGCTCGAAGGACACCGGCAAGGCCTATGACGTCACGCCCGACGCCGGCCTGGTGCCGCCGTTCAAGAACCTGTCGCTCCGCCTGCAGCTCAACGAGGCCGGCCTGGTCAAGACCGACTTCGGCTGGCACGTCATCAAGCGCGTCCCGCCCCCGCCGCCGGATCCGCTCGAGTCGGCCGACATCCTGGCCCGCGCGCCGGTGACCGACAACACCAAGGTCAAGCACATCCTGCTCGGATGGAAGGAGCTCAACGCCGGCGACGACCGCGGCAAGAACCGCGACCGCAAGGCGCTCGAGGCGCTGGTCAAGAAGACGATGGCCTCGCTCAAGAAGGGCGCCAAGATCGAGCCGCTCATGAAGGAGCTGTCGGAGGACCCGGGCTCGGCCGCCAGCGGCGAGAGCTACGACGTCACGCCGACCGCCGGCCTGGTGCCGCCGTTCAAGAACCTGTCGCTCCGGCTCAAGCCAGGCGAGGTCGGCGCGGTCAAGACCGACTACGGCATCCACATCATCCAGCGGGTCGCCGACGAGACCCCGGCGCCGGCCGCACCGAGCAAGCAGCCGCCGGCCGCACCGACCAAGCAGACGGCGCCGGCCAAGCCGACGCCGACCACGCCCTGACCAGGCCGCCCTGTGCGCCGCTGAGCCCGGCTCGCCCGAGCGGCCGGCGCCCGGGCCGCCTTCCCGCCCGGCGCCGCCTCGGTCACACTGCTGGCGTGTCGACGCTGCCCGCCCTGCCGCCCGGCCTGCGCCAGCGCCTCCACGCCCTGTTCCCGGATGCCGAGGTGGTGGCGGCGCGGGCCCTGTCCGACGACGACGGTGGCGGCAAGGAGCTCGGCTACGGCCGCCCGATCTACCTGGCGGTGCGCACCGGCGGCGTGGTGCACGAGCTGGTGTTCCACACCTGCCGAGCCGACGACTTCGGGCACGATCGGCGCGCCGATCGCCTGGGCAACCTGGTGCTGGCGGCCGACACCTTCGCCACCGTGCCCGGCCACGTCGACGTCATCGACGTCGGCGTCATCGCCGATCGCGGCCCGCTCATCAGCCTGGCCGGCACCGGCGAGGCGTACCTCATCACCCGCTGGGCAGCCGGCGCGGTCTACGCCGACGACCTGCGCCGGATCGCCCGCGCCGGCGCGGTCACCACGCGCGACCTGGCCCGGACCGATCGCCTGGTCGCGACCCTGCTCGCGCTGCACGCGCAGCCCGGCAGCCACCCCGGCGCGTACACCCGCGCCGTGCGCGACCTGCTCGGCCACGGCGAGGGCGTGTTCGGGCTGGTCGACTCCTACCCGGCCGACGTCCCGGCCGCCCCGCTGACGCGCCTGCGCCGGATCGAGGAGGCCTGCCTGGACTGGCGCTGGCGCCTGCGCGATCAGCACCACCGCCTGCGCCGCACCCACGGCGACTTCCACCCGTTCAACCTGGTGTTCGCCGACGACGACTCGCTGGCAGTGCTCGACGCCAGCCGGGGCTGCGAGGGTGACCCAGCCGACGACGTCGCCTGCCTGGCCATCAACTACCTGTTCTTCGGCGGTGGCCTCGACCCCGCCGGCGCGAGTCGGCGCTGGGCCGACGGGCTGGGTCAGCTGTGGCGGCGGCTGTGGTCCGGCTACCTCGCGGCCGCCGAGGTCGACGTGCTGGCGGCGGTCGCGCCGTTCCTGGCCTGGCGCGGCCTGGTCCTGTCCAGCCCGCGCTGGTACCCGCACGTGACGGCGACCGAGCGCGACCGCATCCTCACCCTGGTCGAGCGCGCGCTGGCCAGCCCGCGCTTCGATCCGGCCTGGGGTGAGGAGGTCATGACGTGACCGGGACGGTGGTGTGGTTCACCGGTCCGCCGTCGGCCGGCAAGTCGACCCTGGCCCGAGAGGTGGCGGCGGCGCTGCGCGGGCGCGGCGAGGTCCCGGTGCTGCTCGACGGGGACGAGGTGCGGGCCGCGCTGGTGCCCAGCCCGGGCTACGACGAGGCCGGGCGCGACCAGTTCTACGCGACGTTGGCCCAGCTGGCGGCGCTCCTGGCCGGGCAAGGGCTGGTCGTCCTGGTCGCCGCCACCGCGCACCGGCAACGCTACCGCGATCGGGCCCGCGTGCTGGCGCCGGCGTTCGTCGAGGTCCACCTCGCCACGCCGCTCGCCGAGTGCCGGCGCCGCGACGCCAAGGGCCTGTACGCGCGCGGCCCGGCTGGACTGCCCGGCGCCGACTACGAGGCGCCGCAGGCGCCCGAGCTGACGGTCGCGCCCGGCGAGGACGGCGCGCCCGCGCGTGTCGCCGCCGCCGTGCTGGCGGGGCGCTCCTAGCTGCAGGCTGCTGAAAAACCCGTGCCGGCGGCTCCAGCCGACGGGACGGGCTCCGTGTTTTCAGCAGGCTGCGAGATCAGAAATGACTAGCAGGATGCTTCTTCAGCATCCTGCTAGGCCGCGCCGCCGTCAGTGGCAGTTGCCGAACGTGACGGAGCCCTTGATGACCGCGCCGTCGGCGGTGCAGTCGAGCACGACCTTGCCCTCGACGTTCTTGACGTCGTTGATGGTGCTGTTCTGGTCCGACACCTGGATGGTGCCGCAGGTGCCGATGTCCGAGCCCTTGATCTGACCGGCCAGCATCACGAAGACCTGGGCCTCGTTGGCCGGCGTGGCGGCGACGCGCAGCTTGGTCCCGCCCTTGATCGACAGCTCGACGCCGCGGAAGCCGTAGACCGCGCCGCTCCGGCACGAGCTGAGCGTCGCCTTCTCGCCGTTGATCGTCAGATCGCCGCCCAGCTTGTTGGAGCACGCGGCGACGACCAGGACGACGAG
>JAGPCO010000132.1 GCA_018058095.1 Kofleriaceae bacterium
CAGGCACAGCGACGGTGGCGGCGAAGTTCGGGCTGGCGCTCGGGCGGCGATTCCGGTAGTGATGGAGTCGGTACCGAGGCGAGCCGGAGGTTCGTTCGCCCGCCCACGATGGTCGCGCCATGTCCGAATCCGATCCTTCTCTCAGCGCCAGCCCCGCCGATGACGTCGTCGCCAACCCCGGCCACGAGCTCATCCACAGCAAGGGCAAGCCCATCCGCGCCTGGATCCGCGGCGTCGCCCTCGAGGAGCCCGCGCGCAAGCAGCTCCTCAACGTCGCCAGCCTGCCCATCGTCTTCCACCACGTCGCCGTCATGCCCGACGTGCACTGGGGCATCGGCGCCACCGTCGGCAGCGTCATCCCGACCGAAGGCGCCATCATCCCGGCCGCCGTCGGCGTCGATATCGGCTGCGGCATGATGGCCGTCTCCACCTCCCTGCGCGCCGTCGACCTGCCCGACTCCCTCGCCGGCGTCCGCGCCGCCATCGAGCAGGCCGTGCCGCACGGGCGGACCAACCACGGTGGCAAGGGTGACCGCGGCGCCTGGCACAAGGTGCCCGCGCCCGCCGGCGCCGCCTGGACCGAGCTCAAGGCCGACTACGACACCCTCATCGATCGCCACCCCAAGGTCGGCCAGGGCAACGACGTCAACCACCTCGGCACCCTCGGCACCGGCAACCACTTCATCGAGGTGTGCCTCGACGAGGCCGACCAGGTCTGGCTCATGCTGCACTCCGGCTCGCGCGGCGTCGGCAACCGCATCGGCACCTACTTCATCGAGCTGGCCAAGCGCGACATGAAGCTACACGCGCACGACCTGCCCGACCGCGACCTGGCCTACCTGCGCGAGGGCACCCGCCACTTCGACGACTACGTCGCCGCCGTCGGCTGGGCCCAGCGCTACGCCATGCGCAACCGCCAGCTCATGATGGAGGCCGTCATCACCGCCGTGCGCCGCACCGTGCGCCCGTTCACCCTCGGTGAGGTCGCCGTCAACTGCCACCACAACTACGTCCAGCGCGAGCACCACTTCGGGCGCGACGTGTTCGTCACCCGCAAGGGCGCCGTGCGCGCCGGCCTGGGCGAGCTCGGCATCATCCCCGGCTCGATGGGCGCGCGCAGCTACATCGTGCGCGGCAAGGGCAACCCGCAGGCGTACTCGTCGTGTAGCCACGGCGCCGGCCGCGCCATGTCACGCGCCGAGGCCAAGCGCCGCTTCACCGCGGCCGACCACGCCGCCGCCACCGCCGGCGTCGAGTGCCGCAAGGACGACGACGTGATCGACGAGACCCCCATGGCGTACAAGCCGATCGACGCGGTCATGGCTGCGCAGACCGACCTGGTCGACGTCGTCCATACCCTGCGCCAGGTGGTGTGCGTCAAGGGCTGAGCGGGCGCCGCCGGCTCACGGCGGCGTGAACTGCACCACGGTCGAGAAGACCCGACCGTCGGCCAGGCCCGGGATCGAGGTGAACGCCTGCCCGTCGCGGCTCGACAGCCCGACGTCGCTGCCGCCCAGCACGAGCAACTCCCCGGCGAAGTCGACCATCGCCGGCTCGAGCATGCCCGACGGGAGCGTTGTCGCGACCGTCCAGGTGACGAGGTCGGGCGACCCCATCAGCAGCCCCGCGACCGAGTAGAGCGCGCGATCCGCCAGCGTCGTGCTGATGCCCCAGTCGGCGGTGTCGGGCAAGCTGCCCGGCCGGACCTCCCAGCTGGTGGCGCCGCCGCGCAGCACCAGCACGTCGTCCAGGAACCCGGGTGCGCCGTGACCGCCCACCGCGTACAGGTCTTCACCGTCGCTGATGAGCCCGACGCTGTGGCGGCCTCCGGTCGGGATCGGTGGGGCCATCGTCCAGGCCGCGCCGTCGCGGCTGTGCGCCACCAGGTCGAGGTCGGTGCCCGGCTGATCGTAGCCGCCGGCGATCCACAGCTCGCCCTGGTGCACGGTGAGCCCGAAGGAGGCCATCCGCCGCGGCAGGGCGCCCACCCGCGTCCAGCTCACGCCGTCGGCGCTCGACCACACGTCGTCGTGGAAGCTCGTCAGGTCCTGCCCGCCCAGGTAGTACAGGCGGTCGCGCAGCACCACGGCCCGGCCCGAACGCCGTGGCGACGGCAGGTCGCCGCCAGGAGACCAGGCCCGACCGTCCCCGCTACGGAGGACACTCTCGATCGGGATGCCGCTGGCCTCACCGCCGAGGAGCAGGAGGCTCGCGCCGCCGACCTGGACCGTGGCCGACACCTCGGCACCGGTCTGATCTGCCACGGTGATCGTGGCCGGGCCGGGTCGGTTGGCGGCCAGGAACCGACCGACCCCGTCGATCTCGCCACGCCCGGTGGAGCGGAACAGGTACGGCGGCACGCCCCCGCGCGGCCGCACCTCCAGCTCGCTCGACAGGTTCACCGACTCCTGCGCCAGGTCCAGCGCCAGCGCCCCACCGCCACCGTCGCCCGTCGTGTCGAAGTCGACCCGGCCGCAGCCCGCGCCGACCATGGCGACCCACGCCATCGCCGCGGCCAGCCCTTGCCCGGCGCGTTGCCACATCCGCCCCAGCGTACCACCCGCCGTGCCGCCTCACCGAGCCGGCGCGGCTGCGGCCACCGGCTCGTCGACGACCGGCACGTACGGCCGCGCGAACAGGCGCGACCACGCCGCCGCCGCCGCCGCCCGGACCCGGTCGGCCGGGGCGTCGAACACCGCCAGCAGCGCCGCGCCCATCACGTCGCGATCGATGGCCCGATCGTGGATCAGCTCACCGGTCAGCGCCACGCCGAGCTCGCGCGCCAGCTCGCCGACGACGACCACCGCCACGTACGACTCGGTCCGTCCCCAGCCGCCCTTGCCCAGCGCGTGCCGGGCCAGCTCGAGCACGTCGAGGTGTGGCGACAGCGGGTTGGCGGCGATCTCGCTCAGGTAGGCCGACAGCTCGGCCTTGGCCGACACCGCGCGCCGCCGCTCGCTGGTCTCGCCGAACTCGTCCTCGCTGGTCTCCGGCCCGAGCAGCTCCTCCAGCACCGGCGGGTACGCCAGCGGCTGGCCCTCGTCGAGCCCGTGCTGGGCCTCGTGCCGGCGCACGGTCGCCGCCACCAGCTCGGCCACCCGCGCCGCCACCCGCGGCGCCTGCGCCGTCACCAGCCGGCGCTCGATCGCCTGCGCTGCCGCCACCTCGTCGGGCGGCAGCAGCCGGTCGATCGACGCCAGCCAGCCCTCCGGCAGCAGCACCGTGTCGATCGGGCGCAGCCGGCGGTCCATCCGCTCGAGCACGACTTGCCACTGCGCCACCAGCGCGCGCCGCTCGGCCATCGCGGTCGCGACCGAAGCCAGGGCCGGCCCGTCCTCGCCCAGGGCCGGCGTCAGCGCCGCCCGCGCCAGCTCGCCGCCGCGCTGGTACACCCCACGTGCCAGCTCGCCCTCGCCCCACTCGTCGTCGATCGCCGCGTCGACCGCACCGGCCAGCGTCGGCAGCAGGTCCTCGGCGACGTGGTCGTCGATCTGGTCGAGCATCACCACCGGATCGCGCAGGTGCTCGGCCTGCATGCCGAGCAGGGCCCGGCGCAGGTTGATGTGATCGAGCCGGCGCAGGCTCAGCACCCGCCGCCGCTGGTCACCGGCCCGGACGTGGGCCACGCGCTCGACCCGGTAGGTGTAGAGGATGGCGTGGCGGGCGTCGCCTTGCGTCCACAGGCTGGGGTCGAGGTAGTAGCCCAGGCTGCGCGCGGCCAGGTGGTCCGACACCGCGGCGGCTCGCGCCAGCAGGCCATTGCTGACCGCCTCGACCTGCTCAGCCTCGACGGTGGCGTCGAGCAGCGCCCACCGCTCGAGTTCGGCCAGCAGCGCGGCCCAGGCCGCGCTGAGCTCCGGCCCCATCACCGTTGCCACGTCGGGGCCGAGCAGCACGGCCCGCAGCTCGGCGCGGTAGGCCGGGTCGTCGGCGGCGCCATTGGCGATGCGATCGAGCGCGAGCTGGAAGTCGGTCAGCTCGTCGCCGAGCAGCCGCTCGATGCGGGGGTCGCTCAGCGGCACCCCGCCCTCGGCAAACGCCCCGGCCGACGGCGGCGGCGCCGGCAGCGTGAACGGCTTGCTGGCGCCGCGACCCCGGTCGATCAGCGACGGCGTCGCCCACAGGGCCAGCCCCAGCAGCAGCACCACCAGCAGGCCAGCGCCGAGGCTTGCCAGCGGCCAGCGCATCGGCGGCGGCGCCGGCGGCAGCGCGGCGTACGCCGTGGCCACGGCCACCGGATCACGCGCGTCCGTCGCCGTTCGCCCGTTTAGCTCGAGGCTGGCCAGGCGCAGGACGTGGCGCATGCCCTCCTGGTCGGCGCCGGCCAGCTCGCCGACCTCGACGTAGGCGCGAAACAGGCAGCGCTCGAGTCGACGCCGCGCCAGCCCTCGCACCAGGCGATCGCCGCGGGCGATCACCCGCCGCGCCGCTTCGTCGTCCCCCGCGTCGACGCCCTGGGCCAGCGCCGTCCACACCAGCCGCCGGATCATGGCGGCAGTGGACCGCGCGCCCGCGCCCCATGCAAGTGGCCCCGCCGCGCCGCCACGATCGTCATGTTGCGTGGACGTGTGCTCGGCGCCGGAGTTGCAGCCCGGGGCGCACCGTCGCTGGCCCGGGGTCGAGCGGCGCGTGTGCACACGAGCGGCCGCAGTGGCGACCAAGTCCCCAGCTTCACAGGTGTCGGCGTTTTGCCCACAGTGGCGCCATACCCCTTGCGCCGGCGTCGTGCCGGCTCTGACCCGGAAGGCACCTCACCATGCCCCCCACCTCGACCCGGTCCGTGCTCCTGTCCGCCGCCACCTCCATCGCGCTCGCCGCCTGCGGGCCCGGCACCTCGTCGCTGCAGGGCCCATGCGCGGGTGACTCGCCGGCCGCCGCGTGTGGCGACGCCTGCTCGGCCAGCGATCCGTGCCCGGCCGGCTTCTTCTGCACCGACGGCAGCTGCACCGCCGAGTGCACCGACGGCGGCCGCCAGTGCAACGCCGACGAGGTGTGCGGCGACGACGGCCGCTGCGTCGGCCCCGGCGACAGCGTCGACGCCGCGCCGTCGCTGCCCGACGCCGACTGCCCCGACGTCATGTTCATCCCCATGCCGGTCAACCCGTCGATCCAGCTGGTCATCGACTACAGCGGCTCGATGCGCAGCACCTTCGGCACCACCGGCATGACCCGCTTCGCCGCCATCCGCAACGCGCTGGTCGGGCCGACCGGCGTGGTCCGCACCTTCCAGGACCGCGTCTACTTCGGCGCCTCGCTGTACTACGACAACGGGCCGACCTGCCCCAGCCTGGACTCCGCCACCGGCGGTCGCGCGCTGAACAACCTGTCGGCGATCGAGACGCTGGTCGCGGTCGACCCGCCCGGTGGCAACCTGACCCCGACCGGCCCGGCGCTGGAGATGGCCAACGCCGAGCTCCAGGCCAACCGGCCGCCGGCCGACTCGCCGCCGTACCTCATCCTCGCCACCGACGGTGAACCCGGCGTGTGCGACAGCGGCGACGGCGACGCCAAGGCCCGCGTGCTGGCCGCCGCCACCGACGCCCACAACGCCGGCATCCCGGTCTTCGTGCTCGGCGTCGCCGTCAGCGCGACGACCCGGACCCACCTGCAGCAGGTCGCCAACGTCGGCCAGGGCCTGGCCGCCACCACCAGCCCGGGCGCGCCGTACTTCCAGGCCGACAACCCGGCCCAGCTGTCGGCCGCGCTCGAGTCGATCGTCGGTGGCGTCGCCTCGTGTGACCTGGCGGTCGACCGCAACATCAACCCGGCCCAGGCCGCCCAGGGCATCGTCATCGTCAATGGCGTGCCGCTCGCCTACGGCACCGACTGGGAGCTGGTCGGCGACAACGTCATCCGCATCCTCGGCCAGGCCTGCGTCAACGTGCGCGGCATGACCGACCCGCAGGTGCAGGCGACGTTCCCGTGCGGCGCCGTCGTCGACTGACGGCGGCGGTGACCTGAGCCAGCACGTCGCCGGGAAGATCCGGCGGGCTCGGCGTTCTCCTCGGCAACCACCTGCCCAGGAGCTCGCTGATGTCGCCTCGCCGCCCCGCCTTCGCCACCGCCGCCGCCCTCCTCGCCACCAGCCTGCTAGCTGGCTGCAACTTCGAGCTCGACGACAACGCGCTCGACCCTCAGGGCGGCAGGTCCATCAGCAAGGACGCCGGCCCCGACAAGGTCTGGCGGGTGCGCTGGGACAACCCGCCCATCGGCTCGCTGTACCAGATGCCGTCGATCGGCTTCGCCAAGCGCGTCACCGCGGGCTGGGAGTACAACAAGTTCGACCTCGAGGCCGAGGTCACCGACGCCGACGGCAAGCACCGGCTGTACACCTGGCCCGACGAGTTCGGCACCTACGGCGACGACGAGGGCTCGTTCTTCTTCGAGACCCACGGGACCAAGCTGCTGCCGATGGTGCCGGGTGACGCCACCTCGTCGATCACCACCGCACGCGCCCTGTACGACACCTACAACGCGCCCGAGCAGGTCTACCAGGATCCGCTCGGCAACACCGAGGGCCGCTTCCAGCTCGACCCGGCGGTCGGCCTGGTACCGCTCCGGGTCATCGTCCTCGACGGCCCGGGCCTGGCGCCCGAGTTCCCCCTCGCGCTCTCGCCCGGCTGGCTGTCGAAGGCGTCGGCCGAGCTGCTGTTCGACGATCGCTGGGCCGGCGCCAAGGGCAAGAACACCCAGCCCGGCTACTCGCCCGACAACGTGGTCACCGGATGGACCCACCGACCGGGAATCGACGCGGTGGCCGAGTCGGCCACCTCCGGCGGCGGCTGGTACCTGCAGCCCGACCGCGTGCTCGACCGCTGCGACGCCCAGTTCCGCATGGTCAGCTATCACAAGTGCACGGTGCCGGCCGACATCGTGTTCACCGACGAGTGCGGCACCAGCCTGGGCCAGACCGCACACCTGCGCGCCATCAAGGACGCCATCCTCGAGGGCTGCGGCGTCCCCGACGACATGACCTGGGTCGTCTTCGCCGGCTCGCTCAGCAGCGGCAACTGCTTCGGCGGCACGCTCAAGGGCGCCGAGCTCGACGGCGACGCGTACATCGCCTTGCAGGGCGCCGGCAAGAGCACGCTGTCGCACGAGCTGGGCCACGTGCTCGGCCTGGGCCACAACAGCATCACCGGCAACCTGATGGCGCCGGGCAGCGGCGTCGCCCTGACCGACGACCAGTGCGCCACCGTCAACGCCCGGGCCCACGACCTGCAGGCCGCCTACTGGACGACCACCAAGTACACCGGCAACTGGGAGAACTTCGCCGCCGCCAACGACGCGCTGCAAGGGCAGGCGCAGAACGCGTGGCGCGGCCTGTCGACGACCAGCCTGGCCGGCGTGACCCGCGTGCTCGGTCGCTCGCACGTCGCCCGCCTGCAGCGCGCCCTGTTCGGCACCCCGGCGGCGTGGGCCGCGGCCCGCCCGCACCTCGAGACCCTGGTCCTGACCCACCAGCGCGAGCTGGAGGCGGCCCTCACCGCCGACGACCTGGCCCGCCTGCGCCGCCTCTTCGGGGGCTGATCGGCGGCAACTCGAGCTGCCGGTGTCGTCGGCACGGCCGCCCGCGGCGCCCCGGCGGCCGGCCAAGGCCGCGACATCACGCGAGCGGAGCCGGCGCCGGGCTGGCGCCAAAGTTGCTCCTCGCCCGCGCGTGACCCACCGCCTCGTCGCCGTGCTCCTGGCCCTCGCCGTCCCCGCCTGCCTCGCCGGCACCGACGACAAAGGCGAGGAGTCGGCCCTGCCCGAGGACGGCGGCGCCGACTCGTTCCGGTCGCCGACCGAGCACGGCCCGATCGGCTTCGTGACGCCGGTGCTGGGCGAGCTCACCGCCCAGGCCGGCTACCACACCTGGGACTTCACCCTGTCGGGCCCGGCCGCGCTGGTGCTGGCGACCGCGCCGCCGACCCCGACCGGGCGCAAGGTCGACACCGTGCTGTACCTGTACCGGGAGGGCGCAGGCGGCTGGGGCCGCTACCTGGCCCGCAACGACGACGCCAACGGCAAGGTGTGGTCGGAGCTGCGGCGCACCCTCGACGCCGGCCACTACCGGGTGCTGGTCAAGGGCTACGACACCACGACGCGCGGGCGCTTCGCCGTGAGCGCGGCCTGCACCGGCGACGGCTGCGCCCCGCCGGCGCCGACCTGCCTGCTCGGCGCCACCTACGCCGACTGGCGCGATGGGGCGATGTTGTGGGGCCAGCGCCGGATCTCCGACGCCGCCGAACTCACCGCGCTCGAGCGCGACCAGGTCGTGCTGGCGGCCGCGCAGTCGTCGCACGACGACGTCACCACCGCCGAGGCGGCCCTGGCCCGCTTCGACGAGCGCGCCGTCAACGTGGTCGAGGCCACCACCGCCGGCACCTGGCTGGTGGCGATGGAGTACGGCGCCGGCGACAACTCGTTCGGCGCCATCTTCTACGGCAACACGCTCGAGCTGGCGGCCTCGATCCAGGACGGCGACCTGTACGGCTGCACGTTGACCCCGCCCGAGGGTGGCGCCGGCCTGGGCCAGGCGTGCCGGGCCGACTCCGACTGCCCGTCCTCGGCGCGCTGCCGCGGCGTCACCGCCGGCTTCGGCGTGTGCGCGCCGCTGGCCGACGTGCCCACCGACGGGCAGGACTGCAGCAGCGACGCCGCGTGTGGCGCCGGCGCCCTGTGCCACGGCGTGACCCGCGGCGGCGGGCTGTGTGGCCCGGCCTGGATGCGGGGCCGCTTCGATCAACCGGTGGCGCTGGCCCTGGCCGACGCCGGCGAGACCCGCACCCACGTCACCAGCTACGGCCTGGCCACCGTCGACACCGACGTGACGGTGCACCTGCGCGCCAGCCACACCGATCGCCGGCAGCTGACCGTCTACCTGCGCAACCCGGCCGGGACCGAGGTGCGCGTGTGGGACGGCGCGACCGCCAGCGCCGGGACCAGCATCAGCCTCGATGCCCCCGTGCTCGGCTTCTCGGGCGACGAGAGCGTCAACGGCAGCTGGGTCCTGCGCGTGGTCGACCGCGCCGCCGGCGGGACCGGCAGCCTGACCCGCTGGGGCCTGACCCTCGGCTCGCGCTGGGACTAGCAGGTCTGGCCGGAGCCTGACCGCCCAGGCTCGGGCACGGGCACGGGCACGGGCACGGGCACGGGGCAGGTCGCTAGCCCTTGTTGTAGTAGAAGCGCTCGCTCACGACCTTGCCGTTCTTCCAGCGGCGCACGGCGACCTGGTTCATCGTCACCCGGCCCATGCCCTTGAGGGTGATGTCCATCGTCCACTCGCCGAAGGTGACGTCGCCGTTGATGGCCGACGACACCAGCGCCCCGTTGTGCCAGGCCTCGACCATCGCGAAGAAGTCCTCCTCGCGCTTGCGGTTGGCGGCCTTGCCGACACACGGCGCGTCGTTGTTCTCCTGCATGACGACGTCGTCCGCATAGAGCTCCTCGAACCCGACCATGGCCTTGCCGGTGAGCACCATGTCATTCAGCTTCTTGTCCAACTCGGCGACGTTGCTCATGGGATTCCTCCTGGAAGTGGAGGTCGTGGTGTAGGCGCAGCCGCGCCCCGAAACAAGTGACCAGGCGGCCCTCGATCCGCACTGCTCTGTTCCGCGTGAGAGACGGTTGCCTACCCACCTGGCCACACACGGCGCCGTTTCCCGTCTCCTGACCAGCTCGAGCGTCACCAAGCTGGCCGACTTCGGCCTGGCCCGGTCGAGCTCGGCCGCCGATCAGTCGGGGCCACGCGGCGTGGTCGGGACCATCGCCTACATGGCGCCGGAGCAGTTCGACCAGCCGAGCCGGGTCGACCACCGCAGCGACCTGTACTCGCTCGGCGTCACGGCCTATCAGGCCTGCACCGGCGAGCTGCCGTTCGCCGATCGCGACCCGGCCGCGTGTGCGCAGGCGCACCGGCGACAGCCGGTCGTCCCGCCCAAGCGGCTGGTCCCGACGCTGCCGCTGGCGATGAGCGAGCTCATCGTCGCGATGATGGCCAAGCGGCCGCAGGACCGGCCGCAGAGCTACGCCGTGCCTACAGCTGGCCGATGTAGTAGCGGGCGCCGAGGAGCACCGCCAGCGTGTCGCCCACGCCGGCCGGGTCGGGCGGCGTCAGGTTGAGCGCCAGGCCGGCCGAGACGTCGAGCGCCGGCATCACGTTGTACGACGCCGTCACCGACATCGGCGTGGTGTCGGCGAAGATGAAGGCGTTGGCCGAGTTCGAGATGCTGAACGTCGCCAGCGTGGTGTCGAGCTGCAGGTACAGCTCGGGCGTGGCCTGGAAGCCGACCGCGACCGGCAGGCCGAAGGTGATCGGCTTGGGGTCACCGGCCAGGGCGACCGACAGCTGCCCGCCCGGGGTGATCACCGCCAGCTTGGGCGAGATGTTGTACTGGACGTGGGATGGGTAGGATCACCCACGTGCCGGCATGATGCGGCAGGCCAGGTCCGGAGTGAAGAAACTGACCGTGGTGCCTCGTGCGCCTTCCTGCGGCGTGTAAGGCGGCGTACGGTCCAGCGGTGAGCCACGACCTGCCCAGCCCGGCCCGCCGCCTCGCCGCGGTCGGCGCGCTGCTCGCCGCCGCCGGTGTTGGCGCCGGCGCGTTCGCGGCCCACGGCCTGCGCGACCGGCTCGAGCCGCGCCTGCTCGAGATCTTCCACACCGGCGCCCACTACCACCTGGTGCACGCCGTCGGGGTCCTCGTCGTCGCCGCGCTGGCGCGCCACCTCGACGAGCGCGCCGCCATGCGCGCGGTCCGCGCCGGCTGGCTGCTGGTCGCCGGCGTGGCCGTGTTCTCCGGATCGCTGTACGCGCTGGCCCTGACCGGCGTGCGTGCCCTCGGCGCGGTCACCCCGATCGGCGGGGTGGCGTTCGTGGCCGGCTGGGTCCTGCTGGCGCTGGCGCTGCTCAATCGTCCGCGCTGACGTCCGCGCTGACCGGCGCGCCGCCACGTCGCGCCGTCAACGCCGCCGGGTCGAGCCCGAAGCTGCGCGCCACCGCCAGCACCTGGGCGATGGCCTGGGCCACCGGCGTGCTCGGGCCGCCGCCGCCGTCGCCGCCGCCGATCTGCGTGTAGTGCAGCTGGCCGAAGCTCTGCTGGAACGCCGTCGCCAGCCGCGGCAGCCCGGTCGAGACCAGCTCGCGCAGCACCCGCCCGTGCACCAGCAGCTCCTCGATCTCGGCCAGCCGGCGCTGCTGCGCCGCCTCGGCCTCCTGCTCGAGCCGGCGCGTCGCCACCTCGTCGGCCCGCAGCGCACCGTCGACCACCGCCGCCCGCTGCCGCTGCGCCAGCTCGGCCACCTGCGCCTGCTCGGCCCGGGCCGCCTCGCGCGCCAGCGCCCGCATCGCCTCGGCGTGCGCCGCGTCGGTCCGCGCCGCCTCGGCCGCCATCGCCGCCACCTCGGCCTCGGCCGTGGCCCGGCGCCGCTCCTCGACGGCGGCGATCTCCGCCAGCACCCGCGCCCGCGCCAGCTCGGCCTGGCGCCGGGCCAGCGCGGCGTCGCCGTCGGCCTTGCGCACCGCCAGCCCCTCCTGCATCTCCAGCTCGCGCCGGGCCAGCGCCTCCTTGCGCGCCACCGCCTCGGCCGCCGCCGCCGACCGCGCTCGCTCGGCCCGGGCCTGCTCGCCGACCTCGGTCTCGGCCGCCTCCGCCTCGGTCCGCGCCCGCAGCGCCCGCGTCTCGCGCTGGGTCAGGAGCTGGGCCTCCTCGCTGCGCCGCTCGGTCTCGGCCCGCCGCTCGGCCACCTGGCGCGCGCGGTCGAGCTCGGCCAGCTCGGCCCGGGCCGCGATCTCGGCCCGGAACGGCGCCTGCAGGTGCGCGAACACGTCGTCGCTGAGGATGACCACGTCCTGGATCTCGATGGTGTCGATCACCACGCCCCAGCCCTGGCTGGTGACGTCGCCCGGCGTGCCGGTGCCGCCCACCACCGGCGCGATCTCCTGCATGAGGTACTCGCCGATGGCCTCCTTGCGCCGGGTCAGGCACTCCTCGAGCGTGAGGTTGGCGATGAGCCGGCGCGACGCGCCGATGAACATCTCGCGCAGCGTCGTCGCCAGCTTCTCGTTGGCGGCCTCGCCGAAGGTGAAGTTGAGGACCCGGAACGCCAGCTCCGGCTCGGCGATGCGGTACACGGCGATGCCGGCGACCTTCACGCCGACCCGCTCGCGCGTGACCTGGTCGGCCACGAACTCGATGCGCTGCAGCGTGGTCGGGACGATGGCGATGGCCTCCCACGGCCACTTGAACACCCGCGCGCCCTGGCCCGAGCGCTTGCGGTCGACCTGACCGCGCCGGGTGCACACCAGGTACTCGCTCGGCCGCGCCGCCACCACGCCCCAGCGCTTGGTCTTGTCGGGGTCCTCGACCGGCTTGCCGGCGCGCCAGCCGGCCCGGTAGCGCTCGACGCCCTGCTCGCCGTCGCGCTCGGTCGTCCGCGTCATCGCCACCATCCGCGCCGTCTTGTCTGCGTCGTCGTTCGCCATGGCTCTCCTCGGTGGATCTAGGGCGGCGCAGCTGCACCCGGCGTGCCGCGTGCAACGGCGCGACCGTGCGTCACCCGCGGACAGCCTGCGCCGCCGCGGCGCATCCACCCTGGCGCAGCTGCGCCATCCGAGCGCAGCGCCGTCGGCTCAGAACGTGCCGGCCAGGCCCAGGCCGGGCGCGCGCGCGCCCCCCGCCGACACCAGCGCCGGCACCGCCTGCACGCTGGTGTACCGACGCGCGGCGGCGCGCGTGTTGAAGCGGCGCGCCGTCCTGGGCGCGGTCGCGATGTCGTGGATGACCCCGGTCAGCACCAATCCACTCGCGCCGACGAGGAGCAGCATCGACCCCGGGCAGCTCGGCACCACGTCGCCGGACCGCTCGGCGCATCGCATCAGGCCGATCGCGCCGACCGCGCCCATGCTGGCGCCGCCCAGCCGGAGCCCGAGCCCGGTGGTGAAGCCCTCGCCGGCGTACCACTGCCCGAGCGACGGCGCGATCAGGGCGCTGCCAGCGCCGACCCAGCCCAGCGTCTGCCCGGCGGCGGAGCCCGGCGCCGCCGTTCCCCATGCCACCATCGCGTAGGCCGCGGCGGTGCCGCCGAGCGACAGCGCCAGCGCCGTACCCGGCGACCGGGTCCGGGCCGGCGGGAGATCTACCTCGGGCGACGCCAGCACGACCGGCGTCGTCCCGGGCTGAGCCCGCGCCAGGTCGGGCGCGAGCCCAGCGAGCGTGACGGCGATGGCCGTGGCGAGGGGCGTCCGCATGTGGCCTCCATCGCGTGTGTTGAATCCGCGCTCAGAACGTGCCGGCCAGCCCCAGGCCGGGCGCGCGCGCGCCACCCGCCGACACCAGCGCCGGCACCGCCTGCACGCTGGTGTACCGACGCGCGGCGGCGTGGCGAGCGTTGTAGCGGCGCGCCTCCCGCGGCGCGGTGGCGATGTCGTGCGCCGCGCCACCGACGAACATGCCGGCGCCGCTCAGCATGAGCAGGCCCGGCACCGTGCAGTCACTGCCGCCGTCGCCGTGGCCGGAGCTGAAGGCGCAGCCGACGAAGCCGATGATGCCGAGCGTCGCCACCCCGCCACCGGCCAGGCGCAGGCCCAGGCCCTTGGTGAAGCCGTTGCCGGCGTACCAGTGCCCGAACGAGGGCGCCAGCCACAGGCCGAGCGCACCGACCGTGCTCATCGCCCCGCCGGCGGCGCTGCCCTCCGGGGCGTTGGCGCCCGCCGTCGACAGCGCCAGCGCCGCCGCGGTGCCGCCGAGCGAGTACAGGAGCGCGGTGCCGGGCGACTTCGGGCCGTCCTCGCGCTCGGCGTCGGCATCGACCGGCGCGGGCGCGGCCGGGGCGGTCATGGCCGGCTGCGCGGCAGCCGGGCCGGCCGGCAGCGCGGCGAGCGTGACCAGGGTGACGAGGGAGGTGACCAGGACCGAGCTCGGCTTCATGCCGGGGGCTATAGCGAGCCGCGTGCCGAGATCCAACTGGCCGAAACTACGTGGGGATGTGCCCTGGAGTTGCCCCGGATCCCGCCGATCACGACATCGCTGTCAGAACGAGCCGCCCAGCACCAGCCCCGGGCCACGCCCAGCCGCCGCCCCGACCACCGTCGGTGCCACCTGCAGGTGGGCGGCGGCCCAGCCCTGGGCCCGCGCCGCGTGCCGGGCGTTGTAGCGGCGCGCCGCCCGCGGCGCCGTCGCCACGTCGTGGACGGCGCCGCCGATGACCATGCCGGCCCCGGCCCCGAGCAGCAGCAGCGGCAGCACGCACTGGTCGTCGCCGCTACCGTCGGTCTCGCTGGCCACGCAGGTGAAGACCGCGATCGCCCCGGCGCTCGCCACCAGCACCCCGCCGAGGCGAACCTTGAGCCCGGTCGTCCAGTAGCGGTCGGCGTAGAAGTGGCCGAACGACGGCGCGACCCACACCGTCAGGCTCCCCACCGTCGACAGGCCGGCCCCGAGCGGCGTCGGATCGCCCGTGGTCCGGTCGGTCATGGCGCCGCCGAGGGCGACCAGGCCGACCGCCGCCGCGGTGCCGCCGAGCGACCACGCCAGCGCGGTGCCGGGCGACTTCGGTCCATCCTCGCGCTCGTCCTCGGCGCCCGTCGCCGGCGGCGCCGGCGCCTGCAGCGGCGCCGCACCCGGCGGCGTCAGCGCCGGCTGCGCCTGCGCCGCGGTGGCGCCAGCCATGGACCACGCCGCCAGCAGCAAGCCCGTCCGCTGTCCTCGCCTCATCACCCGATCCTATCGCCCGGGCGCGGCCGGCAGGGGCCCGATGACCTGGCAGCCGCTGGCACCCCAGCCCCGGCGCTGACCCTCCCCGCGTGGCCCCACGCTCAGAACGAGCCGACCAGGCCGAGCCCGGGAGTGCGCCCGCCGGCGCCGCTGATCACGGCGCGCCGCGCGCCACGTCGAGGACGATGCCGCACCGTCGTGACGCGGTGCTCAGAACCCACCGGCGACGACCAGGCCCGGCACGACCTGGCCGCCGCTGGTGACCAGCATCGGCGTGGCGCTGGGTCGTCGCACCCGGGGCCGGACCGCGCGCTCGCGCGCTCGCGCGTTGTAGCGCTCGGCGGCTCCAGCCGAGGTCGCGATGTCGTGAATCACGCCGACCCAGAAGGCGAGGAGCCCTGTGACCGCCACAGCCTCGCGAACAGGGCAGTTGTCACCGGTGTCGAGGCCGCAACCAGTAAGCGAGGTTGCGACGAACGACCCAAGCCCGCCCAGACGCAGGCCGAGCCCGAGCGTGAACCGCCGCCCCGCATACCAGTGCCCCGCCGAGGGCGCCCCCGTCAGGCACCCCATCGCCGCCGCGGCGAGGAAGTCACCCGCCCTGCCGCGGGCGCCTGGCAGCGCCAGCAAGGCGCCCGCCGTCGGCACCAGGGTGCCTCCGAGCGAGAGCGCCATGGCCAGGCCGGGCGATCTCGTCGCGACGATCGGCGCTTCGAGCCGATGTACCGGAGCGGTGTGTGCCGGAGCGACCGGAGTCGCAGGGGCGGACGCTGGCGGCGTGACGATGGGCGCTGGTGCCGCTACCGGCGGCACACCCGACGCTGGCGGCGGCGTGCCTGGCGGCGGCGTGGCTGGCGCAGGTGGGTTGACTGGCGCAGGTGGGTTGACTGGCGCAGGCGGCGTTGGTGGCGCGTCGGGCCACGGTTCCGCCACCTGCGCGCGGACCAGCGCCGGCGCCGCGACGACGCCGAGCACCATCGCCGCCGCCGCCGCCGCCGCAGCCCGGATCTTCGTCATCCGCCGAACGTACCCGCCCCGCGCCGCCTCGCGCCAGCCTACCCGCGCTTGCCGCGCCGGCCGACGGCCATGACCTTGCGCCGGCGCAGGCGAGTCGCCTCGCGCAGCCGCTTGTCGGTGCGGTCGATCAGCTGCTGCTGGCAGTGCCGCGCCGTCACCCCGCCGTCGCGCTGCACGTAGCTGCCGTCGGGCTGCATGTCCCACGCCCCGCGCGAGTCGGCCAGCTGGGTGTCGAAGTACACCCGCAGCTCGTTCTGCAGGCGCAGGTCGTCGATCGGCGTGAGCACCTCGACCCGCTTCTCGAGGTTGCGCTGCATGGCGTCGGCCGAGCCCAGGTAGTACTCGGGCTTGCCGCCGTTGCCGAAGTAGTAGATGCGGCCGTGCTCGAGGAAGCGGCCGACGATCGACGTGACCCGGATGTGGTCCGACACCCCGGGCAGCCCCGGCCGCAGCCGGCAGGTGTCGCGCACGATGAGGTCGATCTGCACGCCCTTCTGCGACGCCCGGTACAGCGCGCGCACCAGGTCGACGTCCTCGAGCGCGTTGAGCTTCCACTGGATGAGGCCCTTGCCGCCGCTCTCCTGGTGCACGATCTCGCGCTCGATCTTGTCGAGCAGCGCCTGCTTGAGCATCTTCGGCGCCACCAGCAGCCGGCTGTACTTGCGGCGCGGCTTGTAGCCGGTGGTGAGGTAGTTGAACAGCTCGGTCAGGTCGCGACCGATGGCGTCGTCGCAGGTGAACAGCGCCAGGTCGGTGTACTGGCGCGCGGTGCCGGCGTGGTAGTTGCCGGTGCCGAGGTGGGCGTACCGGCGCAGGCCGTCGTAGTCCTGCCGCACCACCAGCACCACCTTGCAGTGGGTCTTGAGCCCGACCACGCCGTAGGTGACGTGGATGCCGGCCCGCTCCATCCGGGTGGCCCACTTGATGTTGGCCTCCTCGTCGAAGCGCGCCTTGAGCTCGAGCACCACCGCCACCTGCTTGCCGTTGCGGGCCGCCCGCACCAGCTGCCGGATCACCTCGGAGTCGCGCGAGGTCCGGTACAGCGTCATCTTGATCGCCCGCACCTTGGGGTCCTCGGCCGCCTCGCGCAGCAGGCGCTCGACCGACTGCGCGAACGACTCGTACGGGTGCTGCACCAGCAGGTTCTTCTGGTCGCGGATGGCGTGGAACACGCTGCCGTCGGACAGGAGGTCGACCGGCGGCGCCGGCGCGTGCGGCGCGTCGTGCAGCTCGGGCAGGTCGAGCGTGGCCAGCTCCATCAGGTCGCGCTGGCCGAGCATGCCGATGGCCTCGAACACGTCGCTGACCTCGTCGAGGCCGAGCTCGCTGGCCAGCCGGCCGCGCAGGTACGGCGTCATCGTGCGGTCGACCTGCAGGCGCACCACCGGCGCGAACTTGCGCTCGCGCAGCTCGCTCTCGATGAGCTCGAGCAGGTCCTCGGCCTCGCCCTCGTCCTGCTCCATGATCGCGTTGCGGGTGACCCGGAACAGCGCGACCGCCTCCATCTCCATGCCGGGGAACAGCAGGTCGAGGTTGTTGGCCATCACGTCGGCCAGGTCGACGAAGGTGCGCTTGCGCGGCGACAGCGCGCCGGCCAGCGCCGGCACCGGCAGGAAGCGCGGGATGCCGCCGCCGACCGGCACCTTGACCCGGGCCAGGAGCGGCTCGCCGTCGCCGGCGTAGTGCAGCGTGACCATCAGGTTGAGCGACAGGTTGGACACGAACGGGAACGGGTGGGCCGGGTCGACCGCCTGCGGCGTGACCAGCGGGAAGATGTTGGTCAGGTAGTAGTCGCGGACCTGGGCCTGCTGCGTCGGGTCGAGGTCGACGAAACGGGCCAGGTCGACGTGCGGGCGCAGGCGGTCGAGCACGCGCTCGAGGATGAAGATCTTGTGCCGCTCGAGCTCACCGATCTCGGCCTGGCAGTCGGCGATCTGCTGCTGCGGGGTGCGGCCGTCGGCGGTCACGCTGTGCACGCCGGCGCCGACCTGCTGCTTGAGGCCGCCGATGCGCTTCTGGAAGAACTCGTCGAGGTTGGCGCTGACGATGGCCACGAACTTGAGCCGCTCGAGCAGCGGCACCCGCTCGTCGTCGGCCTCCTGCAGCACGCGCCAGCAGAAGCTGAGGTAGGTCAGCTCGCGGTTGAGGTACAGCTCGGGTGAGGCCAGGTCGGTGCTGCTCGGCGTGCTGGCCAGGCCTCGCGCCGGCGGCGTGCGGACCGGCCCCGGCTCGCCGTCGGGCACCACCACCGGCCCACGCTCGAGCCCGATCCGCGTGGTGCGCTCGAGGTCGGCCGTGGTCGCCGCCGCCGGCAGCGCCGCGCCGACGACACGGTGCTGGCCAGACATCTCACCGGGGTGCTCGGGAGCGGACATGTATGGCGAGTATAGCCCCGCAATGTGGCAAGGCGATGTCGGCGCCGTACTTCGCCGGATCTTAACCAGTTGAAACTACTCAGCTTGTTTCATCCGGACCACCTGATCCGGCAGCACCACCCAGGTCACCGCGCCGGCCCGCTGGTGTGGCCGCAGCGGCGCCGCCCCGGGCGTGGGTGGCTGGCCCAGCCCGGCCAGCGCCGCCGGCGTCAGCGCCGGGTACCAGCCCGGCCCCGGCGGCGGCGTGAACACCCCGGCCGGCGGCTCGGCCAGCGCGCCATCGGCGATCCGGATCGCCGTACGCGCCGCCCCGCCTGGCCCGCGCGCCAGCACCAGCAGGTCGTCGCTGATCGTCGCCGCGAACACCTCGTCGGCGCCGACGTCGCGGCTCCACACCGGCGCGCCGCGCGTCAGGTCGATCGCCCGCACCGCCAGCCCGTCACCCGCGCGCACCACCAGGTACGCCCGATCGCCGGCGCCGAACAGCCGCACCGGCGCCGACGCCGGCAGCGACGGCCCGAGCTCGAGCGCGCCCATCTTCTGCCCGGTCTTGGTGTCGAGCGCCCACAGGTGGTCGATGCCGTCGCGGGTGAAGCGCACCGCGATGGCGCGCTCCGACGCCGCCAGCGCCAGCGCGTCGGCGCTGCCAGCGTAGGGCGGGACCAGCGCGCGCCAGGCCAGCCCGCGCCGGGCGTGGCGCAGCTCGAGGAAGAAGTTGGGCGAGCCGCGCTGCTGCCGCAACGCCACCGCCCACTCCTCGTCGAGCGCGAGCACGTCGACGTACGGGCCCGGCTGCGGCCGCGCCCGCGCCATCCACCACACCCCGAGGCCGCCGACCAGGGCGCCGATCAGCAGCAGCGCCGGGCCGAGCCAGCCGAGGCGGACGCGTCGTGGCGAGGCCGGCACCGTCGCAGGCGCCGTGGTTACTGGTTGCCGACCGGCTTGCCGCCGGCGGGCGGGTTGGCGTGGTCGAACGGCTTGGGCCGCGACAGCCCGGTCACCGTGCCGGCGCGCGCGCACACCAGCACCTTGCGCCCGACCGCGAAGAACACCGTCATCTTGGCGCCGTCGAGCACCTCGACCACACCCTGGCCGAAGCTCGGGTGCTCGACCCGCTCACCGATGGCGAACGCCTCGCTCGCCGCGTAGGTCCGCACCGGCTTGTTCAGATCGGCCGCGACCCGCGGCGTGTCGAATCGCTCGACCGGCGCCTTGGCCGGGCGCGCGACCTTCGACTTGGCCGGCGTCTTGAGGTGCTTGCCGTCAGCGGTCTTGTACCGGTGCTCGGCGCCACACTCCTTGCAGTGAACCTTCACCACCTTGCTTCCGACCATCGCCACCACGACGTGCCACACGTCGCCGCACTTGGAACACAGAGCCTCGATATCGGAGCCGGTCGTTACGCTCATCGCGGCGGACCATAGCCTAGTCCGTGTACCGTCGGCCATCCTCATGGTCACACTCCGTCCACTCGAAGAGGCCGATGTCGACCACGTCCTGACCTGGGTCAACGACGAGGAGATCGTCGGCAATCTCGCGTCGTTCGCCGGCCAGCCCTTCACCCGGGACGACGAGCTGGCCTTCATCCGCCGGACCCTGGCCTCCCCCTCCGACGTCGTGTTCTCGGTGTTTTCCTCACTCCCCGAGGACGCCGGCCGCTACCTGGGCCAGGTCGGGCTGCACCAGATCCACGCCCGGTCGCGGGTCGCCCGCCTGGCCGCGGTGGTGGCCCGCAAGTCCGACTGGGGCCGCGGGGTCGGCAGCGCGTCCATCCGGGCCCTGCTCGCCCACGCCTTCGGCCCCATGCAGCTGCACAAGGTCTGGCTCATGGTGTTCGCCGCCAACAGCCGCGGCCGCCGCACCTACGCCCGGCTCGGCTTCGTCGAGGAAGGGGTCCTGCGCGAGGAGTACTTCCACGACGGCCGCTGGCACGACATGGTGCGCATGAGCCTGCTCGCCCGCGAGTTCTGACCGGCGCCCGGTCCCGGAGGGACCCGGTCCTGGGCCCAGGAGTCCAGAACGACCCAGGATCGCCCCCGGGGTCGGCCTTCGGCCTCGCGCTGTGGACAGGCGCCCGGCCAAGCCGGGCGTGAGTACACGCCAGCCCCGATGGCGGCGCCTGCCCACAGCGGTCCCCCCGGGGACTTTGGTGGCTTCCCAACCGGATTCATTCGAATCCGTCCCTGACCCAGACCCCCACCCGGCGAAGCCGGGTGTCAGGGGTCTTGGGTGGAAACACCCCTCAGGGTGCGCATGTCCAGGCCCGGGCGGACTGCTGTGGGCAGGCGCTGCCCCTCTCCACGCCCGTCTCCACCCGCGCCACGCCCTGCGCCTGTCCACAGCAGGAGGCTTCAGCCGACGCCCGGGCCGGTCCACGCCGCACACGGCCGCGCCGTCCCGGAAATCGTCGCCACTCCGTCGAGAACGCCTTGTCATCATCGTCGCGATATCATATAAGCCCTAAATGTTTTCGCCCGTCGCTCGCCCCCGCAGCGACCGACGCCGCCGCGCCGCGCCGGCCGGGGCCCAGGTCAGCTTCGACGACCTCGTGCGCGGCATCACCACGCCACCGCGACGGCCACGGCGGCGCCGGCGCGGCCGGCCGCCCATGCAGCACCGCAACTCGGTCAAGCGCTGCGCCAGGCCTCGCTTCGCGAGGACCTCGGTCCACCACGTCAGCCTGCGCACCGTCGACACCCTGCCCAGGCTGCGCACCCACGCCGGCCGCGAGGTGCTCGAGCGCGCCCTCACCGGCGCGCGTGACCACACCCGCGTCACCGGCTTCCGCGTCCTGCACTACGCCCTCGAGGGCAACCACCTCCACCTCATCGTCGAGGCCGACGATGACACCGCGCTGTCGCGCGGCATGAAGGGCC
>JAGPCO010000209.1 GCA_018058095.1 Kofleriaceae bacterium
GGTGACCGCCGACCGCCGCCAGGTGACCGCCGACCGCCGCCGGGTGACCGCCCCCGCTTCTCCGATCGCCCCGGGCCCGCCGCCGATCGCCGCCCACCACCGGGCGACCGCCCACGCTTCTCTGATCGCTCGGGCCCCGACAGCCGCGGCCCCGTCGGCGATCGCCGACCGCCGCCGGGTGATCGCCGACCGCCGCCGGGTGATCGCCGCCCGCCGCCGGGCGATCGCCGCCCGCCACCGGATGACCGGCCCCGGGGCCCCGGCCCCAACAGCCGCGGCCCCGCCACCGATCGCCACCCGCCGGCCCGCCGCGACGACGACGGCGATGGCCGTCAGCGCCGCGCCCTGTCCACCGTCACCGGGCCGATGCGCACCAGCAACGAGGGCGAGCCGGGCCTGGCCCAGGCCCTCGAGCGCGCGCTCCTGGTCGCGCGCGAGGACCGCGGCGGCGTCGACGACCTGACCCACCCGTTCCACACCTACCCGGCGCGGATGCACCCGGCCACCGCGCGCGCCCTGGTCCGCCTCGTCGCCGGCGGCGCAGGCGCCGGGCCCAAGCCGACCATCGTCGACCCGTTCTGCGGCTCCGGCACGACGCTGGTCGAGGCCCGCGCCGCCGGCCTGCCGGCCATCGGCATCGACCTCAACCCGCTCGCCGCCAGCCTGGCCCGGTCCAAGACCTGGGCCTCGTCGGCGCAGCGCCGGGCCAAGCTGGTCGACCGGGCCCGGGCCATCGCCGGCTCGGTCCTCGCCGCCGGCAAGGCCGCCCGCCGCGGTGGCTTCGACGCGCCGCCGTGGCGCGGCCCGCCCGGCGTCAACGCTGCCGCCCGCAACAAGGCCATCGCCCGCTGGTTCGCGCCGCACGTCCGGCGCGAGCTCGAGGCCATCGCCAGCGCCATCGACGAGGTCGCGCCGTACGACGGCGAGGTCGGCGAGATCCTGCGCATGGCGCTGTCGGCCATCCTCTACAAGGTGTCGAGCCGGGCGTCCGACACCGACCCCGAGTGGGTCGAGCGCTCGATCGCCCGCGGCGCGCCGGCGCGCCTGTTCGTGCAGCGGGTCGAGAACCTGGCCCGTGGCCTGGCCCGCATGGACGGCGCCCCGGTCACCCGCGTCGTCGTCGGCGACGCCCGCCAGGCCGGCACGCTGGTCGACCCGAGCTGGCGCACCGCCACCATGGGCGTGGTGACCTCGCCGCCGTACGCCGGCACCTACGACTACGCCGAGCACCACGGCCTGCGCCTGGCCTTCCTCGGCATGCCGGCCAAGCCGTTCGCGCGCGGCGAGCTGGGCGCGCGCCGGCACCTGCGTGGTGACGCCGCCAGCGACGAGGCGCGCTGGCTCGACGAGCTGGGCGCGGCGCTGGCGGCCATCGCCGCGGTCACCACCCCGGGCGCGCTCGCCGCCATCGTCATCGGCGACTCGCTGGCCGGCCGCACCCCGCGCTTTGCCCGCGACGACGTGCGCGCCGCCCTGCCGGCCGAGCTCGACTGGGCCGCCTCGGCGTCGGCCTCGCGCCCGCTGCTCGGGGTCGACGAGCGGTCGGGCTTCGCCGCCCGCGGCAAGTTCGAGCACGCCATCCTGCTGCGTCGCCGCCCGACGCCGTGACCACCCGCCCCAACCAGGCCCTGGCCCGGGCCGCGCTGCGCGGCGACGTCGCGAAGCTCGACGAGCTGGTCGCGGCCGGCGCGAATCCGCGGCTCGTCGTCGGGCTCGACCGCTGGAGCCTGCTGCACGAGGTGCTGGTGCTGGTGTCTCCGCAGTACACCGCGTCGGTCCCGGTGCTGGCGCGCCTGCTCGAGCTCGGGCTCGACGTCGACGCCGCCGACCGCCGCGGCTGGACGCCGCTGCACTTCGCCGTGCGCGCCCGTCACCTGGGCGCCGTGCGCCTCCTGCTCGACGCGGGCGCCGCGGTCGACCCGGTCAACGCGGACGGCGCCACGCCGCTGCGGCTCACGCTGGAGCGGCGGCGCTGTCCCGCGGCGCTGGTCCAGCTGCTGCTCGAGCGCGGCGCCGATCCCGACCACCGGTCGCCGGCGGGGGTCAGCGTGCGGAGCCTCGCCGCCACGGTGTGTCATGGCGAGGACCTCCCGCTGCGCGCCCTGCTGGGCGTCGACCCGAGCGCGGGGTAGGCCCCCGGCCCGACCTGTACGTGCCGCGGTGCGTGAGACCTCGTCGACATCCGCCGGCGATTTGCTGGCGGCGACCGCCCGATCCGCGATACCAGTTGAGGATGCGTCACGCCCTCGCCTGCTCGTCCTTCCTCGCCCTCGCCCTGACTACCGTTGCCTGCGGTGACGACGGCGGCGGCTCCACCACCGACGCGCCCGGCGGCGCCATCGATGCTCCCGGCGGCGGCGGCATCGACGCCACCCCGCCGGTCGACGCCATCCCGTTCCCCGACGCCCCACCCGGCGCCTTCACCTGCCTCGGCGCCGCGCTGCCGACCACCGCTCCCGATCCGATCACCGTCGCGGGCGACTCCAGCACGATCGGTTTCGCCGGCACCTCGCCGGTCGGCGGCATCCAGATCCAGGCCTTCGCCAACGGCAACGTGACGCCGCTGGCGACGACGACCTCGGCCGCGACCACCGGCGTGTACACGATGACCGCGGCCACAGGCGGCGTGCCCATCAACGGCTACCTGGTCGGCACCGGCGCGACCTACATGCCGAACTACCTGTACCCGCCGACGCCGCTGTTCCAGAACATCGGCGATGGCGCGATCCTCATGGTCGAGCCGAGCATCTACAACGCGATCCACCTGCTGGTCCAGGCCGACAACGACAAGGCCAAGGGCTTCGTCGGCCTGCTGGTCATCGACTGCCTGGGTAACCCGGTGCCGGGCGCCACCGTGACGGTCACCGGGGCGACCGCGATCCACTACTCGGGCGCCAACGGCCTGCCGTCGGCCGCCGCCACCGTCACCGCCACCGACGGTCAGGCCTACGCCTTCGGGGTCACGCCGGGCACGGTGACGGTCGACGCCACCGTCGGTGGCATGTCGCTGCGCGAGCACGTCATCACCGTACGCACGGCGGTGGTGACCACCACGGTCATCGCCCCGTAGCGAGGCTCAGCTCGGCAGCGGCGTGGCGCCCGGGAACAGCCCCGACAGGAACAGCTCGAGGTTGGTGTAGCCGCTGGCGCCAGCGCGGACCTGGTTGCGATCGTCGGGATCGGCGTCGCTCAGGCCGTGGACGGCCTCCCAGATCGCCGGCATGCCGTCGGCGTCGGCGTCGGTACACGGCGCGCCCGCCTCGAGCGTCGGCAAGCCGCCGACCTGTCCCTCGTCGGTGAGCAGCGCGCTGATCCCGGTGTTGCTGGTGTACTGCGTGATCAACCTGGCATCGACCGCGTCGCGGTTGCTGACCCAGGTGCCGTCGCAGTCGAGCCGCCGCGACGCGCCGACGGTCGCCATCGTCGGTCCGCTCGGGTCGGCGACGGTCGCCGCCGCGTCGACGACGATCGGGTGGGTCCCGGCCGGCAAGGCGGCCGCGCGCTGCCAGGCCAGCGGGGCGGCCCCGACCTCGGTGCCGTTCTCGGTCGTGACCTGGTGCACCAGCGCCCACTGCTCGCCGGCGGCGGCCGGCTGATGCCAGCCGACGTTGCCCTGCACGAACAGCGACGGAGCACCGGTCACGCCGAAATCCCCGGCGCCCGGCGCGACGAAGCCCTGGATCTCGTGGAAGGTCGCGTCGGGCTGGATCGGACCGCGCAGGTAGGTGTTGCCGATCACGTCGATGGTGCCGGCGCCGCCGGCCTGGGTCGCGTAGAAGCGCTGGTTGTAGAACACGTTGTTCACCACCCGCGCCGACTGCACCTTGAGCAGCGGGTTGCGATGGTTGTTGTTCATGAACAGGTTGTGGTGCACGTCGATGTCGGTCACGCCGGCCGACAGGTCCGAGCCGGCGGCGCCGGCGATGAGGCCGGTCGAGTGCGAGGACAAGCCCTCGGCGACCAGGCTGTGCGAGAAGGTCACGTCGTGGACCGGGGTGTCCGAGCCGCGCCACAGGCCGTAGGCCTCGTCCTGGTTCCACGACAGCGAGTTGTGGTCGGCGATGACCCGCACGCCCCGGCCCATGACCGAGAGCAACGCGCCGCACTCGCTGCCGTTGGCGTCGGTACACGCGGCGGAGAACTGGTTGCGGACCCGGGTGTAGCGCCAGACCACGTCGGCGTGCTCGATCAGCACCAGGCTCGAGAGGGTCGCGCCGTCGGCCCGGGTCAGGGCGATGCCACCACCCGGCGCGGTGTGCCCGGCCACGGTCAACAGGGGCGAGCCGACGTACAGCGTCGACGCCAGCTCGATGGTGCCGGCGACCGCGAACACGCAGGTGCGCGGCCCGCTCGCCTCGACACACTCGCGCAGCGAGCCCGGGCCGGCGTCGGCCAGGGTGCGGACCACGAACACCACGCCGCCGCGGCCACCGACCGAGGCCGCGCCAGCGCCGGTCGCGCCCGGGAACGCCGCGAGCGGCCCGAGCACGGGCGGCCCGGCCGCGTCGGGCAGGCGCCCGTCCATCGCCGACCCGTCGGCGGCGTCGGCGGACGGCCGGCCATCGACTCCGGCGCCGCTGCCGCCGCAGGCGCAGCCGCTTGGGCCGAGCAGACCGAGCAGGAGGAGCGGGCGGGGCGACCAGGCGGAGCGCAGCATCGCCGCAGTGTACGCCACGCCGCCGCGGGCGGCTCGAGGGTTCACGGGGTCGATCACCTCCACGGTGTCGTTCCCGTTCAGGTGCACGGCCACGATCACGATTGATCGACCACGGCCACGATCACGGTCGATCGACCACGGCCGGCCATCGGCCCGCCGATGGAGGGTCAGGGCGTGGTGGTGGTCAGCGTGTCGACGGCGTGGACCGGCGGGTTGGCCCCGTTGATGAGGTGCTTGATGGCCGACAGCACCAGGCGCTGCTGCTCGAGCAGGCTCTTGCCGGCGAAGGCGGTCGACACCACGCCGATGTTCCAGTGGCCGCCGCCGCCGGACACGGTGACCGCGGCGTCGGGCATACGCTCGCGGATGGCGCCGGTGATCGCGTCGGGGATGGAGCCGGTGAAGTCGGTGGCGTGCGAGCTCATGCGCATGCGTTCGCACGGAACCGGGCCGGCGGCAAGGCGCAAACGACGCGCGCGCGCCGCCGCGCGATCGTCCGCAACGGTTCGAGCGCGGCCGGCGTCTAGCCAGCAACCAAGGAGCCTCACCCTATGAAGACCCTGCTCATGCTCGTCAGCGTCGCCGGCCTCGCCCTGGCCGGCTGCAAGAAGTCCGACACCACCAGCTCGACCACCCCGGCCGGCGACACCGCCACCACGGCGGCCACCGTCGGCACCATCCCCGAGGTGGCCGCCGCGGCCGGCTCGTTCACCACCCTGCTCGCCGCCGTCGGCGCGGCCGACCTGGGCGCGACCCTGAGCGGGCCCGGCCCGTTCACGGTGTTCGCCCCGACCGACGAGGCGTTCGCCAAGATCCCCAAGGCCGACCTCGACGCGCTGCTGGCCGACAAGGCCAAGCTGACCGCGGTGCTGACCTACCACGTCGTCGCCGGCAAGGTGATGGCCAAGGACGTGGCCGGCATGACCTCGGCCACCACCGTGCAGGGCGGCGCCCTGGCGATCGACACCTCGGCCGGCGTCAAGGTCGGCGGCGCCACCGTCATCACCGCCGACGTCGAGGCCAGCAACGGCGTGATCCACGTGATCGACACCGTGCTGCTGCCGCCGATGTAGGCGCGACGTAACCATCACGCAGGCGCGGCGCATCGGCGCTGGCCACGCTGGCGCCGGTGCGAGACACTGGGCGAGATGAGGAACTTCGACCGACCCGGGTCGACCGGGACCGCCTTGCTCGTGGTGTCTCTGGCCATGGTGATCGCGCCGGGCTCGGCCCGGGCCGACATCCCGATGGTGTACTCGCGCTGCCCACGCAGCAGCGCGCCGTTCAGCCTCACCGGCGAGGTGGTCAATGCCGGGGTCAGCACGACCGCGACCATCACCG
>JAGPCO010000133.1 GCA_018058095.1 Kofleriaceae bacterium
CGACGACGCCCCAGAGGATCGTCGCGGTCACGAATTTTCTGACGATGTCCTCGTCGTAGCGGATGGTTTCTACATCGCTCATTGGCGCCACCCCGAAGCAAGCACCGAGCCACTTCCCGGGCTCCCCGGATCCCTCGGCATGCAGCGCGTTTAGCGGAAAGCGCGAAAATTTTTCGCGGGTGGCGCAATCCGGTGCGCCGAATGCGTCAAGCCTGACGACACCCCCGAAGGTGGCTGGTCGGGGGGTGACAAATGGCCACGTGGCCCGAGGCGGCCCGATGGCCTCGTTCGTGCTTACAATGCGCGCCATGCGGTACATCCTCTTCACGGTCCTTTTCTCCACGTCCGTGCTGGCCTGCTCCAAGAAGTCGGACGGCGAAGCCGCCCCGCCCAGCGGTCCGGCCACCACCACCCCCGCCGGCGGCGGCGCCACCCCGACCACCCCGCCGGCCGGCAGCGGCTCGGCGCGCCTCGAGGCGCGCAAGAAGTTCAACGAGGTCTGCGCCCAGTGCCATGGCGCCTCCGGCAAGGGTGACGGCCCGGCCGCCGCCGCGCTCAACCCAAAGCCGCGCGACTACACCGATGGGGCCTGGCAGAAGACCGTCACCGACGCCCAGCTGAGCGAGGCCATCCTCAAGGGTGGCGCGGCCATCGGCAAGAGCGCCTCCATGCCGCCCAACCCCGACCTCGAGGCCAAGCCCGAGGTGGTGGCCGAGCTGGTCAAGATCGTCCGCGCGTTCGCGCCGGCGCAATAGTTGCGCCCTGGTGCACCGGCCGCGTCCTGAAGCATCGTGAAACGGACGCGGCCGGGCCAACGCGGTTCAGATCGCTAGCAGCCTGCTAGCGTGGTGCGGTCAGCCGCTCCCAGCCGATGAGCGTGGCCAGGGCCTGTTCGGCCCCGTCGCCGCACATGTCTGGGCTGGGCTGCAAGCCCGTGCACACCGGGGGCCGCTCGGGCCGGCCGAACAGCCGACAGCGCAGTTCATCATCGAGGTGCGGGCAACGGAGCCCGGCCGGCTTGCCGGCCGGCAAGGCTGGCAGGACCGGCGAGATGGACGGGGCGATGCAGCAGGCGCCGCAGCGGTCCCGACACGCCTGCGGCGCGGCCATCAGCGTGGCTCGCGCCGCAGCTCGCGCCGCCACCGCTCGATCTCGGCCGCCCGGGACGGGTCGACCCGGGCCAGCCCCTTGGCGGCGGCGACGGCCAGCGCGTCGGCGCGCGCCACGTCGGTCGCCGGCAGGACCTGGGCCAGCGCGAACTCGGTCAACGCCCGATGGCGCTGCGCCCCGCCGCCGCGGTCGAACCGGCTCAAGGCCTGCTCGAGATCACGCCCGGCCGCGGCGCGCTCCCCGGCGGCGAGGCGGACCCGCCCGAGGCAGCCGTACGCGCGCGCCAGATCGGGGTGCTCGCTGAGGCCATCACCCGCGAACGACTCGAGCACGGCCTGACACAGCGTGCCCGCCGGCGCGGTGGCCCCGGCCGCCAGCAGCACCTCGGCCAGGTCCATCCGCAGATAGTCGCGACCACCGACCGCCGGATCCGACTCCGACAGCGTCAGCGCCTGCTCGAGCAGCACACGCGCCGTCCCCAGGTCGCCAGCCACGGCGGCCGCCTCACCCAGACAGCCGTGGTACCGGGCGACCCGGGCCGAGCCGCCGGCGCCCATGCGGGTGAGCAGGTCGAGCGCCCGCTGACAGGCCCGGCGGGCCCCGTCGGCGTCGCCGAGATCAGCCAGGGCGCCGCCCAGGTTGCCGAGCGGGCCAGCCAGGTCGGTGTGATCCGCGCCGAGGACCCGCTCGCGCTGGGCGATGACCTTGCGGTAGGCGGCGATCGCCTCGTCGCTGCGGCCCTGGTAGTTGGCGACGTTGCCGAGCGCGAGCAGCGGGCGGGCCGCCTCGGGCAGGCCAGGGTCGAGCTCGCGCTCCCACACCTCGACCGCCTGCCGCAGCGGCGCCATCGCCGCGGGGTAGTCGCCCAGCTCGATCCACGCGGTGGCCAGCACGTGCAGCGCGCGCGCGCGCAGCAGCGGCGGGTCCCCGATCCGGGCCAGCGCCGCGGTCAGCACCGGCTCGAGCGCGAGCGCGTCGCGCGGCCGCCCTTGCAGGTAGGCCCGGACCCAGGCCAGCTCGAGCAGGGCGTGGGCGGTGGCGTCGTCATCGCCGGTGCGGGCGGCCGCGGTCAACGCCTCCGACAAGGCGGCGGCGGCGCCGCCGCCGTCGTCGTCGTCGCTGCGGGTCTCGCCGACCGCGACCAGGATCTCGGCCGCGCGATCGGGCGCGCCGCCGCGCCCGGCCAGCACCGCCAGCTCGTCGACCAGGACGCGGGCCTGGCGGTACTGCCCGGCGCGGCGCAGCGCCCCGACCCGCTGCAGCCGGTCCTCGATCGCCAGCGCCAGCGGCTGCAGCGGGGTGGCGGCGGTGACCCGGCCCGGATCACACGTCGCCGTCGCCGGGAGGTCGGCCACCGCGGCGACCGCGCGGGTGACCACGCTGGCGTCGATCGCGCCGCCGAACAGCGCGGCGGTGGCGCGCAGCTCGAGGCGCTGCCGATCGAGGCAGCGGCCATGCTCGCGCACCACCGTCGGCGCGGCGTCGGGCGCGCGATCGGCCAGGCACCAGGCCCGGCGCTGCGCGGTCCACGCCGCCGCGTAGCGGTCGAGCATGGCGACGACGCGGTCGGCCACCGCGGCCCCGTCGGCCGGGCGGGCGCGCGCGAACGACGCCCGTACGGCGGCGGCCTGACGCGGCCCCCAGCTGTCGGCCAGCAGGCCGGCGCCGTCGTCGCACGGCGCGCCGGCTGGTGTGGACATGCGGGTCCAGCCGACCGCGGCGGCGGCGGCGATGGCGACGGCGACGACCCCACCCAGCACCACCCCACGCCGCGTGTGAGGCCGGCGCTCGAGCACCGCCAGCAGCGCCGCCAGATCGGGGAACCGGTCGCGCGGCTCGAGCGACAGCCCGCGCCGGATGGCCAGGAACAGCCAGGCCGGGGCGTGTCGGCGCGGGGGCTCGAGCGGGGCGCCGGCCGCGACCGCCAGGCGCAGCTCGTCGACGTCGGCGCCGGCGAACGGGCGCTGGCCGTACAGCGCCTCGTACAGGGTCACGCAGAACGCGAACTGATCGGCGCGGCCATCGACCGCGGCGGCGTCGTGCTGCTCCGGCGCCATGTACGCCGGCGTGCCGGCCGCCCCGACCCCGCCGCCAAGATCGGGCAGCGCGTCCCGGGCCGCTTCCTGGCCGGGCGCCGGGGCGGCGATGCCGACCACGCCGAAGTCGGTCACGCGGACGCGGCCGTCGCGGCCGATGAGCACGTTGTGCGGCTTGAAGTCGCGGTGGACCAGGCCGGCCGCGTGGGCGGCCGCCAGGCCGCGACCGGCGGCGGACAGCACGGTCACCACCTCGCGCCAGCTGCGCGGCCCCTGCTCGAGCCAGGTCGCCAGGGTCGAGCCGTCGACCAGCTCCATCACCAGGTAGACGATGTCGTCGACCGCGCCGACCTCGTGCACGGTGACGACGTTGGGGTGGGTCAGGCGGGCCATCGCCTTGGCCTCCCGTATCAGCTGGGCCCGGGCCGCCGGCGCGGCCAGCGGCCCGTCGGGGCGCAGCACCTTGATCGCCACCTTGCGGTCGAGGTCGGGATCGTAGGCGGCGACGACCACGCCCATGCCGCCTTGCCCCAGCTGCTCGAGCACGACGAAGCGCCCGAACCGACCGCCCGGCCGGACCGCGCGGGCCTCGGCCAGGGTGGCGCCACGGCCGCGTCGGCCCGGCCGCGCCGGCAGGTCGCCGAGCGGACGGGTCTCGTCCTCGCTCACCACGACCTCCCGGGGCGCGACGTCGATCGATCCACGCTCACGCCTCCCCGCCCGGGCGCGGCCGGGTCGTGCGGACCCGGGCCGCCACGGTGGCCGGCGCCTCGAGCGCGACCGGCGCCGCCTCGGCCTCGATCGGCGCCGGGGCAGCCTGGGCGACGCCGGTCCCGACGACGACCCCGCGGCCACCGGTGACCGCCACCGCCACCGTCGGCAGCGGCGGACGGTGCTGGCGCCACCAGGCGCGGGCGTCGGGCTCGGCCCAGGCGTGCGGGTCGGGGATATCGATGGCCGCCAGCGCCGCCGCCAGGGCGCGGGCGTCGGCCGGGCGTTGCTCCGGCGTCTTGCTCAGGCACGACACGACGATGCGCTCGAGCTCGTCCGGCAGCCAGCGCTCACCGACCGCCGCGCGCAGCGACGGCAGCGCGGCGAACGCGTGCGCGAACACCACCTCGTGCGAGCGGGCGCCGAGGTAGACCTCCTTGCCGGTGAGCAACCACCAGGCGACGCAGCCGAGCGCGTACAGGTCGCCGCGGGCGTCGCTGGGCGAGCCGCGCAGGATCTCGGGGGGGATGTAGCCCGGCGTGCCGATGATGGTGCCCTCGACGGTGAGCCGCTCGCCGGTGACCTCGGCGGTGACCTCGCCGCTGACGCCGAGGGCGGCCGGCCCGACCACCCCGCGCCCGCGCGCGTCGACCGGATCGTTCACGCTGTGGACGATGCCGAAGTCGAGCAGCTTGACGATGTCGACCTCGTCGGCAGCGCGGCACAGGAACAGGTTGGCCGGCTTGATGTCGCGGTGGTACAGGCCGGCGTCGTGGGCCTCGGCCAGCGACTGGCAGGCCTGGTGCAGGATGGCGATGACCCGGGCCGCCGGCTGCGGGCCGTGGCCACGGACCAGCTTGGCCAGGTCGAGCCCGTCGAGCAGCTCCATCACGAAGAAGAACGAGCCGTCGGCGGTGACGCCGTAGTCGTACAGCTCGATGGTGTGGCGCGAGCGCAGCGCGGCCAGGGTCTGGGCCTCGCGCCGGAACCGCTCCTGCACCACCGCGGCGGTGCGCGGGTTGGCCAGGGTCTCGGTCCGCATGAGCTTGATCGCCGCCTGCCGCGCCAGCAGCTGGTGCTCGGCCCGCCACACCTCGCCCATCCCGCCCATGCCGAGGCGCTCGACCAGGCGGTAGCTGCCGAGCTCGCGCGCGCGCGCCTCGGCCGACCGCGCCTGCGCCCGCGCCGCCCCGACCGCGCGCCGCATGCGGCCGAAGTTCCACGCGAACATGACGGCGACGCCGAGCGCGGCGGTCAGGGCCAGGGCCGAGGCCCACAGCGCCTGCCGGCCGAAGCGCCAGGTCGCGCCCATGATCGTACGCTCCGGCACCAGCGTCGCCAGGTACCAGTCGACCGGCACGGCCGAGCCCGCGCGCCGCCCACCCAGCGCGGCGATCGAGGCCAGGTACTTGCCGTCCCGCGCCGCCAGCGGCTCGAACCGCGGCGCCGCGCTCGGCGCCAGCGGCGTCGCGCCGGGCCGGCCGACCGCGGCGAACAACGCGTCGAGGGCGGGATCGGCGAAGTCGTCGTAGCGCAGCAGGCGGTTGTCGCGGATGGCGGTGTCGGGCAGGGCCGCGGCCGGGTAGGCCAGCACGGTGCCGTCGGCGGTGAACACCACCGTGCGCGCGCCGTCGAGCGGGGCCTTGCCGATGAACGCCGACAGCTCGGCCACGTCGAAGTCGATGGTCAGGACCGAGCGCACCGCCCCATCCGGCGCGAACACCGGCTCGGTCACGGTCAGGCCGGTCTTGTGCGACGACGAGAACGTGCGCGGGGGCATCCACGACCGGCCCCGGCTGGTCAGCGCGTGCTGGTAGCGCGGTCGGGTCCGCGGATCGTAGTCGGACGTCTCCGAGCTGATCACCCGGGGCTGCCCGCCGGTGAACGTGAAGTTCTCGCGGGTCGTGCCCGACGCGGTCACGGCCGAGCGGTGCACGCGCAGCTCGCGGCTGGCGTCGTCGATGAAGGTGCCCCAGAACACGCCGTCGGCGAAGACCAGGCTGGTGTAGGCGATGCCGGGGCGCGCCACCACGACGTCGCGCAGGCGCGCCGCCAGCTCCGGCGCCGGGATGGTCGGATCCGACAGCAGGCGCAGGCTGCCCAGGACCGGGCCGGCCTGATCGAGCGCGAACGACACGTCGCGCTCGACCTCCTCGGCCTGGGCCGCCAGCTGACGCCGGGCCATGGTCGCCGCGCTGTCCCGGGTGGCGCGCCGACCGAGCAGCAGGACGGTCACGCCGACCACCAGCACGAGGATGGGCACGACGATCAGGACCGAGGCCGGGCTGGCCAGCCAGCGGGCCAGGCGGCCGCTGTCGGGGGACTCGTCGAGGATGCCGGTCGGCGCCGGCGCGGCGGGCGGTGCGGGGACTCCGGCCAGCGCGACCCGGGATGCCGGCGACGGCGGCGGCGCGACCATGGCGCCGTCCGCGGTCGGCGGGGTCATGCCCTCGGTGTCAGCCACCGCGCAAGGGTAACTGATCCGCACCGGGTCCGTCTGGTGGGTCGACCTGCGCGGGGGGTTCCTGGACGACCACCGACCCTGTAGGTTCCCTGCATGCGAAACCCACCTGGCGTCTGGATGGTCCCCGGGGTGCTGCTCGTCGGCTGCGGCAGCACGTCGCCGGCGTTGCCGGACGCGGCCGGCCTCCTCGACGGGCCCACCGTCGACGCCCGCGGCGTCGACGCGGCGACGCCAGATGCGGCGCCGATGCTGGCGGTGTCGCTCGACTTCGAGGGCCCGTCGGTGCCGGCCGGGGTCAGCCCGGGGACCGGCACCCTGACCCCGTCGCAGGGTTACGCGCCGCTCGGGCCGGCCGGCAACACGTTCGGCCCGACCTTCCTGCGCAGCCCGACCGGCAACACCGTGATCCTGGCGACCGATCTGCCGCCACACTCGTCGCTGTCGCTGTCGTTTCTGTTCGCCGCCATCGACTCGCTCGACGGCACCGGCACCTTCCCGGCCGGCGACTTCCTGCGGGTCACGCTCGACGGCACCGAGATCTTCTACGAGTCGTTCGCCAACGCCACGCCCGATCAGATCCAGAGCTACCAGGCGCCGGCCGGCGGCGAGCTGGCGCGCCGGGTCGACCTCGGCTTCGCCGGGCCCGGTGGCTTCTACACCGACAGCGCCTACGACATGAGCGTGGAGCCGCGCTTCTGGAACCTGCCGCACAGCGCGACCACCGCCGCGCTCGAGTTCACGCTGGTCGGCGAGGGCGTGCAGTCGCTCGACGACGAGTCGTGGGCGCTCGACAACCTGCGCATCACGGTCAACCCGTAGCCGGGCGCGCCGGCGCCGCTGAGCGCATGCTCCGTCAGGGCGGCGCGGCGGCGATCAGGTCGCACAGCGCCGACAGCAGGTCCTCGACCCGGGTGTGCTCCGGCCCGAACACCGCGGCCACGCCGGCGGCCCGCAGCGCGGCGCGATCGGGCTCGGGCACGATGCCGCCGACCACGACCGGGATGGCGCCGGCGCCGGCCGCGCGCAGGCCATCCACGACCGCGGTCGCCAGTGGCAGGTGCGCGCCCGACAGGATCGACAGGCCGACCAGGTCGACGCTCTCTTGCACCGCGGTGGCCACCAGCGCGGCCGGGCTGACCCGGATGCCGGCGTACACCACCTCGAAGCCCGCGCTCTGCGCCGCCACCGCGATCATCTCGGCCCCGTTGGAGTGGCCGTCGAGCCCCGGCTTGCCGACGAGCAGGCGCGGCCGGCGCCCGGCCCGGGCCATGGCGTCGACCCGGGCCCGCACCGCGGCCAGCGCGTCGGCGCCACCGGCGGCGGCGCCGAAGGCGACCCCGGCCACCCCGGTCGGCGCCCGGTACTCGCCGTACACCGCGCGCAGGGCGGCGGCCCACTCCCCGGTGGTGACCCGGGCCTTGGCGCAGGTGATCGACGCCGCCAGCACGCCGTCACCAGCGCGGGCCGCCGCGGTCAACGCCGCCAGCGCCGCGGCCACCGCGCCGGCGTCGCGCCGGGCCCGGGTGGCGGCCACGGCGGCGCGTGCCGCCTCGGCCGCGGCCGGGTCGAGCGCGAGCAGGCCGCCGTCGGCGCCGGCCACCAGCGGCGACGACAGCCCCTCGACGTGGCGGTTGACCCCGATCACCACCTGCTCGCCGCTGGCGATACGCGCGGTGCGCGCGCTCATCGACCGCACCAGCGCGGCCTTGAGCTGGCCCGACTCGACCGCGCCGGTGATGCCCCCGGCGTCGACGATCCGCGCGACCTCGGCCCGGATGGCGTCGGCCAGCGCCGCGGTCTTGCCCTCGACCACCGGGTTGCCGTCGAACAGGTCGTCGTACTCGAGCAGGTCGGTCTCGTGCGCGAGGATCTGCTGGGCGCGCAGGGCCCACTGCTGATCCCACGGCCGCGGCAGCGACAGCGCCTCGTTCCAGGCCGGCAGCTGCAGGGCGCGGCACCGGGCTCGCTTCGACAGCGTCACGCCGAGCGCCTCGATCAGGATGCGCCAGGCGTTGTTCTCCGGCTGGGCCGCGGTCAGGCCGAGCGAGTTGACCTGGACCCCGTAGCGGAAGGTGCGCAGCGCCGGGTCGGTCACGCCGTAGCGCTGCTCGGTCAGCTCGGCCCACAGCGCGGCGAACGCGCGCAGCTTGCACAGCTCCTCGACGAAGCGCATGCCGGCGTTGACGAAGAAGCTCATGCGGCCGACCGCGCGGGCGAACCGCGCCGGATCGAGGCGGCCGCGCGCGCGCAGGCGGTCGAGCAGGCCGACCGCGTTGGCCAGCGCGTACGCCACCTCCTGCACCGGGTCGGCCCCGGCCTCCTGCAGGTGGTAGCTGCAGATGTTGGACGGGTTCCAGTCCGGCACCTGGTCGACACACAGCTCGTAGGTCTCGGCGATGAGGTCGAGGCTGGGCCCGGGCGGGAAGATGTACGTGCCGCGCGCCAGGTACTCCTTGATGATGTCGTTCTGGGTGGTGCCGCGCAGGGCCGCGCGCGGGACGCCGCGCTCGTCGGCCAGCGCCAGGTACAGCGCCAGCAGCCACGGCGCCGTGCCGTTGATCGTCATCGACACGTTGAGGCGCTCGATCGGCAGGTCGGCCAGCAGCGCGTGCAGGTCGTCGAGGCTGGCGATGGGGACGCCGACCTTGCCGACCTCGGGCGCGGCCAGCTCGTGGTCGGGGTCGTAGCCACACTGCGTCGGCAGGTCGAACGCGATCGACAGCCCGGTCTGCCCGGCGGCCAGCCCGGCCCGGAACAGGGCGTTCGACGCCGCCGTGCTCGAGTGGCCCGCGTAGGTGCGGAAGATCCACGGGGCGTCGCGCTTGGCCATGGCCCTGGGAGTGTACGCGCGTGGCGGGCCCGGCGCGCGCGCCGCGGCGGTACGCTCGGGGCATGTGCGGCCGCTACACCCTGACCCAGCAGGGCCAGCTGGTGGCCGACCTCGAGCTGGCCCTCGATCACCCGGTGGCCGGCCCGGTCCGCGAGGACGGCGCCGACGCGGCCGAGCTGGCGTGGTGGCGGCCGCGCTGGAACATCGCCCCGACCCAGCCGGCCCCGGTCGTGCTGCTCGAGGACGGCGCCCGCGTGCTGCACCTCCTGCGCTGGGGCCTGGTCCCGCACTGGGCCAAGGACCTGCGCGTCGGCGCGTCGATGATCAACGCCCGGGCCGAGACGGTGTTCGACAAGCCGGCGTTCCGCGACGCCATCCGCCGCCGGCGCTGCCTGGTCCCGGCCGACGGCTTCTACGAGTGGCTGCGCCCCGACGGCCCACGCGGCCGCGCCCTGCCGCAGTACATCGCGCCGCCGGCGGGCTCGCTCACCGCGTTCGCCGGCATCTGGGAGCGCTGGCGCGATCCGGCCGGGCGCTGGCAGCGCAGCTACGCCATCGTCACCGTGCCGCCCGATCCGATCGTCGCTGGCATCCACGACCGCATGCCGCTGGTGCTGCCGCGCGCGGCCCGCGCCGCCTGGCTCGACCCGTCGCTGACCGAGCCCGACGCGGTGCGCGCGCTGCTGGCGCCAGGGCCGCTGGTCGGCTGGACCGTGCGCGCCGTGTCGCCCCGCGTCGGCAAGCCCGAGCACGACGACCCGGCCTGCCTCGACGCCCCGACCGAGGCCGAGCTGGCGCCGGCGCCGAAGCCGGCCAAGCACGCGCGCGCCGGCACCGGAAAGAAGCCGCCGAGCGGCCAGGGCAGCCTGTTCTGAGTTTGGCTGGCGTGAACTACCCACCGCCACCGCGGCCGCGCAGGCTGACCACCAGCCCGGCCAGGGTGATCGCCACCCCGAGGTAGCCGCGCCCGCCCAGCGCGACGTCGCGCTCCCACACCGCGTCGACCGCCAGCGCCACCAGCGGGAACACGAACACCAGGGTGCCGGTGGTCATCACGCTGACCCGGGCCAGCAGCCAGAAGAAGGTCGCGAACGCGATCACCGAGCCGACCAGCGCCAGGTAGACCAGCGCCAGGGTCGGGGCCAGCGCGGGCGGCCACACCACCGGGGCGGCGCCGCGGCCGAGCGCGACCGCGCCCAGCACCAGCGCGGTCACGCCGAGGAAGATCGTCGTCACCACCACCGGGTGTTCACCCTCGGCCCAGCGCTTCATCATGCTGGCGTACAGCGCCGACGCCACCACCGAGCCGAGCACCAGCAGCACGCCGACGGCCTGGGCCCACGACACGTCGAGCCGGTCGGCGAACAGCACGCCGACCCCGAGCAGCGACACCACCGCGCCGGCGACGTCGCTGCGCCGGACCCGGTCGAGCCGGGACAGCCACAGGATGAGCGCGTACACCAGCGGCTGGGTCCCGTACAGCACCGCGGCCACGCCGCCGGAGATGCGCTCCTCGCCGAGGTACACCAGCGCGTAGCCGACGGCGTCGAGCACGCCGGCGACGATCAGGACGATCCAGGTCCGGGCCGCGCGTGGCCAGCGCCGCAGCCACAGCGCCCATGGCACCAGCACCGCGCTGGCGAGGGCGAAGCGCAGGGCCAGGGCCTCGTACGTCGGGTAGCCGCCGTCGCCGATACACACCCGGATCGCGAACCAGGTGGTGCCCCAGATGAGCGCACACGCCACGTAGGCGGCGACCAGGGCGCCGCGCGGGGCGGTGCTCATGCGTCGGCGCCGACGCTCGGTCCGAGAAGCCCACGCGCCGCGGCCCGGTCGCACCGCGCCGCCATCACCAGATCGAGCTCGGTCACGCCACCGACGTCGTGGGTCGACCAGGCCACCTCGAGCCGGCCCCAGTGCACCGCCAGATCCGGGTGATGACCGACCGCCTCGGCCAGCCCGCCGAAGACCACCGCCAGCGCCAGCGCGGTCGCGAAGTCGGGCGTGAGGTAGACGCGGCGGATCGCGCCAGCTCGGAGCTCCCAGGCCGGCCCGAGCACGGCCAGGAGCGCGGCCCGCGCGGCCTCAGCCAGCGGCGCGTCGCCGGCACGAGCCGGCGCGACCTGGCGATCGGCCAGCGCCATCGCCGCCGGCGACAGGATCATGGCGTGAGCACGACCTTGCCGAACACCTCGCCGCTCTCGAGCAGCCGGTGCGCCTCGGCGGCCTGGGCCAGCGGCAACACCGCGTGCACCACCGGCTCGAGCCGACCGGCCGCGACGTGACCGAGCACCTCGAGCAGGTCGGCCTTGCTGCCCATGGTCGAGCCCAGGATCTCGATCTGCCGGAAGAAGACGTGGCGCAGATCGACCTCCGGCGCGAAGCCGGTGGTGGCGCCGCAGGTGACGATGCGGCCGCCGCTGGCGACCGCCTTGATGCTCTTGCTGAAGGTGTCGCCGCCGAGGTGCTCGATGACCAGGTCGACCCCGCGCTTGCCGGTCAGCTGGCGGCACGCGGCCACGAAGTCGGCGCTGCTGACGTCGACGCCGTGGTCGGCGCCGAGCGCGGCGGCCCGGGCCAGCTTGCTCGCGCTGCGCGCGGTGGCGATCACCGTCGCGCCGTGCAGCTTGGCGATCTGCACCGCGGCCACGCCGATGCCCGAGCCGGCGCCGTGCACCAGCACGACCTGGCCGGGGCGGACCCGGCCCTTGCCGACCAGCATCTGCCACGCGGTCAGGAACGGCAACACGGCGGCGGCGGCGGCCGGGAAGTCGAGGCGCTCGGGGTACGGCGCCAGGTTCACGCGCGGCACGACGATGGCCTCGGCGTAGCCGCCCTGGGCGTTCTCGCCGAGGATGCGGTAGTGCCGGCACAGGTTGTCGCGCCCGCCCAGGCAGGCCGCGCACTGGCCACACGACAGGCCGGGCTGCACCACGACCTTGCGCCCGAGCTCGCCCTCGTCGACGCCGGGGCCGACCGCCTCGACCTCACCGACGATGTCGGCGCCGAGCCGGTGCGGGTACTCGAGGTGGAAGGCCGGCCCGCCGCGCCGGACCCACAGGTCGAGGTGATTGAGGGCGACGGCGCGAACGCGGACCCGGACCTGGCCCGGCCCCGGATCCGGCCGCGGCAGGGTCACCACCTCGAGCACCTCCGGCCCGCCGTGGCCACGCAGGACCACCGCGGTCATCGTCGTCGGCGCGGTCACGACAGCCGCGCCAGCTTGCACTGCACCAGCAGGTAGATCACCCGCAGCAGGTTGAGGCGGGCCTCGGCCGAGCGCGGCCGCTGCGCCAGCTCGCCGAGCTGGACCCGCCCGTCGAGCATGCCGAGCACGCGGCCCGGCACCTCGCCCAGGCCGAACCCGGTCAGGTCGGCCGCCGGCGGCGCCACCGCCACCGCCACCATGCCGGCGTTGTCGCTGGCCCAGCGCGCCATCGTCGTCGGATCGATCGCCATCGCCCCGCTGCCGACGATCCGCAGCGCGTCGAGGTGGAGCGGGCGCGCCGTGAACGGGCTGGCCACGCCGGCCCGCCACAGGTACAGCCCCTCGGTCCAGGTGCAGGCGTCGATCAGCTTGGCCGCGACCTGCTTGGCCAGCAGGCGGTAGGCGTCGAGGGGGCGCAGCACGCCGAGCCCGACCACGGTGTCGGCCAGGCGGCCCTCGAAGTGGTGCATCACCGCGACCGCGCGGGCCAGCGCCTCGGCCGACAGCGCGCCCTCGCTGACCAGGAACGAGCCGAGCCGCTCGGCCGGCACGTTGGAGTGGACGTACTGCGGCTGGCCGTCGACCAGGTAGGCCTCCTTGATGGCGCCACCCGGATGTTCGAGGGTGAGCAGGCCGCTGGCCCGCTGTCGGTGCAGCTGGTAGAGCAGGCCGATGAGCGGGTGCTCGCGCAGCGGCGCGCGCTCGGTCGGGGTGCCCAGCTGCGACGGCTCCTGCAGGCCGCCGTCCTCGATGGTGATGGCCGCCGACGAGTCCTGCTGGATGACCGGATCGGGCGTGGCCGCGCCGTCGCCGGAGATGAAGCTGGCCCGGGCCGCGCGCGCCTCGGCCAGGGCCCGGGCGTTGCTCATCCGCGTCGACGGCCCCGACAGCGTGCCGCCGGTGTCCTCGCCGTCGGCGATCGACGCCGCACGCGCCAGCGCGACGTCGGGGTCGACGGTGGGGGCGTCGACGACCCGGCCCACGAAGTCAGCCAGCTCGCGGGTGGTCCAGCGGCCCTGCCGCGCCAGCCAGTCGTCGATCGCGTCGCGGAACGCGCCGGCGCTGGCCCAGCGGTCGTCGGGCCGCCGCTGCAGCGCCTTGACGACGATGACCCGCAGCTCGACCGGGAACTCCATCGCGTACTTGTTGAGGCGGTCGAGCCGGGCGTCACGCACCATCAACAGCACGTCGAGGTCGTTGGGCGCGGTGAACAGGCGCCGGGCCATGACCATCTCGGCCAGGACGATGCCGAGCGCGAACACGTCGGTGCGGGCCGACAGCTCGTTGCCCGACACCTGCTCGGGCGCCATGTAGCCGTACTTGCCCTTGAGCGTGCCGGCCTCGGTCTTGTGCTGGCGCTCGATGGCGCGGGCGATGCCGAAGTCGGTCAGCTTGACGTCGCCGCGCCACGACACCAGGACGTTGCCAGGAGACACGTCGCGGTGGATCACCCCGAGCGGGCGGCCGCTGGCGTCGCGTGCGTTGTGGGCGTAGTCGAGCGCGTCGAGGATGTTGCGGGCGATGAACGCGGCCAGCTCGGGCGGCAGCCGGATCTGGGCGCGCGCGCACTGCCGCAGCAGCTCGAGCACGTCCATGCCGTCGACGAACTGCATCGCGATGTACGGCGTGTCGGCGTCGGTGCCGAGCTCGAACACGCCGACGATGTTGGGGTGTTCGAGTTGTGCACACAGCCGGGCCTCGTCGAAGAACATCTCGACGAACGCCGGGTCGGCCGCCAGCTGCGGCAGGATCTTCTTGATCGCCACCAGCTTCTCGAAGCCGGCCGCGCCGACGACCCGGGCCTTGAGCAGCTCGGCCATACCACCGACCGCCAGGCGCTCGAGCACCTGGTACTTGCCGACGGATTTCGGCAGGGCCGACATGCCGGCCCGTTATACCCGACCCGGCCGCGGGCCCAAGCGCCGCGGCTCGTCAATTTCGGAGGACAGACCAGCGAAATCATGGCCTTGGCGGGGCCGAGTCGGCCTCATCACCACGCTGCCAGTCTGGCAGGGCCGCAGCCCGGATCGTGCCGGCCTGGCGGCACGCCGCGCCCGGGTCGGCGCTAACCGGGCCAGACCCGGTCGCGGCGGCGATGGCACGGGGCGTGATGGAGGCAGGGGGTATGCCCGCACCCGCGCTCACGCTCTCTCCCGGCGCGATGGTCGGCGCCGTCCTCGGCGCGCTGCAGCGCCGGTTCTGGGTGGTGGGCGTGGCCACCGTGGTGGTGTGTGCGTCGCTGGCGGCGCGGACGGCCGGACATCTGGTCGAGGCCTGGGTCCTGGGCGACGCCGCCACCGCCCCGCCCCGGCCGCGCCTGGCGATGGCGCCGACGGCGCGCCCGGGCGCCGCCCCGGCCGAGCCGACCGAGCCGGCCGGTGGCGTCGCGCTGGTGGAGCGCAACATGTTCTGCGCCGACTGCGCTCCGGCCACGCCGGCGCTGGTCGTGGCCGGGCCCGGCGACGAGGTCCCGGCGACCCAGCTGCCGATCGAGCTCATCGCCACCAGCCTGGGTGACCGGGCCACCGCGGTGCTGCGCGGCGCCAGCGGCTGGCCGCAGGGCGCGTTCGCGGTCGGTGACGCCTTCCCCGCCGTCGGCCCGGGCGCGAGCGCCGGCATCGAGGTGGTGCGGATCGCCGGCCGCTTCGTCGACCTGCGCAACCCGCAGACCCAGCGGGTCGAGCGCCTGCGCCTGGGCCAGGCCAGCGCCACCACCGACCGCGATCAGGCCCTGGCCGCGGGGGATCGTGGCGGCGCCGCACCGGCCGCGGCCTCGGCCTGGGCCGATCGCATCCGCAAGGTCGGCGAGAACTCGTTCGAGGTCGAGCGCAGCGTCATCCAGGAGCTGGTCGCCGGCGGCCCGGTCAAGGGCATGCGGGCCCAGCCGGTGCTCAAGGACGGCGAGATCGCCGGCCTGCGCCTGCTGTCGGCCCGGCCCGACTCGGTCGCCGGCGCGCTCGGGCTGCGCAGCGGCGACGTGCTGGAGGCGATCGATCAGCAGCGCATCACCAGCGCGCAGCAGCTGCTCGAGCTGTACGGCAAGCTGGCCACCACCAGCTCGGTCTCCATCCAGGGCAGCCGGCGCGGCCAGCCGCTCGAGCTGCGGTTCGCCCTGCGCTGAGGCGATCGCGGCGCACGCCGTCAGCGCGGCTCGAAGCGCCAGCTGCACACGTGGGCGGCGCCGTGCTCAGCCTCCGACTCGGCGCACGCCGCCGGCCCGGGGCTGGCCTGGGCCGCCGCCTCGGCGTGGCGGCTGGCGACGTCGCGCGCCGACATCGCGCGGGCGTAGCGCGGGTTCTGGCGCAGGCGGGACAGCACCTGATCGTAGAGGCCGGTCAGCTCGGTCACGCTGGCGCCGCGGTTGGTGGCCCGCAGCGGCAGCAGGCCGTGGCCGGCCAGGCGAAAGAAGTCCTCGACGATGCTGGCCTGCTGCTCCATGCCGTAGTCGAGCAGGTCGCGGCCGGCGCTCAGCTGGTACGGGTAGGCCTTCTCGTAGTCGCCGGCGTTCTTGACCAGCTCGATCGCGCCCTGGGCGATCAGGTCCATGCCGCTTTCGTACTGCCACACGTGGGTCAGCTCGTGCACGAACACCGCGGTGCGGCCGAGGGAGACCCCGGCGCCGGCGAAGTCGGCCTCGTACAGGTCGCCCGGCGCGAAGACGTGGCCACGCGGCGTCATGTAGGTGCCCGCCGGCTGGAACGGGAAGGTGTTGTGGACGACGCGAACCCGGTCGTAGGTGATGCCGTCGGCGAACAGCGGCCGCAGCAAGGTGATCTCGGCCGGGGTCAGGGCCCGGTGCGGCAGCGGCAACACCTCGGTCGACGCCGCCGATGCGGCAGCGGGCGCGGCCGGCGCGGGCGCGATCGGCTCGGTCCGCGTCGCCCCGGCCCCTGGCGGCGACGCGCTCGGCGGCGGGGTGCGATCACATCCGCCCAGGCCGAGCGCCACCACCATCGCGATCACCCACGGACTCGGCATGGGCCGATGCTACGACCGCCAGCCCGGCGGCGCCACCACCCGGCGAGGCGGGTGAGGGACGCTGGCTACCGGAACGAGTCCTTCCAGGCCCGGATCGCCGCCAGCACGGCGCTCGGATCGTCGGCGCGGGCGCCGCGGCCGCGGGCGGCGGCGATGACCGCCGGCTGGTCAGCGCGCACGAACGGGTTGGTCGCCAGCTCCAGGGCGATCGTCGACGGCGTCGTGGCCTGGCCGGCGGCGCGGGCCGCCGTCACCACGCGCACCCGGTCCTGCACCGCCGCGCTGTCGGGCTCGACCGCGGCGGCGAACCGCAGGTTGCTGGCGGTGTACTCGTGGCCGAAGTACACGGCGGTGTCGGCCGGCAGCGCCGCCAGCCGGGACAGCGAGCCCCACATGTCGGCCGCGCTCCCCTCGAACAGGCGACCGCACCCGGCCGCGAACAGCGTGTCGCCGGTGAACACCGCGCCGGCCGCGCCGGCCGCGCCGGCGGCGCCGGTGATCACGTAGCTGATCGCGCCGGTGGTGTGACCGGGGTTGTGGAGGATCCGGGCCGACGTGGTGCCCACCGTCACCACATCGCCGTCGTCGACGGCGCGGGTGCAGCCTGGTACCCGGGCCCGATCGGATCGGTGCGCCACCACCTCGAGGCCCGGCCAGGCGGCGACCAGGTCCGGCACGCCGCCGACGTGATCGGGGTGATGGTGAGTCGCCCACACCGCGACCAGGCGCGCGCCGGCGGCGGCGACGGCGGCGTGCACCGGCGCGGCCTGACCCGGGTCGACCACCGCGGCCTGGCCGGTCACCTCACACACCACCAGGTACGCATAGTTGTCGCTCAGGCACGGCACGGGGACGACGCGCATGGGCCGATCCTTACACCGGCCTGACCGGCCTCCGGCGCCGCCTGGTGGCATCATGGCGGCGTGCGGGTGCTCCTGGTCGAAGACGAAGCCGCCCTGCGCGAGGGCGTGACCGACCTCCTGCGCGGCGATGGTCACGACGTCGTCGCGGTCGGCGACGGCCACGCCGCGGTCGCCGCCGGGCTGGCCGAGCCGTACGAGGTCGTCCTGCTCGATCTCATGCTGCCCGGCCTTCCCGGCCTCGAGGTGTGCCGCCGCCTGCGCGCGGCCCGGCCCGGCATGCCCATCCTGATGCTGACCGCACGTGGCTCCGAGGACGACAAGGTGCGCGGCCTGACCGAGGGCGCCGACGACTACCTGACCAAGCCGTTCTCGGCGCGCGAGCTGCTGGCCCGGGTCCGGGCCCTGGGTCGGCGCGTGGTGGTCGAGGCCGAGGCGCTGGTCGTCGACGGCGCCAGCCTCGACCTGGTCCGGCTGGTGGTGCAGCGCGGCGCCGGCCCGGCCGTCCCGCTCACGCCGCGCGAGGCCGGCCTGCTCCGGCTCCTGCACCGGCGCGCCGGCGCGCCGGTGTCACGGGCCGAGATCCTCGAGGGCGTGTTCGGCCAGCGCGGCGATCTGCAGACCCGCGCCGTCGACATGGCCATCGCCGTGCTGCGCAAGAAGGTCGAGCGCGACCCGGCCCAGCCGCGCATCATCCTGTCGGTCAAGGGCGCCGGCTACACCTGGGGCGACGGCGACCGGAGCGGGCGGTGAGGCGGCGGCGGTCGGCCACCGCGCTGGCCGCCGCGCTGGCGCTGCTCGCGGTCGGCGCGGTGCTCATCGGCTGGTGGCTGACCGGCCAGGCCGCGGTGGCCCAGGCTCGCCAGGCCGCGCTGGCCGAGCCGGCGCGCCGGGCCGAGCAGCGCGCCCGCCTGCTGGCCGAGGAGCTCGGGCGCGAGCTCGACGCCGTGCGCCAGCGCGAGTCGCGCCGGCCGTACTTCCACTACCAGAACCTGTTCCACGATCCGCGCGGCGCCACCAGCGGCACCGCGGTGGCGCCGTCGCCGCTGGCCGATGGCCCGGTCGAGCCGCTGGTGCGGGCCCACTTCCAGGTCGCGCTCGGCGCCGACGCCGGCGCCGACCTGGTGGTGACGATGCCGACCCTCAACGACGACATCCCGGCCCTGGTCGCGGCCGACCGGCGCGCGCTCGACGAGCCGCTGCGCTCGGCCCTCGGCCAGGTCGCGGCCACGCTGGTCGCCGCCGTGCCGGCGCTCGAGGCCAGCCCGGCCCGGGTCGCCAGCGTCCAGCGCGAGCGCAGCAAGGCGCCCAGGCCGGTCGGCGTCGCCGTCGCCCCGCAGCAGGCCGAGACGCTCGAGCTGTCGGCCGACTCGTACAGCCAGAACGCGATGTCGAACACGATCTACCAGCAGAACTACCAGCAGGACCGGCCGGCCCTGCGGCCGGCGCCGCCGGTCACCATCACCACCGTCGAGAAGCGCAGCGAGCGCATCACCGTGACCATCGGCGCGCTCGACTGGCAGGTCGTGCCGCTGGGCGACCGCCCGTCGCTGGCCGCGCTGCGCCGGGTCATGACGCCCGACGGCGAGCTGGTGCAGGGCCTGGTGGTCGACGCCGACGCGCTGGTGGCGTGGCTCGATCGGGCCGAGCCGGGCGCGCGCCTGGTCAGCGCGGCCAGCGCGCCGGCGCCGGCGCCGGAGCACGCCGAGGCCGGCCTCACGGTCGGCCCGGGCTGGCGCGTCGCGGTCGCCACCAGCGGCCAGGCCGCCGCCTCGGCCCTGGCCGCGCAGGCCGCGCGCGCGTTCTGGTGGCGGTTCGTGCCGGTCGCCGCGCTGGCCGGGCTGTGTGGCCTGCTGGTCGTGGTGGTGGTCGCCCGCAGCGAGCGCCTGGCGGCCGCGCGCTCGCAGTTCGCCGCCTCCGCCGCCCACGAGCTGCGCACCCCGCTGGCCGGCCTGCAGCTGTACGGCGACATGCTGGCCGATGGCCTGGGTGATCCCGGCAAACACGGCCAGTACGCCCGGCGCATCGCCGAGGAGGCGGCCCGGCTCGGGCGGGTCGTCGGCAACGTGCTCGGCTTCTCGCAGCTCGAGCGCGGCGGCCTGTCCGTCCGCCCTGCGCCGGCGGACCTGGCGGCGGCGGTGCGCGCCATCACCGAGCGTCAGCGCGAGGCCCTGACCCGGGCCGGGGTCACGGTCGAGGTCACGGCGGCGGATCCGGTCTGGGCCCAGCTCGACGCCGACGCGCTCGACCGCATCGTCGTCAACCTGCTCGACAACGGCGAGAAGTACACCCGCGGCGGCGCCGACCGCCGCCTCTTGCTCCGGGTCGACGTCGACCCGGCGTCCGGCCACGCGCGCCTCGCGGTGCGCGACCACGGCCCCGGCGTGGCACCGGCGGTGCGGGCCCGGCTGTTCACCGCCTTCGCCCGCGGCGAGGAGCGCGACGGCCCGGCCGGCCTCGGGCTCGGGCTGGCCCTGGCCCGTTCGCTGGCCCGGGCCATGGGCGGCGACCTCGGGTACGTCGAGCCGCGGGACGGCGACGGCGCGCTCTTCGTGCTGCAGCTGCCGGCCGCGCCCGCGCCCGCTTCGTAGCGCCGCCCACGCTGGCTACGTGGTGCGGACGGACCGTCGACCGTGGGCCGCAACCCGGCGGCCACATGGCTGCCGGCGTGGCCAGGGAGCGAACGCCCTTCCCGTCGCCACCCTCGGTCGACACGGTGGGATGAACGACCCCGCCAACGTCGCAGACGCACTCGCGGCGGGGTCCGGCCCGACCGTTGCACTGGCCGGCGGCCATGCAGCTCCCTCTTCGCTTGCTCCTGCCCACCATCGCCCTGACCGCGGCGATGGCCAGCGTGGTGCTGTCCGGGTGCACCGACGACGGCGCCTACGTCGATCACGACGAGGAGCTCGACTTCGAGGACGTGCCCACGCCCGGTGACGGCAAGGCCGACGTGTCGGGCCTCCCCGCCACGTTCGATCGCCACCTCATCATGGATGACGACCAGTTCACCAACACCGCGGCCATCGACGCCGCCGGGCTGCAGCAGTTCTTCGAGGACTCGCCCTATGGCAACCGGTCGTGGCTGGCCAGCCACACCGTGAGCGGCATGAGCGCGGCCGAGGCCATCGTCGGCGCCGCCCAGGAGGCCGGGCTCAACCCGCTCATGATGGTGGCGCGTATGCAGGTCGAGAAGTCGCTGGTGTCCAAGTCGACCCGGCCCTCGCAGCGCTCGATCGACTACGCCTTCGGCTGCGGCTGTCCCGACAACCGGCCGTGTAACACCGCGTTCAAGGGCCTCGACAAGCAGGTCAAGTGCGCCGCCGACACGCTCAAGAAGTGGTACGAGCGGTCGATCGCCGGCGATGGCCTGTGGGTCCTGGGCCGGGCCAAGCGCACGCTCGACCCGCTGTCGGTCACGCCCCGGAGCCACGCCACCGCGTCGCTGTACGCCTACACGCCGTGGGTGCTGCAGGGCCGCGGCGGCAACTGGCTGGTGTGGAACATCACCCGCCGCTACCTGCGCCACGCCGACGAGCTGGGCGTGCTCGACAGCGGCGACGGTGGTGGTGGTGGTGGCGGTGGCGGTGGCGGCGGCGGCGGTGGCGGCGGTGGCGGCGGC
>JAGPCO010000134.1 GCA_018058095.1 Kofleriaceae bacterium
CGACGCAGATGCGCAACACCCTGCGCTACGTCCTGTTCAACCACGTGAGTCATTCCATCCGGGATTGGCAGGCGAATCGCGGCCAGCTACGCCAGCGCCTGCGCTTCTTCGAGCCCGACCGCTGGTCATCGGGACGATGGCACCCGACGAAGTCGGGTGTCTGGGTCATCGACGGGTCGCCGCCTCCCGCGGGCTCCCCGTTGAGCGCTCCGAAGACCTGGCTCGCGCGCGAGGGCTGGCTCCGCGCCGGCGGGCCGATCGACCCGGCCGAGCTGCTGGACCGACGGCCTCCACGGCCTCCACGCGCGCGATGACGGTGCCCCGCCGCGATGAGGCATGAGCGAGTCCGGCCGTCGTAGCCGACCGCGACGGCCGCTACGGCCGCAGCGCGGCCAGGGCCTTGAACACCGCCGCCCGCGTGCGCGCGAAGCCGCGCGTGCGCGCGCCCTCGAGCAGCTTGATCGCCGCGGCGCCGGCGCGGGCCCGCCCGAGCAGGCCGAGGCCGAGGGCGGCGTTGACCTGGACGTTCTCGGCGGCGCTGGAGAAGGCGTCGGCCAGCAGGTCGGCGGCGTCGTCGAGCCGGGCGATCACGGCGAGGAGACGCTGGGCGTGCACCTCGTCGTCGGTCTCGAGCCCACGCAACAGCGCGCTGATGACCTGGTCGGCCACCGGCGCGAGCACACGCGTGGCCGCGGCCGCCACCTCGGCGTCGCCGCGCAGGGCCCCGACCAGCGCGTCGGCGCCGGCCCGCACCGCGGCCGGGCCGATCGCCGCCAGCGCGGAGGCAGCGGCGATGCGGACACGGCCGTCGTCGTCGCGCAGCAGCACCGCCAGCGAGCCGCTCGCCGGCAGCGCCGCCTCGCCCAGCGTGCCGAGGGCGGTGGCCGCGTTGGCGCGCACCACGGCGCGGCCGTCGACCAGGTGCGCGCCCAGGTCGGCCGCGACCAGGCCCGGCCCGGCCAGCTCGGCGGCGGTGAGCACGCGGGTCTCGAAGCCGTCGACGGCGACCGCGCGCGGCCCGGCGGCGCGTGGCCCGTCGAGCGTGGCCAGGGCCTGCCGCACCGCCTCGCGCGTGCGGGCGTCGCCGCCGGTGCGCCGCTGCTCGAGCGCGCGCCGGCCGGCGCCGACCCGGGCCCCGAGCTGCCCGAGCGCGAGCGCGGCGTTGACCTGGACCGCCACCGCCGGGCTGGCCAGGGCGTCGACCAGCAGCTCGACGGCGTCCTCGCTCCGGGCCAGCAGCGCGCCGACCCGGGCGCCGTGCGCCGGCCGCTCGGTGTGTAAACCACGCAGGAGCGGGCCGATGAGGCGCGCGGGCCGGCCGGCCGCGGCCGGACCAGGCGCGCCGGTCAACGCGGCCTCGACCCGCGCCGCCACCGCGTCGTCGCGGTCGCCCAGCGCGCCGACCAGGTCGTCGGCCGCCGCCAGCACCGCGTCGTCGCCGAGGCGGTCGAGCGCGGCGGCGGCGGCCATGCGCACCACCACCGCGTCGTCGCGCAGGCGCAGGCCGAGCGCCTGGGCGGCGCCGGCCAGGGCCGGCGCCGCGGTCGCCACCAGCGCCAGCGCGCTGGCCGCGTTGGCGCGCACCACGTCCCGGCCGTCGGCGAGGTGGGCGATCAGGTCGGCCGGGCCGACCCGCTCGAGCGCGGCCTTGTGCGCCTCGAGCTCGGCCGGCGCCAGCACCCGCGCCTCGAACCCCGCGACCTCGACGACCTGCGGCCCGGCCGCCACGCTGGCCTCGAGCACGTCGAGCGCGCGCCGGACCGCGACGCGGGTGCGCGGATCACCGCCGGTGCGGGCGCCGTGCAGCGCGTCCAGGCCGGGACCGACCCGATCGCCGAGCAGGCCGAGCCCGAACGCGGCGTTGACCTGGGTGTTGACCGCCGGGCTGGTGAAGGCCTCGCACAGCACCTCGGCCGCCCCCGGCAGCGCCGCCAGCAGGGTCGCGACCCGCTCGCCGTGGCGCTCGCCGCCGGTGTCGAGGCCCCGGATCAGCGCCGGCCGGGCCGCCGGGCCCAGCCCGGTCAGCGCCGCCGTCGCCGCCTCGGCCACCTCGTCCTCGCCATCGCCGAGCGCGCCGACCAGCGCGTCGGCCGCGGCCACGGCCCCTGGCCCGAGCTTGCCCAGCGCCAGCGCCACCTCGCGCCGGACCTGGGCCACGCTGTCGCGCAGCACCAGCCCGAGCTCGACCGCCGCCGCCGCCGCCGCCGCGCCCTTGACCGCCAGCGCGCGCGCCGCGTTGACCCGCACGTGATCGCGCCCGTCGCGCAGCGCGAACATCATCTCCTCGACGACCACCCCGGCGACCTGGGCCCGCAGCTCGCCGCTGGTGAGCTTGCGCGCCTCGAAGTCGGCGATGCCGGTCGGCAGCCGATCGACGACGACCTCGCGCTCACGCGCCACCACCCGCAGGATGGCCTGCTTGGCGGCGGTGCGGACGTCGGGCACCGGGTCGGCCCGCTCGAGCTCGCCCAGGCAGGCCAGCGCGGGCTCGGGCGCCACCTTGCCGATCTGGCCCAGGCCGGCCACCGCGTTGATGCGGACCCGGCTGCGCTCGGCCGCGCTGGCCCGGACCAGGAAGGTCACGCCGGCCGGCCCGGCCTGGGCCGCCGCCGCCAGCACGGTGCGCTCGGCCAGCTCGAGCGGCACGTCGAGCGCGGCGATGAGCTCGCGCTCGGCGCTGCCGAGCAGGCCGGCCAGCGCGGTCACCACGGTGTCGACCACGCCGGCGCTGGCGCCGTCGAGCGCGCCGGCGATCCCGTCGAGGCAGGACCGCAGCAGCGGCCCGAGCGCGGCGACGGCGGTGGCGGCGGCGGCGGCGGCCTGGGCGTCGCTGTCACGCAGGAGGCGCAGCAGGGCCGGCGCGCCGTGGCCGGCCGCGGCCAGGGCCAGGGCGGCGTTGGCGCGCACCAGGGCCCGCCCGTCGCCCAGCAGCGCGACCAGGTCGGCAGCGACGAAGGCGTCGCGGTGCGGGATCAGGTCAGCCAGCTGCAACCGGCGCTGGTCGAGCGCGGGCGGGGGCGCCGGCGGCTTGGGGTCGCTCATCGGCGCCAGCATACGCGGCGCCGCCCCGACGTGGGGCCCGCGCCGGCGCCGACCCGATCAGTTCGGCTTGATCGCCAGCACCGGCAGGCCGTGCTCGACCAGCGCGCGCGACAGCTCGAGCGACAGCGGGCGGGCCTTGCCGCGCCGGGTCGCCGCCAGCGCGGCCGCCAGCCGGCGCCGCGCCTCGTGCATGCGCCAGGCGATCGTGCCCTCGCTGATCTTCTGCACCACGCCGGCCTCGGCGTGCGACATGCCCTGCAGCGCGACCAGCACCACGGTGGTGCGCATGTCGGCCGGCAGGCCGTCGAGCGCACGCAGCAGCTGGGCGTAGGTCTGGCGCAGCTCGGCGGCGCGGCGCGGATCGCCCTTGGCGTCGGCGGCGACGGCCAGCTCGAGCCGGGGGTCGTCCATGTCGGTCTCGCCCCGGCGCTCGCGGTCCCGACGCGCGTTGAGCGAGCGGTTGACCGCCATGCGATAGACCCAGGTGAAGAACTCGCTGCGCCCCTCGAACTGATCGAGCGCGCGGTAGGCCTTGAGGAAGACCTCCTGGGCGATGTCGTCGGCCTCGCTCGACGACTTGGTGAGGTGCAGCGCCAGCGCGAAGATGCGCTTGCGGTAGCGCCGCACCAGCTCGGCGAACGCCTCGGCGTCGCCGGCCTTGGCCCTGGCCACGAGCAGGCTGGCGGCCAGGCCCTCGCGCTCCGCCGCTGTCATCGCCGCCATTGGACCATTAGACGCACGACCCTGGGGGTGGCTTTGAGGAATCTGCGCGCCCTTGCGAGGTGCCTGACTTCATTGCATTTTCCGACGCGACCACGGCACGACCTAGCCGGCCGCCGCGCGCCGGCGCTCGCGCGCGGCCAGGGTGAGGGCCAGGCCGGCGATGATCCCCAGCGCGCCGACCAGCGCGCCGACCAGCGCCGCACGCGAGCGGCGGGCGACCCAGAACGGGCCGACCTTGGCCACCTCGGCCGTGGCGCCGGGCGCCGGCACCACCACCAGCGCGATCGCCGCCGGCGTCAGCTCGGGCAGCGCGGCCTGCGCCAGGGCCCGGGCTGGCGCCTGCGCGGCCTCGGGCCCGACCACGAGGATCCCGGCGCTGGCGGGCGGCACGGACGACGCCGACGACGACGGCGCCAGCGGGTCCGGCGCCGGGCGGCGCACCACCACGCTGGCCGAGGCCACCCCGGGCAGCGTCCTGAGCTGCGCGGCCAGGCGCGCGCCGTCGAGCTCGTCGCGCTGGCTGGCGTGGCTGGCCGGCGTGGACACCAGCGGGCCGTCGCACCCCGACGCCAGGACGCCGGCCAGGCCAAGGCCGACGACGACGACGACGATCCGTCGCGGCGCCGTCGCGGCGGCCGCCCCCGGAGATCGCCGTGCGCCGTGCGTCGCCACCGCGGCGACGATACCATGCGCGCCGGTCCCGCCATGCGCTCGCCCTCGCCCTCGCCCTCTCCTCCGCCCTCGCCGTCGGCTGCGGCATGAACGCCGTGCGGGTGTTGCTGGCGGCGCTGGCACCGGCCGAGCTGCGGGCACTGGCGCGGGCCCGCACCTCGCGCTTCGATCCGCCGGTGCCCGACGAGGACGACCACGCCGATCCGCTGGCGTGGGCGTGTGCACGCTGGGGCGGCGACCTCGCGACCGCGCTCAACCTGTGCCACAAGGATCACCTGCAGGTCATGGCGCGTGCGGTCGGGGTCGACCACGGCGCCGAGCTGCCGGCGCTGCGGCTGGCGCTGTGGCGGTGGGGCGCCGCGCTCGAGGCCGGCGGCACGACCTACCTGGGCACGCCGCTGCAGCCGGCGCCGGTGGTGCTGGCCGGCCACCTGGTGGTGCACGGCCCCCCGCATGGCCTGTACCCGCCGGCGCCGCGCTGGCCGCGGCCGCTGCCCGGGCCGCGCCCGGCCGAGCCGCCGGCCGACGAGCCGGCCACCATCGACGAGCTGCTGGCCGCGGCCGACGCGGCGGTCGGGGTGCGGCTGGGCCAGCGCGGGCGCGACAAGGGCGCGTGGGGCCAGCGCGCCGCCGCGCTGCTCGGCCTGGTCGAGCGCGGCGATCACGAGCCCGACTGGCGCGGCGACGTCGAGGTCAAGACGGTGCCGGTCCGGCTCGACCACACGCGCGGCCAGCCGGCGCGCTGGCGGGTGGCGGAGGACCCGGCCATCAGCATGGTCGGCGCCACCCCCATCAGCAAGCTGCAGCAGGTGCTGTGGCTGGTGGTGACCCCGGCCGGCGACGACGAGGCCACGGTGCTGTCGTGGTACTACCAGCGCTGGGACGACGCGGTCGCGCGCTGGGTCAGGCGGTACCTGCACGACCGGCCCAAGGGCCCGGCCGGCACTCTCGGGCGCGGCTTCTACCTGTCCAAGCGCTTTTTCGCCGACGCCGGCCTGCTCGCCACCCTCAACGGACCCACGCCATGATCGTCGACACGCTCCGCCTGGTCGGCTCGCCCCAGACCAACAAGGTCATGGCCGGTGAGCTGGTCCGCATCGCGACCCGGGCGCTGGGCCGGCGACCGCCCGAGCCGCACAAGGCCGGCACCGGCCAGCTGGTGTACCCGTTCGATCGCGAGCTGGCCCAGGTCGCGGTCGCGTTCACCCGCACCACCACCCGCGTGGTGTGGGACCTGTACCAGACCAGCGCCAGCCGGCTCGAGCCGCTGTACGACGAGCTGGTCGCCGACATCGCCGGCGACACGCGGCCGTGGACGGCGGGCCTGCGCCGGCTGTCGGTCGAGGTGCGGCGGGCCGAGTCGGTCGCGGCCGGGCCGCGCCAGGTGGTGGGCGTGGTCAAGAACGCGCTGATCGACGGCCTGCGCCAGCGCGGGGTCACGCTCGAGGTCGACCCCGACGCGCCCGAGCTGCTGGTGGTGGCGCGCGCCGACGACGACGGCCGCCTGACCGTGTCGCTCGACCTCGGGCTCGGCTCGCTCAGCCAGCGCGGCTGGCGCCGCCACGCCGGCCCGGCCCCGCTGCGCGAGCACCTGGCCGCGGTGCTGCTCATGCTGGTCCGCTACGATCCGCGGCGCGAGCTGGTGTTCGACCCGATGTGCGGCGCCGGCACCATCCCGATCGAGGCCGTGCTGGCGGCGCGCGCCGCGCCACGCCCGCTGCCGCCGGTGGCGCGCCTGCTCGCCGACGGCCCGGTCACCATGCCGCTGTTTCCCGACGCCCGCCCGCTGGCGATCGGCGCCGACCTCGACCTCGAGGCGCTGATCGACGCCAAGGCCAACGCGCGCGACGCCGACGCCAGCGCCGACGTCATCTGGCAACGCGGCGACGCGCGCCGGCTCGGGCCCGACGACGTGCGGGCCATGGCCACCGAGCGTGGCCACCCGTCGGCCGAGCTGCCCGGGGTGATCGTGTGTAACCCGCCGTACGGCGAGCGCCTGGGCGACCGCGACGAGGTGATGGACCTGTACCGCGACCTCGCCCACAACCTGCGCCGCTTCCGCGGCTGGCGCATCGGCATCCTGTCGGCCCACCCGTACCTGGCCGAGGCGTTCTGGACCCGCCCGACCATCAAGAAGCCGCTCGCCAACGGCAACCTGCGCGCCTACTACTACCAGTACGAACCCTGACGCCCCGGATCGCCCCCGGGGTCTTTCAGGGTCCCGGGTGAAAACACCCTCGAGAGCAGCGCGGGGCATCCGGCCTTCGCCACGGGCCTGGAACGAGGCGTCGGGGCCTAGCCAGCCCGCCGGGTCGTGCCTATAGGTGTAGGACGAGCATGAAGGCCCCCACCGGCAGCCCGGCCAGGTTCTGGCACCCGACCGCGGAGGGACGCATCCAGTGCGACCTGTGCCCGCGCGGCTGCACGCTGTCGCCGGGGCAGCGCGCGTACTGCTACGTGCGCGGCAACGAGGACGGCCAGATGGTGCTCACCACCTACGGCCGCTCGAGCGGGTTCTGCCTCGATCCGATCGAGAAGAAGCCGCTGCATCACTTCCTGCCCGGGTCGGCCATCCTGTCGTTCGGCACCGCCGGCTGCAACCTCGGCTGCAAGTTCTGCCAGAACTGGGACATCTCCAAGGCGCGCGACGACGATCGGCTGGCCGCGCCGACCACGCCCGAGGCCATCGCCGCCGCCGCCGTCGCCCACGGCGCCCGCGCCGTCGCCTTCACCTACAACGACCCGGTCATCTTCGCCGAGTGGGCGCTCGACGTCGCCGCGGCCTGTCGCGCCGTCGGCGTGCGCACCGTGGCGGTCACCGCCGGCTACATCACGCCGGCCGCGCGGCCCGAGTTCTTCGCCAGCATGGACGCCGCCAACGTCGACCTCAAGGCGTTCAGCGACGACTTCTACCACCGCCTGTGCGCGGCCGAGCTGGGCCCGGTGCTCGACACCCTGCGCTACCTGGCCCGCTCGTCGACCTGGCTCGAGGTCACCACCCTCATCATCCCGGGGCACAACGACGGTGACCGTGAGCTCGACGCCATGCTGGCCTGGTACCTCGACGCGGTCGGGCCCGAGGTGCCGCTGCACCTGACCGCGTTCCACCCCGACTTCCGCATGCCCGACGTGCCGGCCACGCCGCCGGCGACCCTGCGCCGGGCCCGCCAGCGCGCCCTCGCCGCCGGCGTCCGCCACGTCTACACCGGCAACATCGCCGACCCCGACGGGCAGACCACCCGGTGCGCGGGGTGCGACCAGGTCCTGATCGAGCGCGACGGCTACCGCATCCGCAGCTACCACCTGGAGGGCGGCGCCTGCCCACGCTGCGCCCGCCCGCTGGCCGGTCACTTCGAAGCGGCCGCGGGCACCTGGGGCGCGCGCCGGCTGCCGGTCCTGGTCGGCGCCTGACGCCGGGACAGGACTACTCTTGCTGCGACGACCAGGCCGAGATCAGCTCGAAGTCGTCGACGATACGCGAGTGGTAGTGGCCCCACACGTCGGACACCATGACCATCGAGCCCTGCGACAGCTGCGGCGTCAGGTAGATCGCGTAGTAGCGCGCGCCCGACTTGTCCTCGACCTCGCCGACGATGTCGAGCGCCTGCTTGGACACCGGGCAGAACAGCTCGCACCGGGTGCCCGGCAGGAGGTCGACCATGCCCTTCTTGCGGGCGTCGCCGTGGATGGGCGAGAGGTGGACCAGGCCCTCGACGCCATCGGCGCGGATGCCGACGGTGACCGCGGGGTGGCCGTCGAAGTCGACCCCGCCGACCCCGACCAGGTTGTCGCCGCGCGGGCCGAAGGCCTGGGTGACGATGACCAGGACCTGGTCGTCATCCTGGATGGTGACGTTGGGATCGGACACGACCCGGTGGCGTCCGGTCACGCGAAAATTGTTGCGGTCCACCGGATCCGACATGGCGTCCTCCTACAGGCGAGGTCGCCACGGGCGGTCGGCAAACGCAAGACCCTTCTGGGAACAGTTCGGGCGCCGCGATGTATAGTGGTGGGACCGCGATGGCTGCCCACCCCGCTCGCCTTTCTGGCCGCACCATGCGCCGCCCGCCGCGAGCGCGGGCCCGGCGGTTGGGTCCGGGTCGGGCCGCGCTCGCCACCGCCGTCGCCCTGCTGCTCGCCAGCGGCGCGGCCAGCGCCGACAAGCGCGTCGCCATCGGCTCGATCGAGGGCGACGCCCAGGCCGGCATCGAGCAGGTGCTGGTCGAGCTGCTCGACGAGGACTTCAAGGTCATCACCCCCAAGGTGGTCGACAAGCTGATCGCCCAGCTCGACCTCGGCCAGATCTCCGATCGCGACATGAACAAGCTGGCCAAGGCGCTCGACGCCGACGCGGTGGTGGTCGGCGAGGTCGAGCGTGAGGGCAAGAGCTTTCGCCTGAGCCTGCGCCTGCGCATCCGCGGCGACCGCCGCATCGCCGAGTTGACCGCCACCTTCCGCCAGGCCGGCGCCGAGGCCACCCGCCGCGCGCTGCGCGACAACCTGCGGACCGCGCTGCAGGACCTGATCGAGGCCGACACCACCAGCCCGACCGGCGACGGCATCGACGACGAGAACCCGCTGGCGGCGGCGCGTGGCGACGGCAAGGGTGACGACGACGACGACGACGACGACGACGGCAAGGGTGACGACGGCGACGGCGACGACGACGACGACGACGACGACGGCGACGGCGACGACGGCGACGACGACGACCAGAAGGCGCGTCCGGGTGTGGCCCGCACCCCGCGCGACGCCGCCATCCTGCTCGAGGTCGGGCCCTCGCTCATGTCGCGCCAGCTGTCGTTCAACTCGCGCGGCAACTTCCCCGAGGCGCCCAAGGGCTACCAGGGGCCGCTGGTGCCGGGGGTGCGGGTCCGGGCCGAGGCCTACCCGATGGCGGCCAGCAACCCCGGTGGCTTCGTCGGCGGCTTCGGCCTCGGCCTCGACTTCGACCGCGTGCTCACGCTGACCACCCGCACCAGCGCCGCGCGCGACGTGCCGCTCAGCACCACCTCGCAGTACTTCTCCGTCGGCGCCCGCCTGCGCCTGGCGGTGGGCCGGCGCCCCACCTCGCCCACGATCACGGTCGGGTTCGGCTACGCCCAGCGCGCCTTCACCGTCGACCGCAGCCCGCTGCCCGACGGCGTGACGCTCGACCTGCCGGACGTGAACTACACCTTCCTCGAGCCGCGGCTGGCGGCCCGGGTGCCGGTCACCAGCAAGGTCGCGCTCCGGGCCGACCTGCGCGCGCTGCTGGTGCAGTCGACCGGTGACATCGCCTCGGCCGACCAGTACGGCGACAGCTCGGCCTTCGGCTTCGACGGCGCGCTCGGCCTGCAGATCTTGCTCGGCCGCCACCTGGTGACCGACCTGTCGTTCCAGTTCGTGCAGATCGGCCACACCTTCGATGGCGGAGCCGAGATGACCGACAACCGCGACATGATGCCCGGCAAGGACGTCGGCGGCGCGGCCGATCGCTACCTCGGGCTGACCGCGTCGGTCGGCGTCGTGTACTGAGCGCCGGGACGGCCATGCAGGGTCCCTCCTCTCCCCGCGCCCCCGACCACGCCGCGGGTGCCGCGGGCCGCATCGTCATCGTCCACGGCGACCGCAAGAGCCAGCGCGCGCTGGCGCGTATGGCCGGGGCGGCGTTGTGCCCGGTCGAGGTGGTCGACGACCTGGCGGCCGCGGCCGCGCCGGTCGACGCCACCACGGTGGTGATCATCGACCAGGCCCTGGCGCAGGCCACGCCCGACCTGCCGCGCCACCTGGCCCGGGCCTGGATCGCGGTGCCGGGTGAGGGCCTGGCCGCCGGCGATCCCGACGTCATCGCCCGCCTCATCGGCGCCGGCTGGCGCCACGTCATCGCCCACCCGATGCCGGTGCTGGCCGAGGAGCTGCTGGCCACCATCCAGAAGCACCTGCGGCGCGACCTGTTCGGCCTCGACAAGTACGTGGCGTGGAGCGCCGAGGTGCGTCACCTCGGCCTCGACGACGCGCGCGAGCGCGACGACGCGGTGACCGCGCTGTCGCGCGACATCACCCGGGCCGGCCTGCCCGAGCGGCTCGGCTCGCTCGGCAGCGTCATCGCCGACGAGCTGCTCGCCAACGCCATCTTCACCGCGCCGGTCGACGCCGACGGCCGCCGCCCGCACCGCACCGACGCCCGCGACGGCGCGCGCGCCCTGACCGGGGTCGGCCTGGGCTGGGCCACCGACGGCCGCTACCTGGCCATCGCCGTGACCGACGCCTGGGGCTCGATCGATCCGGCCGCGCTGGCGCGCCGGCTGGGTCCCATCGGCCAGGTCGCCGCCGCCGATCCCGTCGGCGGCACCGGCGGCGACGGCGGCATGGGCCTGCCGCTGGCCTACGCCTGCTGCAACCAGCTGGTGATCAACGTCGAGCCCGGCCGCCGATCCGAGGTCATCGCCCTCATCGACGTGCGCTACCGCCCGACCGAGCTGGCCCGGTCCGGCTCGTTCCACCTGTTCACGTAGCGACCCGCCTCACTCAGCGCGCGGCGCTGGCGATGGCCTCGTCGAGCAGCGCCCGCGTCGCCGGCGCCAGCACCGCGGTGCCGTCGGCGCTGGCCCAGGTCGCGGCCGGGGCCTGGTCGCACCGGTCGAGGCAGCTCACCACGCGCAGGGCGAAGCCGCCGCGGCGCGGTGCCATCTCGGCGGCGTGGTCGAGCAGGTCGAGCGCGCCCCAGCTCTGGCACTTGCCGGCGCACACCGTCAGCACCGGCAGGCCGGGCGTCACCGCCAGCGTGGTCTCGGTCGCCAGCGCCAGGCCGGCCAGGTAGTGGCTGACCGGCCGGCCGCGGTCCTCGGCCAGCTCGGTCACCGCCGCCAGCGTGACCACGCCGTCCTCGGCCAGCTCGTCGACCTCGAGGCCGAGCGCGGCCAGGCGGCCCAGGTCGACCTCGCGGTGGGTCGGCGACCGGGTCGGCACCTTGCTCATCGCCGCCTCACTTCACCGGCTGGAAGTCGATCGGGTACTGGAACTGGACCCGCGTCGTCTGCGGCTTGGCCAGGGCCAGCTTGCTGACCTCGTCGACCACACACTGGCGCAGCCCGGTGTCGCCGACCTGGTCGCGATCGACCACCACGCCGGTGAACTTGCCGGTCTTGGGCTCGGCCACGATCGACAGGGTCATCAGCCCACGCAGCTTGCGGTTGCGCTGCACCGCGGCGGCGTAACACGCGGCGATCGGGTTCTCGGCCGAGGCCATGCGGGCGGAGATGTCCGACCGCACCTCGGCGCCCATGCCGGCCTTGGCGCAGCCGGCGCCGAGCCCGGCGGCGGCGGAGATGACGAACACGAGGGAGAGGGGGCGGTGCCCCGATGGAAGGCAGCGCATGTCAGTCCTCCTGCACCACGGTCTTCTTGGGACCTTGCTTGAGGATGTTGAACTCGACCCGGCGGTTGACGTCGGCCCCGTTGGGGTCGGTCTCCTGGGCCAGCGGCTTCTCCTCGCCGAAGCCCTTGGCGGCCAGCCGCTTGGCCTCGACGCCCTTGCTGGCCAGGTACTTCTTGACCGACTCGGCGCGCTGCTGCGACAGCTTCTTGTTGGCGGCGTCGGAGCCGACCGAGTCGGTGTGGCCCTCGACCTGGAGCAGCTCGATCTGCGGGTTGGCCACCATCATCGCCGCCACCTCGTCGAGGAGCGGGAACGACACCGGGTCGAGCTCGGCCGAGCCGAACTGGAACTGCACCTTGTCGGAGATCTTGATGCTCGACGGCGTCAGCACGACCCGCGCCGGCGGAGGCGCCGGCCGCTCGACCCGGATGACCAGCGGCGGAAACGGGTCCTGCTGCACGGTGATGAGCGAGCACCCACCGGTGGCGGCCATGACGGCCACCCCGACGACGCCCGCGGCGATCGATTGTCGGGACCACATGGCCGACGGTGTACCGCATTTCCGGCGCGTGCGCCGTGTTACCAATGAGGGGATGCCAGGAGGCGAGGCCCTGGAGGCGACGCTACCAGCCAGCGAGGGTCCGACCCCGACCGGCACCATCGGTCGCTTCCAGTCACTCGGCCTGCTCGGGCGCGGCGGCATGGGCGTGGTGCTGCGCGCCCACGACCCGCAGCTCGATCGCCCGGTCGCGCTCAAGATCATGGCTCCGGGCCGCTGGCACGACACCGTCGCCACCCTCGGTGAGCAGCGGCTCGAGCGCGAGGCCATGGCCATGGCCCGCCTGTCGCACCCCAACGTCGTCACCGTGTACGAGATGGGCAAGGCCGGCGAGGCGGCGTACATCGCCATGGAGCTGGTCGAGGGCGGCACGCTGCGGGCGTGGATGGACGCCGGTGGGCACGGTTGGCGCGAGATCATCGACGTGTTCCTCGCCTGCGGGCGCGGGCTGGCGGCGGCGCACGGCGCCGGCCTGGTGCACCGCGACTTCAAGCCGGAGAACGTGCTGATCGACCACGATGGCCGCCCGCGCGTGACCGACTTCGGCCTGGTCGCGGTCGGCCTGGCCGTCGACGGACCGGCCCTGGCCGCGGGCAGCGGCGACGACGTGACGATGCACGGCGCCGCCGTCGGCACCCCCGCGTACATGGCGCCCGAGCAGTGGCAGGGCCAGGACGTCGACCCGCGAACCGATCAATTCGCCTTCTGCGTGGCGCTGTGGGAGGCGCTGTGGGGCGCCCGGCCGTTCACCGGCGCCACCAGCGCCAAGGTGCGCGACGCCGTGCTGGCCGGCACGATCGCGCGCCCGGCCACACCGGCGCGGGCGACCGCCTTCCCGGCCCGGGCCCAGCGCGCGATCGAGGCCATCCTCCGCCGTGGCCTGGCGGTCGATCGCACCGCGCGCTGGGACGACCTGAGCGCGCTGCTGGCGGCGCTGACCCGGGTGACCACCTGGCGCGGCCGGGGCTGGCGCTGGGCCGGCGCCGGGGTCGCGGCGCTCGCGCTGGCTGGCGCCGGCTGGGCCCTCACGCGGCCGGCCGTTGCCGCGCCGTGTGCGCGGGCCGATCAGGCCATGCGGGAGGCGTGGAACCCCGACATCCTGGCCGCGGTGACGACCGCGCTCGGCCCCGCGCCGGCCGCGCTCGCGGCCGAGGAGCTGGCTCACGCGGCGCCACGCCTCGACGCCTACGCCGCCCGCTGGCGTGCCGGCGCGCGCGCCGCCTGCGAGGCCACCCACGTCCACAAGCAGGCCTCGCCCGCGCTGCTCGACCAGCGCGCCGCCTGCCTGCACCGCGGCGTGGCCTCGGTGTCGGCGCTGGTGACCACGCTGCGCGCGGCGGGCGCCGCCAGCACCAGCCACCTGCGCGAGGCGGTGGCGCACCTGCCCGACGTGGCCGCGTGCGAGCAGGTGACGCGGCTGTCGACCATCACCCCGCTGCCGAGCGACCCGGCCCTGCAGGCGGAGGTGCAGCGCATCGACACCGTGCTGGCCGGCGTGGACGCGGCCCGCCACGCCGGCATCACGCCGGACGGCCGGCGCCGGCTCGACGACGCCATCACCGCGGCGCGCGCCGTCGGCTACGCGCCGGTGCTGGCGCGGGCGCTGCTGACCCGCGGCAACATCGAGCAGGACGGCACCGCGTACGCCGCGGCCGAGGCCGCGTTCCGCGAGGCCGCCAGCGCCGCCGCCGACGGCCGCGACGACGCGCTCGCGGCCGAGGCCTGGCTGGGGGTGATCGGCGCCGTCGGCGAGCGCCGCGACGACTTCGCCGCCGGCGTGGCGCTCGAGCCGGTCGCCGACGCCGCGGTGCGCCGCGCCGGGGACGACCCGACGCTGCGGCGCATGTACCTGCAGACCCTGGGTGCGTTCGCGGCGCGGCGCGGCGAGTTCGAGCTGGCGCGCGAGCGCATGGAGGCGGCCCGGGCCCTGGCCGGCGACGACGCGACCGCGCGCGCGCGGATCGCCAACGACCTGGCCGTGCTCACCGTCAACAGCCAGGGCGAGGCGGCCGCGCGCGAGCCGGCGCGAGCCGCGCTCGACGCCGCGCGCCAGGCCTTCGGCGAGCGCCACCCCAGCTACGCCAGCGCGTTGCAGCTGCAGGCCCACGTCCTCGACGCGCTGGGCGAGTCGGCCCAGGCCGAGCCGATGTTGCGCCAGGCCGTGGCCATCAACGAGGCGGCCTACGGTCCGCGCAGCGCCGCGGTGGCCGAGCTGCTCCTGCCGGTGGCCAACGCCGAGCGTAACCTCGGCCGGTTCGACCAGGCCCGCGTCACCTACCAGCGCAGCATCACGCTCGGCGCCGAGCTGGGCATGTCGCCGACGGTGCAGTCGCTGCCGGTCATGGGCCTGGCCCAGCTCGAGATCGAGCTCGGCAACCCGGCCGCCGCCCTGCCCCACCTCGATCGCGCCATCACCTTGCTCGGCGGCGTCGACGGCGAGGTCACGACCGACAAGGCGCTGGCCATCTACCTGCGCGGCCAGGCCCTGCGCGACAGCGGCCGGTGCGCCGAGGCCCGGCCCACCCTCGAGGCCCTGCTCGTCCGCCTCGAGGCCCTGCCGCACCTGCGGCCGTACGTGTGGGTCGTGGCCGCCCAGTGCCAGATCGCCGCCCGCAGCTGGGACGCCGCCCGCGCCACCCTCGACCAGGCGCAGGCCGCGTGCACGAAGATGGAGTGCTCGGCCGACACCCTCGGGCAGTTCACCTTCCTGCGCGGCCGCATGCTGGTCGAGTCGGGCCGCGACGTCGCCCGGGGCCGCGCCCTCGCCCGCGAAGGCTACCAGCTCACCGCGCCGGCCAACGAGGTCGAGGCCAAACCCATGGCGACCTGGCTGGCGACGCAGCCTCCAGCGCCGCGCTGAGGCGAGGCCGCCCGTTCTCAGCGACCCAGGCGGGCGGCGATCTCCGTCAGCGCCTCGCCGCGCAGCGTGGCGAGGGCGGTGGCCCGGCGCTTGGCCAGCGGCGCGACCTTGCACCGGGCCTCGAACCGCTCGGCCAGGACCTGGGACAGCGACCGCACCGACTTGACCTTGCCCGACCCGTCGTACTGGACCAGGTCGTAGCCGGCGCCCGAGCCGTGCTCGCGCACCTGGGTCGAGATGCACGCGACCACGGTCTTGCGGGCGGCGAGGTAGCCATCGACCAGGCGGTGCTTGGTGTTGCCGAAGTCGGTCAGGTCCAGGTCCGACAGGTAGTCGAGCACGTACGGTCCTGCCTCGTCGACCTCGAGCGCGGGCGGCATGGCCAGCGTCGCCGGTCGCTCGGTCGTCACCACCGCGACCACCGGCGCGACGCCCTTGCGGGCGGCCTCGCGCGCCTCGGCGCCGGTCATGGTCGGGTGCGTGACCTCGCCGTTGGCGCGGATCAGCGCGCCGTCGATCATCAGCAGGGGCTCACCCACGACGAGCGTCCCACGCGCCCCGCCTTTGTTGCCGACGGCGACGGCGCGCCGGGCGTACACCACGGCGGTCTCGGGGGCGGCCAGGAACAGCGCGCGGGCCTGGGGCCACGACTCCCGGGTCGGGAGGTCGTGGCTGGTCAGGCCCCAGCGGGTCAGGTCGCGTGCCTGCGCCGGCGCATCGGCCGGCGGGGCCCCGACCAGCAGCGCGGCCATCGGCACGACCTGGCCGTGGGGAAGCGCCTGCACGAACACCGCGCCGGGCGGCCCGACCACACGCAGCGACCGGGTGCCGACCACGGCGACCTCGGCCTCGCCGTTGCGGAACGGCAGCTCGGTGCAGTCGTCAGCGTCGGTGGCGCCGTCCTCGCACTCGACCAGCTGGTACGGCTCGCTGCTGCCGCCTGGCACGACCAGCCGGACGTCGACGGTGGCGGAGTCGTCGACCCGCAGCGCGAACAGCCCGCCGAGGCGCGCGTCGGCGACCTCGATCTTGGTCGACACCACCCCCTCTGGATCGATCACCAGCGCGGCCTCGACCGCGGCGGCGCGGCGATCGCGCGACTCGAGCGAGGTCGTGCCCTGGCGCCAGGCCAAGCTGGCGTCGGAGGCGGCGGCCACGGTCGGGCGAAAGAACCCATCGACCGACGTGTGGCTGTCGCCGCGCCAGGTCGCCTTGACCGCACGCTCGATCGCCGCGTCGAGGGCCTCCAGCCGGGCCTGGGTCGGGCCGGCCTCGGCCGCCGCGCGCGCCTCGAGCATCGCCAGGTAGGCGTCGGCGGTCTCGACGTACGAGCTCGCCTCGCGCCACTTCCGGCGCAGCGACGGCTTGTCGACTGTGTCCGGATCGTCGGGCCGGTCCTGCAGCGTCGGCTCGATCGCCGCCAGCTCGCGCTTGGTGCGATCGACCATCGCTCGGTCGGCGGCGAGGTCGCCAGACAGGGCCCGGTAGTGGAGCAGGCCATCCGTGGCCTCGGCCTCGGCGTCACGGATCCGCGCCGAGATGTCGGACAGGATCGCGGTGGCGCCCGCCACCGTGGTGGGCTCACCGGCGAGCGCAGGGGTGGATGGTGGCGCGCCGGCCGTGCGGGTCGGTCCGGACGCGGCGTGCGAGCACGCAGTGGAGAGGAGCACCAGCGAGAGGAGGGTGGTCGGCTTCATGCCTCGTCACCACTGCAGTGAGCGTGCCGCGCGCGCGCGCTGGCGCCTCGGGTAGTTGGCGCCGCCTCTGGCCGGCCTCCACCCCTTCCCGGAAGTCCCACCTTCCAGCCCGCGTCGCCCGCCGCGCCCTCGGTGGCGCGTTCTGCCCAGGCCAGCGCCGTGCCACGAGCGCCGGGGGGCAGGGCCCCTTGCCCTCCGTCATGCGTGCCGGGCGTGTTGCCGGGCCGCGGAGGTCCACGCCCGGGGGGCTGAGGGTCAGGAAGCGAGCGCCATGGCGATCGTGCCGATGCCGAGGAACATCGGCACCGGCTCCGAGACCAGGAGGCCCTCGCGGACGCCGTCGAGGGTGTGGAAGCCGAGGGTCTGGTAGAAGGCCACCGCACCGGGCTTGGCGTCGGTCACCACGCCCACGCAGCCGACCTGGTCTCGTTGCTCGATCGCCAGCCCCAGCACGTGCCGCAGGAGCGCCTTGCCGATGCCGAGTCGCTGCGCGCGCGTGTCGACGCCGAGGCGAGCCAGCCGCAGGACCGGCAGCGGGTAGCTCGGCAGTCGCTTCCGTAGCCGCGCGGCCGGCACGGCGGCGCGCTCGATCGACGACGACGCCACGGTGGCGAAACCGACGATCCGCGCCTCCACCACCGCCACGTACGTGACCGCGAGGTGGAGCTTGAACTGATTCTGACCGGCGTAGTGCTCGAAGAAGCGATCGAGCTCGGCCTCGCCACAGGAGAAGACACTCCGGTCGTCGTCCCGCGCCAGCGGGCGAAGCTCAACGCTCCTTGCCACGCAGCAGCTCGCGCAGCGCGCCGGTCGGCGCCGCCGGGGTCTCGAGCAGCGCGACGACCCGGTCGAACGCCTTGTCGTCGAGGACCATACGCGCCGGGATGAGCGCCTCGTCCGGCAGGTCCCGTCGCGCCTCCATGAAGTACAGCAGCGCTTGCTCGACCACGAAGTTCTTCTTGAGCCCGTGCCGCTCCGTGAAGCGATCGAGCCGGTCCTTCGTGGCCGCCGAGACGGTCGCCGAGATCTGCGATTGGTCGCTCATCGTACCTCCCATCAGCCGCCATGCGAAACAATGCCTGGCCATGGAAAAAATAGCCCGCCGGCCAGGCGCGCGCAACAGCACCCTGCAACCCGTCAGGTCGCCACCTCGCGGCGCCGGCGACCTGCGCCCGCCTCAGCACCCGCTGCCCTGGCGATCGTGGAACTACGAGGAACCCCCAGCCTCAACCTTTTCCATCTTCCTGCCCACTTGCGCCGCACACCGTCCGACACTCGGCCAAACCTCGTCCGGCCATCGGCCGCTGCCTGAACATTCCCATTTATTGTCCGGCGCTTACCTGCCGACCGCCCTGCCCTGATCACGTCGTCACGACCCGCTGATCAGAGCCGACCGCCCTGCCCTGATCACGTCGTCACGACCCGCTGATCACGGAGAGGACGGGCCAGAGCGACTGATCACGTCGTCACGACCTGATCACCGGAGCCTGCGGAGCAGACTGCCCAGATCGCCCTCATGGGAAGGGATTCGCCGCATTCCGGGCAGGCGACCGAGGGAACACCCTTTAGCAAATCCAGCGCGGCCGACTCGTCAGCCACGCCTATGTACAGGTCCGACAGGTATGGATTCGCCGCCAGCAATTCCCTGCTACAGCGGGCACAGCGAAAAACGTCAATGTGTACCCGTTGCCAGCGCTCACCAATCCGCTGCAGCACCAACCATAGTCGAATCTTCCGTGGCCCAACAAGGTGCCAGGCGAACACGAAACCCTTGTGCTCCAATACGAACCGAGCGTGCCACTGTATCCAAGAGTCCAGGGGGCCCTGGGCGAGAAATGGCTCGTTCACCAACAAACGAGTAGATGGTTCATCGAGAAGACGCAACTCCTCTCCATCCACGTCGACTGCACAGTCTACCAACCTGCTCATTGAAACCCGCCGCTTCCAAATCGGACCAGGAACTCGCTTTCGCCCGCACCCGTGAGTGTTTGGGGAATGAGAGCGCTGCGTGGAATCGTTGCACTGAAAACCCTGCCACCTTGAGCGAACTGGGCAGCGACCGCTGGATCGGTAGTCACACTCACAAATGTCCTCCCTGATCACGTCGTCACGACCTGATCACTGCGGCAGCCCAGATCACGCCCGGATCACGTCGTCACCACCTGATCATTGGAGTTCGACGAATTTGGCGCCCAGACAACCGACGCGTTCCATCGCCTCCTTGACCATCTCGCTCACGACCAAGGCGACCAGCCATCCTTCGACACGAAAGAAGTGAGCATCAGCGGGGACGGTGCCGGGTGCCAAGGCGAGTCTGGTGACCTGTCGGTATTGTCCCGCGAGCTCGGCGCGATGGTCCTGACTCGTCCACTTGATGAACTCAGAGCGCGTCTCGTCAAGGCACCGGACCACCCGAAGTGCGTTCAAGACCATCATGCCGGCCTGCTCCACGATCTCAATGGGCAAGCACTGCACGTCAGAGCCTGCCACCCCATGGACAGCGTCCGCGACGCTACTCGTCACGACGGGGACATTGAAGCTTGTGAGTGTGAATCCAAGTACACGACCAGGATGAGACACGGTTCCGCTGAGGGCGCCAGGCTCCTGCACGACCTTGCCTGCGTCGAGCAGTGGCTCCACGCCAGTCGCGAGAACGACATCGGATAGATGCCAGCGGCCTTGTATCGTCACATCATCGCGAAGCCGAAAGTACTTCATGGCACGAGCAACCTGTTGAGGGCGGAGCCGGCCGTGGCCGCCTCCGCTCGTATCGCAGCCAACTCGGCCCTGAACGCCGACGAGAATGCGGCGCCCTGCAAACCGCTTGTGGCGGTGCGGAGCCGTTCAAAAATCGCTTCGTGGTACGCCTGCGGATGCGGCCCCCTGTGGCCAGGGATCCGAACACGGTTTTCCGCATCATCGAGCGTCATGCCCGCTCGTTGCGCCATGTCCTCGAATCGGGGCGTCCACGGCCCTCCGCGAGCCGTCGAGGTGCGGTTCTTGTTCGTCATCAAGTGATGGTCGGGGGGCAAGAGCGGCCCACCGCCCGGCCCGTGCCCGTGCGCCAACCCCATCTCACCCGTCGACAACTCTCGAATCGGTCGGGCCGTGCTTACGTCAGGCGTCGGCACAAGAACCGGTCTGGCCGCGGCCCTGAGCCCCGCTGTCGCGGCTCGATTCGCTCCGACCGCCAGGCCGGCGGAGACGGCTTCGCCTGAGACAGACAGCCCTACGTCCATCCAGAAGCTCAGGTGCTCCTGGGCGACCATGGCTCGGTCGGCGTTCTGGCGGGCGCGGGCCTGCATGCACAGAACGGCCAGGCCTCGATTGCAGGCGGATCGCATCTCGGCGACCGCTGGGCCCTCGGTCGTCCACGACGAGGCACGGCGCAATGTCGGCGGCACCATCCCGACCAGGAGGTACCCCACGTACGTCCCAACAGTAGGGCCTTCATATCCGGCGGAGAACACCCCCGGCCGTTCGCCACCGCGGCCGCAGTCACTGCCCGCGTCCTCACACTTGAGGCCCCACGGGTCCCGGTACGACAGCACCGAGCCGCCGACGAACGCGAACCGGTTCGACCCATCGACCAGCCCGAGCGGGTCCGGCGATACGAAGCGGCCCCAGCTCGGTCGGTAGACCCGGAAGCGCATGTCGACCAGCCGCGTGGCGAGGTCGTGCGGCGCGCCGTGGTAGCCGTACGGCATCACCGTCGGGCTGGCGTTCACGATATTGCCGACGACGTCGCGCACGGTCGGCTCGCCCCAGGCGGTGTAGCTCCGCCACTCCACGACCTTGGCCGGCGCGG
>JAGPCO010000135.1 GCA_018058095.1 Kofleriaceae bacterium
CCCCACGCCACCTCCGGCACCGACAGCGCAAAGGGCATCCCGGCGAGGTGTTGCCTGTCGATCTTCATGGCGGTGGCGCCTCGAGCTGCTGGACCGAGTACACCCAGAACCCCGAGGCGATGGCGACGAACTGCAGGAGGATCGGACGCGCGTCAGGCTCGGCGAACTGCAGCTGGATGGCGTCGGAGTAGCCCTGCTTGTTCGTCATGCTCCACACGTCGGTGATGCACTTGTGCAGCAGCGCCGGTCGAAACACGTCCACCGCTGACGAGGGCATCGGCAGGTGCTGCGGCCCCGGCCGGTCCACGAACAGGACCTCGTCGGTGTCAGGGTCGACGGTGATCGCGAACCTCAGCGTCGGAGAACACGAAGTGGATCAGGGTCGGACCGATCAGGTATCCCTCTTCATAGGCCACGACGGCGGTGAGCCGGGACATCGCGTCGATGAGGGCGTGAACACGCTCCATGGCTTCATCTCCGAGTCTGCGCCGCGACGCCCTGCAGGCGCTGATGGGCCAGGATCAGGTGCTCGACGTCGCGTGACCGATGGTCCAGCTCGCCGCAGCGCTGGAGCACACGCTCGGCCACGTCGAGCGCGCTGGCGGCGAGGGATGGCAAGGTGGCGGCGACGGCGAAGTGCTGGCGATCGGGGTCGCGCCGCTCGAGGCTCCGCACCTCCACCACGTCGACCGCCCGGCGCGCGAGCTCGACCTGGTAGGGGCCGTCCAGGAAGTACACGCATTCGCAGTCACTCGTGTTCGTGGCGAGGCGGTGCAGCGCCGTCAGCCAGGCGTCGAGGATGACGATCACGAAGTCGTCCCAGTCCGCCGCCGGGAACGCGACCTCACCGGCGACCAGCGCGATGGCGCCGGTGGCGGGCCGAGCGGCGCGGACGACCAGGCTCGCCGGGTCGACACGCAGGTGCACGGTGCTCGCAGGTCCGCTGGTCATGGCCTGCCGTTCGCCGCTCAGTCGCGCTCGGGGCGGAGGGCGCGGCTCATGAGGGCCGACATGGCGTCGCGGGCGGGGACGTGGTCATAAATCACGGCGTACATGGCGTCGGTGATGGGGGCGGGGACGCCGAGCTTGGCGGCGAGCTCGTGGGCGACTTTGGTGGTCTTGACGCCCTCGGCGACCATCTTGAGCTCGGCCAGGATGTCGGGCATGGAGCGGCCCTGGCCGAGGGCGAGGCCGACGCGGCGGTTGCGCGAGGCGTCGCCGGAGCAGGTCAGGACGAGGTCGCCCATGCCGGACAGGCCGGCGAAGGTGATGGCGTGGGCGCCGCAGGCGACGCCGACGCGGGTGATCTCGGCCAGGCCGCGGGTGATGAGGGCGGCGCGCGCGTTCGAGCCCAGGCCCAGGCCGTCGGACACGCCGGCGGCGATGGCGATGACGTTCTTGAGCGCGCCGCCGACGAGCACGCCGGGCACGTCGTCGCTGGTGTAGATGCGCAGGCGGTCGGTCGACAGGGCCTGCTGGGCCCGCGCGGTCGAGGCCGGGTCGCGTCCGGCCAGGACGATGGCGGCCGGCATGCCGGCGGCGATCTCGTTGGCGAAGGTCGGGCCCGACAGGTAGGTGGCGCGGGCGGCGATGGCCGGCGGGAAGATGGCCCGGTACACCTCCTCCATGGTGGCCAGGGTGCCGTCCTCGAGGCCCTTGGAGGCGTTGACGACGATGACCTCGGGGTCCATCGCCGCGGCGGCGGCGCCGAGCACGTCGCGGGCGGCGTGTGACGGGGTGACGCCGACGACGATGGCGGCGCCGCGCACGGCGGCGGCGAGGTCGGCGGTGACCGTCACGGTCGGCGGCAGGGTGAAGCGCGGCAGGTAGGCGGCGTTGACCCGGGTCCGCTGCAGCTCGGCGGCGGCGGCCTCGCCGCGACACCACAGGTGGACGTCGTGACCGGCCTGGCCCCAGAGGATGGCGAGGCAGGTGCCGTAGCTTCCGGAGCCGAGGACCGCGACCTTCATGGGGAGCGACGGTACCCGGCAGGAACGTGGGCTTGACTGGCTTCGGGCGCTAGTAAAGAATGCTTTACTAGCTCGGTCTGCTGGGAACACCCACGTTCCCAGCCGACGGGGCTGGTGCCAGCGATCGAACCCATGGCGCGCCCCCGACGAACCACCGGACGCCACGACCGCACCTTGGTGGGTGGCGAGGAGGTCGCGGCGTTCATCCCCTACCCGCTGCCACCGCGCGACCCGCCCCTCCTGCTCGACGCCAAGCTGACGCAGCGCCTGCGCGCGGCCGAACAGGCGCTGGCGCGCCTCGGGCTGGCCGGGGAGATGGTGCCTTCGCTCGACTGGTTCCTGTACGCGTTCGTCCGCAAGGAGGCGGTGGTGTCCTCGCAGATCGAGGGCACCCAGGCGACCCTGGTCGACCTGCTCACGTTCGAGGCCCAGGACGGCGCCGAGCCGGCCGCGCCACCCAGCGCCGAGGTCGAGGAGGTGTGCAACTACCTCGACGCGCTCGCCTACGCGCGGGCCCAGCTGACCGATCGCGCCGGCCTGCCGCTGTCGATGCGGCTGCTGAACCAGACGCATCGACGCCTCATGCGCGGGGTGCGCGGGGCCGACAAGCGGCCCGGCGAGGTGCGGCGCAGCCAGAACTGGATCGGCGGGAGCCGACCCGGCAACGCGGCGTACGTGCCCCCGCCTCCACACGCGCTGGCCGAGGTGCTGGGCGCGTTCGAGCGGTACCTCCACGCCGACGACACGCTGCCGCCGCTGGTGCGGGCCGGCCTCCTGCACGTCCAGTTCGAGACCATCCACCCCTACCTCGACGGCAACGGGCGGATCGGCCGCCTGCTGGTGACGCTCTTGCTCGAGCACTGGCAGCTGCTGCCCAGGCCGCTCCTGTACCTGAGCCTGTTCTTCAAGCGCCACCGCGCCGAGTACTACCGCCGGCTCGACGCGGTGCGGGCCGCGGGCGACTGGGAAGGCTGGCTCGACTTCTTCCTCGACGGCGTCGCCACCATCGCCGACGAGGCGGTGGCGTCGGCGCGCGAGCTGTTCGCGCTGGTCGCCGCCGACCGCGCCCGTGTGCTCGCGCACGAGGGGATGTCGGTCCCCGCGCTGCGCCTGTTCGAGCTGCTGCCAGGCCACCCGGTGGTCACGGTCGCCTCGGTGCGGAGGCTGGTGGAGACCACCAAGCCGACCGCCGGGCGGGCGGTCGAGCTGCTGGCGGGGGCCGGGGTGCTGGTCGAGACGACGGGGAAGAAGCGGGACCGCGCGTTCGTGTATCGGGCCTACCTGGACCGGCTGCGGGTCGGCACGGAGCTGGGCGCGGCGCACGGGCCGGGGCGCTGAGGCTCCCACCGGGAACGCAGCGTGTCTGCCCGCCGGGACCCGGGCCGTTGTCGCGTCAAAGGGTGGCGTCTACCTCCACGTCGCCGTCGCCGTCAAGGTCGACGACCACGGCCACGACCACGACGACGACGACGATCACGGGGCCGATCACGGCCACGGGGCCGATCACGGCCACGGGACCAGATCAGGCTGCCGGGGCGGAGCTGAGGACGACGCGGTCGCGGCCGGCGTGTTTGGCGGCGTACATGGCGGCGTCGGCGGCGCGGACGAGCGACTCGGGGTCGCCGGCGTCGTCGGGAAACGTGGCGACGCCGACGGAGACGGACAGGTGCCCGAGCGGCTGCTGCTCGCGGCGCGGGAAGGGATGGGCCGCCACCACCTCGCGCAGGCGCTCGGCCAGCTTGGTCGCGGTGAACTTGGGCGTATCGACCAGGATGACGCAGAACTCCTCGCCGCCGTAGCGGGCCACCACGTCGTTGGCGCGCCGGCCCTCGCCGAGCAGGCGGGCCAGCTGGCGCAGCACCTCGTCGCCGGCGGGGTGGCCGTGGTGGTCGTTGTAGAACTTGAAGTGATCGACGTCGATCATCAGCAGCGACAGCGGCAGGCCGTTGCGGGCCGAGCGCTCGCACTCGAGGGCGAGGCGCTCGTGCAGGTGGCGGTGGTTGTACAGGCCGGTCAGGCCGTCGGTGACCGCGAGCTGGGCCAGCCGGGTGTTGGCCTCGGCCAGCTCGTGGGTGCGGGCGTGGATCTTGGCCTCGAGCTCGCGGTTCATCTCGAGCAGGGTCTGGTTCTTGCTCGACAGGGTGGCGATGAGGTGGCGGTTCTCCTCGGACAGGCGGTACTGCCGCAACAGGTTCTCGACCGCCAGGTGCAGCGACGCCTCGTCCCACGGCTTGGCGATGTAGTGGTTGAGGTGGGCCCGGTTGATGGCGGCGGTGACCGCGTCGAGGCCGGCCTGGCCGGTCAGCAGGATCTTGGTGGTGTGCGGCGAGCGCTGGTCGACCTGCTCGAGCACGTCGACGCCCTTCATGCCCGGCATGATCTGGTCGGCGATGATGACCGCGACCTGCTCGCCGTCGCGCTCGAGCTCGTCGAACAGCGCCAGCGCCTCGGGCCCGGAGCTGGCGGTGGCGATGGCGCACTCGTGGCCGAAGCGGGCGCCCAGCTGCTGGCGCAGCGCCGCCAGCACGCCCTCCTCGTCGTCGACACACAGGATGGTCTCGCGGGTGGGGTTCACGACGCCGCCCCCTGCCCGCCCGCGCTGGCGGCCGGCGCCGGCACCACCAGCGGCAGCGCGACCTCGAACTCGGTCCGGCCCGGGCGCGAGGTGCAGCGCACGGTGCCGCCGTGCTTGTCGACGATGCGGCGGACGATGCCCAGGCCCAGGCCGGTGCCCTCGCCCTTGTCCTTGGTGGTGAAGAACGGCTCGAAGATCTGCGGCATCACCTCGGCCGGGATGCCGGGCCCGTCGTCGATGATGCGGACCACGGCGCGGTCGCCGTCGCCGCCCTCGCCGGCCGCCAGCGCGGTCTGCACCCAGATGGTGCCGGGCTCGGGCAAGACGCCGTCGACCGCGGGCCGGGAGGCCAGCGCCTGCACGGCGTTGAGCAGGAGGTTGGTCCACACCTGGTTGAGTTCGTCGGCGAACACCGGCACCCGCGGCAGCTCGGCGAAGTTCCGGTGGACGACAGTATCACGCAGCGCGTAGTCGAGCAGGATGAGGGTGGTATCGAGCCCCTCGTGCAGATCCGTCGGCGCCCGCGCCGACGACTGGTCGAGGTGCGAGTACGACTTGAGCGCGCCGACGATGCGGCTGATCTGCCCGACCGCCTGGCCCAGGGTGGTGACGGCGCGGCGCACGAACACCAGGTCGGCCAGCAGCTCGACCGCGATCGAGGCGACCTGGTCGATCCGCTCGTCGCCGGCGCCCGGGCCGGCGCCCGGGGCGGCGCCCGCACACGCCGCCAGCAGCACGTCGACCTCGGCCGGCGTCGCCGCCAGCTCGGCCAGGCGCGGGCCGAGCCGCCCGCCGTCGACGCCGGCACCGTCGAGCGCCGGCCGCAGCTCGCGCGCCACCGCCCGCGCCGGCAGGCCGGTCAGCGCGCGCCGCTCCGCCAGCGCGCGCGCCAGCGGATCGAGCGCGCCCAGCACCGCGCGCTGGCGCGCCGCCGCCCAGCGGCCGTCGCCGATCTCGGCCAGCCGGGTCAGCAGGCGGCCGATGGCGCCGGCCAGGGCGTCGAGCGAGCCGCGGATGGTCGCCGTCGGCGAGTTGATCTCGTGCGCCACGCCGGCCACCAGCAGGCCGAGCCCGGCCATCCGCTCCGACAGCACCAGCTGGGCCTGGGCCTCGCGCAGATCCGCCAGGGCCCGGCCCAGCTCGCGGTTGATGGCGGTCAGCTCGGCGGTGCGCAGCGCGACCTTGCGCTCGAGCTGCTCGCTGGCCTCGCGGACCTGGCGGTACAGGCGGGCGTTGTCGATGGCCGACGCCGCCTGGTCGGCGAAGGTCGCCAGCAGCGAGCCGTCGGCCTCGGTGAAGGCGCGCTGCTCGTGGTCACGCCCGACCACCAGCACACCGACGGCGGCGCCGGCGCGCTCGAGCGGCACCGCCAGCAGCGAGCCGTCGAGCCCGACCGCGCGCGCGGCCACCGCGTCGGCGTCGTCGGCGCTGACCAGGTCGACCCGGCGCACCGGCTGCCGGCCGGCCACCACCGCCGCCGCCAGCGCCGCCAGCTGCTGGGCCCGGCCGTCGTCGCGATCGGCCGCCAGCGCCAGCGACACCCCGGGCTGGCGCCAGCGCGCCGCGCCCAGGCTGACCGCGGGCGGCCCGGCCCGGTCGCCGTCGTCGGCGGCGACCAGCCACAGCGCGCAGCCGCGCACGTCGAGCGTGCGGGCGACGGCGTCGACCACCCGGCGCCCGACCTGGTCGAGCTCGATCACCGCCGACACCGCGCGCCCGGCGTCGTGCAGGGCCACGATCTCGCGCATGCGCGCGGCCAGGCGGGTCTGGTTGTCCTTGAGCGTGGTGGTCATGCCGGCGAAGGCGTCGGCCAGCTCGGCGATCTCGTCACCCGGCGGCACCTCGATGCGATAGGCGAGGTCGCCTCGCGCGACCGCCTGGGCGCCGCGGTGCAGGCGGGCGATGGGGTCGCCGACCCGGCGCGCCAGCAGCGCGGCCAGCACCAGCGCCAGCGCCAGCGCCAGCAGCGCGACCGCGCCGACCGAGCGCAGGGCCAGCCGCTTGGCCTCGACCAGGGTGCGCCGGTCGAGGGCGACGCCGAGGTAGCCGACGACCGCGCCGTCGACGCCGCGCAGCGCGCCGAGCGCGACCTGGTACTCGTGCCCGTCCTGCCCGGCCGCCCCGCCGGTGCCCAGCTGCAGGACCCGGTCGACCACCTCGGCGCCGTCGCCCGGCACCGCCAGCGGCAGCTCGCTGACGCGATCACCCAGCGCGTCGCGGAAGCTGGCCCAGATCTGCCCACCCCGCGCCACCACCAGCACCTCGGCGCCGAGCGCCGCCTTGACCGCGTCGGCGACCTCACCGTCGAGCGGCGTCGAGATGACGACCCGGCCGATGAGCTGGAGCGAGGCGTCGACCACCGGGGCGACCGCGCGCATGACCGGGCGCTCGTCGACCTGGGTGATGACCACCTGCCGGGTCCAGCTCGGGCCGGGCACCAGCAGCGGGTCGCTCGGCCACACCCGCAGGCCGACGGTGCGCGCCTCGTTGCCGATGGCCCGCTCGGCCAGGGTGCCGCCGCCGGGGCCCAGCACCTGGACCAGGCCGCTCGGCAGGTAGGTGACCTGGCGTCCGACCACCGCCACCGTGTCGGCCGGGCCCATGGGCACCGCGGCCACCAGCTCGCGCGACTCGGCCAGCTGGCCGACGGCATCGGCCAGGCGCTCGGCCGCGCGCAGCACCAGGTTGCGGCCGACGTCGAGCTGACGGCGGGTGTCGGCCCGCTGGTCGCGCTCGAGGTTGCTGAAGATCACCCCGACCGCGACCATGGCCACCGCCGCCAGCGGCACCAGCGCGGCGACGCTGAGCGCCAGCAGGAGCCGGGTCCGCAGCCGCAGGCGCAGGCTCGGCCAGCTCACCGCGGGACCATCCGCAGGAAGCGCAGGTGGCCGCCCGGCGAGAACGTCACGCCCCCCAGGCCGCGCCGGGTCGCGAACGCCACCTCGGTGTGGGCCAGCGGCAGCCACGGCACGTCGGCCGCGACCTGGACCTGGATCTGGGCGTACAGATCCTCGCGCTGGCCCCGGGTCGGCGCCGCCAGCGCCGCGCGCAGCAGGTCGTGCACCTCGGGGCTGCGATAGAACGCCAGGTTGCTGGCGTGGGGCGCGACGGCGTTGCCGGAGTCGAGCAGCACCGACAGGAAGTTGTCGGGATCGGTGCTGTCGCCGATCCAGCCCCACAGCGCCAGGTCGTGCGCGCCGGCCTGCAGCGCGGTCCGGGTCTGCGCGAACGGCGCCAGGTGCAGCTCGACCCGCACGCCGACGGCGCCGAGGTTGGACTGCACCACCCGCGCGACCCGCTCGGGGTCGGGCAGGTACGGGCGCGGGGTGGTCGGGGCGTACAGGGTCAGCACTTGCCCCGGATCGAACTGACCGTCAGCGGCGGCGGCGGCCAGGAGCCGGCGCGCCGCGGCTGGATCGAACTCGTGCCGGCCCTCGGCCGGCGCCGCCGCCCAGTTGCTCGGCGGCAGCGGGCCACGCGCGGCCCGGGCCATGCCCTGGTACGCCAGCTGGACGATCGGCTCCTGGTTGATGGCCAGGCTCAGGGCCTGGCGCACGCGCAGATCGGCCAGCACCTCGCGCCCGGTGTTGAAGGCCAGGTACGACACGTTGTTGCCCGGCGCGCGGTGCAGGACCATGCCTGGGTGCATGCGCACGTAGGCAAGCTCGTCGGGGCGGATGGCGGCGGCGACGTCGACCGCGCCACTCTCGAGCGCGACCAGGCGCTGGCGCGGGTCGGGCTCGACCGCGAACACCAGGCGCTCGATCTCGGCCGGCTTGTCCCAGTAGTCGGGGTTGCGGGTCAGGACGATGCGCTGGCCCGGCTCCCACCGCTCGAACCGGAACGGGCCGGTCCCGACCGGGTGGGCCGCGAAGTCGTCGCCCCAGCGCGCCACCGCGGTCGGCGACACGATGGCGGCGGCGAACATGCCGAGGTTGGCCTCGAACGGCGCGTACGGTCGGTCGATCCGGACCCGCACCGTCAGCGGGTCGATGACCTCGGCCCCGATCACCCCACCGAACTGGCGCTGCCAGGTGCGGAACTCGTCCCGGTGGTGCGGGTGGTCGGGGTCGCGCTGCCGCTCGAACGAGAAGACCACGGCGGCGGCGTCACACGGCGTGCCGTCGTGGAAGGACACGCCGGGCCGGAGGTGGAAGGTCCAGGTCGTGCCGGCGGCGTCGGTGTCCCAGCGCTCGGCCAGGCCGGGCGCCGGCTCGCCGGTGTCGTCGCGCCAGTGCACCAGGCGATCGAACAGCTGCTCGGCCACCTCGATCGACTCGCTGTCGCTGGCCAGGGCCGGGTCGAGGCTGACCGCGTCGGCGGCGCGGGCGACGATGAGGGTGGTGGCGCGCGCCGGCGAGGCGGCCGCCCCTGGATCGAGGCTACACGCGCTCAGGCCGCCCACCCCCAGGGCGAGCAGGCCGAGCGACCCCCGGGGCCTCATCATGGCCGCGATTATTGTCAGAAAGCGCGGGCGGCCAGGGACGCCGCTTTCGAGTTTCGATACGTTAGGCCCCGTCACGCCCACGGGATCGCAGGCACCGCGGTGAATGCATCTCCTTCCCCCACGTCCCAAGAGGAACCGTCGACATGGCCCAGATGAGGATGATCACGTCGCTGCTCCTGGCGAGCAGCATCGCCGCCGCCGGCTGCGACATGGGCAAGCTCACCGTCAACACCACCGCCAAGGTCCTGGTCCGGGCCCAGCCGTCGATACAGATGGAGTCGGACTACGACCTGGCCGCGCGCGCCATCCCCGGCACGCTCAAGACCGTCGAGGGCTTCTGGGTGGTCAACCCGGACAACGACAAGCTGACCGGCATCCTGACCGAGGGCTACTGCCAGTATGGCACTGCCTTCGTCGAGGACGAGTGGGAGCACGCCCGGCTGGTGACCAAGGACCTCGAGGGCGCCGACTACCTGAGCCAGCGCGCGACCAAGATCTTCACCCGCTGCCTCAACTACGCGCTGCACACGCTGGGCAAGCGCTGGCAGGACGGCCTGTTCGGTGAGCCCGAGGCGGTGGCCAAGCTGGTCGCCGGCGCCGGCGGCGACCAGCGCGACGCCCTGATGTGGGCCGGCCTGGCCCTGGGCTCCATCGTCAACCACAACCTCGACAACATCGACATCGTGTCGAACCTGCCGACGGTGAAGGCCATCATGGCCCGCATCCTCGAGCTCGACGCCAAGCACCTGCCCGAGAACCGGGTCTACGCCGCCCTGCCCCACATCGCGCTCGGCATGCTGTACAGCGCGACCAGCGCCGACCTCGGCGGCGACGCCAAGAAGGCCGAGCAGCACTTCCTCGAGGCGCTGCGCCTGACCAACGACCAGTTCCTCATGGCCCGCACGCTGTATGCCTTCCGCATCGGCAAGGCGACCATGAACAAGCAGCTGTACCGGGAGCAGCTGATCAAGGTCCTCACCACCAACCCCGCCATCTGGCCCGAGCAGCGCCTGGCCAACGAGGCCGCGCAGCGCAAGGCGCGTCGTTACCTCCAGATCGAGAAGGAGATCGTTCAATGATGACCCCGAGCCCGTCCATCCTCCGCTCCACCCGCCTGGCCACCGCCGCGCTGGCCGCGGCCGTCGCCCTCGGCGGCGGCGCCGGCCTGGCCGCCGCCGACAACGTCGAGATCCGCATGGCCACGCTGGCCCCCGACGGCTCGTCCTGGATCAAGGTCCTCGCCAAGGCCGGCGCCGAGATCGAGACCAAGACCGCGGCGCGGGTCAAGGTCAAGTACTACGCCGGCGGCGTCCAGGGCGACGAGAAGGACGTGGTCCGCAAGATCAACCTCGGCCAGCTCGACGGCGCCGCGGTCACCTCGATCGGCCTGGGCATGATCGAGCCGAGCATCCGCGTGCTCGAGCTGCCGCTGATGTTCAAGTCGGTCGAGGAGCTCGACTACGTCGCCGACAAGATGTGGTCGCACTTCACCAAGAAGTTCGACGAAAAGGGCTGGATCCTGCAGGACCGCGGCGAGGTCGGCTGGGTCTACTTCATGTCGAAGGACAAGATCGACTCGCTGGCCAGCCTCAAGGCCACCAAGATGTGGCTGTGGGGCGACGACGACCTGGTGCGCGCCTCGTTCAAGAAGGTCGGCATCAACGGCACCCCGCTCGGCGTGCCCGAGGTCGAGCCCGCCCTGGCCTCGGGCCGCATCAACGCGGCCTACAGCTCGCCCCTGGCCGCGGTCGCGCTGCAGTGGAACACCAAGATCAAGTACGTGACGTCGATGCCGATGAGCTTCGCCATCGGCGCCACCGTCGTGAAGAAGGACCTGGTCAAGAAGCTCAGCGCGGAGGACTACGCGCTGGTCAAGAAGGTGGCCAAGGCCGCCAGCAAGACCCTGCGCAAGCAGATCCGCAAGGACAACGCGTCGGCGCTCAAGACCATGACCCGCAAGGGCGTGCAGATCGTCGAGACCCCGCCGGCGATGATCGCCGAGTTCGAGACGCTGGCCAAGGCGGTGTGGAACGAGCAGGTCGGCAAGCTGTACAGCAAGACCGAGCTGGACCTGGTGCTCAAGTACCGCGACGAGTACCGGGCCAAGAACCCGGGCAAGTGACCCCGGCCCGGCCCCGCGGCCGAAGTTGAGGTCGAGGCGACAGGATGCCAGCCGGCATCCTGTCGGCGTTTTCGGGCCAGTGACGGCGGCACACGGCCCACGCTTTTCCCCGGCCCGGGGCCGCCGGTCGGCGCCGTTTCTTCGTTAGGCTAGGCCGGTGGTAGCACCCGACGATCCTCGCCCCAGCCCCTCCCCGACCGAGGCGCCGCCCCCTGGCGAGCTCCCCACGGCGACCGCGCGCTTCGCCGACGACAGCGAGCTGGTGCGCGGCCTGCGCCGGTTCGACCGCGGCCTGGGCCTGGCCGAGCAGGGGGTGCTGTTCGCCCTGCTCATCGCGGTGATCGTGGCCTCGATCGGCAACTACGTCACCTTCAAGATCACCAAGCAGCCGCTGGCCAACTCGAGCGAGGTCATCCGCTACGGGGTGTTCGCGCTGGCCATGCTGGGCGGCGCGTTCGCGACCCACCACCAGCGCCTGCTGTCGCTCGACCTGCTGTCGAAGTTCCTCGGCCCGCGTGGCCGCGTGCTGCTGCGCCTGGTGCTGGCGGTGTTCACGGTGCTGATGGCCGCGGTCGCCATCTGGATCGGCTGGAAGGTGCGTGGCGTCGCCGCCGCCGAGAAGAGCCACGCCGCCATCCCGATCAGCGTGCCGGCCCTGTTCATCCCGGTCGGCATGGCCCTGGTCGCCGCGCACATCGTGCTGCAGGCGGCGATCGACCTCGACTACCTGCGGCGCGGCAAGCTGCCGCCCGAGCCCGAGCCGGGGGCCGTCTGATGCTGACCATCCTCCTCCTCGCCCTGCTCGTCCTGTTCTTCGCCGGGGCGCCGCTGTTCGCGGTCATGCTCGGCGCCGGCGCGCTCGGCGCCATCGGCCTGCCGCGCGCGTTCGATCAGGAGTTCGGCGGCCTGATGGCGTCGATGTTCAAGCTCGGCACCGACGACCAGGCCACGGTGTTCGCCACCATCCCGCTGTTCATCTACGCCGGCTACATCATGGCCTCGGCCCGCACCGCCGACCGCCTGGTCCGGGCCGCCAACGCGATGCTGGGCTGGATGCCGGGCGGCCTGGCCATCGTCACCATCCTGTCGTCGGCCATCTTCACGACGTTCACCGGCGGCTCGGGCGTCACCATCGTCGCCCTCGGCGGCCTGCTCATGCCGGCCCTGCTCAAGGGCGGCTACAGCGAGCGCTTCTCGCTCGGCCTGGTCACCGGCACCGGCTCGGTCGGCCTGCTGTTCCCGCCGGCGCTGCCGCTGTTCGTGCTCGGCACGGTGTACGGCCTCAACACCACCCTGGCGCAGAAGTGGGACTGGGACAGCCAGCGCTTCGCCTACTTCGCCGGCCTGGGCCCCGGCCTGGTGCTCATCGCCTGCCTGTCGGTGGTGGCCATCGCGGTGTCGATCATCAAGAAGGTGCCGCGCCAGAGGTTCGTGCTGCGCGAGCTGCTGCGGTCGGTGCCGCCAGTCCTGCCCGAGCTGGGCATGGTGGCCGGCGTGCTGATCATCCTGAAGTTCACCGTCGATCTGGCCCTGGCCGCGTCGTTCGCGGTGGTGTACCTGGCGCTGCTCGAGATCCTGGTGTTCAAGGACATCCAGTGGCGGTCGCTGTGGACCATCTCCAAGGAGGCCATGGCGCTGTCGGGCACCATCTTCCTGGTCATCTTCACCTCGGCGGTGTTCACCAACTACCTGGTCACCGCCGACGTGCCGCTCAAGCTGGTGGCCTGGACCAAGGAGCACATCGACTCCCAGGTCAGCTTCCTGCTGATGCTCAACGTCCTGCTCCTCCTGGTCGGCATGATGATGGACGTGTTCTCGGCCATCCTGGTGGTGCTACCCCTGCTGGCACCCACCGCTGACGCCTACGGCGTCAACCCGTACCACCTCGGCGTCATCTTCCTGCTCAACCTCGAGATCGGCTACCTGACGCCGCCGGTCGGCCTCAACCTGTTCATCGCCAGCTTCAAGTTCAGGAAGCCGGTGGTCGAGGTGACCAAGGCCAGCCTGCCGTTCATCGGCGCCATGCTGGTGGCCCTGATGATCGTCACCTATGTGCCCTCGGTGACCTGGGTCCCGCCGCCCAAGCGGCTGGGCACCGCCAGCGCGATGGTCCAGGTCATGCGCGAGGGGCTGATGGAGGCGCGCGCGGCCAAGGAGGTGGCGCTGGTAAAGGAGGACGGCAGCCCCATGCTCGGCCCCGACGGCAAGCAGGTGATCAAGAAGATCGCCGACTGCGCGGCCATCGAGAGCGAGAACGACCGTGACACCTGCCGGGCGGTGTTCCTCGACGTGACCGACTGCCGGACCAAGCCGCTGCCCAAGGACAAGACGACGGCGCAGTGCGAGCTCGAGGCCATCGGCGCCTGGACCTGCTCGAACATGGAAGACGCCTGCATCGAGGAGCCCGAGGAGGAGGAGGAAGCCGAGGACGAGGAGGCGACCGAGTAGCTCGGCCGCCGCGTCCATGTCGCCCGCCCGCGCCCTGCTCCGCACGCTGCGCCCACACCAGTGGGTCAAGAACGTCTTCGTGCTGGCGCCCCTGGTGTTCGCCCGCCACCTGCTCGAGCCGGCCTTCATCTGGCGGGCGCTGGCGGCGACGCTGGCGTTCTGCGCGCTGTCGGGCGCGGTGTACGCCTTCAACGACGTGCGCGACGTCGAGGCCGACCGGGCCCACCCGACCAAGCGGCACCGCCCCATCGCCGCCGGCCACCTGCGCCAGCACACCGCCCTGGTGTGGGCCAGCGTGCTGGCCAGCGCCGGCCTGGCGACCTGCGTGATCCTGTCGTGGTCGACCGGGGCGATCGCCCTGGGTTACCTGGTGCTGCAGATCGCCTACACGCTCGGCCTCAAGCAGCTGGCCTTCGTCGACGTGCTGGTCATCGCCGCCGGCTTCCTCTTGCGGGTGCTGGTCGGGGCCCACGCCATCGCCGTGCCGGCCTCGGGCTGGGTCCTGCTGTGTACGGCGCTGCTGGCGACGTTCCTCGGCCTGGGTAAACGCGCGCACGAGCTGACCTGGGCGACCCGGGCCGGGACCGGCGAGGCGACCCGGGCCGCGCTGGCCGGCTACCGCCTGCCGCTGGTGCGGGCCGCCATGCTGGTGCTGGCCGCGGCCACGCTGGTGGCGTACGTGGCGTACACGCGCGATCCGCACACCATCACCTTCTTCGCCACCGACCGGCTGGTGCTGAGCGCGCCGTTCGTCGGGTTCGGGCTGATCCGCTTCCTGACCCTGGCGCTGTGGCGGCCGCGCCAGGACAGCCCGACCGAGGCCATGCTGCGCGACGGCCCGTTCTTGCTCAACCTGGTGGCGGCGGCGGCGGTGATCCTGTACGTGCTGTACCAATGACGACCATCCCACCCATGGCCCGCCCCCTGCTGGTCACCGCCGACGCCGCGGTCATCGACGAGGTCGGCCGTGGCCCGACCGCGGTGCTGGCCATCGGTGGCGCCATCGTCCGCGTCGGCGACCCGGCCGAGGTCGCGGCCGACCCGCGCGCGACCGGGGCCCGCCACCTGGCCTGGCCGCGCCGGGCCATGGTGCCGGGCACGGTCAACGCCCACAACCACAGCTTCCAGTCGCTGCTGCGCGGCATCGGCGACGACCTGCCGTTCCTCGAGTGGCGCGACCGCGCGCTGTACCGGTACTCGCCGCGGCTGGACGCCGAGGGTATGGCGACGGCGGCGCTGTTTGCGTTCGGCGAGATGTTGCTGCACGGGGTCACGACCGTGTGCGACTTCTACTACCTCAACGCCCAGGGCAACGACCACGCCTCGGCCACCATCGAGGCGGCACGCCGGCTCGGCATCCGCATGGTGATGGCGCGCTGCTTCTACGACTGGGACGGCGCGCCGGCGGCGTACCGCGAGACGGTGGCGCAGGCGGTCGGCAACTTCCAGGCGCTGGCGGCGCGGTACCACGACCGCGAGCGGTACCGGGTCAGCGTGCAGCCGGCGCCGCACAGCCAGCACGGCGCCAGCGCGGCGATGATCGAGGCCGGCGCCGGGTGCGCGCGTGACCTCGGCGTGCCGTGGCACATCCACCTGGCCGAGGAGGCGTACCAGGTCGACGACTCGCTGCGGCGGTTCGGCCAGCGCCCGGTGCCGGCGGTGGCCGCGCTCGGGGTCGACCTGGGCGCGATGATCGCCGTACACGGCTGCTGGTTCGACGCCGGCGAGCGCGCCACCCTGGCCGAGCGCGGCGCCAGCCTGGCCTACTGCCCGGGCTCGAACATGTTCCTGGGCGACGGCGTGACCGACCTGGTCGACCTGGTCGGGCGCGGCGTCCCGGTCGGCCTCGGCACCGACGGCGGCTGCTCCAACAACCGGGTCAGCGTGTTCGACGAGATGCGCACCGCGGCGCTGCTGCAGAAGGTGCACCGCACCGACGGCCAGGCCATCAGCGCCGAGACCTGCCTGCGCCTGGGCACCGCCGGCGGCGGCCAGGTGCTGCGGCTGCCGGTCGGCCGCATCGCCCCCGGCTACCGGTGCGACCTGGTCGCGCTCGACCTCGACGACCCGTCGCTGTGGCCGGAGCAGGCGCTGGCCAAGAACGTGGTGTACGCGCTGTCGCCGCGCGCCATCCGCGAGGTCGTCGTCGACGGCGACCTGGTGGTCAGCGGCGGCCAGCTGTGCAACGTGCCGCTCGAGGAGATCGGCCGCCGGGTCCGCGAGCTGACGCACGACTGGCGCCGCGACGCGTAGTTGGGCTCATCATGTCCACCAGCTCTCCACGGCTCTTCCACCTGACCTGCCCCCTGTGCGGCGGCGGCGTGGCGCACACGACGGGCGCGACCGAGCTGACCTGCGAGTACTGCCACGCTCGCCTGGTGATGCAACCGCCATCACCAGATCGCGCTCGACAGCTACCAGACTTCCTGGCTCGCAAGGCGTCGGTGCAACCTCGCATGGACGCCCTGATGGACCGCTATGCCACGGCGTTCATCGCCGGCGACCGCCTGACCGCGCTGCGCTGCTACGAGGCCTTCACCTACCTGGTGCTCTGGGTCGGCCAAGACGCGCCGCACCTCGCCGACCTCGAGGCGACGGCGACTCCGCTCATGCACGAGGCCGCCGCCGCCATGGGCGTTCCCTACCTGGCTCCTTCGGCCCGGGGGCAGCAGGTGTCGTGGGCCAGCATCGACGCGCTGCTAGCCTCCACCCCGCCGGGGCAGACCTCGGCCTGAAGCTGCATCTGGGCTGCGAACCCTGGGTGGCCGTGGTATCCACCCGTCGTGGCCGAATCGAGCAGCAAGCCCACGCCGGCAGGACGCACCGACGCCCCGGCGCCGACGACGCGACTCGCGGTCGAGCTCGAGGTGGGCCGGTCGCGCTGGATCGGCTGGGCCGTGTTCGGGCTGGTCGCTGGCGGCCTGCTGATGATCGGCATGGGCACGGTGTTCCAGTGGGTCGGCGGCTTCCTGGTCGCGCTCGGCCTGTGGAACCTGTGGCTGGTCGTCCGCACCCTGCGCCACCCGCCCGGCACGATCATCGTCGACGTCGACGGCGTGGTGCTGCCGCGTGGCCTGTGTGTGCCGGCGCCGGTCAAGGTCACGCGCGAGCAGGTCAGCGCCGCTTACTTCCTGCGCCGCTCGGTGCCGTGGACGCGGGCCGCGCCGGTGCTGGTGGTCGAGGTCGGCGACGCCGCCTACACCTACCCGCGCGACTGGTTCGTCAACGAGGCCGAGCAGCGCAGCGTCATCCACGCCCTGCGCGGCGAGACGGTGCCGGCGCCGGCCAGCGCGCCCGCGGCGACGCCGGCTCCCGCCGCGTCGTGACCCGACGCAGACGTGTCGTGACCCGCGCCGGGCGCGGCCCCCGCGTGCTGGTCGTGCTGAGCCTGGCGTTCGTGCTGGCCAGCGCGCCGGCACCGGCGCGGGCGGCCCCTCGGGTGATCGACCTGCCGCGTACGCTCGCCACCCTCACCGTCGACGCGCCGTGGGTCGAGCAGCCGGCGGCGACGTCGCCGACCAGCACGGTGCTCGAACTGGCACACCCGCGCGGCGTGCGCGTGGTGCTGACCCGGACCGACGCGCCCAACCCGCAGGCGTGGCGGGCGGCCACCCGCGAGGCCTACGTCGACGAGCTCGAGCGAGGCTTCGCCGCCGCGCCCGGCTACCGCCGCGGCAAGCGCACGGTCACCCTGCGCGCCACCATCCCCACCGTCGACCTGCGGTTCGAGCGCCGCCTGCCCGACGGCACGCGCGAGCAGGTGGTGGTGCGCCTGCTGCTGTACCGCACGTACACGCTGGCGCTGGCCGCGGCCGGCCCGACCCGGGCCATGCGCGCGGCCCGGCGCGACGTCGATCGCCTGGTCACGTCGCTGGCGCAGCCGGCGCCGCCGAGCTGAACACGCGCGTGAACGTGGCCCTCACGGCGCCGGGCGCGGCGCGGCGACCAGGGCATCGAGCTCGCCTGACGCCAGCAGGCGGGCCACGTCGTCGGCGCCGCCGACCAGCACGCCCTTGACGAACACCATCGGCAACGTCGGCCAGCCGGTCCACATCTTGAGCGCGGTGCGGCGGCGCCAGGTGCTGAGGTAGCTGCCGTACTCGAGGTAGTGGAACGGCACGCCGCGGGCGGTCAGGGCCTTACGAACGCGGCGCGGGAACGGGTTCTGCTTCATGCCGACCACCACCACGTCGTGCGCGGCCACGGCGGCGCGCACCTCCTCGACGATGTCGCGCTGGCTGGCCGCCACCTGATCGCGGATGGCCGGGTGGATGGCGGACTCGGGCAGGATGTGGCGGGGCATGGCCGGACCATAGCCCCTGCCCGCTCAGCTGGCAGCCGCCGGTGGCTCGCGGCTGGCCGCCACCAGCGCGGCGACCGCCGGCCACAGGCGCGGATCGATCGGCCCGGTCGGGGCGTCGAGCAGCGCGGTCACCAGCGCCGGGTCGCGCGGCAACGGCACGCGGTGGCGGCGGGCGGCGGCGACGAGGGTGGTGACCTCGGCGCCGCGGGCGACGCCGAGGAGCCGCGGGCCGTCGGCCCCGGCACCCGCGCCCGGCGTGGCCACGGCGACGGCGCCGTGCCCGACCACCACCAGGTCGGCCCGGCGGGCCAGGCGAAGCAGCCGCTGATCGCCAGCGCGGCCGGTGCGCACGCTGCGGCGCCAGCGCGGGTCGAGCCCGGCGGCGCGAGCGTCGGCGTCGGCCTCGGCCCGGGTCAGGTGCAGGTCGGCGCGGTGGCGCAGCACGGCCAGCAGCAGCTCGACCGCGCCGACCACGACCAGCGCCGCCGCCAGGTGCGCCAGCGCCGAGACCACCAGCGCCAGCGTGCCGCGCGCGGCCGCGGCCGGGGCGATCGCGCCGAGGGCGGCCAGGTCGGCGCGGTGGCGGGCCAGCCAGGCCAGGGTGACCAGGCCCAGCCCGGCTAGGGCCAGCACGGCGAGCGCGCCGTCGACGAGCCGGCGCGGCGCCACCGCTTGCGCGGCCGGCGCGCCGTCGATGTGGCGGCGCGGCATCCACAGGCGGCGAACCTGACCGAGGTGCGCGACCAGCGCGGCCAGCGCGGCCGCGGCCAGCACCGGCACGGCCACCGCCAGCACGCCGAGCCCGAGCTGCGCCGCCGTCGACGCTGGCGCCAGCGCCGGGGTGTGATCGCCGGCGTGGCCCAGGCCGTCGCGCAGGTGCGCGGCCAGCACGCCGCCGGCACGCGCGCCGGCGACCAGCAGCGCCAGCGCGGCGCCGAGCAGCGCGGCGCCCGCCAGCAGGGCGCGGCTGCGTGGTACCTGCCCGGCCAGCGCGGCCAGGGCCAGGCGACGCGGGGTGGGCGGCAACGTGCGCGACACCGGTCAGCTCCAGGCCGCGCGCAGCTGGGCGGCCAGGGTGGTGGCCGTGAGCACCAGGCCGCCGGCCAGCACGGCGACGACGGCGCCGCGCCGCCACGGCAGCGCGACCAGGTCGGCCCCGGCGGCGCTGGCGACGCGGCCGGCGGCACCGACGGCGAGCTCGACGATGAGCGCGACCATCAGCGCCGGCACCGCCAGCCGCCAGGCCGCGGTGGCCAGGCCGAGCAGCGCCGCCGGCGCGGTGGCCAGCGCGTCCATCGGCGCCGCGACGTAGCTGGTGGCGAGGGCGTGGGCGACCAGGCCCGGCCCGTCGATGCCGACGAAGACCGCGGCGCCGACCACCAGCCAGAGCGATCGGGTGGCCGGCTCGCCGCTGCTGACCGCGACCAGGCGCGCGGCCCAGCCCAGCGCCAGCACCGGCGCCGCCGCGGCCAGGCCGAGGGCGACACCGCGCGCCAGCTCGGACAGGCCGAGGGCGACCGCACCGACGGTGGAGGTCGGCACCACCAGCGCGGCTGGCGGCACGCAGGCGGCGACCAGGAGCGCGAGCGCGCCGCCGAGGCCGAGCGCGACCAGGCGCGGCAGCGGGGTGGTCAGGCTGGTCAGCACCACCAGCGCGGCGACGCAGCGGACCGAGGCCCAGGCCCAGACCGCCGGGTCGACGCCGCCGAGCAGCGCGCCCACGCGGATCACCCGCCGAGCCCGAGCTGTTGCACCAGCAGCAGGGCCTTGCCGGCGAACGCGCTGGCGGCGCGGCCGATCGCTGGCGCCATCAGCACCACGGCGACGGCCACGGCGGCCACCCGCGGCACCAGGGCCACCGCCGGATCGTCGACCTGGGTGACGGCGCGGATGAGCCCGGTCACCACGCCGGCGGCGAGCGCGGCCAGGAGCACGGGCGCGACCAGCACGAGGGCCAGCAGCACACCCTCGCGGGCCAGGGCCAGCAGGGCCGCGCTCACACGTAGCCCCGGATGAGGCCCTCGATGAGGAGGCGCCAGCCGTCGACGGCGACGAACAGCAGCAGCTTGAGCGGTAGGGCCACCACCTGCGGCGAGGTCTGGTGCAGCCCGAGCGCGGCCAGGGTCAGGCCGACGACCAGGTCGAGCACCAGGAACGGCAGGAACAGCAGCACGGCGATGGCAAACGCCTCCTTGAGCTCGCTGGTCACGAACGCCGGCGCCAGCACCCACAGCTCGTCGCCGCGGGCCGGCCGGCCGAGCTCGGCGGCCAGGCCGGTGAACGTGGCGCGATCGGCCGCGTGCGCGTGTTTGCCGAGGAAGGCGGTGAGCGGCGCGAGGGCGCGCTCGAGGGCTGGCAGGCGGGCCTGGAGCTCGGCGGGGAGGAGCGCGGTGCGGTCGGGCGAGGGGCTGGGGGCGGCGGCGGGGGCAGCGGCAGCGCCTGGGGCAGCTGCAGGTGCAGTGACAGGTGCAGGTGCAGGTGCAGCTACGGCTCCAGGTGCAGCTACAGCTCCAGGGGCAGCTACAGCTCCAGGGGCAGCTACAGCTCCAGGGGCAGCTACAGCTCCAGGGGCAGCTACAGCTCCAGCTGCAGGTGCAGACACAGCAGCAGCTCCAGGTGCAGACACAGCAGCAGCTCCAGGGGCAGCTACAGCTCCAGGGGCAGCTACAGCTCCAGCTGCAGGTGCAGACACAGCAGCAGCTCCAGGTGCAGACACAGCAGCAGCTCCAGGTGCAGCCGCAGCTCCCGGAGC
>JAGPCO010000020.1:0-45212 GCA_018058095.1 Kofleriaceae bacterium
GGTCGGGGCCACCTCGAAAGGAGTCTCCCGTGGCCTTCATCGCTATCGAACTCGCCATCCAGCTCACCGCCAACCTCGCCCCCATCGAGGACGCGGTCCGGCCGCATCGCAAGAAGCTCGCCGACGATGACTGAGCCGATACCAATCACGTTGCGGTCCGTCAGGACCGCAACTCCCTGCGGCGAAGGCACACCGCTTGCGGTGGACGCTCGCAGCAGCGACTCGATCGGGCTCAACCTCGGCGAGGGCCGGCACCGCCGCGGCGGCGACCGCGGCCACGCCTACCGCATCGCCCACGGCAGCGCCGGCGAGCTCACGGTCGCGCTGCGCCAGGCGCGCGCCCGCCGGCTCATCACCGAGCAGCAGTACGCCGACGTCGACCGCATCCTCGACCAGCTGCGAGCCATCCTCTGGAGGCTCACCCACTAGGCCCCACGGCCCGCCCGCCGGGCCGCCCCCTCGGCGGCCAGGTCGTCACGACAACCGCGACCGGCGGTGCGGGCGCGCTCGCCCGTGGTCGGATGCGCAGGCTCACCCCGCCACGACCAGAAGGCTCGCGAGCCTGCTCCGCCGCCGGCGGGGGCTCGAATGGTCGGTGGGCTGCCGCCGGGCGGGGGTGACGCGGAGGCACAGGGTCCTTCGGACGCGAGTTCCGCGGGCTTTCGTTCGGGCGTCATCGACTGCGTCGTGCTCCGCCCCGCGCCTGGGCCCCAAGACCAAGACAGCCCGCGGATGTCTGAGCGTCCGAAGGAGCCCTTGCCGAAGCGGCAGGACCCGCGCCCGGCGGCGTGGGTGATCTGCACGGGGAGCCGACGTGGATCTGGGAGGGCCTGCCCCCGTACAGCAACAGCAACAGCAACAGCAACAGCAACAGCAACAGCGGCAGCGGCAGCGGCAGCGGCAGCGGCAGCGGCAGCGGCAGCGGCAGCGGCAGCGGCAGGAACAGCTGCAGGTGCAGGTGCAGGAACAGGTGCAGGTGCAGGAACAGCTGCAGCTGCAGCTGCAGGTGCAGGTTCAGGAGCAGGTTCGGGCGCGGGGACAGCTACGGGTGCAGGAACCGCTGCAGGCGGCACGGGCCGCGACGGGTGGACGCTCAGCGGACGCGGATGGCGTCGGCGATGACCATCTTGCCGGGCGTGGTCCAGCGCGACACCACGACCTTGTTCCAGCCGGCGGTGAAGTTCCAGGTGCCCAGGCTCACCCACTGGCTGCCCTGGGTGGTCTGGTTCTTGGTCGCGCGGCCGACCTCACGCCCGGCGGCGTCGTAGGCGATGAACGGCACCGCGGAGGCGCGGTTGCTGCTCGCCGCCCACCAGGCGTCGATCGTTCGGGTCCCGGCGGCCGCGGCGTAGAACCAGAACGTGGCCGGGGCCGACACCTCGGCCGAGGTCGCGTACCAGTAACCCGAGCCGTAGTAGCCGGCGATCGAGTTGCTCGAGCTCCAGGTGCCGGTCAGCTCGACCCGGCCCTTGGCCGCGTCGTTGTTGGCGTTGTTGCTGTCGACGATGATCACCTCGCCGCCGGGCGTCGGCGTCGTCCCGCCGCCGTCGCCGCACAGCGCGCGCACCCGCTCGATGTAGTGCGACCACGGCCAGTTCGGCCCCGGGTCGACCCGGTTGTTGGGCTGCAGCTGGCCGTGGCCGACGATGTGGTTGCGGTCGCGGGCGATGCCCTGGTCGCGCGTGATGTCGCACACCAGCTTGGCCGACGCCTCGATCTGCCCGGTCGGGAACGACGACTGCGACGCGAACCCGCCGTGCTCGATGCCGATCGTGAAGTTGTTGCTCGAGGTGCCGTTCTTGCCGCACTCGACGCTGCTGTTGCGGCTGCACTGGTACGTCGCCGCGATGTGCCAGGCCTTGCTCGCCTCGCGCACCAGCTGGGTCACCTCGGAGCCGCTCTCGTTGACCACGTAGTGCGCGCTCACCCCCGAGGCCGAGTTGCGCAGCCAGCCCCAGCAGCCGGCGTAGTTGCCCTCGCAGGTGTGGATGATGACCATCGCCACCCGCGCGCTGGGCCGGCTGCTGAAGTTGGGCGAGGCCCGCCACAGCGCGCTGGCGTAGTCGGGCCCGGCGACCTGGCCGCCGGCACCGTCGCCGACCCGGGACGTCACGTCGCGCCGCGCCGTCAGCTCGGCGACGACCTCGCCCGACTCGGCCACCTCGCGGGCGCCGCTCACCAGCACCGCCCACACCGCGCGCAGGTAGTCGGCCCGAGCCTCCTCGTCGTCGATGCCGCTGTAGATGGCGACCGCCGGGGCCCAGGCGTCGAGCGGCGCGTCGGCCGCGACCTGGGCCCGCCGGGCGGCGTCGGCCAGCAGCGCGGCGGCGGCGTCGATGTTGACGGCGGCGATGGTGCGGGCGTCGGCCTGGTCGACCTCGGCCAGCGCGGCGGCCGCGGCCAGCCGGTCGCCGCCCAGGGCCATCACGCCGTGCGCGCCGGCCTGACCGTCGTGCTCCCCGTCGCTGCTGACCATCTGCCACCGGGTCTCGACGTGGCCGATGGCCTCGAGCAGATCGGCCGGGACGCCACGCGCGGCGCCGGCGGCGGCGAAGTCGTCGTCGAGGCCGGTGGTCACCGCAGGCGACGCGCCTTCACCTCCCGGTACGGTCGCGTCGGTCTCGATACACCCGACCAGCACGCCGCCGAGCACGGCGACCAGTGACACGGCGAGAGACGACGCGGAGCGGCCGATGGTCCTCATGAGTGCGGAGCAACAGCACGGCTCGTGCCGTGCTGCGCGCGGTCGCGCCGGCCTGCGACCGCATCGGGTGCCACAGGTGATCACCACGGGTTGCATCCGCGCCCTGCGTGGGCGGCGGTGCGCGCCGGTGTGAGATGTACGCAGGTGAACGCTCACGCGGTGCACACAGCAGGCTGCACAGCGTCGTCCCGCTGTCGATCGCCGGCCTCAGGGACGAGGTGCGGGCAGCGCGCACGCTCGCCTACATGGCGGCAACCGCCCGAAAGCAGGAACGAAGTTCACGCCCCTCGGGCGCGGCGCGTCAACTCGGCGTCGAGCGCCGCGGTCATCACGGCGAGTGGCGCCGGCAACCCGGTCCACAGGGTGAACGCCGCCGCGGCCTGGTGCACCAGCATGCCGCGGCCGTCGAGGGTGGGCCGGCCGGCGTGATCCGCGAGCTCGAGCAGCGCGGTGGCGTGGTGATAGATGAGCGAGGTGACCAGGCAGCCGGGTGGCGTCTGGGTCACCGGCACGGCGGCGGCCAGCTGACGGTCGGCCGCCGCGTCGAGCCCGGCCGAGGTGGCGTCGATCAGGACCGCGGCCGTGGCCACGACCTCGGCCAGCACCGCCGGGGTCCAGGCGCGCACCACCGCCGGCGCCGGGAGCCAGTCGGCGGCCTCGGGTCGGCGCGCCACCACCGTGACCTGGCTGCCGAGGCCGAGCAGGGCGTCGACCACCGCCCGAGCGGCGCCGCCGGCACCGAGGACGACGGCGACCGCGGGCCGAGCCAGCCCGGCCGCCGCCAGCGCCGCCGCGAAGCCGACCCCGTCGGTGTTGTGGCCGATCACCGCCGTCGTGCCGGTGGCCGCGGCGGCCACGAACTGCAGGCAGTTGACCGCGCCGATACGCGCCGCCGGCGCGGTCAGGCTGGTGCAGGCCGCCATCACCGCCTGCTTGTGCGGCACGGTCACGCTGGCGCCGAGGCAGCCGTCGCCGGCCAGCGCGGCCACGGTCGCCAGCAGCTCGTCGGGCGGGACGGCGCGGGCGCGCATCACCGCGTCGACGCCGGTGGCGCGGAACGCGGCGTCGTGGATGGCCGGGCTGGCCGAGTGGCCGATGGGCCAGCCGAGCACCGCCGCGTGCCGGGTCATGGCGCCTCCGCGACCTGACCCGGACCGACGGTGGCCAGCGCGGCCGCGGCCGCCTTCATGAGCTGGGCGAAGCTGAGGGGACCACCACCACCACCACCGGCGATGGCGACCCGGACCTGCGGTGGATGCGCCACCCCATCGAGGACCACCGCCGGCTGGCCGGCGCAGGCGGCGATCATGCGCCGGGCCACGGCGGCGGCGCCGGTGACGTCGGTGTACGGCAGCAGCACCAGCAGCCGGCCATCGCCCAGCTCGGTCGGCAGGTCGATGTCGCGCACGGCGCTGGTCACGCCGGCCGCGGCGCGCACGCGCAGGATGCGCTCGTGCGCCGGGGGCAGGCCGCCGCCTATCACCAGCTCGACCAGCGCCACCGACAGCGGGTAGCCGTAGCGGCGGGCCCGGCGCAGCTCGAGCTCGAGCACCTTCTGGAACAGCTCGAAGCTCGACAGCCCGGTGTCCTGATCCGACCGGGTCAGGCCGTCGAGCCGTGACCGCAGCACCGCCTGGGTGCCCTCGGCGGTGAGCAGGCGGACCCGGGTCCGGGCCAGCTCGGCCGCGGCCAGCAGCACCGGCCCGGCCTGATCGGCCTGGTGTGGACGCATCATCACCAGGTCGGCGCCGACCGAGTGGGCGCTGGCGATGGCGCCGCGCAGCTCGCCGGCCGCGGTGACCACCACCACCGGTCGACCCGGCGCCAGCGCCAGCGCGGCCCGCACCAGCGGCTCCCCCGTCGGCAAGGCGGCGATGACCACGTCGGGCGCCGGCTCGCCGCGCAGCGCCGCCAGCGCCAGCCCCAGGTCGGCCCCGCTCGCCTCGGCCAAGAGGCGCAGGCCCAGGCTGGCGACCACACCGCGCAGGGCGCCGAGCTGGCCGGCGCTGGCCTCGTGGCACACGACGTGGACGACCGGGCCGACCAGCATCCGCGGCTCGCTGACCTCGGCGATCTCGACCACCTGATCGTCGTCGAGCTCGAGCACGCTGTCGGCCCGCGCCGGTGCGCGCCGGCCGGTGCCTCCACCAGCCGTGGCCGCGCGTTTGCCGGCGCCACCACCCCGCGTCGACGCGCGCTTGCCGGTGCCACCGCCGCTCATGACGCGCCCTCGCCGTGGTCGTCGGTGACCCGGGCCGACAGCGTGCCGCCGGCGACGCGGATGGTCAGCGCCGTGCCGGGGCTGGCGTCGGCCGGGGCGCGCACCACCCGGTCTCCCGCGCGGACCACGGCGTAGCCGCGGTCGAGCACCGCCAGCGGCGACAGCGCGTGCAGGCCCGCGCCGGCCTCGGCCAGGCCCTGGCGGCCGCGGCCGACGCGCGCGCGGGCGGCGGCGTGCAGGCGGGCCCGCAGCGCCGCCAGCTCGGCCCGGTGGGTGGCGACGCGGCGAGGTGGCCCGGCGGCGACCAGCCGCTGCTCGAGCTGCGTCAGCACCTGGCGCCGCTGCGCCAGGGCTCGCCCCGGATGATGGGCGTCGAGGGCACGGGTCAGCGCCGCCAGCTCGCGCCGGCGCGCCACCAGCCGGGCCAGGGGGTGCTGGTCGTCGCGCCGGCGCTCGAGCGCGTGCAGCTCGGCCCGCAGCGCCGCCAGCCGTCGCCGCACCTGGTGCTCGAGGCGATCACCGTCGCGGTCGAGGTCCTGCCGGGCCCGCGTCACGTACAGGCCCAGCTCCCGCGCCAGCCGGGTCTGCGTCGCCCGCAGCGCCTCGGCCAGCTCGGCCCGGGCTGGCACGGCCAGCTCGGCCGCCGCCGTCGGCGTCGACGCCCGGCAGTCGGCGACCAGGTCCGACAGCGCCAGGTCGACCTCGTGCCCGACCGCGCTGATGACCGGCACCGGGCAGGCCGCGACCGCGCGCACCACGCGTTCGTCGTTGAAGGCCGCCAGATCGCCGGCCGACCCGCCGCCGCGGCCGAGGATGATGACGTCGACGCCGAGGTCGGGCCGGACGATCCGCGCCAGCGCGGCCACGATCTCGCGCGGGGCGGTCGGGCCCTGCACCACGCAGTCGGCCAGCAGGATCGGCGTCGGGAACCGCCGCTGCACGGTCTGCACGATGTCGCGCACCGCGGCCCCGGTGCGCGAGGTCACCACGCCGATGCGGCGCGGGAAGCGCGGCAGCGCGCGCTTGCGGCCCGGCGCGAACAGGCCCTCCGCCGCCAGCGCGCGCTTGAGCTCCTCGAGGGCGCGGGCGGCGTCGCCCAGCCCGGCCGGCTCGGCGAAGTCGACGTACAGCTGCAGCTTGCCGTCACGATCGTAGATGCCGAGCCGGCCGCGCAGGCGCAGGCGCTGGCCCGGCTCGAACGCCACCCGCAGCCGCGCCGCGTGCGACGCCCACACCACCGCCGGCACCGCCGCGGCCTGGTCGCGCAGCTCGAGGTAGACGTGCCCGCTCTTGGGGCGCGACGCCCGCACCACCTCGGCCTCGACCCAGACCAGGCCGACCCCGTCGTCGAGGCTGGCGCTGGCGCGACGGATCAGCAGGCCGAGCGACCACGGCCGCTCACGGGTCGGGCGCTCTGCCTGGTCGCCGTCGGGGCCCGCCACGGCGCCACGGTAGCCCGGTCGGCCACGACCTGTCACGGCCAGCGGCGCCGGGGCGTCGGGGCCGTGCTGGGCGTAGCGCCGCCGCGCCGCCCGTGTTACCGATGGGGCATGTCGCGCTTGCTTCCGCTCCTCGTGCTGGTGGCCGCCTGTGGCGGCGGTCAGAAGGCCAAGGTCGAGGACACCACGCCCCAGGACGTCGGGGCGACGCGCGAGGCGTGCTGCTGTAAGTACCTCGAGTACGGCAACGACGACGACGGGCCGACGCTCGAGCCGCTCACCACGCTGCAGTGCTCGCAGCTGCATGGCGAGTGTGTCGACGACGTGCAGTGCCCCGAGGGCGCCGGCGAGTCCGGGTCCGACGGCTCGTCGAGCGACAGCTCGTCGAGCGATTCGCCCGGCAGCGACGGCGCCCCGCTCGAATGAGCGCCGGCTCTGCCGGTGCAGCACCAGACGGTGCAACCGGCGGCCGCGGCCCGGTGTCGTCCCAGGCGTCCGGAGCTAGTCCGGATCGAGCGGAGCCGACGAGGGTCGCCGACGGCGGCCCCCGTCGAAACAGCGAGGCGAGGAACGGACGAAGTACGATGGATAGGGGCTGGCCCTGGACAGGGACAGGCCCCTGGTCCGGATCGAGCGGAGCCGACGAGGGTCGCCGACGGCGGCCCCCGTCGAAACAGCGAGGCGAGGAACGGACGAAGTACGATGGATAGGGGCTGGCCCTGGACAGGGACAGGCCCTAGGATCGATCGCCATGGCCGACGACGCGCACGCCCCTGACGCTGCCGCCCCCACGTCGGGTCGGGCCGCCGCGGCGCGTTCCGCCGCGCCCGAGCCCGGCGCCCCGGTCCCGGCCGGCACCATCGACCCCGAGCTGGTCCGGCTGCGGCAGAAGGCGCCTGGCGTCGGCATGGTCGCGGCGCTCAGCCTGGTCGTGCTGGCCGGGTGGATGGCGGTGCGGCTCCTGCCCGACCTGCGCTTCTCGCGCGCCGGGGCCGAGCCGATGGCCATCGGCACCGAGGGCCTGCTGGCCGGCCCCGCCGATCGTTTCGTCGAGCTGAGGCCGGACCTGGTCGGCTCGCAGGTCGTCCGCCTGCGCGGCGGCAAGGCCACCGAGTTTCGCCTGATCCCGGTCGCGGGGACCGGCGATCGGGCGTGGATCGTCGTCGATGGCAGCCCGTGGATCGAGGCGCCGCTCAACGGCGGCTACGCCGGTCGCACCCGCGCCCTCGACGACACCCCCATGGCCAGCGCCCTGCGCGGCTACGTCGCCGGGCGGACCTGGCCGCTGTTCGCCAACCTGGCCGCGGTGCGCGCCGCCGGGGCCGGGCCGATCACCACCGTCAGCGGCGATCCGGTCACGGTCGCGCCGACGGACGCGATCGAGGTCGACCTGGTCCTGGCCGACGCCGCCACCATCGAGGTCACGTTCAACACCCGCCTGCCCGACGAGGCGACCTGGCGCGCGGCCCTGGTCGGCGCCGGCATCCTCGACGCCGCGGCCCGCCCGAGCGAGATGCAGAAGGGCGGCGCCCGCTACGGCGTGCAGCGCCCCGACGCGGTGGCCGACGTGACCCGGCGCCTCGAGGCGGCCGGGCTGTGGGCGGCCCGCGCCAGCGCGGTCGCCCGGGTCGTGCCGACCACGCTGGGTGAGCTGCTGCGCGGCCCGCTCACGGTCGAGGGCCGGGTCGTTCCGGACGCCCAGGTCAAGCTGGTCCGCATCGCCGGTCGGCGCGTGGTGCCGGGCGACGCCCGCCTGCTCATCGTCGGCGAGAAGCCAGCCGACTACTGGTACGCGCTGCCCCTGGTGATCGCGCTCGGTGTCATCGCCCTGCTCTTCACGTGGGCCCTGGCCCGCGCGGTCCGGCGCGAGCTCATCGTGCCGCGCCGCGCCGCCGCCTGATCGCGCGCGGCTGGCGACAGGTGTTGCCCGGCGCGCCGGCGCTGGCGCGCGGCGCCATGGCGATGGCGCGTCGTGCCGCACGCGGCCGCTGGCCCCACCAACTGACGGGTGGTCACGACCGCGCCGCCGCCGGGGGCGACAGACGGTGTCGCCACCCGCCTCGGTGCCGACCGTCGGAGGCTTGTTATACGCAGACCATGGCCGCCGAGTACATCGTCGCCGGACGCCGCTCGCTGCCAGCGGGCGCGGCGCCGTGGGAGTTCGAGCTGCGCGGCGCCAGCGGCACCGTCCTGGTGTACGAGGCGTCGGCCTGCTACGACCCGGCTGGGGCCGAGGCCGTGCGCGCCCACGTCGGTCGCATCGTCGGCTGGCCCCCGACCACGGTGGTGTTCCTCAGCAAGGCGTGGGAGCTGGCGCGTGGCGTGGCCGAGGAGCTGGCGTGTGCGCTCGACGGCGTGGTGTACAGCGACGGCAACGACCGGGTCGTGTACGAGGCCGCCGGTGGCGCCGCCCCGGCGGCGACGCGCGACGAGCTCGAGCGCAGCCTGATCCGGGTCTTCGCCCGCCGGCGCGAGACCGACGAGTGGGCCTTCCCGTGACCCCGCCCTGGCCGGGTCAGGCCAGGCTCAGGAGCGCGACGAAGCGCGGGTGCCCGGCGAAGCGGGCGTAGTCGCTGTTGTCCGTGAAGTACGGCTTGTAGCTGGCGTCGGCGCGCAGCACGCGCTCCATCGACGCGAAGAACAGCTCGTCGTCGGGCGCGATGGCTCCGGCCCAGGCCAGCAGGTAGTCGGTGTACACGTCGGGCGCCAGCTGCGCCGACGCCAGCAGGTCGCCGATGGCGGTGCGCCCGTCGCCCAGGTTGAGCCGGGCGTAGCCGCGCAGCTGGAACACCTCGGGGTGCGGCCGCAGCGCCAGCATCCGATCGAAGTCGGCGATGGCCTCGGGGTAGCGGCCCTGGTCGAGCAGCAGCTTGCCGCGCAGGTGGAACGGCCCGGGGTGCTGGTCGAACAGCGCGATCGAGCGGCCGTAGTCGGCCAGGGCGTGCTCCTCGTGGCCGCCCAGCTCGGCGAAGCTGACCCCGCGCTGGAAGTAGTACTGGGCCTGGTTCATCGGCGGCTCGAGCTCGATGGCCTGGCCGTAGTCGCGGATCGCGCCGACGTGATCACCCCGGCCCTGCCGCACGAACGCCCGCTGCGCGTACATCGTCACGTAGCGCTGGCGGAAGTGGTCGTCGATGCCCAGGCCCTCGCTGAACAGGGCCTCGGCGTCAGCCAGGCGGCCCTCGGCGACCGCGCGCTCGCCCTCGGCGTAGAGGTGGACCAGGCGCTCCATCGCGCCAGGCTGGGTGTGCATCGGCCGGTCGGACATCGCCCCCGACCTTGCCACGCTCGGCGGCGTCGCCGCCAGCCTCAGCCGTGCGCGCGACGGCGCCGCCGCAGCAGCGGCAGGACCAGGCCGGCCAGGACCAGCGCCGACCACGGCGCCTGCGACGACGACTGGCAGCAGCCGGTGCGATCGTCGTCACCGCCGTCGACGCTCGGCCAGCACGCGCCGGTCGCGCCGCCGGTCTGCAGGCAGTCGAAGCCGTCGGGGCAGTCGTTGTCGGCCAGGTCGCACGAGTCGGAGCACAGCCGCTCGGGCTCGCCGCCATCGGCGCACAGCCCGCTGGCGCACTCGCCGTCGCCGCCGCAGACCGAGCCCAGGCCTCCCTCGGTGAACGGGGCCGGCGTGCACTGGCCGTTGCTGGCGCACAGCTCGTCGGTGCCGCACTCGTCGTCGGTCGTACACACCGGGCAGTCGGGGTCGCTCAGCGCGCCGGTGCAGCTGTCACCGCCACAGACGCCGTCGTGCACGCAGCGCAGGCTCGGCCCGATCGTGCTGTCGAGGAACTCCTGATCGTAGTCGACCCGGGAGTCGGCGCCGAAGGTCGAGCAGGTCTGGTCGCCGAACGAGGTCACCCCGACCAGGGTCAACACGCCGCCGATGGAGGCGAACGATGGACCGCCGCTGTCACCGACGCACTTGCCGGTGTTGTCGGTCTGGTCGAAGCACAGGAACGCGGTGTCGCTGGCGCCGAAGCTCGAGCAGCGCGTCGACGCCTTGTTCATCAACACCCGGGCGGTGCCGGCGCCGGACTGATTGCCGCTGGTCGCGCCGTAGCCGACCATGGTCAACACCACGCCGGGCGGCGCCGCTGCCGGCGCCCGGTTGATCGGGCTGACCATGCGGTCGGTCACCGGGGTGGCCAGCTTGACCAGCGCGGTGTCGCGCTCGCCGCCGGCCTGGCCGCTGTAGCGCGGGTTGGCGATGCGCTGGGTGGTGGAGATGGTGCGGCCGCCGCTGAAGACGTTGTTGGCGTCGATGATGACCTGCACGCTGCTGGCGCCGCGCACGCAGTGGCCCGCGGTCAGGACCCACTCCGGGTGGATCAGCGTGCCGGTGCACAACCCGCCGCCGAGGTTGAGGGCGACCACCGTCGGGTACTGCCCGGTCTGGGTCGGGGTGCCGCCGATGATCTGGGCGTGGGCCGCGCCGGCGGTGGCGCCGAGCAAGCCGAGGGTGAGCAGCGCGGGGAGGGTGGTGGAGCGGGCCATGGCAGGGACCGTAGCCATCGGCGTGGCCGACGGGCGCTCACCACGCTGACGCCTGGTGGCAGCTTGCGAACCGCGGCCGCCACGCCGCCACCTCGGCACCTCGCCACCCGCGCCCGGGTCTCGTGTGACATCGGCCTACATCGGCGCCAGGTCGGCGCAACCCCGCGTCGGCGCTGCTACCATGGACCGGCGTGACGGCGACGAGCTTCGGCCGGTACGAGGTGATCGCACCGCTTGCGCGGGGCGGCATGGGGGAGGTGTACCTGGCCGCGCTGCGCTCGCCCGGAGGGTTCGAGCGCAAGGTGGTCATCAAGTCGGTCCGGGCCGAGCTCCTCGCCAACGAGCGCATGGCCCTGATGTTCGTCGACGAGGCCCGCATCGCCGCCTGCCTGTACCACCGCAACATCGTCCAGACCCTCGAGTTCGGGCTGTCGCCGACGGGGGCGTACCTGGTGCTCGAGTACGTGCCCGGGCTCGACCTGTTCCGCCTGGGCAAGGGCCTGCAGGCGCCGATGCCGTACGAGCTGGCGGTGTACATCACGCTCGAGATCGCGGCCGCCCTGCACCACGCCCACCAGGCGGTCGACACCGAGGGCCAGCCGCTGGCCATCGTCCATCGCGACGTCACCCCCAGCAACGTGCTGCTCGGCGACCAGGGTCACGTCAAGCTGGCCGACTTCGGGATCGCCCACTCCAAGTCGCGCCTGTACGCGACCCGGTCGGGCACGCTCAAGGGCAAGTGCGGGTACATCGCGCCCGAGCAGATCCGCGGCAAGACGATCGATCGGCGGGCCGACCTGTTCTCGCTCGGCGTCCTGTTCTACGAGATGACGACCGGGACCTCGCTGTACGGGCACCTCAAGGAGCTCGAGGCGATGAAGGCGATCTTGAACCAGCCGCTGCCCGAGCCAGCTGGCGCGCGGCGCGGCTACCCGCGCGAGCTGGCGGCGGTGTTCCCTGGCCTCCTGGCCAAGGACGCGAGCGCGCGGTACCCGACCGCGGCGGCGTTCGCCGACGATCTCGGCACCCGGGCGGCGCGCCTCGGCCTGGCCGCGCGCAGCGCCGACGTGGCCAGCGCGGTGCGGGCGGCCCGGCGCGAGGCCCGGACGTGAAGCCGGGCGCCGACACCGAGCCGGTGGCGCCGCTGGTCGGGGCGTACGAGATCGTCGCGCGGATCGCCGCCGGTGGCATGGCCCAGATCGAGCTCGGCCGGGTGGTCGGGCCGTACGGGTTCACTCGCTACGCGGTGATCAAGCAGCCGCTGCCGCACCTGGCCGGCGACCCCACCATCCGTCGCATGTTCCGCGACGAGGCGGTCACCGGCGGCATGCTGTACCACCCCGGCGTCGTCGGCGTGGTCGACGCCAGCATCGGCGACCCCGACCTGCCCGACTTCGTCGCCCTCGAGTACGTGCACGGCATGAGCCTGCGCCAGCTCATGCACCCGGTCACCGCCGACCAGGTCGCGCCCATCGACCTGGCCGCGGCGCTGGCCATCGTCGTCGACGTCGCCGCCGCCCTGCACTACGTCCACGAGCTGCGCGACGGCGACGGCGCGCCGCTCGGCCTCATCCACCGCGACGTCACGCCGGGCAACGTCTTGCTCGGCTACGACGGCGCGGTCAAGCTGACCGACTTCGGCGTGGTCCGGCGCGCCGCCCACAACACGCTGTCGGGCTCGCTGCGCGGCACCATCACGTACATGGCGCCCGAGCAGTGCCAGGGCCAGGTCATCGATCGCCGGGCCGACGTGTTCTCGCTCGGCGTCATCCTGTACGAGCTGGTGACCGGGCAGCGCCTGTTCCACGCCGACAACGAGGTGGCGTCGCTGCACAAGGTCGTCAGCGGCACCGTGCCGCGCCCGCGCCAGCTGCGGCCCGACCTCGACCCCGACCTCGAGGCCATCATCCTCGGCGCGCTCGCGCACGACGCGCCGTCGCGGTACCCCGACGCCGAGACGCTCGGCGGCCTGCTCCTGCGCTGGGCCGCGCGCCACCACGTCCACCTCGGCGGCGACCTGGTGGCCAAGGCGCTGGCCCGGGTCGGCCCGCCGACCGACCCCTGGCGCCCACACGACCTCGCGCCGGCGCTGACGCCGGAGGTGCGCCAGCGCCGCAGCGAGGTCCTGCCGGTCGAGCTCGACAGCTACACGACGGAGGCCGAGGAGGTGTTCGACGACCCGACCATGGCCGACGTGACCGCGCTCGAGGACACCTCGCGCGGCAGCCCGGACTGGTGGTCGGCCTTCCTCGAGAAGTGGGACGGTGACTCGACCACGCGCGGCGCCCTGCGCATCACCGCGGCGTCGCCGGCCGCGGGCGCGGTGCGCGAGGACTCGGTCACCACCATCGCCGCCGTCGCCCCGCGCGCGCGCGCGTCGTCTCGGCCTGGGTCGGTGACCGCGCCGGCGCGAACCCGGCCGAGCGCCCCACCGGTCGACCCGGGGTCCCGGATCACCAACGACGTGCCGACGGTGGCGGTGCCGATGGTGCCGCCGCCCGAGGCGCGGCGCACGGCCCCGGCGGTCGCGGCCAGCCCGGCGGTCGACGACAAGCTGACCAGCCCGTACCCGGTGGTGTCGCGCGCCGAGATCCAGGCGCGCACGGTGAGATCGAGCGCGCCCCCACCGCCAGGCGTGGGGACAACGCCGCCGGCTGGTGCGGCCGCCGCGCCGTACCCAGGGCCGCCGTCGTCAGCGGGCTCCGCGCCGGTGATGACCCCGGGCGCGCCGCTGCACCCGCCGCCGGCCTGGTACGCCGAGCGCCCGAGCGAGCCGGTCTTCCCCGAGACCTCCATCGTCGCGCCGCTGCCGCGCCTGGCCCACGAGCCCCGGCGCGCGCCGGCCCGCGGCCGAGTCGCCACCGGCTGGTTCCTGGCCGGGGCCCTGGTGATCGGCGTCGGCATCGCCGCCGGCATCTACCTGGCCGGGCCCGGGCCCACGCCGGCCCCGGCGCCGTCGTCCGCCGGAGCGGGGGCCACGGGGCTGGGCGCCGCGGCGACCGCCGACGCCGCGCCGGAGCGCCGCGACGCCATCGACGCCAGCCCGGTCGGCGTCGGCGCCGAACCGGGCGCCGGGCCCGACGCTGGCGGCGACACCGGCGAGCCGTTGATCGAGATCGAGCCCATGCCGGTCCGCCCCGACCGCGTCCGCCCGCGTGAGCGCGACCGCGTCGACGCCAACGTCGGCGCCGTCACACCGCCGCCGCCGGACGCGCGGACCTCACCACGGCCGGATGCTAGAGTGGGCGACCCGACCGAATGGCGCCCCGACATCTTCCTGCCCGGCGACTCGTCGCCGCCGCGCTCGCGCTGATCGCGCTGGCGTCGACGGTCGCGCCCACGCAGGCGGAGCCGACCGGCGGCGCCGACGACGCGCAGGCGCAGGCGTGGATCGACCAGGCCCGGGTCGCGGCCGAACACAAGGACTTCGCGGCCGCGCTGCGCCTGCTCGGCCAGGCCCACGCCCGGTCGGCCGATGCGCGCCTGCTGTTCGCGATGGGGCAGATGGCGTTCAACCTCGGCGCCTACGACGACGCCGTCTCCTACTACCAGCGCTTCCTCGCGACCGGGCCCGATGATGACGCCGCCGCGCTGGCCAGGCAGGCCGTGGTCGCCGCCCGCGCCGCCCGCGACGCGGCTCGGCCGGGCCAGGCGCCGCCGCCGGCCCAGCCGGCCCTGGTGCCCCGACGGGTCCCGACCGGCGATGGCTGGGACTGGGTGTCGAGCGTGACCCTGGCCGGCGGTGGCGTCGCCACGGCCGGCGGGATCTGGCTGCTGGTGTCGGCCCGCCAGCTGGCGCAGCGCGACGACGGCACCGCGACCGAGTTCGAGCAAGCCTACGCTCGGGCCCAGACCCGCCGCTGGCTCGCCGTCGGCGCCATGGCGACCGGCGCCGGGCTCGTCACCGCGGCGCTGGTGCGCTGGCGCCTGCGCGCCGGCCGGACCGAGGTCATCATGACCGCCGGCGACGGTGGCGGCGCGATCAGCTGGAGTGGACGATGGTGAGCAAGGCGCTCGTGGTGGCCGCCGCGCTGGCCCTGCCTGGATGTTTGCCCGAGGCGGTCTTCCACTGCCTGCGTGACGAGCAGTGTGATCGCGGCACCGATCCGCGCTGCCAAGGCGGCGTGTGCACCGCGCTCGACCTCACCTGCCCGAGCGGCCGTCGCTACGACGACACCGCCGGTCAGGCCGAGGCGTGTGTCGCCGGCGCCGCCTACCTCCTGGCCGACCCCTGCCTGACCGACCAACCGCCACCGCTGGCCGAGGGCTGCGCCGCCACCGTGTGCGCCGAGCTGCCGCAGTGCTGCGAGTTCGGATGGACCGACGCGTGTGTGCAGTGGGCCGAGCTGGCCTGCCCGGGCCTGACCTGCACCGCCGAGCTGGCGGTGGCGAGCAGCCGCGGCGGCATGGATCAGCCGGTGCGGGTGGTGTCGGGCCCGCGCTGGGGCCAGGTGGAGCTGCCGCTTGCGGGGCCGTGGCTCGACTGGCTGGCGCCGGCGGACGACCGGCTGAGCCCACGCCTGGCCGTCGGCGCCGGCAACGCGATCCAGCGGCTGACCCCGCCCAGCGGCGAGGTCGATCGGGTCGACACCGGCGATCAAGCGCCGCGCATGGCGGCCTCGGTCGACCTCGATCACGCCGGTGCCCCGGTGCTGACCTGGGCCGGCAGCAACGCCGACGGCGGCATCATCGGCGCCGAGCGCGCGGGCAACCTGCCGATGGTGGTCGTGGCCGGTGCGACCTTCCTCCAGCTCCTGTGGGGGCCCGTCGACGGCGACGCGGCCACCGACGTGGTCGCCCTGCGTGGTGGCTCGTACGAGGGGTTCGCCCAGGTCGCCGCCGATCCGCCGCTGCGCAGCCTGTTCAACTCGGGCGGCCTGCGCGGCCCGCGGCGGGTCGCGACCTGGGGCGACGTCGATGGCGACCACGCACTCGACCTGGTCATCATCGACGCCAACGTCCGCATCCACAGCGGCGCCACCGGCATCAGCGAGCGGACCGACTACGCCACCTGCGTGGTCGAGCTGCCCGTCGGCGGCTGCGACGCGCAGCTGTCGGCGACCGGCGCGGTCGGCCCGCTCGTGCCCGGCCCCGACGGACGCCGGCAGAGCGACGTGCTGGTCGTGGCCCAGTCCAGCCCGCCGCGGGTGGTGCTGCTGACCGGGCTGCACCAGCGGGGCCAGCCGATGCCCGGCGTCACCCCGCCGATCGAGCCGACCGTGACCGAGCTCACCCTCGATCTCGGCGCGACCGGGCCGGGTGGCGGCGTGCCGGTCGCGGCCGTCGTCCTGCGCGATGTCGACGGGGATGACGACCTCGACGCCCTCCTGATCCACGATCAGGGCGCGATCGTGATCGGCACCAACACCGGCGAGCTCGGCCCCGACCTGTTCACCTGGGAGCTCGGGTTCCGCATTCCGGACCTGGCGCCGCCGCAGGCCACCGACCCGCTCCTCGACGTCGACCTGACCGGCCGGCGCCAGTAAGGGGCCGGGAACGGGCAAGTCGATCGATGCGCGCGGTCGAGGCGCCCCGCGGGCAAGGCGCGACGAGGGAGCATACCCGTCGGTACGTGACCGAGGAGCAACGAAGCCCCCGGGGATGGATCGGCCGCGCGCGCGACCGAGTTGCCCGTTCCCGGCCCCTAAGGCGCGTCACTTGCCGCGCAGGTCGTGCCGGCGCAGCAGGTCGATGAGGTGCGACCGGTCCATCTGGGCCAGGCGGGCCGCCGCCGACACGTTGCCGCCGGCGCGCTCGAGCAGGTCGGCCAGGTAGGTGGTCTCGAACTCGTGCACGACCCGGGCCCGCGCGTCCTTGTACGGCGACAGCGTCGCCGGCGCCGCCGGTGCGGCGCCGCCAGCCGCCGCCGTGCGCAGCGGGACCGGCGCGCTGGCGCCGATCGGGGCGATGCCGATGGGCGAGGTGCCGAGCAGCAGGGCCGCCTCGACCGCGTTGCGCAGCTCGCGCACGTTGCCCGGCCAGGGATGCCGCATGAACGCCTCGAAGATCTCCGGCGACAGCAGGGTCTCGACCGGCTCGGTGTGGCCGAGCTGGCGCGTGATGTGCTCGATCAGCAGCGGGATGTCCTCGCGCCGCTCGCGCAGCGGGGGCACCCGCAGCACCACCACCGCCAGGCGGTAGTACAGGTCGAGCCGGAACCGGCCGGTGTTGACCTCGGTCCGCAGGTCGCGGTTGGTCGCCGCCACGACCCGCGCCCCGACCTCGATCTCCTCGCGGCCACCGACGCGGCGGAAGCGGCGCCGCTCGAGCACGCCGAGCAGCGTGGACTGGTCGGCCGCGGGCATCTCGCCGATCTCGTCGAGGAACACCGTGCCGTTGCCGGCCGCCTCGAACGCGCCGATGTGCTGGCGATCGGCGCCGGTGAACGAACCGCGCTCGTGGCCGAACAGCTCGCTGGCGAGCAGGGTCGACGGCAGCGAGCCGCAGTCGACGGTGATGAACGGCTGGCCGGTGCGCGGCGACGACGCGTGCAGCGCCTCGGCGATGAGCTCCTTGCCGGTGCCGGACTCGCCGTGGACCAGCACCGACGCGCTGCCGCGCGCGACCCGCTCGATCTCGGCGAACAGCCGCAGCATCTCGGGCGAGGCCCCGCGCAGGTCGTGCAGGCGGTCGGTCGGGTGCAGCTCGACCTGGCGCTCGACCGCGTCGTCGATCCGCACCGTCGACGCGCCCAGCTTGAGGGTGGTGCCGGGCGGCACGATGGCGCGCTCGACCCGGACCGCGCCGAGGAAGGTGCCGTTGGTCGAGCCGAGGTCGACCACCTGCACGCCCTCGCGCCGCCGGGTCAGCTCGAGGTGGTAGCGCGACACCGTGAAGTCGGTCAGGGCGACGCTGTTGTCGGCCGCGGTGCCGAGCGAGAGCACCTCGCTCGGGCTGGTCGTCTGCTTGCCCCGGTCAGGTCCGGACACGACCTCGACCCGGAGCGTGTTCAGCAGCAGATCTTTGAGCCCGGGCTGGACCAGGGTCTTCGGCGGCTCGACCATGCAGCATCATTCATCGGAACGCCCAGGCGGGGCAACGGAGCGTGGCCGGTGACCGTGACCGTCGTTCGGCGGGCCCAGCCTGTCGGGTCGGCCCGACAGCGCCCACGGTTGACCCAGGCAACCACGCCGCGGCGTCGCCTCAACTAGCTGATCCTGTGGGAGCACTGCTGCGGCATGAGCCTTGCTGCCTGCGGGCAGCATGCGACCGCACCGCCTGCCCGGGTCCCGTTCACTGCTGGTGCTGCTGACCACCAGCCTGGTCAGCGCGGGGCCCCTGGGCTGCGGCGGCGACGACGGCGCGCCGATCGATCCGCCGCCCGACGCCAGCCCTCCGCCGGCCGCGACCCTGGCCCTGCTCGGCCCGGTCGACCACCTCACCCGCGCGTCGATGGCGCTGCGCGGGGTGCGGCCGTCGCTGGCCGAGCTCGACGCGGTCGCCGCCGATCCAGCGGCGCTGCCCGGGCTCGTCGACGGCTACCTGGCCGGACCGGAGTTCGCCGCGACGATGCGCGACCTGCACGCCGAGACCTTCCTGCTCCGGCTCGAGCTGCCGACGATCAGCCTGCCAGCCATCGGCCCGCTCGCCGGCAAGACCGCGACCGAGCTCAACGGCGCGTTGTGGGATGAGCCGCTCCGCCTGATCGAGCACGTCATCACCACCGGCCGGCCGTACACCGAGATCGTCACCGCCGACTACACGATGGCCAACCAGATCGTGGCCGACGCCTGGGGCACGCCCCACACCGGGGCCGCCGCGGCCTGGCAGGTCCAGCGCTACACCGACGGCCGGCCGATGGCCGGGGTGCTCACCACCAGCGCGCTGGCGTACCGGGTCCGCTCGGCCGGGGCCAACTTCAACCGCGGCCGCGCCAACCTGCTGTCGGCCGCGCTGCTGTGCCACGACTACCTCGACAGCGACATCGTGGTCGACACCTCGATCGATCTGTCCGATCCCGACATCGTCGCCAACGCGGTGGTGGCCAACCCCTCGTGCGCGGGTTGTCACCAGACCCTCGACCCGCTCGGCAGCTTCTACTTCGGGATGCGGGCCAACGCCGCGCCGGTGTCGATCGAGCGCGAGGGCTACCCGTACCGGATGTACGACCCGGCCAAGGTCGACGACTGGGCGCGCGCGACCGGCCGCCCGCCCGGGTTCTTCGGCGCGCCGGCCGCGACCATGCCGGAGCTGGGCGCGGCCATCGCCGCCGATCCTCGCTTCGCCCGCTGCGCGGCCAGCCGCTTCGCCGGCTACCTGACCCAGCGTGATCGGCGCGACGTGGCCGGCGCCTGGGTCGCGCGCCTGCAGGCCGAGTTCGTCGCCAGCGGGTTCGACGCCCGCGCCCTGGCCCGCGCCGTCGTCCTGTCCGACGAGTTCCGGGTGTCGCACTCGACCGACGCGGCCGAGGCCGAGGGCGTGGTCGGCCTGCTCAAGGCCCGGCCCGAGCAGCTCGATCGCATGATCGCCGACCTGACCGGCTTCCGCTGGACCACCGACTCGACCCAGGGCTTTCGCGGCGCGCCGATGGGCCGCAGCAACCTCCTGACCGGCGACTACATCGGCTACCGGGTCCTGGCTGGCGGCATCGACGGCTACTACGTGACGACGCCGGTCTTCACCATGACCGCGTCGTCGAGCCTGGTCCTGCGCGCGCTGGCGGTGGCGGCCGCCACCCACGTGGTCGACCACGACCTGGCGGCGGCCGCGGCCGACCGCCGGCTGCTGGTGGCGAGCGACCCGGCAGAACCGAGCGAGGCCGCGGTCCGGACCCAGCTGGTCGGGATGCACGCCCGCATCCTGGGCGAGCGCCTCGCCGCCGACGATCCGGCCATCGACCTCGACCTCGCCCTGTTCACCGACGTGGCCGCCGCCAGCGACGTGCGGCGGGCCTGGATCCTCACCGTGACCGCGCTGCTGTCCGACCTGCGCGCTGTCTACTACTGACGATCCACGCGACCCCGCCCCGCCCCTGATCCGACTCGATCCGATCCGACCCGAAGGAGCCTCCATGCTGAACCGACGCCAACTCCTCACCTGGGCCGGCCTGACCGGCGCCGCGGCCACCCTCGGGCTGGGCGCGGCCATGACCGGCCGGGCCGCGGGTGCACCCGGCCCGACGGCGCGACCGGGTCCGCGCGCCCGTGGCACCAGCAAGCGGTTGCTCGTCGTCCTCGCCAGCGGCGGCTGGGACACCACGTACGTGCTCGACCCCAAGGCCGGGCCCGACGTCGACGTCCCGGCCGGGCGGGTCCGTCGCTTCGGTGACCTCGACCTGTTCGTCGACGCCAGCCGGCCCAACGTGACCGCGTTCTTCGAGCGCTACGCCGCCCGGTCCGCCGTCGTGCGGGGCATCTCGCTGTCGTCGATCGCGCACGGCGAGTGCCTCAAGCGCATCCTGACCGGGACCCGGGTCGAGACCAGCCCCGACGTCGCCGCCATCGTCGCCCACGACCGCGGCCGCGACCTGCCGCTGCCGTACCTCATCCTCGGCGATCAGGCCTTCACCGGGCCGTACGCGGTCAGCGCCGGCCGGGTCGGCGCCACCAACCAGCTGGTGACCCTGCTCGATCCGAGCAAGGCCTTCCCCATCGTCGGCGCCACCGGCGCCGCGGTGCGCCCGAGCGCGCACGAGCAGGAGCTGCTGGCGGCGCACGCGGCGGCCCGGGCCGAGCGCGAGCGCGCCACCCGCGGCGCGCTCGGGTACAACCGGCGCCGCGTCGACGACTTCGTCGAGGCGCTCGATCGCGGCGAGCAGCTCCGCGGCCTGGCCGCCGGCTTCGGCGCGCGCGGCCGCGCCCTGGCCCTGACCGCGCAGGCCGACCTGGCCATCGACGTGCTGCGCTCCGGCATCGCCCAGACCGCCATGCTCAACAGCCGCGTCGGCTGGGACGCCCACGCCGACATCACCACCCAGACCGCCAGCCACGAGACCCTGTACGCCGGGCTGCAGCACCTGGCCGACGCCCTCGCCGCCGAGCCCGGCCTGACCGCCGGCTCGACCATGCTCGACGACACCGTGGTGGTGGTGGCGTCGGAGATGAGCCGCACGCCCAAGCTCAACGCCGGCGGCGGCAAGGACCACTGGCCGGTCACGTCGATGCTGGTGTTCGGCGGCGGCGTACGCGGTGGGCGGGCCTACGGCGCGACCACCCGCAAGGGCGAGGCCGCCAGCATCGACCTCGCCACCGGCGACGTCAGCACGAACGGGCGCGCGCTCGAGTCCAAGCACGTCGCCGCCGGCGTGCTGTCGCTGTGCGGGGTCGAGCCCGCCACCTACCTCCCCGCCGCCGAGGTGTTCGATGCGTTCGTGGCGTGACCGCCTCGCCCTCGCCGTGATGCTCGCGGCCGCCGTCGGCTGCATCGACCCCATCGGCGAGCAACCGCCCGACGCGGCGCCGGCCGACGCCGCGCCGGATCCATGCCGGAGCTCGTACCTGACCTACGACAACTTCGGCGCGCCGTTCATCGCCGACTGGTGCCGCGGCTGTCACGCCAGCGGCCTGCCGCCCGACATGCGGCAGAACTCGCCGCTCGCGGTCAACTTCGACGATCTCGACGACGCCCGCACCTGGGCCGAGCGGATCGTGGCGCGGGCCGGGGTCGCGACCACGATGCCGCCGGCGGGCGGGCCGTCGACCGAGGAGCGCGCCCTGCTGGTCGAGTGGGTCGGGTGTGGCGTGCGGTAGCTGCGGCGCGCGGGCCGGTGCTCAGTTCATGTGACACACGGTGCAGCCCGACGAGCGCCAGGCCTGGGCCGGCTCCTCGATCGCCTGCGGGATGGTGCGGGTCCGGGCCGGCTGGTGGGCGCCGCACGCGGCGGTGGACAGCGCGAGGGCGAGGACGGCGAGAACGAAGCGGCGGGGGTTCATCGGAGCTCCTTGCGTGGACGAGTGGAGACGAGGCGAGGCGAGCGCGAGGCCGCGCCTCACGCCGGTGGGGGCTGCGCCAGCAGGGCGTCGAGCCGGCCGGCCCGGTCGAGCGCCGACAGGTCGTCGAAGCCGCCGACCGACGCGCCGTTGATGAACACCTGCGGCACCGTCGAGCGGCCGGTCGCCTCGACCAGCCAGCGCCGCGTCGCCGGATCGTTCGACACGTCCTGGTTGCGGAAGCGAACGCCCTTGCGGGTCAGCAGCGCCTCGGCGGCCCGACAGTAGCCGCAGGTCCGGGTGGTGTAGATCTCGACGTGGGCGCTGGGCACGGATCGCACCTCGTGGCCGGGGGCTCGGGTCGCGCCGGGCCCGGCCGCTACTCCTCGGCGTCCTCGGACAGGTAGGCCAGGATGACCTCGTCGAGGCTGCGCTCGGAGATGAGATCGGCACCGAAGCCCGGTCGCCCGGCCGGCTCCTCGCGCGCCTTGCGGACCCGGCTGCTGCTGGCCTGGCTGCCCGGTGGCATGGGCGGCGGCGTGGGTGGCGGCGTGGCGGCTCGGGGCGGGGCGGCGTGAGCGGGTGGCGCCGTCGGCGGGGTCGCCCGCGGTCCGCCGACGATGACCGCGGGCCGCGACATCACCACGCCGCCGCTCGGCCGGCCCGGGGTCGCCGCCGGCACGGCCACGCGCGGCATCGTGCTGCGGCGGGCCCGGGTCCCACCACTCTGATCGGCCGGCCGCGAGCTCGGCGTGGCCGGCCGGCTCGGCGGCGGCGGCGTGGTGGCCGGGCGGGCGGCGACCGGCGCGGCGGGGGGCTGCGGCGGCGTGCTCGGACCACGGGCGGCGACCGGCGCGGCCGGCGCCGATGGCAACGGGCGGGCGGCGGGTGGCGCCGTGCGCGGCGGCGTGGGCGGCGCGATCGCGCCCGGCGGCTGGCGCGGGCCGGGCGGCGTGGGCGGCACGGTCCCGGGCCGAGCCGGCGGCATGGCGACCGGGCGGCTCTGCGCCGGGTTGGTGATCGCCGCCCCGGCCAGGTGGGGCGGCGCCGACGGCGAGCCAGTCCGCGTCGGGTCGGGTCCAGGCACGATCGGGAACGCGCCCGACGGGCGTCGGGTCGGTCCGGCCGCCGCCTGTTCGACCGCCGTCGGTTCGCGCCGGCGGTGCTGGGCATACTCGCCAGGACGCCCGGCCGCACCCGGTGGCGGCTCGGTGCCCGGCGGCGGTGGGCGCATGCCGAGCGGGGTGGCGGCCGACGGCGGCGCCGGCGACGACACCTCGGCCACGTCGTCGAGCGGCGGCGCGGTGATCGCATCGAACGCGCCGCTGACCTCGCTGCGATCGTCGCCGCGGCCGACGGCCGGGCCGGTCGGGGCCTTGGCGCGGAGGCCTGGGTTGGTCGTGCTCGAGCCGGCCCGCGGCGGGATGGGCGGCAGCGTCGCGCCCTTGGCCGTCGGCGCCACCCGCGGCTGCGTCGGGGTGCGGCTGTCCGGCGGCGGCGGCAGCGGCGGCACCGAGTCGCCCGGGCGGCCGCGGCCCTGGCCGTAGCGCGCCTGGTGCTCGGCCAGCACGTGCTCGGGCAGGGCGTGGACCGGGATGGTGTCGTCGGGCAGGGCGTGGCCCGGCACCGAGTCCGACGCCGGCAGCACCTGGATCTCCGGCTCCGACACCGGCTCGTCGTCCTCGGGCGAGGGCACCGCCATCGAGCCGCTGCCGGCGGCCGACCGCTCCTCGTCCAGCGCGGCGACCGCGACCGCGGCCGCCGCGGCGGCGCCGGCGGCCGCAGCCTCGGCGTCGCCCATCCCGCGTGGCAGCAACTCGGGCAGGGTTCCGAGGTACTCGTCGATCTTGTCGTCGAACTTGCCGTGCTTGAGCTCCTTCATCACGGCCTTGTGCTGCGACTGCATCAAGGCCTTGACCACGCCGTCGTCGGCGCCAGGGTCGTACACGTACTTGCGGGTCGAGACGATCACGCCGCCGTGGAACAGGTGCGTGAACACGTGCGGATTGACGACGCCCGAGTCCTCCGTCTGCACGTGGAAGATGACTCCACGATACTTGACGTTGTGGTTGTAGCCGAGGACCGGTGATCGTTTCGCCACGCAGATCGACCTTCGCGAGGGCCGCGAGAGCGAACCCAGGGTACCACGAACCACCCGGAACAACCGGGCGGGCTTGTTTTTCCCGGCCTGGGTTGGTAACCACGTGCGTTCCTCCTATACCCCCCCGTCCTCCTCACCGCCGACTGTTTGTTCACCCATTGCTCGTGAGATCGTTTCCGTGACTTCCAACGTGGAGCCGAAGTTCGTCGACACCGTCCGAGGCTGGCTGGTCTCTTTGCCGCACGATCTCAAGGTCGTGTTCGAAGCGCTCGACGACGAGAACCTCGCGCGCCCGCTGCGCGAGCTCGCCGTCGGCGCCATCATGTACGTGGTGTCGCCCAACGATCTCATCGCCGACCGCCAGGTCGGGGTGGTCGGCTACGCCGACGACGCCGTGCTGCTGCGCCTGGCGCTGCGCGAGATCGTCGCCAAGAACGACGAGGACTCGCAGGCCTTCCGCGACCGCTTCCCCGAGGTGTTCGACGGGCTCGAGGACGGGCTCAAGCTGTGCGGTCAGGTCATGGGTGACCTGATGACCTGGCTCGAGGGCAAGCTGCCCACGCTGGCCAAGCTCGAGTACAAGGGCAAGAAGGTCAAGGCGTACCTCGACAACGACGAGGCGCGCGAGCTGCTGTTCGAGGACGCCCTGGTGTTCCGCACCGACTACCCGGTCGACGAGAAGACCATCGGCGACAAGCTCAAGAAGGCGTCGACGGTGACCGACGCCATGCGCCGCCGCCGCGCCGACGAAGTTCGCGCCGGCTGAGCGCGCTCGCTGCGCCTGCGCGGCGTCTCTCGGCGCCCTGCTACAGGTCGACCAGCTCGAAGCCGGTGACCGGCTCGCCCAGGAAGCGCGGCGCCAGCTCGTCGAGGCGCGAGGTGTCGGTGGCGTAGCAGTGCAGCGTCCCACGCGGCGCGGTCGGGTCGGCGTGGCCAGGGCGCAGCGCCAGGGCGCGATCGGCCATGGCCCGGGCCGAGTCGACCACCGCGATCGGCCGGCCGGCCAGGTCGGCCGCAGCCGCCCGCAGGACCGGCGCCAGCAACGGGTAGTGGGTGCAGCCCAGGACCAGGGTGTCGAGCTCATCGGCGCCCGGCTGCCCCAGCAGCTGGCCCAGGTAGCGCTCGGCCACCGCGCGGGCGATGGGGTCGGCCGGGTCGGTCCATCCCTCCTCGGCCAGCGGCACCAGGAGGGGGCAGGCCAGGGCCAGCGTGCGGACGCCCGGCCGGCTGGCCAAGGCTCGCTCGTACGCGCGCGAGCGCACCGTCGACAGGGTGCCGATCACGCCGATGACGCCGGTCTGCGTCGCGGCCAGGGCCGCCTCCGCCCCTGGTTCGACCGCGCCGATGACCGGCACCGGGCTGGCCGCCTGCAACGCCGGCAAGGCGTTGGCCGACGCGGTGTTGCAGGCGATGAGCACCATGCCGACCTGGCGGTCGAGGAGGAAGCGCTGACACGCCAGCGAGTAACGCTCGATCGTACGCGGGCTCTTCGAACCGTACGGAACCCGAGCCGTGTCGCCGAGATAGATGATCGGCGCGGTCGGCATCACCTGCCGGAGCGCACGTACGACGGTGAGCCCGCCGACCCCGGAGTCGAACACGCCGATGGGGGCGCTGCGGGGCTCAATCATCTATCCAGAACTCCGGGAGCCGATCGAGGATTCCAGCCACAGTCCGGTGTCCGGAGTGAGACGTCATGGCGCACTGGCTGATCCGCTCGCCAGATCTTCTTCCGGCCATCTCGCCAGAGAAACGCCGAGATTCAGCGGTTCCGGGCGCGCGCAGCGGCCTTGGGGCCGCGTGGCCGGCGCTGCGCCTGGCCTTCGAACGCCCAGAGAAGCTGCAAGAAGGTCGTGGGCTTGCAAGCCAGGCCGCGGTAATAGCGCTGGATCCCGGGCATGCAACGCTCCGCCTCGGAGAGGTGCTTCTCGGTGATTCGACCCTGCATCGCGGCCGGGCCAGGAGCACGATGCGTACCAGCTTTACGCACCGCGGCGTGATCGGGAAAACACCGATCTTCCTTATCTAACTCCCATAGTTGGCGAACGTGATCGAAGCATCTTCAGGCGCAATCGATTCGCCCGAAACGTTCGCGCCCAGTGGTCCGACCTGTCCCTGGCCGAGCCGGATCGCGCGGGAGCGGCGAGCCAAGATATCGCAAAAAAAGCAACGTCGGCCGCCCCGGCGGATCCCGGTGGACGCCACGGGCTTGACCGCCCTCCGACAAGCCGGTACCAGTGGCCCCGCGATGAGCGGGGAAAGCTTCCTGGCGCTGCCGGACTCGCCGGGGACCCGCGGCCGCATGGACGTGTTCTTCGCGGCCGATCCCGCCGCGATCCTCGAGGTCGCGGCCGAGATCGCCGAGACCGGTCGGGTCCCGGCCGAGGCGCTCAGCGTGGCGGCGGCGGACCAGCACGCCGGCCTGGCCAGCGCCGACCCGGCCCGCCTCCGGGCCCAGTTCGAGCACACCCTGCTCGGGCGCGAGGTCGACGTCGCGCTCGAGTGGCTGCACCAGGTCGGTGCCCTGCGCCTGCTCGTGCCCGAGCTCGAGGCCACCGTCGATCTGGTGCAGGAGACCGGGCGGCAGCACAAGGACGTGTGGGCGCACACCAAGCAGGTCGTCAAGCAGACGGTGCGGCGGCCGCTGGTGCGCTGGGCGGCGCTGCTGCACGACATCGGCAAGGTGCCGACCCGCACCTTCACGCCCGAGGGGGTTCACTTCCACGGCCACGCCGAGGTCGGCGCGCGCATGTTCGACAAGATCCACGGCCGGTTCGCGTTTCCGCGCGACGAGCGCCAGACCATCCGCTTCCTGGTCAAGCACCACCTGCGCACCAACAAGTACGGGCCGCACTGGACCGACAGCGCGGTGCGGCGCTTCCACCGTGACATGGGGCCGCACTACGGCGACCTGCTCGACCTGTCGCGCGCCGACATCACCTCGAAGCGCCCCGGTCGGCGCAAGCAGCTGCTCGAGCAGATCGCGGCGCTGGCCGATCGCGCCGACCGCCTGGCCGCGGCCGACGCCATCCTGCCGCCGCTGCCGGGTGGGGTCGGCAACGCCATCATGGAGGCGTTCCAGCTGGCCCCGTCCCGCCTCATCGGCGATCTCAAGCGCACGCTCGAGCAGCACGTCGCCGACGGCACGCTGGCGGCGCGGCGCGAGGACGCCTACTACGTGGCGTACCTGGCCCGGCTCGGCCTGGTGCCCGGCCTCCAGCCCGAGCTGCGCGACCGCCTGGTCGCCGCCGGTGGCGCGCTCGACGCCGAGCCCGGGGACCCGGATGCGGGCGACGACGTGGAGCGGCCCGACCTGGGCGTGGACCCCGACGACCCCGAGCACGCCTCCCTGCTGTGCGGCGCCGATCCGGCCAACCCCTGCACCGATCCTGACCACGACCACTCGTGAGCGGTGCGAGCCTGCGGCGCCCGGGCGCGGCGAGCGAGGGCGCAACCGGGCGGCTCGTGCGTTATCAACCCACCATGGCGTCCTCGTTGCGTGGTCTCCTCGCCGTGCTCGTCCTGACCAGCTGCAAGACCCCGGCGTCCGCGCCGGCGCGGGTCGCGCTGGTGTCCGCGCCCGACGCGGCGCCAGGAACCGCGCCGGCCGACGTCGACGCGGACGCGGTGGCGCCCGGCGCGCAGGCCGGCGACCTGCACCAGACCCAGATCATCACCGTCGACATCGCCGCCGACGCCAGCGCCGCGGTCTCGGTCGACCAGGGCGGCCGGGCGCTGATCTGGCCGACGCTCGACGGCACCGTGCCCTCGCGCAAGCTCCCGGTCCGCGGCTGGCGCCAGGCCGCGATCGGCCGGAGCGGGGACCGCCTGCTCGCCGCGTTCGTCAACGCGGCTGACTCGCTCGAGGTCGTCGGCACCGACCGCCTCGGCGGCGACCAGACCCGCGCCGTCCTGCCGCCGACGTCGGGCGTGGCCAAGGTCGCCATCGTCGATGGTCAGGTCGTCGCCATCGGCACCGACCAGGCGCTGCTGCTGGTCGACGCGGGCGGCACCATCCTCGACCGCGTGACCGCGCGCGAGACCCGGCTGCTCGGCGTGGTGCCGACCACGGCCGGCGCGGTGGTGGTGGCGCGGGTGGTCAGCGGCGGGACCCCGGCCTACCAGGCGCGGCGGCTCCACGTCCGCGCCGGCAAGCTCGAGCTCGGGCCCGGCGTGCCGCTGCCCGGCCCACCCGGGCGGGAGGTGTTCGCGGCCTCGCCCGACGCGCGGGTCCTGGCCTACCCGGGCGCGACCTTGGTCCCCGGCGTCGCCCAGCAGCCGCTGGTGCTGGTCGACCTCGAGCGCCCGCACCTGGCCATCACCACCACGCTCACGCTCGGCGCCTCCGGCCAGCTGGCGTTCACCGGGCCGCGCGAGCTCGGGCTGGTCGAGCTGTCGTCGGCCAACCTGGTCCGCCTCGACCTCGGCCCCAGCCCGACGGTGCAGACGCTACCGCTCGGCCTGCCGCGCAGCAACGGCTGGCGCCTCGGCGTCGGCGGCACCGCGGTCGGCCCGGCCGACACCAGCCTGCTGGTGATCGCACCCGACGGGCGGACCCGCTACGTCGGGCATCGCTTTGCGGCGCCGAGCCAGGCCAGCCTGGCGCCGAGCGGCGAGGTCGTCGCCTGGCACACCACCGAGGCCGTCGTCGTCGAGCGCGTCGACCGCCGCTGGCGCCGCGTCATCCGCTGGCCGGCCGGCACGGTGGCGCAGGCCGGCCTGATCGACGACGACCACCTGCTGGTGGCGCTCGCCGGCGGCGCGCTGCAGCTGGTCGCGCTGCGTGGCCAGGCCAGCCCCGGTCCAGACAGTTCGATCGACGCGGCCCAGCTCGTCCTCGACGAGGTCTCGAGCCTGGCCGGCGCGTCGTTCGAGTTCGAGGGCTCGACCCGCCTGGTCGCGGTCGGCCTCGGCGGCGCCGCCGCGCTGTGGCGGGTCAGCGCCGACGGCCGCACGTTCGGGCCGCGCATGCTGGTGCCCGAGGCGCAGGTGTTCCTGCTCCACGCCGACACCGGGCACGCCCTCGCCGCGGTCGCCGGCAAGAGCGTGCGTCGGTACACCCTCGATGAGCTGCGCGCCGGGGTCACCGCCGAGCAGGCCAAGGACGGCCGGGTCGAGCTGACGGCCATGCCGCGGATCGACCGGATCGACCGGCGCGGGCGGGCCCTGCACCTGACCTGGCGCGCCACGCCCACGCCCGGCCACCGCGTCGTCATCTTCGCCGACGCTGCCGGGGTGATGAGCGAGACCGCGCTCGGCAACGCGGCCACGCTCGAGCCGTCGCCACGCGGCGATCGCCTGCTCACGTTCGACTCCTCGAGCACGACCGAGCTGCGCGACCTGGCCGGCGTCAGCCGCTGGCGGCTGCCGACCCCCTCGACCCCGGGCCTGCGCTGGTCCGGTGACGGCCGCCACGTGGTCATCACCGCCGGCGGCGGCGGGCTGGTGGTCGACGCCGAGACCGGCCAGATCGAGCTGCGCGGCTGTGGCTGGATGTTCGGTGCGCACGCCACCCCACCGCCGCGCCGGTTCGGCAACAACCCGATCTGCGCCGAGTAGGCGGACGAGCCGGCCCTACCACACCCAGGCCAGGCGGGCCGCGCCGGCCAGCACCAGGCGGGTGTCGGCCACCCCGTCGACCACCAGGTGGGCGCCGCTGTCGACCACCACCCCGACCGGGCCGAGCACGGCCAGCGCCACCCGCAGGCCGGCCCCGACCACGGGCGCGCGCGCCGCGCCGTCGGCCCAGGCCAGCCCTGCCTCGGCGTAGGGCAGCAAGGTCAGGCGCGGTCGCGCCGCCGCCGCCTGCCACACCACCCCGGCGCACAGCAGCGTCGGCGCTCCGTCGCCGCCGAGCCCGCGCAGCGCGCCGGCCAGGCCGAATCGGCCGAGGCGGCCGCCCGGCAACACGTCGAGCCCGAGGTCGAGCCGGGTCCGATCGCCGCCGGCCCCGGTCAGCACCAGCGCCGGACCGGCGCCGAGGCTGCCATGGACCTCGGCCGCGGCCGGGCCGGCGCCGCCCAGCAGGGCGAGCAGCAGCGCGGCGCGCGCGTTCACGCCACCTCGATCATCGCCTCGGCGCGCACGGTCGTGCCGGGCGCCAGCTCGTGCGCGGCCAGCACCGTCACCGCCGGCAGCTCGAGCTCGAGCAACCCGCGCACGTGGCGGCGCAGATCGGCGCTGGCGAGGACGACGGCCGGCCCCGCCCCGGCCCGCGCCCGCACCGCGCGCACGATGTCGTGGGCGATGGCCGGCTCGAGCGCCAGCACGGTCGCGCCGGCTCGGCGGTCGAGGGCGGTCCGCACCGCCTCCTCGATCATCGGATCGAGCGTGTACACCACGAGCTCGCCGCGCGGCGCCCACCGGGCCGAGATCTGCCGGCGCAGGCCGGCGCGCACGTGATCGACCAGCGCCGCCCCGGTGGTGCCGGCCGGCGCGGTCGCCACCGCCGCCAGCACCGGCGCCAGGTCGGCCACCGGCACGCCTTCGTCGACCAGGGCCCGCACCACCTCGGTCAGGGCCGGCAGCGCGACCAGGCGCGGCACCGTCTCGCGCACCAGCACGGGCTGAACCCGGGCCGCGCTGGTCACCATCCGCTCGACCTCGTCGAGGCCGATCAGCTCGCTGGCGACCGACCCCAGCGCTCGCTCGAGCGCGTCGACCCGCTCGTCGTCGCTCGGCCGCAGCCAGGCCGCGGCGGCGCCGTCGACCTCGATCACCAGCTCGACCGCGGCCTGCTCGGGCCGCGCCGGCAGCAGCGCGGGCGCCGGCAGCGGCACGCCGCGGCGGGCCAGGCGCGCCACCGCCGTCGTCACGTCGTCGCCGCGCCCGGCCAGGTCGGCGCCGAGCCGCACCGCGAGCCGGGGCGCCCGCGCCACCACCGTCGGGGTCGCGGTGCCGACCGGGCGCCGGCGGCGCTGCCAGATCCCGCCGGCGAGGGCGGAGCCGCCGAGCAGCGCGAACGGCAGCGGCGGCATCCCGGGCACGATGGCCAGGCCCAGCAGCAGCACACCGGCGCCGACCAGCGCGCGTGGGTCGGCCAGCACGTGGTCGGCCAGGTCGTCACCCAGCTCGCGCTCGCTGGCGGCGGCGATGCGGGTCACCAGCAGGCCGGACGCCACCGCCACCAGCAGCGACGGGATCTGCGCGACCAGGCCCTCGCCGACCGACAGCAGCGAGTAGGTCGTCGCCGCCGTGCTGGCGTCCATGCCGCGGTAGCCGACGCCGACGATGAGGCCGCCGACCAGGTTGATGACGACGATGAGGATGGCGGCGATGGCGTCGCCCTTGACGAAGCGCATGGCCCCGTCCATCGCGCCGTGCAGCTGCGACTCGCGGGTCAGCTCGGCCCGGCGGGCCTGGGCGGTGGCGCCGTCGATCAGCTCGGCCCGCAGGTCGGCGTCGATGGCCTGCTGCCGGCCCGGCATGGCGTCGAGCGCGAACCGGGCCGCGACCTCGGCCACCCGCTCGGCCCCGCGCGCCACCACCAGCAGCTGGACGATGGTGATCACCGCGAACACCACCAGCCCGACCACCAGGTTGTCGGCCACCACCGCCGAGCCGAACGCCCGCACCACCTCGCCGGCGTCGGCCTCGGCCAGGATGAGCCGCGTGGTCGAGACATTGAGGCCGACCCGGAACAGGGTGGTCACGACCAGGATGGTCGGGAAGCTGGCGAAGCGCTGCGGCCGCGGCATGAACAGCGCGGCCATCAGCAGCAGGACGGCGATCGTGATGTTGAGCGTCAGCAGCAGGTCGACCAGCAGCCGCGGCAGCGGGACGATCATCATCGCCACCACCGCCAGCAGCAGCGCCGCCACCCCGATGTCGCCCAGCCGCGCGGCCCGGCCGGGCCCGGTCACGACTCGATCTCCTCGAGGTCGGGCGCGCGACACGGCTCATCGTCGGCGACGGGCACCGCGTCCAGGTCGCGCCGGGGCCCGGTCACGACTCGATCTCCTCGAGGTCGGCGGCGTCGAGCTCCTCGCCATCGTCGACCTTGTCGTTCTTGCCGCCGAGGTGGCGGATGAGCGACAGGTGGACCTGGCTGCGGATCATGCGCAGCACGCTGTCGAGCTCGCCAGGCGACAGGCGCAGCCGCCCGCGCAGCACGTCGAGGGTGGCCTTGACCAGCAGGTCCCGCGCCTTCTCCAGCCAGCGGAACGCGGTGACCCGGTGGACCCGGTAGATCGCGCCGATCTCGTCGATGTTGAGGCCGTCGACGTGGTGGTAGCGCAGCAGGGTCTGCTCGCGCGGCCCGAGCGTGGCCAGCGCCTCGGTGAAGGCGGCGCGGAACTGCTCGGCGTAGGTCCGCTTCATGTACTCGATCTCGGGATCGTCGCCCGGGATGGCGTGCTGGGCGATGAGCTGGTCGTCGTCGGTCAGGACCTCCTGCCGACCCTTGCGCAGGTCGTTGAGGCAGGTCCGCACCGCCACCGCCCGGACCCAGCGCCGCAGGTCGCCGCGGCCGGCGTACTCGACGATCTTGCCGGTGCCGCCGTCGGGGCCGACGAACAGGCGCTGCCGCACCAGCTGCTTGACGTCGCTCAGCCGGGGCGGGCCGATGCGCATGCGGGCCAGCGCGATGTCGACCTCGCGCATGAAGTGACGGTCGAACGCCTCGATGGCGGCGACGTCGCCCTGGGCACACGCCGCCGCCAGGTACAGATCTCCCGCGCGCAGGCCGTCGAGCAGCTCGGTCGGGTCCTGCTCGCCGCCGAGCTGCCGGCCGATGAACGCCACCAGCAGCGACGGCTCGACCTGCAGCGCCGGCCAGGCGGCCCGGCCCTCGGCCACCAGCGCCCACAGGCGTCGGCCCAGGTCGGGCACCGCCTCGATCTCGGCTCGCCGCTCGGCCGGGGCCGCGTCGAGCAGCGGCCGGATCAGGCTGGGGGGGACCTCCATCGCCGGACCGATCACACCACCGCCCCGGCCGGACCGCAACCACGCGGCGGCCCGGCCTGCGCGGCGCGGTGGGAATTCCCCGGCGGCCGATGTCGGACCCGCGCGCGCGAGCCGGCTGCTACCATGTCCAGGCGCGGTCGGTGCCCGGCCGCGGACGACCGATGGAGACCAGCCGCAAGCCGCGCAAGCAGGGCGTCGAGCCGTTCGCCCGCTTCGTGCGCGAGCTCGAGGTGCCCGCGCCGGCGGCGCTGTTCGCGGCGCTGTCCGAGCACGGCTACCGCGGCCAGGACGCCGCGCGCCGGGCGCTGTGCCTGATGGCCTACCGCCACCTGCGCCGCATCAAGCGGCTGCACCTCGACGGGCTCGACCGGCAGGACCTGCCGCGCAAGTCGAACTACCTCCTGGCCGGGCCGACCGGCTGCGGCAAGACCTTCCTGGTCGAGACGCTGTTCCAGAAGATCGTGCGGCTGCCGGTCGCGGTGGTCGACGTCACCACCTACTCCGAGACCGGCTACGTCGGCCAGGACCCGTCGGCGATCCTGACCCGGCTGCTGCACGCCGCCGACGGCAACCCGCTGCTGGCCGCGATCGGCGTGGTGTGCCTCGACGAGTTCGACAAGATCGCGTCGGGCCAGAACAACGCGATGTTCGCCGGCGCCGGCACCACCAAGGACGTGACCGGCATGGGCGTGCAGCGCGAGCTGCTCAAGATGCTCGAGGCGAGCGAGGTGGTGGTGCCGCTCGAGCTGTCGCACTCCAGCTACGCCGACCACGTCGTGATGTCGACCGCCGACATCGCGTTCATCGCCGCCGGCGCCTTCTCGGGCTTCCACGAGGTGGCGCGGCGCCGGGCCGCGCGCGACCAGATCGGCTTCGGGCGCGCCGGTGGACCGCCCGGGGTCGGCGACGATCCGATCGCCATCGGCTTCACCGCCGAGGAGGTCGACAACGTCGCCAACTTCCAGGCCTATGGCTTCCTGCCGGAGCTGGTGGCGCGCTTCACCCGGGTCGTCCCGCTCGGCGCGCTCGACGCGGCCACCCTGCGCGACATCCTGCGCGGCGACGTGGTGGCGCGGATGACCCGCGAGTTCACCCTCGAGGGGTTCGAGCTGGTCGTCGAGGACGCGGTGCTCGACCACCTGGTGGCCGAGGCCATGCGCCGGCAGACCGGCGCCCGCGGCCTGGCCGCGACCCTGACCCGCCACCTCGAGGACGCCGCCTTCGACGCCTTCGGGGCCGGGCCGGGCGCGGAGGCCGAGGCTGCACCCGCGCGCCGGGGTCAGGTCCGGGTCGAGCTGGATGGCGAGCTGCCGCGGGTCGTGGTCGATCGCGGGGTTGGCGCCGTCGCCGCGCCTTGACCCCGGTGTGGGCCGGTGTCGGCCTACCTCATCGTTCTCTCGAGGCGGCCGATTTGCGAAGATGGAGGACGATGCCGACCGCGGTCGAGGTGGAACACGCGACGGAGATCGAGGCGCGCCTGGGCCGGGTCGCACTCGAGCGGACCCGGGCCGGCTCGCTCATCCTCATCGTCGCCATCACCATCTCCTTGATCGTGAGCGGGCCGGCCGGGGTCACGCCGCCGGCCGGGATGTACGCCCTCAACGCCGCCATGTGCGCCCTGGCCGGCGTGTTGTACGTGGTCACCTCCCGCGGCCGCTTCCCGCTGCGCCACATCCACCTGGCCCTGTCGCTGCTCGGCCTGGGTGGGCCGATCATCACGATCGCCACCGAGTACGTCACCGGCGAGGCCTCGCTGGTGGCGCCGCTGCTGATCGCCACCCTCGCCATCTCGTTCGCGGTCAGCACCACGTGGTGCGTGGCGACGCTGGGCGCGCTGCTGGCGTTGTGGCTGCCGGTCCGGCTGTCGCTGCCCGGGCCGGTCGATGGCATGGCCGTGGCCTCGGTGCTCGGCACCGCGCTCATGTCGCTGGTGTTCCACGTCGTCAACCGGCGCTACGTCGTCGTCGCCGAGCAGAGCCGGCTGGTGGCGGAGGCGGCGGCGGCGCGGCTGCGGACCGAGCTCGACGAGCGCTTGCGCGCCGAGGCCGACCGCGAGCAGCTGCGCGACCAGTTCGTGCACGCCCAGCGCATGGAGGCCGTCGGCACGCTCGCGGCCGGCCTGGCCCACGACATGAACAACATCCTGGGCGGCATCCTCGGCATCTCCGAGCTCATCCTCGAGAACGCGCGCGACCCGGCCCTGCGGTCGGATCTGGGCGACATCTGCCGCGAGGCGGCGCGCGGGGCGGCCCTGACCCACAGCCTGCTGGCCTTCTCGCGCCGTGGCCAGTACCGCCGCGAGGTGGTCGCGCTCGACCAGATCACCGATCAGATCGTGCCGCTCCTGCGCCGGACCTTGCCCAAGTCGGTCGAGCTGGCGCGGATCGGTGGCTGCGCGGTCAGCATCGACGGGGACCCGGCCCAGCTCGGCCAGGTCGTCATCAACCTGTGCCTCAACGGCGCCGACGCCATGACCTCCGGCGGCCGCCTGCTGATCGGCACCAGCGCGATCTTCGTCGGTCCGGACCACGCGGAACGCCTCGGGGTCCGCTCGGGTGCGTATGGCGTCATCGAGGTGACCGACACCGGCGGCGGGATGGACGAGGCCACCCGGGCCCGCATCTTCGAGCCGTTCTTCACCACCAAGCCCGTCGGCAAGGGCACCGGGCTGGGGCTGGCCATGGTGTTCGGCGCGGTGCAGTCCCACGGTGGGGCGATCGAGGTCGAGTCGGCGCTCGGCGCCGGCACCACCTTCCGCATCTTCCTGCCGCAGGCCCGGGCCACCGGCTCGGTGGTCGCACCCGCGGCCGAGCTCGACAGCGCACCGATCCGCCAGCGCGGCCTCGTCCTCCTCGTCGATGACGAGCCGCTGATCCGGCAGGCCACGACCCGCCTGCTCGAGCGGTTCGGCCTCACCGTCCTGACCGCCACCGATGGGGCCGAGGCGGTCCGCCTGTTCGAGGCACGCGCCGCCGACATCGCCCTGGTCATCCTCGACATGGCGATGCCGGTCATGAGCGGCGCCGAGTGCTTCGTGCGCCTGCGGGCGCTCCGCCCGGTGCCGATCCTGCTCGCCTCCGGCTACGCGGTCGAGGCCGAGGCGCGCGCCCTGCTCGCCGCCGGTGCGGCCGGCTTCCTCGACAAGCCGTACAGCGCCAGCCAGCTCGGCCAGCAGGTCACGCGGATCCTCGGGCCGCTCGACCAGGTCGGGGCGACGGCTAACGCCGGGTGATGCGGGTGCCCTTGGCCAGGCGCCCGATCACCGTGCTGTCGCGCGCGCCGTCGGCGATGAACACGTCGACCCCGCGCCGCTGCAGGTAGACCGCGCTGCCGTCGGGCCGGTTGCGCGCCACCAGGCCGGTCGCCGTCGCCGGCGTGCCGTCGGGGAACCGCGCCGCCAGGCTGGCCCGGTACGCCGCCTCGAACTCGGTCGCCTCCGCCACCGAGTCCCAGGTCGTCGCCATCAGGCCGACCAGCTGACCGTCCCCATCACGCATCACCTGGTAGCGGTCGCCATCCCAGCCCGCCGCCGCCGCGTCGGCGCCGCCCTTGGTCCACTCCCAGAAGTACACCTGCCACAGCAGCTCACCCAGCACGTCGCCGTGGACCGGGCTCAGCCCGGCGATCTTCGGCAGCACGATCGTGGCCGGGAGGTCGCGGGTGCCGATCAGCTTGGTGTCGGGGTGCAGCAGCTGCTCGGTCGACTCGGGCGGCCGGGTGTACAGCGTCGCCACCTCGGCCCAGCCACCGCGCTCGTACGCCACCGCGATGGGCAGCGCCCCCTTGAAGTAGGCGCTGGTCAGCGGCACCCGCAGGTACAGCGGGATCCGGGCCAGCGCCTCGGCCGAGCGCTTGCTGTCCTCGTCGGTGGCGCTGGCGGCCTGGACCTTGGCGGCCTCGGCCAGCTGGTCCGGCGTCTGCGCCGCCACCGTCGCGAACAGCGTGCGCGCGAACGGGCGGGCCGCCGGCGACAGCAGGTCGCTGCCCGACGCCGCCGCCTGGTACGCGAACATCGAGAACGTGGCGTCGCCCTCGACCACGAACATGCGCGCGTTGGTCTCGTCCTCGCTCAGCGTGCGCTGCTCGCGCGGTAGCTGCTGCTGGTAGTAGGCGCCGAGGTCGAAGTGCTGGTCCTGCAGCGCGTGCACCAGCTCGTGCGCGTTGAAGGTGTCGGCGGTGACCGGGTCGCCCTGGACCATGACGATGTAGAACGCCTTGGCGGTCGAGTCGTAGTAGGCCGCGGCCTGGGTGGCCAGCGCGTCGGTGATCGCCCCGGCCAGGTCGATCGGCGCGCGCAACACGCCGAGCTGGGCCAGCGCGGTCGAGGTCGCGGCCGCCAGCGCCGGGGGCAGCTCGCGCGGCAGCTCGGCTTCGATGTGCTTGCGGAAGTCGGCCACCGACTGCGCCGCCGCCGGGACCGGCCGCTTGAACGCGAGCTGGCGCAGCACGGCCAGCTTGGCCTGCACCTCGGGCAGGCGGGCCAGCGCCGCCGCGGCGTCGGCCGCGCGCCGGGCCGCCGGGTCGACCGGGGCGGGTCGTGGCGCCGGCTCGGCCACCGTCGCCGGCCGGGCGTCCACGGCCGCGGGTGGGGTCGCCACCGACGGCGCCGGTCGTGTCGGGCCGGCCCCGCCGCAGCCGGTCATCGCGCCCAGCAGCGCGGCCAGCACGGCACCCAGTCGGGCCCGGGGGCCCCTTGCTTGCGTCATGGCCACGGCATAACGCGCCCGGCCGGCACCTTCACCTGGAATGGGCGCCGTCCGTGCGCCGTTGATCCGGCGTCACCGTACCTGGCCGGCCTGGCTGGCCACGTGTTACCTGGTCGGAGCTCCCATGGACAAGATCGTGGTCGAAGGTGGTCGCCGCCTGGTCGGTGAGATCACCATCAGTGGCGCCAAGAACGCGGCGCTTCCCCTGCTGGCCGCCGGCCTCCTGCCGGAGGGCACCAGCACCTTCAAGAACGTCCCGGCCCTGCAGGACGTCGCCACCATGGGCAAGCTGCTGCGCAAGCTCGGCTGCACGGTGAGCTCGACCGGCGCGACCATGAGCATCGGCTCGCCGCCGACGCCGACCGGCAAGAAGAAGGCGAAGTTCGAGGCGCCGTACGAGCTGGTCAAGACCATGCGCGCCAGCGTGCTGGTGCTCGGCCCGCTGGTCGGCCGCTTCGGCCACGGCCGGGTCTCGCTGCCCGGCGGCTGCGCCATCGGCGCCCGCCCGATCGATCAGCACCTCAAGGGCCTGACCGCGATGGGGGCGACCGTGACCCTCGAGCACGGCTACGTCGACGTGGTGTGCAAGCGCCTGCGCGGCGCCCACATCGTGCTCGACATGCCGACCGTGACCGGGTGCGAGAACCTGATGATGGCCGCGGTCCTGGCCAAGGGCCGCACCATCATCGAGAACGCCGCGCGCGAGCCGGAGGTCGAGGAGCTGGCCCTGGTGCTGGGCAAGATGGGCGCGCGCATCTCCGGCGCCGGCACCCCGATCATCACCATCGAGGGCGTCGACGCGCTGCACGCGATCGAGCACGCCATCATGCCCGACCGCATCGAGGCCGGCACCTTCGCCGTCGCCGCCGCCATCACCCGCGGCGACGTCCTGCTGCGCGGGGTCCAGCCCGAGCACCTCGACGCGGTCACCGCCAAGCTGCGCGCCGCCGGCGCCACCGTGACCGCCGAGGTCGGCGGCCTGCGCGTCAAGGGCCCGACCAAGCTGCAGCCGGTCGACATCACGACCCAGCCGCACCCCGGCTTCCCGACCGACATGCAGGCGCAGTTCATGGTGCTGGCCTGCCTGGCCGACGGCCAGAGCGTCATCAAGGAGACCATCTTCGAGAACCGCTTCATGCACGTGCCCGAGCTCGGCCGCATGGGCGCCGACATCCAGGTCAACGGCCGGGCCGCGATCATCAAGGGTGGCCGATCGCTGTCGGGGGCGACGGTCATGGCGACCGACCTGCGCGCCTCGGCCTCGCTGGTGCTGGCCGGGCTGGTCGCCGAGGGCAAGACCGAGGTGCTGCGCGTGTACCACCTCGATCGCGGCTACCAGGCCATCGAGAAGAAGCTGCGCGGCGTCGGCGCCAAGATCCGCCGCGTGAAGGGCTGACCGTGGCGACGCGCCGGCCGCTGGTGCTGGCCATGGCCAAGGGCCGGGTCCTCGACCAGGCGGTGCCGCGGTTCGTGCGCGCCGGCTACGACCTGACCGCGCTGACCAACCCGGGCCGCAAGCTCATCGTCGACTGCGGCGGCCTGCGCGTGCTGCTGGTGCGCGCCGGCGACGTGCCGACCTACGTCGCCAGCGGCGCGGCCGACCTCGGCGTCGCCGGCAGCGACGTCCTCGACGAGGGCGGCTGGGACCTGGCGGCGCCGCTCGACCTCGGCATCGGCCGGTGCCGCCTGGTCCTGGCCGAGCCGGCCGGAGCCCGCTTCGACGACGACGCCCAGCTGCACCTGCGGGTCGGCACCAAGTACCCGGGCCTGACCCGGCGCTACCTGCAGGCGCGCGGCATCACCGCCGAGATCGTCGAGCTGTCGGGCTCGGTCGAGCTCGGCCCGCTGACCGGCCTGTGCCACCGCATCGTCGACCTGACCGAGACCGGCGAGACCCTGCGCCAGAACGGGCTGGTCGAGGTCGAGACCATCGCCGAGGTGTCGAGCCGGCTGGTGGTCGGCGCCGCCAGCCTGCGCCTGCGTGGGCCCGAGGTGCGGGCGCTGGTCGACGCGCTCGCCGGCTGCTGAGGGCACGAGCACGAGCACCGAGCCCGCGCCCTACCCCCGGCCGCGCCCGCGCTGTATGCTGAGCCTGCGGTGTCCAACGATCTGCGCTCCTTCGTCGCCGAAGGCGTTCGCCTGCACCCGCGGGTGGCGTACCAGTCGCTGTTCACCGGCGCCGACGCCGCGGCCAGCCTGGCCGCCACCTTGCCGGCGCTGGTCGCCTTCCGCAGCAGCTACGTCGGCGCCATCACCGTGATCGACTGGGATCACCGCCTGCCCTCGACCCAGCTGGTGCTGCGAGTCCTCGGCTACTACTCGCACGAGACCCTCGACGCCGGCCAGGAGGCGTTCGACGATCGCCTCGAGCACATCGCCGAGCGCGACCGCTACCCCGAGTTCGACGTGCCCGACTTCGACGGCCTGCCGGCCGACGAGGCGTACGAGGTCGAGCTGTCGCTCGACGGCAAGATCGGCCGGTGCCGCCTGACCTCGGCCTGGCGCCGCACGGTGTCGAGCAAGGACGCGGCGGCGGCGGTCTCGGCGGTGGCCGGGTCCGACGACTACCAGAAGCTGGTCGCCGGGGGCGGGCATCGCCCGTCGTACCTGGGTGACCTCGAGGCGGTGTCGTGGACGCCGCCGTGTGAGTCCGAGCACGCCGGCTGGACCCTCGACGTCTGGTACCTGCTGGCCTTCGACGGGCGGCTCGGTACCGGGCGCAGCTTTCTCGTTGATCTGAAGGGTCCTCAAGTGGTAGCGATGCGGGACTTTTCGGTTCGCACTGGCTGACCCACGCGGGTCGCTGGCCGGCCCGGCCCTGGCACTGGAGAGCGCCCATGAAGAACGCAGCCCTGATCGCCATCCTCGGCGCGAGCCTGGCCACCGCCGCCTCCGGTTGCGGCTCCGACACCCGACCCGGCACCGACGAGTGCGACCCGGCCTGCGGCGCCGGCGAGGTGTGTATGGGCGGGGTGTGCCAGGTCGACGGCTGCCTGCCGGGTGATCGCGAGGCCTGCTACACCGGGCCGGTCGGCACCGAGGGCGTGGGCGCCTGCACGCCGGGCATGCGCACCTGCACCGGCGGCGGCACCTGGGGCATCTGCGTCGGCGAGGTCACCCCGAGCATGGAGACCTGCGGCAACGGCATCGACGAGAACTGCTCGGGCCAGGCCGACGAGGACGCCGACCTCGACGGCGACGGCTACAGCACGTGTGACGGCGACTGCTGCGACAGCACCGAGTGTGGCCAGCCGGCGCTGGTCAACCCGGGCGCGTTCGAGGACCCGACCAACATGGTCGACGACGACTGCGACCAGATCCGCGACAACGCGCTGATCTCGTGCGACGCCGGCCTCCTGTCCAACTCGGGTGAGCCGCTCGACTACGCCCGCGCGCTCGACCTGTGCCAGTTCACCGACGAGGCCTCGCTGCGCTGGGGGGTCCTGTCGGCCACCCTCAGCCTGCCCGACGGCGGCGCCATCCCGCCGGCGGCCAACTCGCGCGCCATCCGCGACGGCTTCGGCACCAACAACGCGCCGCGCCTGGGCAGCAGCCTGGTCGTGCTGTCGACCGGGCACGCCGCCGACGCCAGCGACGCCAACCCGCCGTTCGCGGCGTTCGACTTCGGCCAGAACATGGCCACGACGTCGGCCCTGCCGGCCGACTACATGAGCGCCAACGCCGGCGTGTTGCCCAACGCGCCCGGCTGCCCGCCGCCGACCAGCACCACCGCCAACGACGCGGTCATGTTGACCCTGCGCATCCGCGTGCCGAGCAACGCCCGCTCGTTCAGCCTGTCGAGCAGCTTCCTCAGCGCCGAGTACCCCGAGTACACGTGTACTCAGTACAACGACTTCTTCGTCATCCTGCTCGACTCGACCTACGCCGCGACGCCGCCCAACCCGACCGACAAGAACCTGGCCTTCTATGAGCCGCCCGGCATGGTCGGCACGCGCTACCCGGTCGGCGTCAACCTGGCCGCCGGCAACACCGGCCTGTTCCGGCAGTGCGTCAACGGGCCGGCCGGCTGCAACGGCGACGTCACCTTCCAGCACACGGTGTGTGAGGGCACGACCGAGCTCGCCGGCACCGGCATGGACCGGTCCGACTTCGGCTGCAGCACCTTCGGCGGGCAGATGGTCGGTGGCGGCACCGGCTGGCTGGTCACCGCCGGCAACGTGGTGCCGGGCGAGATCATCACCCTCCGCATCGCCATCTGGGACACCAGCGACCACGTGCTCGACTCGGTCGCGCTCATCGACAACTTCAAGTGGTCGGTCGAGGCGGCCGACCCCGGCACCGTCATCGACTGACGGCCCAGGCCGCCCGGCATGACGAGCTACGTCTGCGCGCTGTGCGGCCAGCGGTACCCCGAGCCCGGCTACTGCGGCGCTGACGGCGGCACCCTGGTGGTGCCGGCCGATCCACTGCTCGGCGAGCAGGTCGGGCGCTGGCGCCTGGCCCGCGTCGTCGGCGCCGGCGGCATGGGCCGGGTCTACCTCGGGGTCCAGCCCGACATCGGCAGCCGGGTCGCGGTCAAGGTGCTGTCGGAGGAGTGCGCGCGTGACCCGGCGCTGATCGAGCGCTTCTTCGCCGAGGCGCGCGCGGTCAACCTCATCCGCCACGAGCACATCGTCAACGTGCTCGACCTGGCCCGGCTCGCCGATGGCCGGCCGTACATCGTCATGGAGTTCGTCGAGGGCGGCACCCTGGGCGAGCTGTCGCGTCGGGGCGAGCTGAGCGCCGGCATGGTCGTCCACGTCACGCTGCAGGTGCTGGAGGCGCTGGCGGCGGCGCACCGGCAGGGCGTGGTCCACCGCGACCTCAAGCCCGACAACGTGCTGGTCACCCGCGGCGGCCAGGCCAAGGTGCTCGACTTCGGCATCGCCAAGCTGGCGCCGAGCGTGGTCGGCACCAACTCGCCGCGGACCCAGACCGGCGCGCTGCTCGGCACGCCCGAGTACATGGCGCCGGAGCAGGTCAGCGGCGGGGTCATCGACGGCCGGACCGACCTGTACGCGTGTGGCGTCATGCTGTACGAGCTGGTCACCGGCCAGCGCCCGTTCGTGTCGGGCAACCTGTTCGCGCTGATGCGGGCCCACGTCGAGGACCAGCCGGTGCCGCCGCGCGCCCTGCGCGCCGACGTGCCGGTCGGGCTCGAGGAGGTCATCCTGCGCGCGCTGGCCAAGGACCCGGCGGCGCGGTTCGTCGACGCCGACGACATGGCCAACGCCCTGGTCGCCGCCGGCGCCGAGCTGGCGCCAGGCTGGCCGAGCGCGCGCACCAGCGGGCAACGCGCGCCGGTGTCGGGCTCGGGCCTGGGCGGCGGCAACACTGGCCGCGGACCTGGCACCCCCGGCACCGGGCCGACCGCGCCGGCGCCGCCGCCACCCTGGTCGCAACCGACGCTGCAGGCCGCGCCGCCATCGGCGGCCGTGCCGGCGACCGAGCGCACCACGGCGCGGTCGAACGCGCCCTGGCTGATCGCCGGCGCCATCCTCGCCGCCGGGGCCGCGGTCGCGATCGCGCTCGTCATCGCCGGCACGGGCCAGGATGCGCCGGCGCCCGGCGCCGCGCCGGTGGAGATCGCGGCCGGGTCGGCCGTGCCGGCGCCGGGCGGACCCGCGCCGACCACGCCAACGCCGACGACGCCGACGACGCCGACGACGCAGGCGCCGACACCGACCACGCCGACCACGCCGAGGCCGGCGCCGACCGCGGCCGATCCATCCGGGCCGGGCGCGCCCCCGGTGGCGCAGGTCGTCCGGCCTGACGCGCGCCTGCCGGTGGCGCCGCCGGCGCCGACCGTGGGCACGCCGGCGCCGACCGTGGCCACCCGTCCGGGCAACGAGCCGGTGCTCGAGCACCGCGACACGGTGATCATCGGCCCGGGCGTCAGCATCGGCCCGGGCGTCACCATCAACGCCGGCGGTGGCAAGCGTCCGACCCTGGTCAGCAAGCCCGACGTCGATACCCGTCGCTTCGACGCGGTCACCTACCTGCCGCGCGCACGCGACCTGGCGCGCCGCCTGCTGGCCGACGCCGAGCTCACCGCGTTCGAGGTCCAGGCCGTCGGCAAGGGCGGCCTGGCCAACCTGACCCTGACCCGCGACCTCCAGGCCAGCTACTGGTTCCGGTCGAAGGCGGCGTCGCCGCGCCCGGCCGGCGTGCCCAAGGGCGTCGACGTCGACATCGCGTGTATGGTCTACGTCGACGTCTCGGCCAAGGAGATCACGGCCTACGTCACCACCCGCGAGGAGTGCGACGATCGCTTCCTGCGCCGGCCGCGCTGCTCGCTGGCGACGGTGTGGGACCGCGCCCTGGCCAAGGGCGCCCCGGCCGACCACGTCGCCGAGATCGACCTGCTCGGTGACGGCTGGTACGTGCAGTTCGGTGACGACTGGTCCGAGACCATCCCCGACGACTGCTAGTCCCCTGCAAGCGTGATCGTTTGCAGAACTGGGAGGACCCATCGCAGCCGGGCTACATCAGCTGTCGCCCTGGCACCTCCGCGCCCCTGGGTGCCCACTGCGGCACTGTCCTGACCGTGCAGTAGTCGCCCCGGTGCGTCCAGCGTCGGGGGCCTGCTGTTCCCCTGCGCCGCCGACCGGTGGCGACACCCACCTGGCCGTGGCCGGGACGTAACCCACGGATAGCGCGTGGGAAACGTAAGGTGGGCTACGAACTGTGCGCCGGCACGCCCCATGCTGGACCCCGGCCCATGGGGAAGCCTGACCACACCGACCCGACCGCCACCGCCGCGCTGACCACCCTCAGCGAGGCCGAGCTGGATGAGATCAATGGCGGCTTCCTCGGTCGCGCCCTCAACAACACCCTGTGGGCCACGACCGGCCTGTACTTCGACTCGCGCCCGACCAGCTCGTCGACGCCCGGCTTCTTCGGCGCCCAGAGCTCGGGCAACACGATCAGCCTCAACTTCAGCAATCCGCTGCTCAACGGCGCCACCCAGCTCACCAACAGCGTGCTCGGGACCGAGCTGCCCAACCTGACCGGCAGCGCCGACATCGCCAGCCACAGCAACGTCACCGCCGGCCCGTTCACCCGCGTCACCGTCGGGCCCGACTTCGTGCCCAAGGTCGAGACCGGCCTGCGTCAGGACGTCACCGGGGTCACCGTCAGCGGCGGCGGCGGCGGCTTCAACGGGTCGGTCGACGTGCTGTCGGGCACGGTGCGCGAAGGCCTGCAGGTCACGCCGTCAGGCGGCAACAACTTCATCAAGGCCGACGGCGAGCTGGTGCGGCCGACCGCGAGCTACACCACGGAGAGCGGCATCACCGTCGGCATCCGCGGCAACCTCGGCGCCGGCGAGGTCAGCCTCAGCACCAACAAGGGGTTCGAGGCGAAGTTCCAGCAGTCCCAGGTCAGCCTCGAGGCCTTCAACGGCAACCTCACCCTGTCGGGTCGCGTCCAGGGCACCGGCGCCTACCAGGCCGTCAACGGCGAGGTGTTCATCCAGACCTCCCTCGACAACGTCGGCGCCGCGCTGAGCGAGCTCGGCAAGGTCAGCCCGGCCCTGCAGCAGGCCGGCGAGGCGGCCGCGCTCAAGGCCGGCGTGGCCCAGTACGATCCATTCGGCAGCGTGCAGTCACCGGCGGAGATCGCTCGCGGCGAACAGGCCGCGGTCAACGCCGGCCTGCAGAACGGCTCGCTCACCTACGACGCGTTCGGCAACGTCACCACGCCCGGGCAGGCCCAGGCCGGGCTCGACCAGGCGACCCAGGCCGGGCTGGCCGACGGCTCGCTGGCGCGCGACG